>CP047919.1:0-600000 GCA_010202465.1 Candidatus Saccharibacteria bacterium oral taxon 488 | reverse complement strand
ATGATTGTTAGCATATGCGAATAGGGTTATGTGATAACACGAGCGACGGTTGACGGCACTCGCTCATCAAATGGCGAAGGAATGACTTCATCGGCCGTTGGGTTTTCAACTAGTGCCGCCAGTGCTTTGGCTGCTGCGAGTTTGTGCTGGTCGGTGATTTTTTTCACACCATGATCGAGCGCCCCGCGGAAGATACCTGGGAAGGCCAGGGAATTATTAATTTGGTTTGGAAAATCGCTGCGGCCAGTAGCGATGACTGCTACGCCCGCCTCTCGGGCGACGTCTGGCATGATTTCTGGTACCGGGTTTGCCAGGGCAAAGATGATTGGATCCTCGGCCATTTTCTGTACCAATTCAGGTGTGAGCAGCCCAGCGCGCGACACACCAATAAATACGTCAGCATCGGTGATGGCGTCGTCAATGGAGCCGGATTGTGAAGCGTCGACGTATTCTAACAGTGCAGTTTTTTCCGCATTCAAATCAGTGCGAGACGCACCAACAATGCCGCGGCTATCTACTGCCATGATGCTCCTCGCGCCGTATAAGTGCAATAATTTGATGATGGCCGTACCGGCTGCGCCCGCGCCAATGACTACAAATTTACAGTCTGCCAAATTTCGTCTCGTCAATTTCGCGGCATTGATCAGCCCCGCCAACACCACTATCGCTGTACCATGTTGGTCGTCATGAAACACGGGGATGTCCAGCTCAGCCTTCAGGCGCTCTTCAATCTCAAAACATTTTGGTGCGGCGATGTCTTCCAGGTTAATCGCCCCAAAGCTCGGTGCGATTGCCTTGATCGTGGCAATAATTTCTTCTGGTTGGTGAACGTCCAGTACAACCGGCACAGCGTCGACATTAGCGAAATGCTTGAACAGCAGCGCCTTGCCTTCCATCACCGGCATGGCGGCTTTCGGTCCCAAATCGCCCAAGCCTAAAATCGCTGAGCCGTCAGAAATCACGCCGACTAGATTATTCGTCCAGGTGTACTTTGGTAAATCCGCTGGGTTTTCGGCAATCGCCTGGCTGACCGCACCCACGCCTGGGCTGTAATAGGCGCTTAATTTGTCACGGTCCAGTTTCTCCTGGTCGCGCAAGCTGGTAGTAATTTTACCCTTATATTTCTTGTGTAATTCAAGTGCTAGTGTATTGTAATCCATGCGGTCAATTATAGCGCAGTTTGGTGAAGTTTTCAGGAGTTGCTATCTTTGGGTAATTGTGCTAGAATTGATAACTAATTGTATCGGTGACATTAAATATCGAGTCTTTCAGTGTGGAGCTATAGGGATACAACTATATGGCCAGCTGTTAAGATCCCGAAACAGAGGAAAACAGTATGAGTTTTGAACTAATCAACAAAGTCAATCAAGCACAGAAAAAGCAAGCAGTTGTTGATGTCCGCAGTGGTGACACCGTGCGTGTGTACCAGAAAATTAAGGAAGGCAACAAAGAGCGTATCCAGATGTTTGAAGGTGTGGTTATTCGCACCGACAACAAACAGTCACACACCTCACGCATCACCGTTCGTAAAATTGCCTCAGGCGTTGGCGTGGAAAAATCATTCTTGCTGCACAGTCCGCTGATCGAGAAAGTGGAAATTGTTCGCCGCGCTAAGGTTCGCCGCAAGTTCCTCAGCTTCTTGCGTAAGCGCTCTGGTAAATCAGCTCGCTTGACTGCCAAAAACTTTGACCGCGTAGCTGTCAACAACGTGCATGACGCCAAGGCTGAAGCAGAAGCTGAACGCTTGAAAGAGGAGGCCGCACAGGCTGCCGCTGCCAAGCAAGCCGAAAAAGACGCTGCTCAGGCAGAACTTGACGTCAAGGCTGCCGAGGTCGCAGCTCGCCACAAAGAAGCGTAATTAGTTTTGAGACACATAGGCCGCTCTCTCTGGGGGGCGGTTTTCTCATGGTATAATGCCAATATGTCGATCTTTCACTATATCTCTGTATTTGTTCCGGTGACTTTGGCATTTGCGGTGCCGTACGTGTTGCGCCGCCAGGGTTTTACCGATGAAGTAAAGTACCGCTGGCTGCTATATGTTGCGTGCGTGCTGTTTTTCATCTCGTGGTATTTGCCGTCGCCGCTGATTGAGGGGCGAGACACCAGTTTTACGACGCATTTCGTGGGCGGCGGGTTGTTTACGGGACTAGTGTGGGTATATTTGGTGCTGGCGACACGCTGGCGGGCGCACTGGTTGGTGATGGCGTTCTCGGTGTTTGCGTTGGTGTCGGCGCTGGGCTGTATCAATGAACTGGCGGAATTATTGATGGTTAAGGTAGGGCTGGCGCGTATCACGCTGGACGATACCAATTGGGATATTTTGGCAAATACGCTGGGTGCGACGGCGGTGTGGATCGGCTGGGTGCTCATACGTTCGGGCGTAAAAAAGGATGTGAAAAAGGGTCAGCGCGCGCATGATTCTCGGCATTGATGAAGTTGGGCGCGGTCCGTGGGCTGGGCCATTGGTGGTGGGCGCAGTGATTTTGGGTGGTGCTGAGATTGAAGGGCTAAACGACAGTAAAAAATTGACTAAAAAACGCCGCGAGGTTTTAGATGGGGTGATTCGCGAGCAGGCGGCTGCCTGGGCGCTGGGCTGGGTGAGTGCCAGGGAATTGGACGACGTTGGCATGAGCCAGGCGTTGCGACTGGCAACGCGGCGGGCGGTCAAGCAAATTCAGTTGCAATGCAAAGCGAATAATGTGGCGTTTGATGAAATTATCATTGACGGGACGGTGAATTTCTTAGCGGATACGGCGCTAGAGCAATACGTGACAGTGATGGCCAAGGCCGATGGTTTGATCCCCGGTGTGTCGGCGGCATCGATTATCGCTAAAGTAGCGCGCGACCAGTTTATGGCCGAGCAAGACGTGGTCTATCCAGGGTATGGCTTCGCGTCAAATGCTGGCTATGGCGTGGCCAAGCACCGTACGGCAATTGAGCGGTTGGGCGTGACGCCGCTGCATCGGCTGAGTTTTGCACCGCTACAGAAGTATGTGGGTAGCATGAATTCACAGAATCTGCACCGAAAAAAGTCAAGTGCTCTACCGAATGAGTCGCCTGTCGGATATCCTCAGAAAATAATTCGGGACCCACGTAAAGTTGCCCAAATTTTTTCCGAGGATATCACTCCAGTCGATTTTGTAGGCACCGAAGATGTTATGCAAATCGATGTACCAAATACCGCTCCAGAAACGGAAAAATTAGCAACAACTCGCCAAATTGGGGATAGGGGTGAGCAAGTAGCAGCGGATCAGCTAGTGGCGGACGGACATGAGATCATTGCCCGCAACTGGCGGACACGGTACTGCGAGATTGACATCGTCAGCATAAAAGATGATGTGCTGTATTTCTCCGAAGTCAAATATCGCAAGAATTCCAGATATGGTGATGGCTTGGCGGCGATTACCAACAAAAAACAGCGACAAATGCGCTTTGCAGCTGAGCTATTTATGATAAAACATCCGCAACACGAGGGGCGTGATATGCGGATGTTAGCTATAGCTGTTGACAGGGATTACAACACCGAATGCCTAGTGGTGTAGGGTATAAATTTGGCGATGTGTCGTTAGTTAGGGTCTCGGTTGATTACTGCACTTTCGATAGAACAGTCTTCTATGGTGGCTTCAAATATATTGTTACCGGCTGGCGTGTCGATAACGCGTGTTTTGAAGCCTGTGTCGCCTCGTGAGCAAAGGGCGGTTATCTCAAGAGTATGTGGAAATAGCTCACCCCTTGGCGTAGGATTACTGCTTGGTTCATTTATACCAGTAACTATGACATTGCCGCCGCCGGGGCAACCAACAGTAACTACTCCGAGCCTTGGCTCTCTAGTTATATTATATTCGTAAGTTTCAGCACTCTCAATCTGCGGTACTGCTAACGAATCGTGGCCGCAAGCCACGGAGACAGTCTTGTGTTCGGTGGTTCTCTTCCCTGAGCAGCCTACGACTCCAAATGCGGCTGTGCCAGCCATTAAAGCCCAAGCCACGGCCTTTTGCCCCAGCCTACGCGCGGTGTCAGCTATTTGGTGTAGTGTATCTCTCCGGTCTCCCTGGCTACCAATAGTGTTGTGATTTCCCATAGAATCTCCTTAAATTGAGTTAATTTATTACCTCAAACACGTGCCAACTCCACTCAGTGTGACTAAATGTTTATCCGTGATTATACCACTTGATATTAAATAAGTCAACTGTAAAAGCGTATAATTCAACATTACCTATCAAGAGCATCAATAACCGCGGCCTGATCCCGCTCAATCAGTGCTACTCTGCCAGCGATTTCGCGGATGCCCAGATCAATGGTGCGGGTCAGGGCTGGTTCGGCGCGCAGCGGCGTGGTAAATTCGGTGAAATCGTTTAGCTCATCACGGGTCAACAGAGCGCTGGCGGCGTAGCGGATAAAAGTATCGTAGCTTTTATCGCCGCCAAAGGTATCTTTCACCCACGACCAATTTTCTTTCAGCCAATTCCAAGCAATTTGCCGGTTTTCCCGCGTACGGATCAGATAAATAAACCAGCGGCTGGCATCTTGTGGACGTATGATAGTAGTATCCTTGATCGCTGTTAAAATTTGCTCGGTAGTTGCTGGATTCTTCGTCGAGGTCAAGCTTAGTGCGATATCAACCTGCAGGTCGGCTGACGGCGTATTCTGATATATCGTAAAAAGCTTGTCAATCATTTCTGGCGTCTCAAACTGTCTGACATTGGCGTTGATGATCAGCGGGCGAATCTCAGCTGGTAAATCATCTGGGTCGGTTTCGTCAAAACGTCGTTTGGCCTCCGTGAGCGCTACTGAATCCTCACCATATAACATCAAACCCAGCGCTGCCGTGCGCCGCTTGCGATCATCATCAGACTCGCCGCTCCGTTCATCCCAGCCAAGTTCCATGAAGGTATCGTGGGCAAATTCAGCAGAAATCTGCTTTAGCCGAGCACGTCCTGCTTCGTTATCGTCAACAAATTTCCGTAATTCCGCCAGCGCACCGGCCGCCATACTAAAAACCTTCTCATTGGTCTCGTGCTGAAAAACGCGTGCCAGCGGTAGCAGCGCCGCCGAACTTTCTCGTCCAGCCCGTGTTAGCAGCGTCATGTCTTGCAGTAAGCAAATTTTATCTAATGTCGGTAATTCTGCCGCCTTTTCGATCAATCGGTCTCGCATTACTGAGTCGTAATGCGTTACGAAATGTCCGTTCAGTCCGCAGTTCAGTCGAACGTCGCTATTTATCGTAAATGTTTTCTCGCGCTCGGTCAGAATATCATCAAGCGGCTGATTGGCGAACAGCGGAATCGGCCACAGGACGTCGGACGGCTGATGATCACCGATGAAAAAGCGTTCCTGGCGCAGGGTGGCGGTAGGTTGTCTATCAGAACTATCTTGCTCGACCTGTACAATCGGCAAACCTGGCTGCGAAATCCAAGTGTTCATCAAGTCAACAATCGGCTGTTCGCTGGCGGTTTCTAGCTCCTGCCATAAATCATTACCAACAGTGTTTTGGTAAGCAAATTTTTCAAAATATGACTTCAGCCCTGCACGAAACGCCTCCTCGCCGATCAGCCGCCGTACCATCACCAGTAGACGCCCGCCCTTTGCATAGACAATTGCTGGGTCAAACAACGTGCTGATCTCATCCGGATGATTAACGTCGGCCTGCACTGGCTGGACACCGTCCAGGCTATCGCGCCGCAGTGCCGCGGTGACCTCGCTTGTCGCAAATTCCTCCCACATCCGCCACTCAGGGTGTAGTGCGTCGATCGCCACGTATTCCATCATGTTAGCGAAACTTTCGTTCAGCCACAGGTCATTCCACCACTGCATGGTCACCAAATTACCAAACCACTGGTGGCTGAGTTCGTGAGAGATGACGGTGGCGATAAAGCGTTTGGACGATTCCGGCGTTAATTTCGGATCAGCCAGCAGGCAACTTTCGCGGTAGGTGATGAGTCCCCAGTTTTCCATGGCGCCCGAAGAGAAATCTGGCAGCGCTACGTGATCGGATTTTGGCAGCGGATATGGCACGCCAAAATATTCATCGTAAAAATCAATGGAGCGCGTGGCGATATCTAGCGCAAAATCTAGGGTCTCCTCGCTCTGAGCTGGTGTGGCCCAGACATTTACCTCGACGCCAGATTTAGTGCGGGCAGTTTTCTTGTGCAGTTCGCCGACAACGAAAGCCAGTAAGTAGCTGCTCATCCGTGGTGTGGTGGCGAAGGTGGTTGTTAGCACGCCGTCGTCTTTAGAAGATTTGGCGACGGGCATGTTGCCTAGGACGGTTAGTTCCGGAGCAGTCACAAGCGTGACGTCATAGGTGGCTTTGGCAGCTGGCTCATCAACACACGGAAAGACTTCGCGGGCATGGTGCGATTCAAATTGGGTGGCAAACAATTGCTTTTTCACGCCGTCGTGGGTAAAGTAGCACGGATACAGTCCATGCATGGCGTCGGTGATAGTGCCAGAAAACTCAACACGAACGGTGCGCTGGCCGCTGGATAAATCTGGGCGTGATAGGCGCAGCTCATCAAATTCATCATGGGAAAACTCAGCTGGCTGATCGTCAATTAACGCTGAATGAATGGTCAAGTCTTTGGTGTGTAGCGAAATTAATTCATTAGTTGACTCGCCAGAAATGATTACCGTGCCAGAAAACACTTTTTCTTCAGCGTGCGTCAGATCGAGAGTTAATGTGTAATGATGTGGTATAAAGGTGTCGAGTAGGCGTGGAACTGTTTTCATACTTTCATTATAATATAGATTATGGCAACGGGGAAAATAAGGCGTCGGCAAATCATGGTACTGCTTGTCATGGCGGTGGTGGGTGCAGTAGTGTGGGCGGTGCAGCTGCAGCAGCCGCGGGTTGCGCCGACTTCGCCGTCTATGCAGCAGCAATTGTTTGGTGATTCAAACGCTCAAGCGGAGTTAGCTAAACTAGAGGTTAAAGGTCGCGCACCTAAAACGGGCTACAGCCGCAAACAATTTAGTGATGGTTGGGGTAAAATGAGTGGCTGCTCGGTGCGTGAAGTAATTTTGGCGCGGGATCTAACGGAAACAAAAATTGACGATAAATGTCGCGTGCTGGCCGGGACACTACGTGACCCGTATACCGGCCGAACGATCAAGTTTCAGCGCGGGCCAGAGACCTCGTCGAAAGTACAAATCGATCACGTGGTGGCGTTGAGTGATGCGTGGCAGAAAGGTGCACAGCAACTACCACGTGAGGAACGAGAAAAATTGGCAAACGATCCGCTGAATTTGTTGGCTGCTGATGGTCCGGCCAACCAAGCCAAAGGCGATGGCGACGCCGCAACCTGGCTGCCTCCTAACAAACCGTTTCGCTGTCAGTACATTGAACGACAGGTAGCGATCAAGCGTAAATATCGTCTGTGGGTAACAAATGCAGAAAAAGAGGCGATGGGCAAGGTGTTGGCCAGCTGCGGCTCGACGTGATGAGTTGAGCTTCCAAGGACTTGATTAGTTGCAAATATCGCCCAAACCGCTTATACTAAACCCATGAAGATTTATCTTGGCTCAGATCATCGAGGGTTTGCATTGAAAGAAAAAGTATTTGCGTATTTGGCAAAGAATGGTTACGTGGTCGAAGATGTCGGTGGTCGTGAGCTCAATCCTGATGACGACTTTCCGCAGTTTGCAGCAGCGGCAGCGCTGCGAGTGATTGGTGATGGCGAGGATGAGCCACGGGCAATTTTAATTTGCGGCGGCGGTCAAGGCATGTGCATGGCGGCGAATCGTTTTAAGGGGATCCGCGCCAGTGTGATTTGGGATGCACATGAAGCGAGGATGACACGGCGTGACAATAATTCGAATGTACTATGTCTGCCGGCTAGGGTTCTCGAGGATAACGAAGTTGCCTGGAAGGGCATTGTTGAAACGTGGCTCAATACTGCATACGCGGATGCCCCGCGGTATAATCGGCGCAATGCGCAACTGGATGAAATCGTATGAGTAGTGTTATCGCCCCGGCAATTTTGGCAGAAAATGCCCAGCAATACAAAGAGCAGGTTGATAGAATCACTGGCTTTGCCGAGCGGGTACATATTGATTTGACTGATGGTGAATTTGCGCCAACCGTTACGATTGGTATTCCAGAGTTATGGGCGCCAGAAGGTTGGACGATTGATATTCATGCCATGGTAAACAAGCTGGATGAGTATGTGCCGAAGTTGATCACGCTGAGGCCGCACTTGATTATCATTCATGCTGAGGCCAAAGGCGACGTGCTGGGGGCACTCAAGGAAATTAAGCGTTCAGGTATCATGGCTGGATTGGCACTATTGAGACCAACGGTGCCGCAAACTGTTGAAGAACTTATTAAGGAAGCAGAGCATGTCTTGATTTTCAGCGGTGAGCTAGGCAAATTTGGCGGAACAGCCAGCCTGATACAGCTGGAAAAAATTCGGCTCGTCAAGATGATTAATCCGAACGTTGAAATTGGCTGGGATGGTGGTGTGATGGTCGACAATGCTTATAGCCTTGTTCAGGGCGGTGTGAACATACTGAATGTTGGCGGGACAATTCAAAAAGCGACTGATCCGCCGGCAATGTTTGCTAAACTCCAGCAGGAAATTAGCAAGACGGGTGTGCTCGGGTAGTTTGCTATGAGCGAACTCACGATTGGCCGGCTAGAAGAGAGGGCGCGAGAACTACGACAGCTGGTTATTCGTCAAGTAGCAGCCGCCGGCAGCGGTCATGTGGCGGGACCGCTGGGGTTTGCTGATGTGATGGCGGTGTTGTATTTTCAGATGCTTAGATTGCGGCCAGAAGAGCCGGATTGGTCTGATCGCGATCTGTTCGTCATGAGTAACGGCCATTATGCGCCACTGCTATACGCAGCGATGGCGATGCGCGGATTTTTATCGGAATCAGAGTTAATGAGTTTGCGGCAGTTGGGCTCGCGGCTACAAGGGCATCCGGAGCGAGTGAAATTACCAGGGCTAGAGACGACCAGTGGGCCGTTAGGCTGCGGTCTCAGCCAGGCTGCTGGCATGGCGTACTATCTGCAGCACTTACAGAGCTCAGATCGCCTTGTATATTGTAGTTTAGGTGACGGTGAACTTAATGAAGGCAATATTTGGGAGGCAGCGATGTTTGCAGCTAAGTATAAATTAGGTCGCCTAATCGCCATCATTGACCGTAATACTATTCAAATTGGCGGCAGTACTGAGCAGGTCATGCCGCTGGATGATTTGGGCGAGAAATGGCGCAGTTTCGGCTGGCAGGTGCAGGAAATTGACGGGCATGACATGGCGCGAATTATCGCGGCAATTGAAGCAGCACAGGCAGTGCGCGAGCAGCCGAGCATTATCATCGCGCATACGATACCCGGGCGCGGCGTTGATTTTATGGAGGGTGATTATCGGTGGCACGGCAAGGCGCCGAATGCTGAGCAGGCCGCCGCAGCGCTGGCACAATTGGGTTTACTGGCTAAGAAACAACCGGAAGAAGGGATGGGCGTATGAGCGCATTGCGGGACGATTGGCGCATGGGGAATACCGCGTCGATGCGGCTCGGTTTTGGCCATGGGTTAGTTCACGCGGCATTGAACAATCCCCAAATTGTGGCCTTAAGCGCTGACCTGGCAGATAGCGTCGGCTTTGGCGAATTTGCTGAGCAAATCGGTGCACCGCGGTTTATTGAGGTTGGTGTGGCAGAGCAAAATTTGGTAACAGTAGCGTCAGGGTTAGCAGCGATGGGTAATATCCCGTTTGCGGCCAGTTATGCGGCGTTCAGTCCAGGGCGTAATTGGGAGCAAATTCGGACGACGATTTGTCTGAATGATCAGCCGGTCAAGCTGGTCGGTTCACATGCCGGGCTGAATGTTGGTGCGGACGGTGCGACGCACCAAATGCTGGAGGACATCGCCCTGATGCGGAGTTTACCAAACATGGTAGTCTTGGCCCCGGGTGATGCCTACGAGGCCGAAATGATGGCAGCAGCGATGGCGGCTGATCCGCGACCAAACTATGTGCGATTGCCGCGAGCTGACATGCCGCTGTTTTTGGATGGCGAAGCGCCGATTGGCCAGGCGTCTGTACTGCGGCAGGGTACCGATGTGGCGTTACTCGGTACTGGCACGATGACGTATCAGCTGCTCATGGCGGCAGAACAATTGGCGTACGCCGGCGTTCGGGCAGAAGTCGTGCATTTTAACACTATCAAGCCGCTGGACGAAGCAGCGGTCGTTGCCGCCGCCCAAAAATGCGGCCGTGTGGTGACAGCAGAAGAAGGGCAAATCACCGGCGGATTTGGCAGTGCGGTGGCGGAAGTACTTAGTGAAAAATTGCCAGTCAAAATAAAGCGCATCGGCGTCCGCGACCAGTTCGGCGAAAGCGGCTCGGTAGCTGAATTATGGCAAAAGCATGGACTAGATGTTGAAGCAGTTGTCCGGCACGTAAAAGATGACCTGTCATTTATTTAGGCTTGCGCAGACGCCAGGGAATTTCTCGAGCGTCCACAGCTATACAGGAAATTGTCACGAGTGTCGCCATCTCCCATGCTGCTGCATAAGTAAAAATACCAAGTTCCCTTATCAGGATTGACCCCATGATGAACCAAAAGATAAGGCCAGCATTTTGACGAAAGCCGTACAAAAATAAATCGTAAAACCCCTTCGCCTCTTTTCATTTTCCGTCACCGCTGCTATAATAACCATAAGTAATATGGAGGATAAAGCGAGGTTATGGGACTGACAATTTCTGACATTCGGCGCAATACCACGCATGCACGCCATTTGATGCAGCGGACACGGGCGCAGCACTTTGCGGTCGGTGCGTTTAATATTGATAATCAAGAAACGCTGATCGCGGTGGCGCGAGCGGCGCAGAAGCTCCAATCACCGGTGCTGGTCGAAGTGTCAGACGCTGAGGTGAAGGCTATGGGGCTGGAGAATGTGCGCGATTTAGTGGATAATTACAAGGCCGAATACGGCATCGAGATGTATTTGAACCTGGATCACGGGCCGACAGTGGAGGGCTGTAAACGGGCGATTGACGCGGGTTATGAGTTTGTACATATCGATATTTCTCAGGCAAATCATGATGCCTCGGACGAGGAGATTATTGCCAAAACCCGTGAGGTTGTCGAGTATGCCAAGTTCACCGGTGCGTTGGTGGAAGCCGAGCCGCATTATTTTTGGGGTTCGTCAAACGTCCACACCGAGGCGATTGACTATGAAGAAATTAAGAAAACTTTCTCTACGCCAGAAGGCGCGCGTGATTTCGTAGAGGCAACGGGAATTGACACCTTTGCGGCGGCAGTTGGTAATTTGCATGGGCTGTATCCGGTGCCGAAAGTGTTGGATTTGGAATTATTAGGACGCATCCGCGAGGCGCTGTACTGTCAGATTTCGCTTCATGGCGGATCAGGCACGCCGCTGCATTATTTTAAGGATGCGGCGAAAATTGGCGTTTCTAAGATTAATATCAATTCCGATATGCGTTACGCTTTCCGCACGACGCTGGAAAAGACCTTGCGTGAAAATCCGAACGAATACGCCATCGTCAAACTGATGCCACCGGTATATGCTGCTGTTCAGGAAGTAGTTGAGGCGAAAATTCAAGCCTTTGGCTCAGCCGGAAAGGCAGTGGTGTAGTGGCAAAAATTATTACTGTTGGTGCTGGTGTGCAAGATGTTTTTTTAAGTCAGTCGGACGCATTGAAACCGGTGTGTGAGAGCCCAGAACGTTGTTTTGCTAAGTTAGAACTTGGCGCCAAGGCAGACGTCAACCAGATCCATTTTTCGACGGGTGGTGGTGCGACGAATGCCGCCGTGACCTTTGCCAGGCAGGGCCACGAAGTGATGTTTTTGGGCGTTGTCGGCCGTGATCCGGCTGGCCAGGCGGTGTTGGATGATCTGGACGCCGAGAATGTTGATACGCGATATGTTCAATTTTCCCAGCAATATAATACGGGCTACTCAGTCTTGCTGTTGGCACCAAACGGCGAACGGACAATCTTGACGTATCGCGGTGCATCGACGCATTATCACGCGGCTGATTTTACCGTAGCGGATATTGAGGCTGATTGGCTATATGTGTCGACGCTGGCAGGTCAGATGACGGTCTTGGATAAGGTGTTCCGTGAGGCGCGAGCAGCTGGTATGAAAATTTGCTTTAATCCAGGTAAGCGAGAGCTAGTACAGCGCGATAAGTTAATGGGACTGCTGGATGATGTGGAGGTATTGGCGCTGAATAAAGAAGAGATGCAACAGTTAGTGCCGGGTGATGATCTGGAACAGCTGGTGCGGCGAGCGAAAGAGCTCGTACCGGTAGTGTTGCTGACAGACGGTGTGAACGGTTCGATGGCGTCTGATGGCGTAACGATTGTCAGAGCGGCGATGTACGAGGACGTGCCAGCAATTGATCGGACTGGTGCAGGTGATGCATTTGCCAGTGGCTTTTTGAGTCAGTGGGCTCATGGCGCCCAGTTGAAGGACGCAGTAGTATTTGCCAGCGCAAATTCAAGCTCGGTCGTCAATCATATCGGTGCTAAGACCGGTATCTTATATCAAGGTGCACGACTACATGCCATGCCACTAAGCGAAAAGGAGTTTTAATGTCAAGAAACTTAACAAAATTATTGGGTGATTCAGTGCAGACACGGATTGCCGTGAGCGAGCTCAGACGAATGGCCGGCGATGATAGCGATGTGAGGTTGATTACTGAGATTTTAGCTCGGGCTCATTCAATTATCCGTGCGCTTGGGCTTGATCCGGCGGACACGACGGGCAGAGAAGTGTATCAGGCGCTAATGGCTGCTGCGCCGCGGATTGATCAGACAGCCTGGGCGAGAGCTAGCGACTGGGTGATGATGGATTTTGACGGACAGATCATCTCATTTCATCCGGTGGATATCGTCGAAAATTATCATCATCAGTTACCCTACGGCCAGCACCGTATCGAATCCGGTAAGCGCGGGCTTGGCTATGAAATTACCCGTCGTTTTTCAGCTCATCCGTGCACGCACACGCCGACTGTTGAGCGCGTTGTCTGCGAGGGCGGGATTTGCTATGTTGCCTCGGCCGTCAGTGAGCCAGTCAAGTCCGCGTCGCCGTTCCAGCTACCGGTAGCTAACGCTAAACCAAAACGCCGCAAGTCAGCTGCCGCGCCTGTAAAATCTAAAAAATCTGCTAGCAAAAAACCTCATAAAAAGTCCCAGCAAAACGCAAATACTCCGAAGAAATCCCAAAAAGTCTGAATTGACACGATAGGTGATCAGCAATAGGTCTTATTTGCTTGTACCAGCTCAATGATCTCGTCAACGCTATCGGTGATAGTATAAATATCCAGGTCTTTTTCGACGATAGCCCCCTCGGCCAGCATATGGTTGCGGAAAAAGGCATCCAAATCGCTCCAAAACGCTGTGTCGAACAAGATCACCGGCGCACGGTTGGCTTTTTCAGTCTGGATCAGCGTCAATATTTCCGCCAGCTCGTCCAACGTACCGAAGCCGCCCGGGAAGTAAATATAGGCATTGGCAAACATAGTCATGACGATCTTCCGCGGCGCAAAGTGCTGAAACTCGAATACCTCGGTGGCATATTTATTGACTTCCTGTTCGTGCGGCAGTCGGATGTTGAAGGCAATCGACTCACCGCCAGCAGCCCGTGCACCCTCCTGGACGGCTTTGTTGGCACCTTCATTAGCAGCGCCCATAATGCCGTGCCCGCCGCCGGAAACGATGGCATAGCCGAGCTTGGCTAGCCGTTCAGCTGTTTCTTTTGCAGCGTGATAATAAGCACTATTTGGATCGGTGCGCGCCGAGCCAAAGATGGTTATTGTTTTCTGATATTTCCGGAGGATCTCGTAGCCGCTCTGAATTTCATCTTCCATCTTGCCGAGGCGGAACATCGCCGCCTGTAGCTGCACATCGCGCGGAATACATGTATGTTGTGGAGTCATTGAAGTGCCCTTTTTGTTTTATAGCTAATAACTGGTTAACTATATCATGAAAAGTTGTTATTTGTCAATAATGCTACAATAGTAACGACATGAGTGCCTTTAATCTCGTCTCCAACTATCGGCCGACCGGCGACCAGCCGACGGCGATTGCTCAGTTGGTGAACGGTTTGGAGCGGGGCGAGCGCGAGCAAACTCTATTGGGCGTGACCGGTTCGGGTAAGACGTTTACTATGGCGAATATCATTGCCCAAGCTAATGTACCGACGTTGATACTGGCGCACAACAAAACTTTGGCGGCGCAGCTATTCTCTGAGTTTAAGGAGTTCTTCCCAGACAATGAAGTCCATTATTTCGTCAGCTATTTTGATTATTATCAGCCAGAGGCTTACATTGCCAGTAGCGATACCTACATTGAGAAAGACTCGAAGATCAATGATGAAATCGATCGGCTGCGGCATGCCGCAACGTCGGCGCTGCTAACGCGGCGCGATGTGATCATTGTGGCCAGCGTGTCCTGTATTTATGGCATCGGTTCGCCAGAGACGTATGCTGACATGGCCATTCAATTGACGGTCGGCGAGCGGCGGGTTCAGGATAAGTTTATTCGCTTACTAACTGACATTCAGTATAAACGTAATGACATTGATTTTGCACGCGGCACTTTCAGGGTGCGCGGCGATGTGGTGGATATTTTCCCGGCTGGGCAGGACACGGCGGTGCGGGTGGAATTTTTTGGCGATGAAGTTGAGAGACTCACGCGAATTGATCCGCTGACGGGCGAGATTTTGGATCAGCCAAAGCAACTGACGATTTTCCCGTCTAGTCACTATTCGACGCCGCGTGAACGAATTGAAAAAGCCATCATTGGCATCGAAAAGGAGTTTGACGAGCGGCTGAAGTGGTTTGAATCACACGATAAGTTACTGGAGGCACAGCGCCTCAGTCAACGCACCAAATATGACCTGGAGATGCTCAAAGAAACTGGTTTTGTCAAAGGCATTGAGAATTATTCGCGCTATTTGACTGACCGCGAGCCGGGCGAGCAACCAGCGACCTTGATTGATTATTTTCCGGACGATTGGCTGCTGCTGGTCGATGAGTCACATATGACCTTGCCCCAAGTCCGCGGTATGTATAACGGCGATCGGGCGCGTAAGGAAGTGTTGGTGGAGCACGGGTTTCGTCTGCCGAGTGCGTTAGATAACCGTCCGCTGAGGTTTGATGAGTTTGATCAGCATATTCATCAGGCGATTTATGTGTCGGCTACGCCGGGCGACTATGAAATTGCTCATTCGCCAAAGCCGGCTGAGCAGTTGATTCGGCCGACCGGGTTGCTTGATCCGCCAATTGAGGTGCGGCCGACTGAGGGGCAGGTTGATGATTTGATGGAGGAGATTCGCCAGACTATCGCCAAGGGCCATCGCGTATTGGTGACCACCTTGACCAAGCGCATGGCCGAGGACTTAAGCGCTTATTTGACCGACAATGGCGTGAAAACGGCGTATCTACACAGTGAGATTGACACACTGGAACGCGGCGATATCTTGAAAGATCTGCGACTGGGGACGTACGATGTCTTGGTTGGTATCAATCTGCTGCGCGAGGGGTTGGATCTGCCAGAAGTCAGCCTGGTGGCGATTATGGACGCCGATAAAGAAGGTTTCTTGCGTAGTGAACAGGCACTGATTCAGACGATTGGCCGGGCGGCGCGGCACGTGGACGGGCGGGTGCTGATGTATGGCGATAACGTAACTGACAGCATGCGCCGAGCGATTGATGAGACCAATCGTCGGCGGCACATTCAGCAGCAATATAACGAAGCGCACGGCATCACGCCGCAAACCATCCAGAAGAAGATTGACGATGGCCTGCGCTCCATCATCCCGCAAAAAGAATCGGACAAAAAGCCGAAGCTTGATTTGAAGAAGATTCCAAAGGACGAATATCCAACGCTGGTCAAGGAGCTGACTGGTCAAATGGAACTCCATAGTGCTAATCTGGAGTTTGAAAAAGCCGCTCAGCTGCGCGATTTGATTGCAGAAATTCGCCAGACCATGTAGAATGAGGTTAGCATAAGCGGAGGTAATAATTATGACACAAAAGAAAACAGCATCAACACCAGAGATGGTGCAGCCGGTACAGGACACGGGCGCTCCACCAGTTCCACAATATGCTCCACAACCGACAGCGTACTATCCCCAGGCTGCTACCGATCCGGATCGCGGTAAGGCAAAATGGCTGACATTTGAGTATTTACTAGCAATGGTATCGACGGTCGTATCGGCGGTATTGTTTGCGCAAGTACTGGGGTCGTTGTTTACTGCTTGGGCAAAGGTTAATGGTGCAACGACAACGACGATAACTTCGATTGGCGGTTGGCTGGCCGATATATTATCGATAAACATGGTAACGCCGGGAACGGGTATAGTGATGGCGGGTGTATTGGCAACACTGTTTGCAATCGTTGCGCTCATCACATTTGGTCGCGTCTCACGGGCTATTCCAGATCGTGACAGCTACACCAGTAGTACGGCGTATAAAGTAGTAACATATGGTGCATTTGGTGCTTTGGTAATTCCAGCAATTGTACTGACGGCAAAGTTAGTAACAGTCCTCATCAGCTCGCTACTATTTGTCGGCGCTGGTGACGCTGGTACAGTGTATGGCGCGCTGTATCTCGGTGAGTTTGTACCATATCTCCTAGGGCTAGGAGTAATCGGTGCGACGCTGTGGATGCTTAAGGGGATTATCTCTGGCCGCAACACATCTAAGACGATGTCTCTGATCCTGTTGGGCGCAACAGGGGTGGTGCTGATTGCTGGAGCTATCACGGTAGCCGTTCAGGTGCACGATACTGGGTCCACATACACTAAAACCAATGTACAGCGCAATGTTCGTTCGACGATGTGCGATAAATACGGAGTCGGATGTGACTAATAAGACATCTGGGTGGGATAAGGACGGTGGGTTTGTGTTGCCGACCGTCCTTGTGGCGAGCATTATGCTGCTGCTGATCTTGCTAGCTGGTCTCCAGCTGGCGTCGGCAGCAGCTAATGCCTTGATGGAGCAGTATTATAATCAGCTGGCGCGTGAAGCGGCTGAGGCCGGCGTGGTGCGGATGAATGAATGTATCAGTCGTGGTCATGACAGCGCCATTGCCTCGGGCGTGCGTCCAGGTACCGATTGCCGCGGCAATGGTACGGCGATTGACGTATTTCGTAATGACAAATTACGTTCGTATTTTATTGGTGAATACACCTCAACAACTAACCCGCGGCGTGCTGATGTCAAGGGTTACCTTGAGTTGATTCGAAAATCTGATGGCCGCCCGTATAAAACCTATATTTACAATTCACGCCAGCAAGCTATCCCGGAAGTTGATTTTAAGGGAACGCGCGCCAGTAAGCGCTGGTGGTGTATCGGCGGGTCAGTCTGTCTCGATTTCGGTGTGGGCGGGTCAAATAAACCGACTCCACACCCTCATCCAACACACTCAAGTGGCCCATCCCATGAGGGTCTAACGACGATTTCCGATCGTAATGGTAATTTGAAATTCTACTCTGACGGACTTCGTATCTGGAACTCGGCACGGAATATTATGCAGGTTGATAGCTCGGCTCCCGATGGCAATCCAACATGTGACGATGGTCAAACAGCATACTATAGTGAATCACCACAGGGATTATGCGGTTCGCGTACTGGTACGCAGGCGGTGGTTGCTTTCCCGATCAATAAGGAAGAGTCTAAATATCTCGTAGTATCAAACTCGGCAAATGGTCGTGAGCGGGCAAAATTCGGCACGCTATACTACCACGTCGTTGATTTTACCAATGATCCACTCGGACGAGTGACGAAAAAGAACATGTCTATTGGCATGGCGGGCAGTTTTTCGCGCAACTATTCTGGCGAGGCGATGAATGCCGTGCCGAATAATGCGGGAAATGGTGCGGTGGTGTATACCTATCGGCCGGGTTCACCGAATCAAGTCTATGCCTTCAATATTTTCTCGACTGACAACGGAGCAACTATTCAGACGCCAAATGCAGCAGTGTATAATGTACCGTCTGGCCCGGCTCAGCCGTGTATCGTGCAACCAAATCCATCAAGCCCTTCACGAACGGGATTCGGCTCGATTAACTTTAACAACGAGGCTACCAAAATGTTAGTGTTTATGGGTGGTAGTGCCTGTCCAAATCGTAATGGTAACGCTGGAGTATTACACGTATTTGATATATCTGGGGCTGATACCAATATGACACCAATAGCTCACTGGTCAGTTGGCGTGCATAACAACAACCCACTTGACAGTAGCTTAGGATATGCTGCTGATTTCTCGCCAAATGGTGACCACGTCTACGTCTCGAAGTTGTATATTGGTGAATTATTCCGCTATGATATAACAAGTCGTAATAGTAGCACTATTAAAGCGAGCGAGCGATTCATCGGCTTCACTAGCTGTGAGCATTTCAGGGACTGTGCGGTTGCCGACTCTCTACCAAACTCGTCAGTGCCGAATCAACCTAGCTGGATGGGTCCTGGCTTTGGTGGCGATGGCGGCGGACAAGTTTTACGTGGCCCGGATGGTCGAGTATATGTGGCAGATCGTGGTGCCAACAAGATTAGTTATATTGAACGACCAGACGCACCAAATGCGGCAACCGATGCAGCAACGGCGGCAGCTATCGGCTGGAACCGCGGTGGGTTATCGCTTGGTTCTGGGATCAGTAGATATGGCCTACCACAGATGGTGACGCTCCATTCGCCGCGACTGCTAAGTTATTAGATTTTCCTCGAGACAGTGCTATAATAAACTGCATGACAACTATTTCTACCAGTGACATTCAGCACCTGGCGAGTTTGAGTAGTCTGGCATTAGCCGATGATGAAGTTGATGGACTGCGCCAGGATTTGGAAAACATAATTAGCTACATTGAGCAGCTGAGTAAGCTTGACACAGCTGGCGTAGAGCCGACCTATCAAGTAACGGGGCTGGCGAATGTCTGGCGCGAAGATGAGGTCCAGTCAGGGATTTCTCGAGACGAGTTGCTTGAGCTGGCGCCTGAAAAGCAGAACAATCAAGTGAAAGTGCCGCAGGTGCTGTGATGAGCCAGATTAGTGATTTTGCCGGAAAAAGTGCGGTCGAAAATGTTAAAGAAACACTGCGGCGGGCGCGCGACATTGAAGAATACCATGCACTACTCAGTTTAGCGGAAGAGCGGGCGCTGGAGCGTGCCGAACTGGTGGATAAGGGTGAGATTTCTGGCCGGCTGGCTGGTGTGCCGTTTGTGGTGAAAGACAATTTCTTGGCCTTTGGAGCGCCGACGACTGCTGCCTCGAAGATGCTCGAGAATTTTAACGCACCATTGCAGGCCACGGCCGTTGAAAAACTAGAGGCTGAAGGCGCAATTTGCATCGGCAAGGCGAACTTGGATGCCTTTGCTCACGGCGGTTCGACGGAAAATTCAGCCTTTGGTCCGACCAAAAACGCTACGGATAAAACTCGGGTAGCCGGCGGTTCGTCAGGCGGCTCGGCGGTGGTGACGGCGCTTGATGTGGTGCCGTTTGCGTTGGGTACCGACACTGGCGGGTCAATTCGCCAGCCAGCCAGTTTTAACGGTGTGGTCGGTGTCAAGCCAACCTACGGCGCAGTCAGCCGTTACGGTGTGGTAGCCATGGCCTCGAGTACGGACACCATTGGTTGTTTCGCCACGAACGCTGATGACGCTAATGTGGTGATGGAAATTATGGCGGGCCGCGACGACAAGGATACGACGACGCTGCCTGACTTTTGGCGGAACCAGCCAGGCTTTAGAAAGAAAAAGATTGGCTTGGTTAAGCAATGTATGACTGACGATGTGGACGCGGCAGTTCGCCAGAAAACTCTTGATTATGCTGAAAAATTAAAACAGCTGGGCTATGAAATTGAAGAAGTAGGTCTGAGTATGATGCAATATTCGCTGGCGATGTACTATATTATTGTGCCGGCAGAGTTGTCGTCAAATCTAGCGCGCTATGATGGCGTGCGTTATGGTCACCGAGCGGCCGAGGTAAAAACGCTGGCGGAATTGTACGGCCGCAGCCGTAACGAAGGTTTTATGACGGAGAATAAGCGGCGGATTATGATCGGTAGCTTCGTGTTGTCGAGCGGCTTTTTTGACGCTTATTATATGCAGGCGCAAAAAGCGCGCACGCTGCTCATCAACGAGTTCAAGGAATTGTTTACTGAGTACGATGCGCTGCTGACGCCGACGGCACCAACGCCGGCATTCAAGCTTGGCGAGAACACTAGTGATCCGATCAAGATGTATCTGTCTGATATCATGACCGTGCCGGCCAGTCTGGCCGGACTGCCAGCAATTTCTGTGCCAGCTGGAAATAATGACGAAGGATTACCGATCGGCGTGCAGCTAGTTGGTAATTACCGTTCGGACGGAAGCCTGCTGAAACTGGCGGCGGAAGTGGGGGTCATCTGATGGATGGATTGTTGATCGCGCTAGTGGTAGCGGCGCTGGTGATTGGTGGCCTATTGATGCTGTTTATTCAGTTGACGTCGAAGCGAACAGAGAAGCTCGACCGGGAACTATACCGAAGAGTCTGGCAGGCGGTGCAGCGTGTGGCTGATACAAACAACCCCGACAGTCTGCAAATGGCGATTATCAAAGCTGACAAGCTGCTCGACCGGGCGATGCGCGAATATGGCGTTAGCGGCACGACGATGGGTGAACGACTCAAGGCGCGGCGTGGTCTGTGGACACATGAGGACGCGATTTGGTCGGCACATAAACTGCGTAATCAAATTGCCCACGAAAGTCGAGTCACCATCACCACCCAGACATTCAAGCGGGCAATGGCCGCATTTGAGCAAGCATTAAAAGATTTGGGAGCGTTATGATGAGTGTATATGATGAATATGAAATGACCATTGGTATCGAGTGCCACGTCCAGCTGGCGACCAAAACTAAGCTGTTTAGCCCGGCTGATAACGACGCTCGCGACGCTGAGCCGAACGAAAAAACGCACGAGATTGACTTTGGCCTGCCAGGAATGCTGCCGGTGCTGAATAAACACGCTGTCGAGCTGGCGGTGCGTGCTGGCAAGGCGTTGAATGCGCCGATTGCCCGCGTTAGCCGGTTTGATCGCAAGCATTATTTCTACCCTGACCTGCCAAAGGGCTATCAAACCTCGCAGATGTACCAGCCGATCATCTTGGCTGGCTATGTTGACGCGCCACTAGAAGACGGTTCGCTCAAACGAGTGCGAATTCATCACGCGCACATGGAAGAGGATGCTGGCAAATTGACGCACCACGACGGGTACTCGTTGGTCGACCTCAACCGCGCTGGTACGCCGCTGATTGAAATCGTTTCTGAACCGGATATTCATTCTGCCGAGGAGGCCAAAGCGTACGCTTCGGAGTTGCACAAATTGATGGTCTACGCAGGTGTGACGCACGGTGATTTGTATCACGGCAATATGCGGTTTGATGTCAATATTTCGGTGGCCAAGAAAGGAGCGACCGAACTCGGCAAGCGCGCCGAAGTCAAAAACCTCAACTCTTTCCGTAGCGTGGAGCGTGCCGCTGAGTACGAGTTCAAGCGCCAAGTTGACCTATTGGAGCGTGGTGAACAGGTAGCTCAGGAAACCCGCGGCTGGAGTGATGACAAGCAAGTCACCACTCCACAGCGCTCGAAAGAGGACGCGCAGGATTACCGCTACATGCCTGATCCGGACATTCCGCCGATTGTGTTGACTGACGAGGAAATCGCTAGTATGCAGGAACATATGCCACTGATGCCGGGCGAGTGCCGAGAGCGTTGGGCTGATCTGGGGTTGGATCATTCGGTGATTACGACGATACTCGGCCATCAGCCGCTCGCGATATTGCTTGATGCTATCAAGACGCTGACGGTACATAACGAGCAGGCTGTCCTTGATGAGCTAGGAGTTGACAAGATAAAATATCAGCGGCTGGTCAAGCGGATCTTTAACTGGTTTGCCTCGACGCCGGAGGATCTAATTGATATGGATCTCATCAATGAGGGTCATGTTGGGCCGCGTCGGTTGACGGAGTTATCACTGCTTGTTGAGGATGACGAGGTCAGTTCAACTGGTGGCAAAGAGATTTTCCTTAGTCTATTCGACCGACAATATCTCAAACAGGGGCCGCGTGAGATTGCTCAAATCAAGAACTTGCTGCAGGTGTCTGACGAGGGGTGATCGCAGCCATCGTTGACGAAGTATTGAATGACCCAGCCTCGGTGGCATCCATCGCTGATATTCGCTCGGGCAAAGACAAAGCCATCGGCTATCTCGTCGGTCAAGTCATGAAGCGTTCTAAGGGTCAGGCCAATCCAAGCTTGGCACAAAAACTAATTCGGGAGCGGCTATAGCATGAAAACATTCACACGTATTCAACCAACCACCACGCAAACAGTCGGCGAGGCGTTCAAGTGTTCGGCCGTCATCAAGCGGTATCAAACAGAGGATGGTGAGCAGCATGAGTTTACAACCTTCTTTTCTGAGGAGTTAGTGTCAGTGTTGGTGGTGGCAGTGACGACGGATAACAAGATCGCTATGACCTATCAGTTTCGAGCTGGCCCAGAGAGGTGGCTCTATGATTTTCCCGGTGGTGACGGGGAGCCGGGCGAATCAGTAGAAACAGTGGCGCGGCGTGAGCTAGTGGAAGAGACTGGTTGTACACCGGGGCACTTTGAATATATTGGTGAATGTTATGAGGGCCCGTACATTAACATCAAGATTGCAGTGTACTTGGCGACTGATTGCGTGTACAATGAGGATACAATTCACCTTGATGAAGCTGAAAGTAGCCAGGGCGCTGAACTACGGTTTGTTTCAGCGGCAGAGTTGTTTGCTATCGCTCGGCGGGTAATTTATGTGTGACAGGGCCATTCGCGCTTTTGTTTGATTATTTAGATAACCTACGACAGGAGGAACTATCATGAAAAAACCAACCAAGGCTATCATCGCTGCCGCCGGCTTCGGTACGCGGTTCTTGCCGCAGACCAAGGCCATGCCAAAAGAAATGATGCCGCTGATCGACAAGCCGATTATCCAATACGTCGTCGAGGAATTAGTCGAGGCCGGCATCAAAGATATCATTATCATCGGTAGCGCCAACAAACGAGCAATTGAGGATCATTTTGACAGGCCGAACGAGGAGCTGCTAGTCAATCTGCGGGCGGGCGGCGCCAAGAAGCAGCCACTGATTGACATCGTGAATAATTTGTCAGAAATGGCTAACTTTGTCTATATCCGCCAGAAAGGCCCGTACGGCAATGCCACGCCGTTGACCTGCGCCGCACATTTGATCAATGGTGATGAGCCGGTTATTTATACGTTTGCGGATGACTTTATCGCTGCTAGCCCTAGCCGATTTCGCCAGATGATCACTGCGGCGCAAAAATTAGACGGCGCGGTGCTATCGTGCAAGAAGATTATTGATGATGCTGAATTTGATCGCTACGGCGTGGTTAACGGTGAGCAGGTTGCTGACGGTGTGATCAAGATGACGAACATTGTTGAAAAACCAGGCAAAGCTAATGCCCCATCCGATCTCGCGAGTGTCAGTAGCTATCTGCTGCCGGGCGAGTTCTTTACCTATCTCGATAAGGCCAAACATGCGTTTGATGGTCACGGCGAATTTACAGTGCAGCCGATTATGCAGAGTATGATTGATGACGGCCATAGTTTTTATGGCGTGGAAATTACCAATGGCATGTACTATGACACTGGCGACAAGCTAGAGTATCTCAAGACAGTGATCGATTTTGGCATGCGTGATCCGAAGCTTGGTGCGAGCCTTCGTGAATATCTAGTCAAGCGGCTTGAGGAAAATGGCGCCAACTAAATCGTCAAGAGAAAGTGGCCATGAGGACAAGAAGGCCGCCGACCCACGTCCCTCGGTAGCCCGCCGAGCCATTCATCGCATCAAGCGTGACAATGAAAACGGCGCTCGGCAAGCAATGATTGAAGACTTGTTTTTTGATTTTCATCGATCGCGGCGGCAAATCTATTGGATAAACTTTTGGCGCGGCTTTTTCTTTGGCATGGGTAGCCTCGTGGGTGTGACGGTGTTGATCATGGTGTCGGCTTGGCTGCTGGGCGGTTTGCCGACGTCTTTCCAGCGCTGGCGGATTTTCTCAATCAGTTGATTGATACCATGCAGCGCCGGCGCTAACATGCTATACTTGGTGGAGAAAGAGGAGGTGGCGCCCAAGGAGGCGTGATAGATAATGGCTACCAAACATACGACAGCTTCAGTCCAAGCCGCGGCCGCGTTGCAGCCGTCTGATTACGTACACCTACACAATCACACCCACCATTCGCTTCTGGATGGGCTGACTAAAATTCCTGACATGGTGGCGCGGGTGAAGGAGCTGGGTATGGAGGCCTGTGCCATTACTGACCACGGCACGATGTCGGGCGCGATTGAGTTTTATAAAGCAGCCAAGAATGTTGGTATCAAGCCAATCATCGGTATCGAAACCTATGTGGCAGCCCGCACTCGTCATGACCGCGACCCAGCTAAGGACAAGGCACGCTATCACCTGACGCTACTGGCCATGAATCACAAGGGCTATCAAAATCTGATGCAGCTCAGCACCATCGCTAACCTCGAAGGTGTCTATTACAAGCCGCGCATTGACCACGAGCTACTGGAGCAATACAACGAAGGCATCATCTGTATGTCTGGTTGTATCGGTGGTGAGCTGGGTGAGAATTTGCGCAATGATGATTATGAAAAGGCCAAGGAAATCGCTGGCTGGTACAAGTCGGTGTTTGGTGATCGCTACTACATGGAGCTACAAGATCACGGTCATCCCGAGGCGCGCAGTCACTGGCCGGAGCAGAAAAAAGTCAATGATTACATCGAGCGCATCAGCGAGGAACTAGACATTCCTGTGTGGTGACCAGCGACGGCCATTACCTCAATCACGAAGACCAAGAGGCACATGAGATTCTGCTATGCGTTGGTACCGGCGCATATTTGAGTGATGAAAAGCGGATGAGCTTGAAGGACTTTGAGCTGCATTTGACCACACCAGAAGACATCATTTCGCGGTGGCAAACCACCAATCCGCAGGCAATTGCCAATACCAAAGCCATCGCCGATCGGTGCGACGTAGAAATTAAACTTGGTGATATTCTCATCCCGAAATTCCCAACGCCAAACGGTGAGTCCGAGAAAGAATATCTGGATCACCTAGTGTATAGCGGTATGGCAGCACGGTATGCTGGTATGAAGCTGGAGGATGCAAAGAAGCTGCCAAATGATCAGCTGCGAGCCAAGTTATCAGAGGCGCAGCTAGAGCGACTAGATATGGAATTCGGCGTGCTCGACAACATGGGCTATAACGGCTACTTTTTGATCGTCCAGGACTTTATCAACTGGGGCAAATCTCAAGGAATTATTTTTGGCCCGGGCGTGGCTCAGCAGCTGGCTCTATCATCGCCTATGCTCTAAACATCACCGACCTTGATCCGCTGCATTATGACCTGCTGTTTGAGCGCTTCCTTAACCCGGATCGTATTTCCATGCCCGACATCGATATCGACATTCAAGACACCCGCCGCGGTGAGGTGATTGAATATTGTGCCAAGAAATATGGCCCAGAACGAGTGGCTAACATCTGTACCTTTGGTACCATGGCGGCGCGTGCTTCGGTGCGTGACGTGGCGCGGGTGCTGCAGGTACCATATGGCGAGTCGGACCGGCTGGCCAAGCTCATTCCACCGCCCGTTCAGGGCCGGCATGTGCCTATCAAAAAGTCGCTCGAGGAAGATCCTGACCTTAAAAAGAATACGAAACCAACCCGACTGCCAAAACGGTTTATGACTTTGCGTCGCAGCTGGAAGGACGATTCGTTCGCACGGTGTGCATGCCGCCGGCGTGGTGATTGCGCCGGATGATTTGGTGAAATACGTGCCGCTCGAGATGGCGCAAAAGGCGTGGTGGCAACGCAGTATCCGATGGGCCCGGTGGAAGAGCTTGGGCTGCTGAAGATGGACTTTTGGTCTGTCTAACTTGTCCATCATCAACAACGCCCTGCGTATTATTCGTAAAGTCTACAAAACGGATATTGATTTATCAACACTGCCGCTGGATGATGAAGAAACCTACAAATTATTCCAGCGCGGCGACACCACTGGCGTGTTCCAGTTGGAATCGGCTGGCATGAAGCGGTACCTGCGCGATCTCAAGCCGAGTGTCTTTGAAGACATCATCGCCATGGTGGCGTTGTACGCCCGGGCCGATGCAGTTTATCGACTCATTCATCAAGCGCAAGCACGGCGAAGAAGAAATCACCTACTTGCACCCCGGTATGGAAAACTCGCTGAAGAATACGTACGGCATCTTGGTCTATCAGGAGCAGTTTATGCAGATTTCCAAAGAGTGGTGTGGCTTTACCGGTGGCCAAGCCGACACCCTGCGTAAGGCAGTCGGTAAAAGAAAATGACCTGATGAAAAGGTCAAGCCAGAGTTTGTCGAAGGCGCGGTCAAGGTTGGTGGTGCGACTAAGGAAATCGCTGAGCAGTTTTGGGATGCATTGGAAGAATTTGCTAACTACTGTTTCAATAAGAGTCACGCGGCGTGTTATGGCTTGATCGCCTATTGGACGGCGTATCTCAAGGCGCATTACCCTGACGCTTTCATGGCGGCGTGATGACCAGTGATCAGGACGACACCGAGCGCCTGGCCATCGAGATGACCGAGTGTAAGCACATGGCATTGAAGTGCTTAACCCGGATGTTAATGAGTCATTTGTCGAGTTCGCGGTGGTGCCTGGTGAAAAGAAGATTCGTTTTGGTATGGCAGCGGTCAAGGGCGTCGGTGTCGGCGCGGTGGAAGAAATTATTCGTGCTCGCGAGGCTGATGGCCCGTTCAAGTCGGTCGAAGATTTTGCCAAGCGAGTGTCGACCAGCAAGTTTAACCGCAAGGCTTGGAGTCGCTGATCAAAACTGGTGCTTTGATAGCTTTGGTGATCGGTCTGATTTATTATTTAATCTTGATACCATTGTCGCCTTTGCTCAAAAGACTCAGAAAGAGGCCGCGTCGGGGCAGACTGACCTGTTTGGTATGCTTGGTGATGAGTCGGCTGATGTTCAGCCAACGATGCAGCTACAGCCGGCGCCGGCCAAACACACCAACAAAGAGCGGCTGATGTGGGAGCGCGAGCTGATGGGCTGTATATTTCGGCGCACCCGCTCGATGCGTATGAAACATACCTCAGTGAGCAGGCCCAGCCACTAACGCAGCTGGTGCCAGAATACGACGGTCGCCTGATGACGATCGGCGTATTATCACGACGGTGCGCACCATCGTTACCAAGTCAGGCAGCAAGATGGCATTCGTCGGGATCGAAGATAAGTTTGGTGAGGGCGAAGTGATCGTTTTTCCGAATTTGTATGAGCAAGTCGGCGCCAAGCTCGTCCAGGACGCTGTCATTCGGGTGACCGGCAAAAACTCAGCCCGTGATCGGGATGGTAATTTGGGCTCAGAGAGCAAGATGATTGCTGATGAAATTGAACTGATTTCTGACGATGACCTCCGGCAGTATCAGTCAACTGGCCGTAAAATGGAAGCGCCAAGAATGAGTAATAAAGTCAAGCAAGAGCGGCGTACAGCGTTCCGAACTCAAACGACTCAGCGAGCAGGCACGGCCCGAGTATCGACAGCGAAAGAGACGAACATGAAGTCAACACCGGCCGACGCGACAAACACGCCACGCGTCCAGCAGCCACGCACGCCGTGCCCGAGACAGAAAAGCTATTTCTTCATATCAAAAACCCGAGTGACCATGATAAACTAGTAGCACTCAAGTCACTCTGCTCCGAATACACTGGTGTGACTGATGTGGTGTTGGTGCTGGGTGAGGCCAATAAATCTGCCATGCGCATGCCGTTTCGTGTTGAGGCTGGCGACCAGCTCATGAGTCAGCTGCGTCAGGCACTGGGCGACGAGTGTGTAGTCTTGAAATAAATTTGAGCGTACTTTATTGAACTTTTATCTCTCGTCGTCGCAGGAGCTTATTATACCAGCGAATCATACCGCGCCGTACTGGTCGGCCGATCATATTACCAAGCGATGCGCCGATGGCGATGGCCACGCCGATCATGATGGCTCGTGCGAGGACGGCCAGTGACAATAAAAAATTCGGGGTCAGTTGGTGGATTTTCTATCACACCCATCAAGCCGTTGTAGAGCGACAGCCCGGCACCAGCGGTACGATGCCAGCAGCGATAATGGCTACTGAAGGAAAGCGCCACAGCCGGGATGCAGTACGCTGTCAATCCGACTACTGTTGCTGCGGCACCGCTGGCGATGACAACTCCGAGTGACCCAATTAGCGTACTTGACACCCACCATCCCAACACACCGACACCGCCGGCAATCAGCATTCCGAACAAACGCGCGTGATTGCCGGCCGCGAAACCTGCAGCAATGATCAGCGCCCCTAAGTATTGCGCGTATGTCTGCTGCTAGCCCCAGCCGATCTGGTGTAGCCGGAAAGCTAATCCCAAATCGCTGAATAATATATAGCCCGGTCATTACACCGACAACAATACCAGCCGTTCAGCTGTTTCTTTTGCAGCGTGATAATAAGCACTATTTGGATCGGTGCGCGCCGAGCAAAAGATGGTTATTGTTTTCTGATATTTCCGGAGGATCTCGTAGCCGCTCTGAATTTCATCTTCCATCTTGCCGAGGCGGAACATCGCCGCCTGTAGCTGCACATCGCGCGGAATACATGTATGTTGTGGAGTCATTGAAGTGCCCTTTTTGTTTTATAGCTAATAACTGGTTAACTATATCATGAAAAGTTGTTATTTGTCAATAATGCTACAATAGTAACGACATGGTGCCTTTAATCTCGTCTCCAACTATCGGCCGACCGGCGACCAGCCGACGGCGATTGCTCAGTTGGTGAACGGTTTGGAGCGGGGCGAGCGCGAGCAAACTCTATTGGGCGTGACCGGTTCGGGTAAGACGTTTACTATGGCGAATATCATTGCCCAAGCTAATGTACCGACGTTGATACTGGCGCACAACAAAACTTTGGCGGCGCAGCTATTCTCTGAGTTTAAGGAGTTCTTCCCAGACAATGAAGTCCATTATTTCGTCAGCTATTTTGATTATTATCAGCCAGAGGCTTACATTGCCAGTAGCGATACCTACATTGAGAAAGACTCGAAGATCAATGATGAAATCGATCGGCTGCGGCATGCCGCAACGTCGGCGCTGCTAACGCGGCGCGATGTGATCATTGTGGCCAGCGTGTCCTGTATTTATGGCATCGGTTCGCCAGAGACGTATGCTGACATGGCCATTCCAATTGACGGTCGGCGAGCGGCGGGTTCAGGATAAGTTTATTCGCTTACTAACTGACATTCAGTATAACGTAATGACATTGATTTTGCACGCGGCACTTTCAGGGTGCGCGGCGATGTGGTGGATATTTTCCCGGCTGGGCAGGACACGGCGGTGCGGGTGGAATTTTTTGGCGATGAAGTTGAGAGACTCACGCGAATTGATCCGCTGACGGGCGAGATTTTGGATCAGCCAAAGCAACTGACGATTTTCCCGTCTAGTCACTATTCGACGCCGCGTGAACGATTGAAAAAGCCATCATTGGCATCGAAAAGGAGTTTGACGAGCGGCTGAAGTGGTTTGAATCACACGATAAGTTACTGGAGGCACAGCGCCTCAGTCAACGCACCAAATATGACCTGGAGATGCTCAAAGAAACTGGTTTTGTCAAAGGCATTGAGAATTATTCGCGCTATTTGACTGACCGCGAGCCGGGCGAGCAACCAGCGACCTTGATTGATTATTTTCCGGACGATTGGCTGCTGCTGGTCGATGAGTCACATATGACCTTGCCCCAAGTCCGCGGTATGTATAACGGCGATCGGGCGCGTAAGGAAGTGTTGGTGGAGCACGGGTTTCGTCTGCCGAGTGCGTTAGATAACCGTCCGCTGAGGTTTGATGAGTTTGATCAGCATATTCATCAGGCGATTTATGTGTCGGCTACGCCGGGCGACTATGAAATTGCTCATTCGCCAAAGCCGGCTGAGCAGTTGATTCGGCCGACCGGGTTGCTTGATCCGCCAATTGAGGTGCGGCCGACTGAGGGCAGGTTGATGATTTGATGGAGGAGATTCGCCAGACTATCGCCAAGGGCCATCGCGTATTGGTGACCACCTTGACCAAGCGCATGGCCGAGGACTTAAGCGCTTATTTGACCGACAATGGCGTGAAAACGGCGTATCTACACAGTGAGATTGACACACTGGAACGCGGCGATATCTTGAAAGATCTGCGACTGGGGACGTACGATGTCTTGGTTGGTATCAATCTGCTGCGCGAGGGGTTGGATCTGCCAGAAGTCAGCCTGGTGGCGATTATGGACGCCGATAAAGAAGGTTTCTTGCGTAGTGAACAGCACTGATTCAGACGATTGGCCGGGCGGCGCGGCACGTGGACGGCGGGTGCTGATGTATGGCGATAACGTAACTGACAGCATGCGCCGAGCGATTGATGAGACCAATCGTCGGCGGCACATTCAGCAGCAATATAACGAAGCGCACGGCATCACGCCGCAAACCATCCAGAAGAAGATTGACGATGGCTGCGCTCCATCATCCCGCAAAAAGAATCGGACAAAAGCCGAAGCTTGATTTGAAGAAGATTCCAAAGGACGAATATCCAACGCTGGTCAAGGAGCTGACTGGTCAAATGGAACTCCATAGTGCTAATCTGGAGTTTGAAAAAGCCGCTCAGCTGCGCGATTTGATTGCAGAAATTCGCCAGACCATGTAGAATGAGGTTAGCATAAGCGGAGGTAATAATTATGACACAAAAGAAAACAGCATCAACACCAGAGATGGTGCAGCCGGTACAGGACACGGGCGCTCCACCAGTTCCACAATATGCTCCACAACCGACAGCGTACTATCCCCAGGCTGCTACCGATCCGGATCGCGGTAAGGCAAAATGGCTGACATTTGAGTATTTACTAGCAATGGTATCGACGGTCGTATCGGCGGTATTGTTTGCGCAAGTACTGGGGTCGTTGTTTACTGCTTGGGCAAAGGTTAATGGTGCAACGACAACGACGATAACTTCGATTGGCGGTTGGCTGGCCGATATATTATCGATAAACATGGTAACGCCGGGAACGGGTATAGTGATGGCGGGTGTATTGGCAACACTGTTTGCAATCGTTGCGCTCATCACATTTGGTCGCGTCTCACGGGCTATTCCAGATCGTGACAGCTACACCAGTAGTACGGCGTATAAAGTAGTAACATATGGTGCATTTGGTGCTTTGGTAATTCCAGCAATTGTACTGACGGCAAAGTTAGTAACAGTCCTCATCAGCTCGCTACTATTTGTCGGCGCTGGTGACGCTGGTACAGTGTATGGCGCGCTGTATCTCGGTGAGTTTGTACCATATCTCCTAGGGCTAGGAGTAATCGGTGCGACGCTGTGGATGCTTAAGGGGATTATCTCTGGCCGCAACACATCTAAGACGATGTCTCTGATCCTGTTGGGCGCAACAGGGGTGGTGCTGATTGCTGGAGCTATCACGGTAGCCGTTCAGGTGCACGATACTGGGTCCACATACACTAAAACCAATGTACAGCGCAATGTTCGTTCGACGATGTGCGATAAATACGGAGTCGGATGTGACTAATAAGACATCTGGGTGGGATAAGGACGGTGGGTTTGTGTTGCCGACCGTCCTTGTGGCGAGCATTATGCTGCTGCTGATCTTGCTAGCTGGTCTCCAGCTGGCGTCGGCAGCAGCTAATGCCTTGATGGAGCAGTATTATAATCAGCTGGCGCGTGAAGCGGCTGAGGCCGGCGTGGTGCGGATGAATGAATGTATCAGTCGTGGTCATGACAGCGCCATTGCCTCGGGCGTGCGTCCAGGTACCGATTGCCGCGGCAATGGTACGGCGATTGACGTATTTCGTAATGACAAATTACGTTCGTATTTTATTGGTGAATACACCTCAACAACTAACCCGCGGCGTGCTGATGTCAAGGGTTACCTTGAGTTGATTCGAAAATCTGATGGCCGCCCGTATAAAACCTATATTTACAATTCACGCCAGCAAGCTATCCCGGAAGTTGATTTTAAGGGAACGCGCGCCAGTAAGCGCTGGTGGTGTATCGGCGGGTCAGTCTGTCTCGATTTCGGTGTGGGCGGGTCAAATAAACCGACTCCACACCCTCATCCAACACACTCAAGTGGCCCATCCCATGAGGGTCTAACGACGATTTCCGATCGTAATGGTAATTTGAAATTCTACTCTGACGGACTTCGTATCTGGAACTCGGCACGGAATATTATGCAGGTTGATAGCTCGGCTCCCGATGGCAATCCAACATGTGACGATGGTCAAACAGCATACTATAGTGAATCACCACAGGGATTATGCGGTTCGCGTACTGGTACGCAGGCGGTGGTTGCTTTCCCGATCAATAAGGAAGAGTCTAAATATCTCGTAGTATCAAACTCGGCAAATGGTCGTGAGCGGGCAAAATTCGGCACGCTATACTACCACGTCGTTGATTTTACCAATGATCCACTCGGACGAGTGACGAAAAAGAACATGTCTATTGGCATGGCGGGCAGTTTTTCGCGCAACTATTCTGGCGAGGCGATGAATGCCGTGCCGAATAATGCGGGAAATGGTGCGGTGGTGTATACCTATCGGCCGGGTTCACCGAATCAAGTCTATGCCTTCAATATTTTCTCGACTGACAACGGAGCAACTATTCAGACGCCAAATGCAGCAGTGTATAATGTACCGTCTGGCCCGGCTCAGCCGTGTATCGTGCAACCAAATCCATCAAGCCCTTCACGAACGGGATTCGGCTCGATTAACTTTAACAACGAGGCTACCAAAATGTTAGTGTTTATGGGTGGTAGTGCCTGTCCAAATCGTAATGGTAACGCTGGAGTATTACACGTATTTGATATATCTGGGGCTGATACCAATATGACACCAATAGCTCACTGGTCAGTTGGCGTGCATAACAACAACCCACTTGACAGTAGCTTAGGATATGCTGCTGATTTCTCGCCAAATGGTGACCACGTCTACGTCTCGAAGTTGTATATTGGTGAATTATTCCGCTATGATATAACAAGTCGTAATAGTAGCACTATTAAAGCGAGCGAGCGATTCATCGGCTTCACTAGCTGTGAGCATTTCAGGGACTGTGCGGTTGCCGACTCTCTACCAAACTCGTCAGTGCCGAATCAACCTAGCTGGATGGGTCCTGGCTTTGGTGGCGATGGCGGCGGACAAGTTTTACGTGGCCCGGATGGTCGAGTATATGTGGCAGATCGTGGTGCCAACAAGATTAGTTATATTGAACGACCAGACGCACCAAATGCGGCAACCGATGCAGCAACGGCGGCAGCTATCGGCTGGAACCGCGGTGGGTTATCGCTTGGTTCTGGGATCAGTAGATATGGCCTACCACAGATGGTGACGCTCCATTCGCCGCGACTGCTAAGTTATTAGATTTTCCTCGAGACAGTGCTATAATAAACTGCATGACAACTATTTCTACCAGTGACATTCAGCACCTGGCGAGTTTGAGTAGTCTGGCATTAGCCGATGATGAAGTTGATGGACTGCGCCAGGATTTGGAAAACATAATTAGCTACATTGAGCAGCTGAGTAAGCTTGACACAGCTGGCGTAGAGCCGACCTATCAAGTAACGGGGCTGGCGAATGTCTGGCGCGAAGATGAGGTCCAGTCAGGGATTTCTCGAGACGAGTTGCTTGAGCTGGCGCCTGAAAAGCAGAACAATCAAGTGAAAGTGCCGCAGGTGCTGTGATGAGCCAGATTAGTGATTTTGCCGGAAAAAGTGCGGTCGAAAATGTTAAAGAAACACTGCGGCGGGCGCGCGACATTGAAGAATACCATGCACTACTCAGTTTAGCGGAAGAGCGGGCGCTGGAGCGTGCCGAACTGGTGGATAAGGGTGAGATTTCTGGCCGGCTGGCTGGTGTGCCGTTTGTGGTGAAAGACAATTTCTTGGCCTTTGGAGCGCCGACGACTGCTGCCTCGAAGATGCTCGAGAATTTTAACGCACCATTGCAGGCCACGGCCGTTGAAAAACTAGAGGCTGAAGGCGCAATTTGCATCGGCAAGGCGAACTTGGATGCCTTTGCTCACGGCGGTTCGACGGAAAATTCAGCCTTTGGTCCGACCAAAAACGCTACGGATAAAACTCGGGTAGCCGGCGGTTCGTCAGGCGGCTCGGCGGTGGTGACGGCGCTTGATGTGGTGCCGTTTGCGTTGGGTACCGACACTGGCGGGTCAATTCGCCAGCCAGCCAGTTTTAACGGTGTGGTCGGTGTCAAGCCAACCTACGGCGCAGTCAGCCGTTACGGTGTGGTAGCCATGGCCTCGAGTACGGACACCATTGGTTGTTTCGCCACGAACGCTGATGACGCTAATGTGGTGATGGAAATTATGGCGGGCCGCGACGACAAGGATACGACGACGCTGCCTGACTTTTGGCGGAACCAGCCAGGCTTTAGAAAGAAAAAGATTGGCTTGGTTAAGCAATGTATGACTGACGATGTGGACGCGGCAGTTCGCCAGAAAACTCTTGATTATGCTGAAAAATTAAAACAGCTGGGCTATGAAATTGAAGAAGTAGGTCTGAGTATGATGCAATATTCGCTGGCGATGTACTATATTATTGTGCCGGCAGAGTTGTCGTCAAATCTAGCGCGCTATGATGGCGTGCGTTATGGTCACCGAGCGGCCGAGGTAAAAACGCTGGCGGAATTGTACGGCCGCAGCCGTAACGAAGGTTTTATGACGGAGAATAAGCGGCGGATTATGATCGGTAGCTTCGTGTTGTCGAGCGGCTTTTTTGACGCTTATTATATGCAGGCGCAAAAAGCGCGCACGCTGCTCATCAACGAGTTCAAGGAATTGTTTACTGAGTACGATGCGCTGCTGACGCCGACGGCACCAACGCCGGCATTCAAGCTTGGCGAGAACACTAGTGATCCGATCAAGATGTATCTGTCTGATATCATGACCGTGCCGGCCAGTCTGGCCGGACTGCCAGCAATTTCTGTGCCAGCTGGAAATAATGACGAAGGATTACCGATCGGCGTGCAGCTAGTTGGTAATTACCGTTCGGACGGAAGCCTGCTGAAACTGGCGGCGGAAGTGGGGGTCATCTGATGGATGGATTGTTGATCGCGCTAGTGGTAGCGGCGCTGGTGATTGGTGGCCTATTGATGCTGTTTATTCAGTTGACGTCGAAGCGAACAGAGAAGCTCGACCGGGAACTATACCGAAGAGTCTGGCAGGCGGTGCAGCGTGTGGCTGATACAAACAACCCCGACAGTCTGCAAATGGCGATTATCAAAGCTGACAAGCTGCTCGACCGGGCGATGCGCGAATATGGCGTTAGCGGCACGACGATGGGTGAACGACTCAAGGCGCGGCGTGGTCTGTGGACACATGAGGACGCGATTTGGTCGGCACATAAACTGCGTAATCAAATTGCCCACGAAAGTCGAGTCACCATCACCACCCAGACATTCAAGCGGGCAATGGCCGCATTTGAGCAAGCATTAAAAGATTTGGGAGCGTTATGATGAGTGTATATGATGAATATGAAATGACCATTGGTATCGAGTGCCACGTCCAGCTGGCGACCAAAACTAAGCTGTTTAGCCCGGCTGATAACGACGCTCGCGACGCTGAGCCGAACGAAAAAACGCACGAGATTGACTTTGGCCTGCCAGGAATGCTGCCGGTGCTGAATAAACACGCTGTCGAGCTGGCGGTGCGTGCTGGCAAGGCGTTGAATGCGCCGATTGCCCGCGTTAGCCGGTTTGATCGCAAGCATTATTTCTACCCTGACCTGCCAAAGGGCTATCAAACCTCGCAGATGTACCAGCCGATCATCTTGGCTGGCTATGTTGACGCGCCACTAGAAGACGGTTCGCTCAAACGAGTGCGAATTCATCACGCGCACATGGAAGAGGATGCTGGCAAATTGACGCACCACGACGGGTACTCGTTGGTCGACCTCAACCGCGCTGGTACGCCGCTGATTGAAATCGTTTCTGAACCGGATATTCATTCTGCCGAGGAGGCCAAAGCGTACGCTTCGGAGTTGCACAAATTGATGGTCTACGCAGGTGTGACGCACGGTGATTTGTATCACGGCAATATGCGGTTTGATGTCAATATTTCGGTGGCCAAGAAAGGAGCGACCGAACTCGGCAAGCGCGCCGAAGTCAAAAACCTCAACTCTTTCCGTAGCGTGGAGCGTGCCGCTGAGTACGAGTTCAAGCGCCAAGTTGACCTATTGGAGCGTGGTGAACAGGTAGCTCAGGAAACCCGCGGCTGGAGTGATGACAAGCAAGTCACCACTCCACAGCGCTCGAAAGAGGACGCGCAGGATTACCGCTACATGCCTGATCCGGACATTCCGCCGATTGTGTTGACTGACGAGGAAATCGCTAGTATGCAGGAACATATGCCACTGATGCCGGGCGAGTGCCGAGAGCGTTGGGCTGATCTGGGGTTGGATCATTCGGTGATTACGACGATACTCGGCCATCAGCCGCTCGCGATATTGCTTGATGCTATCAAGACGCTGACGGTACATAACGAGCAGGCTGTCCTTGATGAGCTAGGAGTTGACAAGATAAAATATCAGCGGCTGGTCAAGCGGATCTTTAACTGGTTTGCCTCGACGCCGGAGGATCTAATTGATATGGATCTCATCAATGAGGGTCATGTTGGGCCGCGTCGGTTGACGGAGTTATCACTGCTTGTTGAGGATGACGAGGTCAGTTCAACTGGTGGCAAAGAGATTTTCCTTAGTCTATTCGACCGACAATATCTCAAACAGGGGCCGCGTGAGATTGCTCAAATCAAGAACTTGCTGCAGGTGTCTGACGAGGGGGTGATCGCAGCCATCGTTGACGAAGTATTGAATGACCCAGCCTCGGTGGCATCCATCGCTGATATTCGCTCGGGCAAAGACAAAGCCATCGGCTATCTCGTCGGTCAAGTCATGAAGCGTTCTAAGGGTCAGGCCAATCCAAGCTTGGCACAAAAACTAATTCGGGAGCGGCTATAGCATGAAAACATTCACACGTATTCAACCAACCACCACGCAAACAGTCGGCGAGGCGTTCAAGTGTTCGGCCGTCATCAAGCGGTATCAAACAGAGGATGGTGAGCAGCATGAGTTTACAACCTTCTTTTCTGAGGAGTTAGTGTCAGTGTTGGTGGTGGCAGTGACGACGGATAACAAGATCGCTATGACCTATCAGTTTCGAGCTGGCCCAGAGAGGTGGCTCTATGATTTTCCCGGTGGTGACGGGGAGCCGGGCGAATCAGTAGAAACAGTGGCGCGGCGTGAGCTAGTGGAAGAGACTGGTTGTACACCGGGGCACTTTGAATATATTGGTGAATGTTATGAGGGCCCGTACATTAACATCAAGATTGCAGTGTACTTGGCGACTGATTGCGTGTACAATGAGGATACAATTCACCTTGATGAAGCTGAAAGTAGCCAGGGCGCTGAACTACGGTTTGTTTCAGCGGCAGAGTTGTTTGCTATCGCTCGGGCGGGTAATTTATGTGTGACAGGGCCATTCGCGCTTTTGTTTGATTATTTAGATAACCTACGACAGGAGGAACTATCATGAAAAAACCAACCAAGGCTATCATCGCTGCCGCCGGCTTCGGTACGCGGTTCTTGCCGCAGACCAAGGCCATGCCAAAAGAAATGATGCCGCTGATCGACAAGCCGATTATCCAATACGTCGTCGAGGAATTAGTCGAGGCCGGCATCAAAGATATCATTATCATCGGTAGCGCCAACAAACGAGCAATTGAGGATCATTTTGACAGGCCGAACGAGGAGCTGCTAGTCAATCTGCGGGCGGGCGGCGCCAAGAAGCAGCCACTGATTGACATCGTGAATAATTTGTCAGAAATGGCTAACTTTGTCTATATCCGCCAGAAAGGCCCGTACGGCAATGCCACGCCGTTGACCTGCGCCGCACATTTGATCAATGGTGATGAGCCGGTTATTTATACGTTTGCGGATGACTTTATCGCTGCTAGCCCTAGCCGATTTCGCCAGATGATCACTGCGGCGCAAAAATTAGACGGCGCGGTGCTATCGTGCAAGAAGATTATTGATGATGCTGAATTTGATCGCTACGGCGTGGTTAACGGTGAGCAGGTTGCTGACGGTGTGATCAAGATGACGAACATTGTTGAAAAACCAGGCAAAGCTAATGCCCCATCCGATCTCGCGAGTGTCAGTAGCTATCTGCTGCCGGGCGAGTTCTTTACCTATCTCGATAAGGCCAAACATGCGTTTGATGGTCACGGCGAATTTACAGTGCAGCCGATTATGCAGAGTATGATTGATGACGGCCATAGTTTTTATGGCGTGGAAATTACCAATGGCATGTACTATGACACTGGCGACAAGCTAGAGTATCTCAAGACAGTGATCGATTTTGGCATGCGTGATCCGAAGCTTGGTGCGAGCCTTCGTGAATATCTAGTCAAGCGGCTTGAGGAAAATGGCGCCAACTAAATCGTCAAGAGAAAGTGGCCATGAGGACAAGAAGGCCGCCGACCCACGTCCCTCGGTAGCCCGCCGAGCCATTCATCGCATCAAGCGTGACAATGAAAACGGCGCTCGGCAAGCAATGATTGAAGACTTGTTTTTTGATTTTCATCGATCGCGGCGGCAAATCTATTGGATAAACTTTTGGCGCGGCTTTTTCTTTGGCATGGGTAGCCTCGTGGGTGTGACGGTGTTGATCATGGTGTCGGCTTGGCTGCTGGGGCGGTTTGCCGACGTCTTTCCAGCGCTGGCGGATTTTCTCAATCAGTTGATTGATACCATGCAGCGCCGGCGCTAACATGCTATACTTGGTGGAGAAAGAGGAGGTGGCGCCCAAGGAGGCGTGATAGATAATGGCTACCAAACATACGACAGCTTCAGTCCAAGCCGCGGCCGCGTTGCAGCCGTCTGATTACGTACACCTACACAATCACACCCACCATTCGCTTCTGGATGGGCTGACTAAAATTCCTGACATGGTGGCGCGGGTGAAGGAGCTGGGTATGGAGGCCTGTGCCATTACTGACCACGGCACGATGTCGGGCGCGATTGAGTTTTATAAAGCAGCCAAGAATGTTGGTATCAAGCCAATCATCGGTATCGAAACCTATGTGGCAGCCCGCACTCGTCATGACCGCGACCCAGCTAAGGACAAGGCACGCTATCACCTGACGCTACTGGCCATGAATCACAAGGGCTATCAAAATCTGATGCAGCTCAGCACCATCGCTAACCTCGAAGGTGTCTATTACAAGCCGCGCATTGACCACGAGCTACTGGAGCAATACAACGAAGGCATCATCTGTATGTCTGGTTGTATCGGTGGTGAGCTGGGTGAGAATTTGCGCAATGATGATTATGAAAAGGCCAAGGAAATCGCTGGCTGGTACAAGTCGGTGTTTGGTGATCGCTACTACATGGAGCTACAAGATCACGGTCATCCCGAGGCGCGCAGTCACTGGCCGGAGCAGAAAAAAGTCAATGATTACATCGAGCGCATCAGCGAGGAACTAGACATTCCCTGTGTGGTGACCAGCGACGGCCATTACCTCAATCACGAAGACCAAGAGGCACATGAGATTCTGCTATGCGTTGGTACCGGCGCATATTTGAGTGATGAAAAGCGGATGAGCTTGAAGGACTTTGAGCTGCATTTGACCACACCAGAAGACATCATTTCGCGGTGGCAAACCACCAATCCGCAGGCAATTGCCAATACCAAAGCCATCGCCGATCGGTGCGACGTAGAAATTAAACTTGGTGATATTCTCATCCCGAAATTCCCAACGCCAAACGGTGAGTCCGAGAAAGAATATCTGGATCACCTAGTGTATAGCGGTATGGCAGCACGGTATGCTGGTATGAAGCTGGAGGATGCAAAGAAGCTGCCAAATGATCAGCTGCGAGCCAAGTTATCAGAGGCGCAGCTAGAGCGACTAGATATGGAATTCGGCGTGCTCGACAACATGGGCTATAACGGCTACTTTTTGATCGTCCAGGACTTTATCAACTGGGGCAAATCTCAAGGAATTATTTTTGGCCCGGGGCGTGGCTCAGCAGCTGGCTCTATCATCGCCTATGCTCTAAACATCACCGACCTTGATCCGCTGCATTATGACCTGCTGTTTGAGCGCTTCCTTAACCCGGATCGTATTTCCATGCCCGACATCGATATCGACATTCAAGACACCCGCCGCGGTGAGGTGATTGAATATTGTGCCAAGAAATATGGCCCAGAACGAGTGGCTAACATCTGTACCTTTGGTACCATGGCGGCGCGTGCTTCGGTGCGTGACGTGGCGCGGGTGCTGCAGGTACCATATGGCGAGTCGGACCGGCTGGCCAAGCTCATTCCACCGCCCGTTCAGGGCCGGCATGTGCCTATCAAAAAGTCGCTCGAGGAAGATCCTGACCTTAAAAAAGAATACGAAACCAACCCGACTGCCAAAACGGTTTATGACTTTGCGTCGCAGCTGGAAGGAACGATTCGTTCGCACGGTGTGCATGCCGCCGGCGTGGTGATTGCGCCGGATGATTTGGTGAAATACGTGCCGCTCGAGATGGCGCAAAAGGGCGTGGTGGCAACGCAGTATCCGATGGGCCCGGTGGAAGAGCTTGGGCTGCTGAAGATGGACTTTTTGGGTCTGTCTAACTTGTCCATCATCAACAACGCCCTGCGTATTATTCGTAAAGTCTACAAAACGGATATTGATTTATCAACACTGCCGCTGGATGATGAAGAAACCTACAAATTATTCCAGCGCGGCGACACCACTGGCGTGTTCCAGTTGGAATCGGCTGGCATGAAGCGGTACCTGCGCGATCTCAAGCCGAGTGTCTTTGAAGACATCATCGCCATGGTGGCGTTGTACCGCCCGGGGCCGATGCAGTTTATCGACTCATTCATCAAGCGCAAGCACGGCGAAGAAGAAATCACCTACTTGCACCCCGGTATGGAAAACTCGCTGAAGAATACGTACGGCATCTTGGTCTATCAGGAGCAGTTTATGCAGATTTCCAAAGAGTGGTGTGGCTTTACCGGTGGCCAAGCCGACACCCTGCGTAAGGCAGTCGGTAAAAAGAAAATTGACCTGATGAAAAAGGTCAAGCCAGAGTTTGTCGAAGGCGCGGTCAAGGTTGGTGGTGCGACTAAGGAAATCGCTGAGCAGTTTTGGGATGCATTGGAAGAATTTGCTAACTACTGTTTCAATAAGAGTCACGCGGCGTGTTATGGCTTGATCGCCTATTGGACGGCGTATCTCAAGGCGCATTACCCTGACGCTTTCATGGCGGCGCTGATGACCAGTGATCAGGACGACACCGAGCGCCTGGCCATCGAGATGACCGAGTGTAAGCACATGGGCATTGAAGTGCTTAACCCGGATGTTAATGAGTCATTTGTCGAGTTCGCGGTGGTGCCTGGTGAAAAGAAGATTCGTTTTGGTATGGCAGCGGTCAAGGGCGTCGGTGTCGGCGCGGTGGAAGAAATTATTCGTGCTCGCGAGGCTGATGGCCCGTTCAAGTCGGTCGAAGATTTTGCCAAGCGAGTGTCGACCAGCAAGTTTAACCGCAAGGCTTGGGAGTCGCTGATCAAAACTGGTGCCTTTGATAGCTTTGGTGATCGGTCTGATTTATTATTTAATCTTGATACCATTGTCGCCTTTGCTCAAAAGACTCAGAAAGAGGCCGCGTCGGGGCAGACTGACCTGTTTGGTATGCTTGGTGATGAGTCGGCTGATGTTCAGCCAACGATGCAGCTACAGCCGGCGCCGGCCAAACACACCAACAAAGAGCGGCTGATGTGGGAGCGCGAGCTGATGGGGCTGTATATTTCGGCGCACCCGCTCGATGCGTATGAAACATACCTCAGTGAGCAGGCCCAGCCACTAACGCAGCTGGTGCCAGAATACGACGGTCGCCTGATGACGATCGGCGGTATTATCACGACGGTGCGCACCATCGTTACCAAGTCAGGCAGCAAGATGGCATTCGTCGGGATCGAAGATAAGTTTGGTGAGGGCGAAGTGATCGTTTTTCCGAATTTGTATGAGCAAGTCGGCGCCAAGCTCGTCCAGGACGCTGTCATTCGGGTGACCGGCAAAAACTCAGCCCGTGATCGGGATGGTAATTTGGGCTCAGAGAGCAAGATGATTGCTGATGAAATTGAACTGATTTCTGACGATGACCTCCGGCAGTATCAGTCAACTGGCCGTAAAATGGAAGCGCCAAGAATGAGTAATAAAGTCAAGCAAGAGCGGCGTACAGCGTTCCGAACTCAAACGACTCAGCGAGCAGGCACGGCCCGAGTATCGACAGCGAAAGAGACGAACATGAAGTCAACACCGGCCGACGCGACAAACACGCCACCGCGTCCAGCAGCCACGCACGCCGTGCCCGAGACAGAAAAGCTATTTCTTCATATCAAAAACCCGAGTGACCATGATAAACTAGTAGCACTCAAGTCACTCTGCTCCGAATACACTGGTGTGACTGATGTGGTGTTGGTGCTGGGTGAGGCCAATAAATCTGCCATGCGCATGCCGTTTCGTGTTGAGGCTGGCGACCAGCTCATGAGTCAGCTGCGTCAGGCACTGGGCGACGAGTGTGTAGTCTTGAAATAAAATTTGAGCGTACTTTATTGAACTTTTATCTCTCGTCGTCGCAGGAGCTTATTATACCAGCGAATCATACCGCGCCGTACTGGTCGGCCGATCATATTACCAAGCGATGCGCCGATGGCGATGGCCACGCCGATCATGATGGCTCGTGCGAGGACGGCCAGTGACAATAAAAATTCGGGGTCAGTTGGTGGATTTTCTATCACACCCATCAAGCCGTTGTAGAGCGACAAGCCCGGCACCAGCGGTACGATGCCAGCAGCGATAATGGCTACTGAAGGAAAGCGCCACAGCCGGGATGCCAGTACCGCTGTCAATCCGACTACTGTTGCTGCGGCACCGCTGGCGATGACAACTCCGAGTGACCCAATTAGCGTACTTGACACCCACCATCCCAACACACCGACACCGCCGGCAATCAGCATTCCGAACAAACGCGCGTGATTGCCGGCCGCGAAACCTGCAGCAATGATCAGCGCCCCTAAGTATTGCGCTCGTATGTCTGCTGCTAGCCCCAGCCGATCTGGTGTAGCCGGAAAGCTAATCCCAAATCGCTGAATAATATATAGCCCGGTCATTACACCGACAACAATACCCATCGTCGCCATAGTTACCCGCAGCAGTCGGGCATTTGCTGTTACATAATATTCATCAATCGCATCCTGAAAAGCACCGACGATCATCAGTCCTGCCACCAACAACACGATACCGCTGATCACCAGCATTGTTGTATCAACCTGCCAGCCCAGCCAGCCATTTAGCCACTGGGCAGCGCCCGCCGCCAGGGTGATTAGGAGTGCGGTAATGATTTGCAGGTAAAATGTTGCGAGACCCCATTTGTCCAGAATCCTCATTGTCGCCGTCGCCACGAAGCCCATCACAAACGCTAGTCCGCTCATCAGGATCGAGCCGTTAAATAAAATCACCACGCCCATCGACACGCTACCGCCTGCTAGGCAGACGATCCAGCGCGAGTGCTCTCGTGGGCCTGCTAATAATTCCTCAGTGCGTTTTTCAGCTTCGGCCAGTGGTAAATGATGGTCACGGATTGTGAGGGCGAGGTTTTGCAATGCCTGAATTGTCTGGTAATTAACGTATTTTAAGGTAATCGTCCGCACTAAGGTGAGTGGTTCACGTTCGGTACCGCGGTCTTGGGACATGGTAATGAGTGTCGAGCTAACATCAATGTGAACTCGTCGCCTGCAGTATGTGCCAGTGATCCCCAGCGCCATATGTACCACGTCCCGAGCAGCCACCCCCATCGCCAGTAGCTCCTCGGCGATTGTCATCGTCATCCGTAGCGCTCGCATATTTGGTGTCAGGCTTTCGTCGATTTTATCTAATTGCCAAACGGGTGCTGGCACTGGCAGTCGTGGTATGCGCCCTAATGATCGCTTGATAAATTCAGGTACTTTTCTTTTCACAGCTGTTTTCACATCACTACTATAGCGCCTCTTGGCTAAAATGAAAATAGTTTAGTGGGTCGAGACCTGCATGGGTGATACAATAAGCTTATGGACGAACGGCAGATAGCTCAACTTGAGACAATAAAAAATAAAGTGCGTGATATATTAGGCGGCGACCCATCAGGCCATGCTGATGATCACGTTGAGCGGGTGGCACTGCTGGCGGAACGTTTTGCGAGCGAATGTAATGAGCCGGTAGACCTGTACGAAGTGCTATTGACGGCTTGGTTGCATGACATTGACGATTACAAATTAGTCGGCAAAGCGCAGGCGGAGAAATTGACGAACGCGGTCAATAGTATGGCGGAGGCGGGAGTGGCCGCTGACTTATGCCAGGCGGTATTAGAAAATATTGCGGCGATTGGTTATGGCAAACGGCTGGACGGGCAGCAGCCGCAGCGGTTGGCAGGGCAGCTAGTGTCTGACGCTGACATGTGCGATGCTATTGGCGCGGTTGGGATTGAGCGAGGATTGATGTATGCCTGCCATCACGGTGGGCGGATTTTTGACCCCGCGGTTTGGCCAAATGTTGATCTAGCGGCGGAAGAATACGACATTAACGGCAACACGCATGATACCGACGGCTTTATTAATCACTTTTTTGAGAAGTTGCTGAAATTGAAAGGCTTGATGCTGACGGAGCCGGGGCGAATAGAAGCGAGGAAGCGTCAGCACGTTATGGTTGATTTCCTTCATGCCTATTTCCGCGAAAAGAATGTGCCGGAGTGGAGTCAGTTTTTGGAAGGGTATTTACTTGATATAACTAAGACAAATGATTTACAATAGGCGGACAAGGACTATAGTATGAGTGAAGTTTCAGGAAATATGTACTCGCTGCTTGCAGAACGCAGCATTCATGACAGAATGAAAGATCGCGAAGTTCCGTATAACGTTGTTGGCGGGCTAGGTCTGCATGCAGTTACCAATGCTGCCGAAATTGATTGGGGTAATCGTGTTGTTTGTCTGCCCAATGGTGTGGATTTACCGCGTCTACGTAAAAACGGTACGGTGCGAGACCTTGATACATTAGTGCAAAGCACAGATAAGACTGTTGTGAAGAGTTGTCGGCAGGAAATTACCGATGCTATCGGTGATAAGTTGGTAGTTTCGGCATTTGGACTTAATCCATACGAAAAAAATCGTCGTGGTATATTTGATTTCGTCGGCGATCGTTATGTTGATGATGAAGGTCGTTTATACTGGCGCCTCGGCGGTATTGAGACGGAAATTCCCCCAGCTAGTCTTGATCAGTGGCTTGTGAAGAGAGATGGCGAGACAGTATGCGCTATCCTTAATCCAATTGCTCAATTAGGAGCGTACGGATGTCGTTCAATTACCGGCTGGCGTCCAAAAGACACAGAAAAAGTCGAGGAACTAATAAAAGTTATAATGCCAAACCGCAAAATTTCAGACATTCCGCAAGATTGTCGCGACCAGTATTATACATTTAGAGAACAATCGAGAAAAGTTGCCGAAGCTAGACAAAAGTTAGGCTGGTTTGGGCTAAAGGCCGGATTATTGTCATTCCTTGAGCGCCAAGAGTGGGCGGTACGACTTGCTCAGGGCGAGCTGGATGGTGTGCTCAGTGGTTTTGTCGGCAAGACGTGATCGCTTGATATAATGGTAGCTGTGAATCAACGGTTGCAGCAAAAACTCAAAACCTTACCCTGCACTCCCGGTGTCTATTTTCATAAGTCAGCCAGCGGCGAGATTATTTATGTGGGCAAGGCGGCGGTGCTGAAAAACCGCGTGCGTCAGTATTTTCAGGATTCGCGCGGTCGGGACAATAAAACCATGGCGCTGGTGGCGGAAATTGCTGATACTGATTGGATTGAGACCGAGAGCGAGGTTGATGCTTTGTTTCTGGAAAGCGAGATGGTCAAGCGTTATATGCCGCGCTACAACGTACTGCTGCGCGACGATAAATCGCAGATGTATGTGCGAATCGACATGAAAAGTGAGTGGCCGACCGTCAGTTTTACGCGCAATCCAGCCGATGACGGCGCAGAATATGTTGGCCCGTTTTATAATGGCTTTGCCTTGAAAAAAGCCCTGCGATATTTGCGGCGAGTGTTTCCGTATTTGACCAGGCAGAGGCGACCAGGGCAGTCGAAGTTGGATGAAGATTTGGGCTTGAGCCCGCGGCTGAGTGATGGATCAGCTGCCTATAAAGCTAATTTACGCAAACTCATCAGCTACATCAAGGGCAATCGTAAAGCCATCGCTGCCGAGCTGGAACGCGACATGAAAACGGCGGCTGGACTGCATGATTTTGAGCGGGCGGCTGATCTTCGCAATAAGCTCAGCGCCATGCGGGAGTTACAGCGGCGGGTTTGTTTTGGCGACAAAGAATTCTTGGATATTTCTAAAGACAAGGCGCTGGCTGATTTGGCGAAATTGTTGGGTCTAAAAGATATCCCAGTGCGCATCGAGGGCTATGACATTTCACACATGAGCGGCCGGCAAGTTGTCTCCAGCATGGTGGTATTTACCAATGGCGTGAGCGACCGGGCGGAGTACCGCAAGTTCAAAGTCAGTGAGAAAAATGATGACACCGGCAATATCTATCAGACGATTTTTCGCCGGCTGAGTGAGCGTCATCTGAAAAGTTGGGGTCGTCCTGATCTGCTACTGATTGACGGCGGCAAAGGTCAACTAGCGGCAGCCATTAGAGCGCGTGATGAGCGTGGCGTCACCGTGCCGATTGTCAGCATCGCCAAGCGCGAGGAAGAATTATTGGTGCATAAGACTGGTTCGCAAATTGACATAGCGTTCATTGAGCAGGTTCGGCTGCAGTTGCGGGTAGATATTGCCATCCATGAAGACGGCGATGTTTATATAGTGAATTTACATCCGAGTCGGCGCAACGCCAGTTCGCATTCAAAAAACTTACGAGCTAGCATGGAGCAAACTCGCAACGAACGTCCGACGGCGGACGAGAATACCCTTGCGACAACCGACATCGTCAAACTGTTCCAGCGCATCCGCGACGAGTCACATCGCTTTGCCGTAAGCTATCACACCGCGCTCAAACGTCAGCAGCAAACGAAAAACCAGCTGGAGGAAATTCCTGGCATTGGGCCAAAAACCCGCGCCAAATTGCTGAAAAAATTTGGTAGCATCAGCCGTATACGGAATGCCTCACTCACCGACCTGGAAAAAATCGTGGATAAAGAGCTAGCGAAAAAGATTATGCTTATGCTATCATCATAAGTATGAGTCGCAAGTATGGATTTACCGTCATAGAAATACTAATTGTCGTTGTGGTTATCGGCATCTTGGCGGGTATCGGTCTCGTCAGCTATAACGGGTGGCGCAAAGAGACGGTGCGTAAGGCTATAACGTCAGATCTACAGAATGCGCTATCAGCGGCGGAGCAGGAGAAAAACTTCAAAGGGTCATACCCAACGACATTGCCGCAGTCGTTCAAGAGTGGCTCGCCAGACATCGTAATCACTGTACGAACAATCCCACCGTCTGGTTCGACGCCAGCCGCGATCTGCATTGAGGGGACGAGTAGTCGCCAGCAGCTCCAGCTGCACATCAAGAACACTGAGCGCAAGGTAGTCGACGGCGCCTGTTAGCGTTATGATATAATGAAATGTAGTCATGAGACGACAATTTGCAATATTTTTTGTCAGGTGGATACTTAATTCTGTTGGCATCTGGGTGGCGGTGCGGCTTCTCGGGACGAGTGAGCCAGTGGTCGAGACGACGGCAACGTTTGTCCTCGCTGGCCTAATCTTTTCGATCGTCAACTCTATCTTAAAACCAATCGTTGTCATTTTATCACTACCGGCGATCTTGCTCACACTCGGTTTATTTACGCTGGTGGTGAATGGCATCATGGTTTACATATCATTGGCGCTGGCGCCGGGATTATCCATGAGTTTTGGCTCGTCGATTCTTGCCGGAATCATACTCAGTCTGGTAAACTATATAGTAAGTAGCGCCTTCGTTATCAAGCCGGCGCCAGAATAAGGAGAAAGCATGTTACTTGATACTATTTTGCCGTATGTCACATTAGGATCAGCCATTTTGATGATCATTGCCATATTGTTGCAGCAGCGTGGCGCGAGCCTAGGTGCAGGCTTTGGCTCGTCGGGCGAACTGTTCACCACGCGGCGAGGTTTTGACAAGAACTTGTTTGATGTGACTATCGTGTTTGCTGTTGTGTTCGTACTGTCGATCTTGGCGAGTTTGGTGCTGCCGAGTCTGAAGGGCTAGGAGCGCGCCTTGGACACAAAAAAATCATCTTGGAAAAAATTTCTGCGGCTGGACTTCGCAACAAAAGATCTTGATGGGCAAGCGCAAAAACTGACTAAAACGACCTTGCGTCACACGCATATGTTTATCTCTTCGCGCCTCGAACATTTGGCTGGAGTCAAGCGCCATGTCCTGGGGTGGATCTTTCTGGTTATTTTGTTAATTACGGTCAGCATGGTGCAGTGGCTGTCATTTCGTGAATTGTACGCTCATAATGCACCAGCCAGGGGTGGGTCGTACTCAGAGGGCGTGCTGGGGCCATTAGAGACACTGAACCCAATCTTTGCTCGTAGTAGTGCCGAAAAGTCAGCGGCCCGACTGATGTTTGCGAGTCTTTATAATTATGATACAACCGGGCACATCAAGGGCGACCTCGCTGAGTCGGTCACAGTCAATGAGGCCGAGACTGAGTACATGGTCAAATTGCGCCGTAATCTCAAGTGGTCAGACGGAGCGCCGCTGGATGCTCGCGACGTGGTGTTTACTGTTAATCTACTCAAGGATGCACGGACACAATCGTCAATTACTGGCTGGCAGTCGATCAACGTCAAGCAGGTTGACGAGCGGACAGTACAATTTACTCTGCCAGCCCCGTATGCACCATTCATGCACGCTCTCACCTTTCCGATTTTACCTCAGCACAGCCTCAGTGAAGTTAATCCGGCTGAGCTACGCGAGCATGGTTATGGTAAGTCGCCCGTAACCTCTGGGCCGTTTGCCATGCGGATTTTACAGAATGCTAATGCTGATGGGTCGAAAAAAGTGCTTCATCTCGTGGCGAACTCGCAGTATCATCATGGTGCGCCGAAGCTGGATCGCTTTCAGCTGTATGTATATCCGACGCGGGACGAGATCACCAAAGGTCTCAAGACGAGTGAAATTATGGCGACACCGGAGTTATCATACATGGCTCAGTCAGACCAGATCCGTCATATGTATGCCTCGCGGTCGTACGCTATTAACGATGGTGTCTACGCATTATTTAACACCCAGAGCGAAGTGGTGAGTTCGCGCAAAGTTCGACAAGCGCTGGTCCAGTCGATTAATACCCAGGCGCTGCGCGAGAAGTTTGCCTTTGCGAGGAAGCCACTACATGGCCCAATTTTTGACGACCAAGTGGACGGGCAGCTGGCCGGTCGTTTGCCGTATGACACAGAAGCAGCGAAAAAATTACTGGACGAAGAAGGATGGAAGGTGGTCGGTAATCAGCGTAAAAAGGGTGAGCAGGTTTTGCAATTGTCGTTCGTGACGCTCAAGGGCTCTGATTTTGAAACTATTGCGCGTGAACTCGTAAAAGTCTGGCAGGAAACGCTGCATATCACCGTTGATTTACGGGTGGTTGATCCAAATGATGCCTCGCAGAACGTTTTGCAGTCGGTCCTGCGGCCGCGCGGTTTTGATGTGCTATTGTATGAGTTGGTGCTGGGCGGTGACGCCGATGTCTTTGCCTATTGGCATTCGTCACAGGCCAATCAAGGCGGTCTCAATTTTGCTAATTATAATAGCGCCGTAGCTGATGATGCCCTCGCAGCTGGTCGTGCCAAACGGAGTGCTAAGCAGCGAGTTAGCAAATACCAAGCGTTTACCAAGCATTGGCAGTCCGATGTGCCGGCCCTCGCACTATATCAAGTGCAACTGGACTACATTCACTTGCGTTCCGTGTCGGCGCTTGATAAGTCAATGCGGTTGGTATATCCCACCGATCGGTTTGCTGACGTGATCTACTGGACAGTTCGCCGCGAATCCGTTTACAAAACACCGTAATCAGGTATAATGGTAGGTGGTCATGCGGGCGTGGCGGAATTGGTAGACGCGCTAGCTTGAGGGGCTAGTGAGCATTACGCTCGTGGAAGTTCAAGTCTTCTCGCTCGCACCAAATGTAACAGAGCGGCGCGTTGGCGGAGCGGTTACGCAGAGGTCTGCAAAACCTTTTAGACGAGTTCGACTCTCGTACGTGCCTCCAGGATTGTCGATAAAAGCTCTCTTGGAGAGCTATAATTATAAATAAAAATATTGAGTGAAATAAAGTTGAATTTGTAACTGAATTTTTGTATTTTGCGAAGGGAGAATATTGAGTTATGTTTTCAATATCAGGTGCAGTATTATTTGGAATTATAGCAACTATGACCGTTCTTGTTGCTTGCGGCTTGCCTTTGGGCGAATTTACCATGGGTGGACAACATAAAATCTTACCTAAGAAATTTAGAGTTATGGCAGTCATTTCGGTGGTTATCCAAATTTTTGCAATGATCATTATTTTGCAAGCCGGGGGTTTTATTTCCTTATGGTTGCCTTTTACGGTTACCAAATATATTTGTCTCTTCTTCGCCGCTTACCTAACTTTGAATACGATTATGAACATGATTTCAAAAAGTAAGAAAGAAAAATATGTTATGACTCCGATCTCACTTATAGCCGGAATATGTTTTTGGATAACGGCATTTCAGATGTAGTATGTAAAATGAGGGTAAGCTACAGCGCGTCACACTGGAATTTGACAGCAACATTTATATAAATGATTGTCAATGATATTATTGTGGTATTGATGGATACAGGAGGCACAAAGATGATGAAACATAACAGATTGCTTCATTGAATAGAACAATTTTTGAGATAGTAAATCGAGAAAAGTTTACTGTTTTTCTTGCTTAGTTTTCAAAATAAAAGCGTCAATAAAGTAAAAAAGTACAGTCGTCTTTATTATGTAGTAGGTGAATTTCTTTGGCAGACTTTTCGTTTGGTATACTGGGCAGCAAGATGCCAGTGTCATCTCGTTCTTAGGCCAACTATCTACACCATATTGGCGCGTAGGGTGTACATTTTACTTTATAAATATAGTATACTATGGAGGTATGCGCGAGTGGCGGAATTGGTAGACGCGAGGGACTTAAAATCCCTTGACCAAAAGTCGTGCGGGTTCGATTCCCGCCTCGCGCACCATAATCGTTACAAAAGCCGCCGGTAAGAGGCGGCTTTCGCGATGGATAGTTGAGTTCTAGTGTGCCAGGTAAATCAGGTGTTTCGCCCGGTCATCTTTCGCCGAAAGATATAGATAGCGAGTGTAAAGATAACGGTGGTATAACACAAAACAATCAGTAGATGTGGTGTGATGACTTGCCAATTCCCCTCAATGCTGCCTTTAATGGCGGCAACACTGTGGTAAAATGGCAGTGCTTCCGCAACCATTTTAAAACCACCGCCGATGAGATCAACCGGGACAAATACGCCCGACAGCCAGCCAGCGACATTGGTGAGCAGGGCGCCACATATACCGCCAACTGCTCGCTCGTTAATGAGACTGCCGAAGAATAACCCACATCCAACAAATAGAAGCGACGTTACCGTTGTAATAACGATTGCCCCAATAATATGCACTGAAAAGTCGAGCCCGATAAAGCAGGCGATAACGAGGGTAATCACTGCCTGCATGATAGCAATGATAATCATCGGAATTGTGTATCCAATGATAAAATCTCGGGCTGTCATAGGCGAGGTAAACAGACGCATCAGGAATGATGAGGTTCGGTCTTTTGCTAGGAGCATACCTGAGAATAGTGCTAGGAATGCCGTACCGAACATTGCGATACCTGGTGCCAAATTTTTGATGGCAAACATAGTATTATTGGCTTCGGCGGGAATGCTGGCATTTATAATAGAGAGCAGTCCAAGCAAAACGAGTGGAAAGACTAATCCAAAGAATAGATTGATCGGATCGCGTACAACTTCTTTTGTACAGCGTTTAGCAAATAGTAATGATCTCATCGAATACCTCCTACAAGTGCTACAAACGCATCCTCGAGAGTGCGCGTATTGGTTTGTTTTTGCAGTTCTGCTACTGTACCGATTGCCACGAGCTTGCCGCGCGCCATAACGCCGACACGATCAGACAATGCTTCAATTTCCTCGAGATAGTGAGTTGTGAGCAGCGTCGTCACTGTACCTTTGAGCAACTGGATCGCCTCCCATAACTCACGGCGCGAAAAAATATCAAGACCTAGCGTTGGTTCGTCAATGAATAATATTTTTGGATTTGAGATGAGTGCCATGGCGATCGACAGGCGTCGCTGCATGCCGCCAGACAAATGCTTAGCTTTTTTATGTTCGACAGTTTCGAGCTTGAATTGGCTTGCCATACGCGAGGCGCTCTCACTGGCGTTATGAGCAGATTGTCCGTAGAGTCCAGCGATCAGTTCGAGATTCTCGCGGACTGATAAATTACCAGCTACAGCAGTTTCTTGCGGTGAAACGTTGATCATCTGTTTGACTGCCTGAGATTTTTCGGTAATACTATTGCCGAGTAAAATAGCATCACCTTGTGTTGGCTGGCTTAAGCAAGATAACATTTTAATCAGTGTCGTCTTACCCGCACCATTGACACCGAGTAGTGAAAATAACTCACCCTTTTCAATTGATAGATTAAGGCTGTCGACTGCGACAAAGTCACCGTAGCGTTTTGTTAAGTTGGTCGCAGTGATTGCATTCATGATTTCATCTCCGTATCATTGAGTACGGCGGTGATTGTATCAATGACTTTATTCTTAGTCGGAATAGCAATTCCTTGCTGCTTGTCGCCGAGCATGATAAGTGTATCGCCAGGCTTGATATTAAAAATATCTCGTGCCTCTTTGGGTATCACAATTTGCCCGCGTTCGCCAACCTTGACTGTCCAAGCATGTCTACTCTTTGGTTTTGTCATATAATTCCTTTCTTTCATATAAATATGATTTATATGAATAAGTATACGACTATGATGAGCTGCGTGTCAACAATGAGTTGGCATGATTTTGCCACTATACGACTCGTGTGTATGGTATAATTATGTGTATAAGGTACTAACCATAAGGAGAATAGAACATGGATGCAGTAATAATAACCTTAATTATCGTTGGTGTCGTTATCGTTCTGATCGTGGCGTTTTTGATCGGTACGTACAACGGACTGGTAACACTGCGTAACCGCGTCGAGGAAGCATGGAGTGATATCACTGTCCAGCTCAAACGCCGGACTGACTTGATTCCAAACCTGGTTAACTCAGTCAAGGGCTACGCCACGCACGAGAAAGAAGTATTTGAAAAGGTTACTGAAGCGCGATCGGCCATTATGGGTGCCAAAGGCGTGGCCGATACGGCTCAGGCAGAGAATATGTTAGAGGGTGCCCTAAAGAGCCTGTTCGCTGTCGCTGAGGCGTATCCGGAATTGAAGGCTAATGAGAACTTCTTGCAGCTACAGCAAGAGCTGGTTGATACTGAGGATAAGATCCAGGCATCGCGTCGCTTTTACAATGGCGGCGTTCGCGATCTGAACACAAGGATTCAAAGGTTCCCAGCTAACATGGTTGCCGGTATGTTCGGCTTCCAGGCCAAGGAGTTCTTTGAGGTTGCTGATCGAGCAAGTGTTGAGAATCCAGTCGAGGTGAAATTCTAAGGCAGGATAATCTTTGCCTGAACTAAGCCGCTCGCCTATTTTCGGCGGGCGGTTTTTGGTATAATATCTAATATGTATAGTGCAATTTCTCATAATAAGCGAAACACTGTGCTGATCATGGCAGTGTTTGTGGCGATTATCGGCGTGATTGGTGTACTGGTCGGTATGTATCTACGGAACTATTCATTGTCGTTGATCATTGTCGGTTGTGCACTGCTTTATGCGTGGTTACAATATTATATTGCTGGTAAATTGGCCATGGCGATGAGCGGTGCGCAGCAGATTGAAAAAAAGGATGCGCCGGAGCTGTGGCGAGTAGTAGAAAACCTCGCGATCGCTTCTGGTATGCCGATGCCAAAAGTCTATATCATTGACGACCCGGCACCAAATGCCTTTGCAACCGGCCGCGATCCAAAGCACGCTATCGTTGGTGCGACTACTGGGCTGTTGGAAATTATGGACAAGCGCGAACTCGAGGCGGTGATGGCGCACGAGATGAGTCATGTGCGTAATTACGATATTCGCGTTAGTATGATTGCCTTTGGGTTGGTGAGTGCTATTGGGTTGCTTGCTGATATCGCACTCCGGATGATGATATATGGCGATGATGATGACGGGGATACCAGCCCGATTGTCTACGTCGTGGGTATTATAGTAGTAATCTTGGCACCGATTTTAGCAACGATTACGCAACTGGCAGTCAGCCGCCAGCGCGAGTATCTCGCGGACGCCTCGGGTGCGCTCTTGACTCGCGACTCGGAGGGGCTGGCGATGGCACTGGAGAAGTTACAAAGTTATGGTCGGCCAATGCGCAGGCAGAGTACTTCAACAGCGAACTTGTTTATGAACAATCCGCTGCGCCCTGGCTTTTTCTCAAAGTTATTTAGCACCCATCCGCCGCTAGAAGATCGAATCGCACGTCTGCGAAGTAATGCAACAAAGATGTAATCATGACGAAGTCAACCAAAAAACAACACGCCACGCGGCGTAAACGAGCAACTTCAAAAGCAGATAGTCGCGCCGCGGCAAAGAAAACAGTATCGTTAAAAGAGAGGCTTAATAAGGCTTGGCGGCGACTAACGCAGCGCCGCCAAGCCTTTCTCCGCCGTCGGCCGCACCGTAGTTTTCGAGTGACCAAGCGACGTGACTATCGTCGTTCGCTCAAGTTGCCAGGCTACTTTGCGCTGACCAAACAAGCATGGCAACTGATGCGAAAGCACTGGCGGATCTTCGTTGGATTGGCGGCAATATATGCGGTATTGGGCGTATTGTTATCGGGGTTAATGTCACAAGATACGTACCAGCAACTCAAAGATACAATTAATGAAGCGAACCAAGAAGGAGCCCTGGGTGCTGTGATGCCGACACTGGCGCTATTTGCCGGCGTGGTTACCAATCAGCTTGGCGGTTCGACGGGTGGTGTGGGATCATCCCAGCAGCTAGTTGGTGCGTTAATTGGGCTATATATATGGCTGACGACAATCTGGCTGATTCGTGGCGTGACCGCTGATAAGCGCCTAAAGATTCGTGATGGGCTGTATAACGCGGGTGCACCAGTCATTGCCCTGGCGGTTCTGGTGTTTATTGCGCTCATTCAATTATTACCAGCGGCGATAGCGGCTATCATCTACGGAGCGGCGGATACGTCAGGCATGTTACAACAGACGGTGGTGCTGATGTTGGCGGCCGGTGCCACCATATTAATCGTTACCTTGTCGATATACTGGCTAACGAGTACGTTGTTTGCTATGGTGATCGTCACTCTACCGGGAATGTATCCACTAGAAGCAGCGCGACTGGCTTCGGACGTTGTACTAGGACGGCGGATACGAATCTTGCTGCGATTGATGTGGCTGCTGGTGGTGCTCGCCGTGGTTTGGGCGGCGGTGCTTATTCCGGTCATTACGATTGATGGTGCACTCAAAACGGTGATACCGGCGTTGAACTGGCTGCCGCTGGTGCCGCTCGTGGCGTTGATGTTGGTGGCGTTCTCGATTGTTGCCTCGGCGTGCTACATTTATCTATTCTACCGAAAGGTCGTCGCCGATGACAGCGCGCCAGCTTGATCGGCAGGCGGCCGAGCAACGAATTGTCAAACTGCGAGATCTGATCAATGATTATCGCTATCATTACCATGTGTTTGATGAATCGATCATGAGTGAGGCGGCGGCTGATAGCCTGAAACATGAATTGTCGCAGCTAGAAGAGCAGTTTCCTGAACTCGTCACACCAGACAGCCCGACCCAGCGGGTGGCAGGAAAAGCGCTCGGTAAATTTACCAAGGTCCAGCATCAAACGCGGATGATTTCACTGCAGGACGTGTTTGACCGAGAAGAAGTTGCGGCGTGGATACAGCGCATGAAAAAAGTGCGCCGGGACATCACTGAAGAATTTTTGTGTGATATCAAGATGGATGGCCTGGCCTGTGCGCTGATTTATGAAGACGGTGTGCTGACGCGGGCCGTGACGCGCGGCGACGGATTGGTTGGTGAAGATGTGACCATGAATGTGCGGACGATTCAGAATGTGCCGCTGACACTGCGCGCCAACCAGCGATTTGCTCATTTTTTGCGTGGTCGGACGGAGATTCGTGGTGAAATCGTGATGCACAAAGAGGACTTTGCAGCCTTAAATCAGCGTCGGCGAGCGGCCGGTCAGCCAGAATTTGCCAATCCGCGTAATTTAGCAGCCGGGACGATTCGTCAGCTTGACCCAAAACTGGTGGCAGAGCGTCCATTGCACTTCGTTGGTTATGACATCATTCGCGATAACCTCGAGGATACGCCGACAATTGCCTTTGGCTATCAGATGATGAACGAGTTGGGCATCACCACCAGTCGGCAGACACAAATTGTCTATGGCCTGGACGAAGTGATGAGCTATATCAATCACCTTGATGAGCTGCGTCAGTCGCTGCAGTTTAATACTGACGGAGCGGTCATCAAGCTCAATGACCGGCGACAGTTTGCCGAGCTGGGCATCGTTGGCAAGACACCACGAGCGGCAGTGGCCTATAAATTTGCCGCCGAAGAAGCTACGACCATCGTCCGTGATATCGTTATTTCCATCGGTCGAACCGGTGCGGCCACGCCAGTAGCGGTGTTTGACCCAGTGGTGGTGGCTGGTACGACGGTGCAGCACGCCAGTCTGCATAATGCTGATGAAATTGCCCGGCTAGATGTGCGCCGCGGCGATACGGTGGTGATTTTCAAGGCCGGCGACATCATCCCGCAGGTGCAAACTGTGCTAAAAGAATTGCGACCGGCAGATACTAAGCCAATTGATTATCCAGCAGAACTGGCGCGCCAATATCCAGAACTAGCATTTGTGCGGCCAGAGGGCGAGGCAGTCTACCGCGTTAAAGGTTTGAGTGGCCCGCTGATTTTGAAGCGGTCCCTGGCACACTTTGCCTCCAAAGGCGCGCTGGACATCGACACATTGGGCGAGAAAAATGTCGAGGCGCTGGTAGAAGCTGGGCTGGTTAATGATTTGGCAGATATCTACCGTCTGACGAAAGACGATTTGCTGCAGTTAGAGCGTTTCGCTGATATTTCCGCGCAAAAGCTCATTGATGCCATTGCTGCCAAGAAGCAGCCAGCCTTGGAGCGATTTTTGTTTGGTCTCGGTATTCGGCATGTTGGCGCGCAGACGGCGATTGATCTTGCGAATCACTTTGAAAGTGTTGAGAAACTCAGCCAAGCGACTATCGATGAGCTACGCGAAGTGGACGGCGTCGGTGAAATTGTTGCCGAGTCAATCGTGGCATGGTTTGCTGATGAAGATAATGTGACGCTGCTCGAAAAATTTGCTGACTTGGGTGTGGCGCCGCAGTTTAGTCGAAAATCTGATCGCCTGGCTGGCCAAAGTTTCGTCATTACTGGCACGCTGCAGTCGATGGGCCGTGATGCCGCCGCGGAAAAAATCCGCAATCTAGGTGGTGTCTTTCAAACCGCTGTTGCAAAAGATACAACATATCTGGTAGCGGGTGGTAAAGTCGGCGCCAGCAAGCTAAAAAAAGCTGAACAATACGGCACTAAAATTATTGATGAACAAACATTGTTAGAGCTTATACAATAAGGAGGTAATAATCATGACTCAGCAATCACATCGCGCCCTCGCTATCAAACCTGCCGACACAGTTGTGTTTACGGCGATGTCCAAGAAATATTTTTACATGAGATTTTTTGTAACGAAATTTGCGCTTGATCAAGGCGTTGTGCCGATTAACCCATTTACCAGTTTTGATTATTTCTCGCTTGACGCGGTGGAGCGCGATACGGTACGGCGCGCCAATAATACGCTGGTGGCGCGCGCTGATGAGCTGTGGGTATTTGGCGACATCGCTGATGGCGTGCGGGCGGAAATAGCTCAAGCCTGGCAGCAGCATAAAACCGTCCGATTTTTTGCGTTTCGTAATGATAAGCACATTTACGAAGTTGAGCTTGGCGACTTGGTGTATGAAGATGGCGTTGAAGCATTAACCAGCGGAGGTAATTAGATGATTCGATTTTATTTACAAAAACTAGTTCGCGACAAAGTTGTGAAAAAGTGTTTGGATGACGAAGAAGTTTTACATACAGAGTACCGCGAACTAAACAAGCAAGAATTTCGCCGGGAGCTGCTTCGTAAGATTCATGAGGAAGCGGACGAAATCCCGCTGGACGATGATCAACGCGGCGAATCTCTCAAAGAGCTGGCTGATTTACAGGAAGTTGTTGACGTGCTGCGCCAAGATTTTGGTTTTTCTGTCGAGCAAGTCCAGGCGGAAATGGCGTGCAAGAAACAGAGCAAGGGTGGCTTTGACAAACGACATTACATTAAATATCATGACCTGGATGATGATAGTAAATGGGTAGGAATCTTCCGCGCTCAGCCAGAGAAGTATCGCGAAGAAGCTGCGGATAGTAAAGAGCAGAGTCGTTGCGCGAAAATAAGCAAGGGTGTGTACAAGCATAGCAAGTCAGGCAAGCTATACGAGGTGATCGGTCTAGCGTTAGAAACTGAGGCAGAAGACTTCCTAGTAATTTACCGACCTCTCTATGAAAATGAATATGAGTTATTTGCTCGCCCCGCCAACATGTTTACGGAAACGGTAGTACTGGATGGGAAATCTGTGTCGCGATTTGAGAAAGTAAACTCTGAAACTCAGGTGTAAGCGTGATGAAGACGATTACGTTTATCACCGGCAATCAGCACAAGGCAGATTACTTATCGCGCATGCTGGGTTTACCACTGAAGCATCGGGCGGTTGATTTAACGGAAATTCAATCAACGAGCTTGGAAGAGATTGTTGAGCATAAGGTACGTCAGGCGTATGCAGTTGCTAAGCGTCCAGTTTTGGTTGAGGATGTGGCGCTTGAGTTTACGGCGCTCGGTGGACTGCCGGGTCCGTTTATCAAGTTTTTTGTGGAGGCGCCAAACGGCTTAGAGAATCTCTGCCGGATGCTTGATGGCTTTGACGATCGATCGGCGGTGGCGGCATGCGTGTTTGGCTACTATGACGGCCAGCGGGTCAGGTTGTTTCGCGCTGAACTTCATGGCGCTATCTCTGAGTATCCCATAGGCGATGGCGGCTTTGGCTGGGATAAAATATTTTGCCCAGATGGCTACGGGGGCAAAACGCGCGCCGAATTAACGCCAGATGAGGACGCTGAGACGTACCGCTTATTCAAGCCAATCGATGCCGTCCGTCAATTTCTCACCACACTTGAATAAACATATGCTATTATTTATATATGAAAGTGATCTACCTAGCTGGCAAAAATCTCGACAGGGCGAATCGCGTGGCAAAAATCCTAGAGGATTCCGGCTATAGTATTCCGTGTAATTGGTACTATAATTACAAAGACGACGAGACAAATTTCAGTCCAGAAGATGAAGTTCAGGCTGTCCGTTCTGCCGATGTTTTGGTATATCTATGGGAATCCGACCAGGAGAGTGCGCGCTACGAAGTTGGCATGGCGATAGCGCTTGGTAAACCAGTGGTCGTTGTTCATGATACCCCAAAATGGTTTCTACAACTGTCAAATATTCATGCGGTCTCACGGGATGAGGATATTATAAAGGCGCCGAGTGAGGTTGGTTGACGAAGGATCCCCTATGGTAAAACCAGTGCTACAGCCACACTAAAATGAGAGGTGCTATAATCGGCCCCATGACAAAACACATCAATCTCGTCACTGGTAATCCGCGTAAAATTGAGGAGGCAACGGCTACGCTGAGCCAATACGACATAGCGGTGGAGATTATTAATCTCGATATTGATGAGATCCAGCACCGTGATCCATTGAAAATTACCGAGGCTAAGGTTCGGACGGCGTACGAGAAGGTTGGCAAGCCGGTTGTTGTTAATGATAGTAATTGGGAAGTGCCCGCGCTCGGCGGCTTTCCCGGTGGTTACATGAAGGATGTTGCGCACTGGTTGGCGCCCGAGGATTTTTTGGCTTTGCTACGCGACAAAGATGATTGGCAGATTATTCTCCATGACATTGTCGCCTATTACGACGGGCATAATCTACAGACGTTTATCTTTGATCAGCCGGGGAAGTTTGTGGCTCCGCCACGTGGCAAGAGTGGCGCATCGGTCAACAAGATTATTACGATGGATGGTAGTAACGGCCTGACGATATCCGAGGTGTTTGATCGGCGCGATCAAGGCTTGGCGGTTGAGACTGATACGCTGCAGCAATGGCATCAATTTGCGCAGTGGTATATCATGCAGTAGTGTCGCTCGTTGCTATGAGTGCGCTTGCGCCATACTAGCAGTAACGAGTGTGGCGCCGATCACATCATCAACGCTAGAGCCGCGCGATAGGTCGCTGATTGGCCGAGCAAAACCCTGCAAGATCGGCCCGTACGCATGACCGCCAGCCAGATGTTCGGCTAACTTATACGCGATATTACCAGAACCAAGATCAGGAAACACAAGGATATTAGCCATGCCGGCAACCGGACTGTCCGGTGACTTTTTCTGGCCGATAGCGGGGACGATTGCCGCGTCTAATTGTAGTTCACCGTCAATGAGTATATCGGGTCGCCCTGTCTTGACGAGTTGTAGTGCCTGGGTGACGAGCTCGACACTATCACCGCCAGCGCTGCCTTTCGTTGAATATGACAGCATAGCCACGCGTGGCTCCCAGCCAAGCGACGCCGCACTATTCGCTGAGGACATGGCAATCGCCGCCAGCTGCTCGGCGTTTGGCTGAATATTCATACCGCAGTCGGCAAAGAGCAATAAACCTTGTTCGCCGCCCTGAAACTGTGGGACGTCTATCACGAAAAAGCTGGATGCATATCGAACATCGGGCGCCAGTCCAACAATTTTCAGCCCAGCCCGCAGCACGTCTTTCGTTGGGTGATCAATCCCAGCCACCATAACGTCAGCCTCGCCGCTCGTTAGCATCGTTGCACCGCGACTGATGGCGTTCTCTTCCCCATCAAGCAACACTGGCTGCGCTGCGCCGCTTTCTTCTAGTACGCGTGCTGCCTGCTGGATGATGTGATTATCGCCCTCAGGAAATACCACGCGTGGCGGATTTGAAGCTAAAATTTTTGCTAGGTCTCGTATGTGCTGATTCATGGGTATAGTATAATGGAAGCATGGACGAATTGACAATTGAACGAGCATCCCACATCACTGAATCTGATGTGGCAGACATTACCAACCTTATCGCGGCGCTTACCAGCAAGCCGCATCCAGCTGACACCAAGCTGTTGCAGCAGATTATCGACTCGCCGAGTCATGTGTTGCTGTTGGCACGGTTATCAGGCAAAGTCGTTGGCATGGCAACGGTGGCGTTATTACTGGGGCCAGCTGCTGGGCGTAAGATCTACCTCGACGATTTCGTTGCTGATCCGACTATCCAGGGCAGGGGCGTCGGCTCTCAACTCTGGGACGCTATCATCGACTGGGGTCGCGAGCAGGGCGCTTTGAAATTAGAATTCACATCACGCCCAGAACGTGAAGCGGCGCAGCAATTCTACTTGAAAAAGGGCGCAGTCGTACGTAGCACTAACGCTTTTGCTAAGGAATTGTAGATAAATATCAGGCAAACCCCTTGTGCTTTTTAATAAAAAAGCGCATAATATCATTAGAGCTGGTACGCATAGGGGCGTTTCCTATGCTGCCATCCAAAACAAACACATGAAATTGCCCCGGGTGGGCGCGTAACAGCTCTTTTTTGTTCGTCAAGTGGCGCGTTTGACGGCGCTTATGGTATGATAAAGGGGATGTTCAAGAAGTCGTTTGAGAAAAAAATGATACGCTATGTCCGGCAATTTTTTGCCGACCATGCTGACGTCAAGTTGATCGCAGTGACCGGGAGCGCCGGTAAAACGAGTGCCAAAACGGCGATCGCCACTGTGCTATCGCAGCAATTTGCTGTCGCCATGCACGCTGCTGAGCCAATGTCGCACTTGCAAACCCTTCTACAGATTATGGGTGTGCGCTATCCTGAGAATCGTCCGGAGGAGAAGTGGGGATTTTGGCACCGCCGCAAGATGATGCGAGCTGTCAAAAAGCGTGCTCGCGCTGAGCATCCTGAAGCTCATGTCATCGTCCAAGAATTCAGCCCGATGCAGCCTGGTTTTAACGCGTGGTTTCAGCAGGTTATTTTGCCGGACATGGCCGTTGTGACGTCGGTAACCTCTGGCCGCATGCGGGTTGAACATACCGTCGAAGAGGTGGCTGGCGAGATGCTAACATTGGCGAATAATGCTCGCTTTGCGGCCATTAACCGCGATGATATTGACGGTCGATTTGCCGCGTTTTTGACAAATCCCCAGATGACGACATATGGCACTAGCGAGGTCGCTGAGTATTATTTTGAGCAGCATGATTTCTCGCTGGAGCACGGTTATGTCGGCAAGATTATCGGCCCGGAATACCCTGATGGCATCGCGGTGACGCTGCCGCTGCTTGGTGAACATAATCTGCGGCCAGCCGTCGTGGCGATGCTCGCTGGGGTGCGGATGGGTATGACGAAAGAATTGATTGAAAAGGGCTTGAGCCAGTTAGGCCCGCTGCCGGGTCGGATGCAAGTGCTTCGCGGTGCGGATCAGACGATTTTGATTGACGATAGCTATAGCTCATCACCACTGACGGCATTGTCAGCACTACAAACGCTGTACAGTCTTGAGGTGCCGCAGCGTATCGTGGTGTTTGGTAACATGAATGGGCTACGCAAGGATACACAGGCCGGTCATGCGAAGCTCGGCGCTCAGTGTTCACCAGACGAGCTGGATTGGGTAGTGACCGTCGGTGAGATGGCTAATCAATACCTAGCGCCAGTAGCACGTCGTCGCGGCTGTCAGGTCAAGGAGTGTCGTGATGCGCTGATGGCCGGCGGATTTGTGCGCGAAAAACTTCATGCGGGCGGCGTGGCTCTCTTCAAAGGTTCGAGCGGCGGTGTTTGGCTCGAGGAAGCGATTAAAATTAACCTACACAGCGCCGAGGATGAGAAAAAATTGGTGCGCCAGTCGCCTGACTGGATTAAGCGAAAAAATGAATTTTTCTCGCGCTTTCGCGGATAGTGATACAATGAAAGTATAACGAGGAGGAATATGGACGACAAGGGTACGAATAGCAAGAAAACACCAGCAGATAAAGCCGCTGCGTCAACATCGCCGGCAGCGTCGCAGTCGACGGTCACATCAAGCTCATCACAGTCGACAACGACTCCGCCTACACAGGCTGATCAGCCGGCATCGTCGTCCTTGCGCCCGCCGATCATGAATTCGGTTATGCCGCCAAAAAAGAAAACTGGCCTCATCATCGGTATTATTACCGGCTCGGTTGTATTGCTGCTAGCTATCGCTGCGGTACTGTTGTACTTTTTCTGGTGGCAAGATCCGCAGAGGATGGTAACTGATGCGATGGTCAGTTCGTTCCAGACTAAAAAGGTGGTTTCCTCAGGTAAGCTCGTCATGGATCTTGGTAGCGGCAATCGGGCTGACATTAAGATTAAAGCCGTTGCTGACTCACCAAAATCAAAAACCGAGGCCACCATTACATTGGCGATCAATGGCATAGAAACCCAACAGGATATCGTGCTTACGGTGGTGGCTGACGGTAAGGGCGCGGTTTATATTAAGGGTGAACACTTAAAAGATATCGTACGCCAGATGGCAGAGACGATCATTAAGGATCGGGGCCAGGGAGCACTACCGGACGCGCAGCCGACAGTTATACGTATACGTGACCAGATCCTCAAACAGCTTGATGAGAAACTTAACAAGATTGAAGGCAAGTGGCTTAAGGTGTCATTTGATGAGCTTGGCGCGTCATATGCGGATAAAGATACATGTTCCCAAGAAATCTTTGATTTGATCAATGCTGACCAGCAGGTGCGTAGCGAACTGATCAATGCGTATCGCAAAAACAGCTTTGTGACGGTCAAAAAGGACGCTAAGGTCGAGCCGCGTGATGGTGTGCCTGGCTTTGAAATTGATCTAGCTTCGGATGGTAAAATGTCAGACAAACTACGCGCATTTGTCGATTCTCTGGGGGATACGAAACTTGGCAAGAAAATTAAAGAGTGCTATGGCGACAAAGTATTCAATACAGCAAATAAAACTACGTCATCAAAGAAATTGCCTACTATACGCATCTGGGTCAATCCGTGGTCGCATCAACTGAAAGCGATTGAGATTAAGGCACACAGTTCAGATGACGACAAGGATCGGAATATCACTATGGATATGACATTTGATTACAGCAAGTCAGAACAGATTGACATACCATCAAATGCCGATAATCTTAAGTCGGTGCTTCAGGATTTTGCCGGCTCATCGCCAATACCGCCGCCGTTTGCTAGGGGTGGTGTGTCTGTAGACGAGAATGACGAAGACACGAACGTTAGCGTCGAGAGATGATATACTAAGGAGTATGAAACGCTACAATCCGACGGAAATTGAGAAAAAATGGCAAGATAAGTGGGAGGCTGATGGTACCTATGTCACTGACCTTGGTGATACGACGCGCCCTAAGTACTATAGTCTAAGCATGCTTCCTGGTATTACTGGCGCGGGTATTCACATCGGTCACGGTCGGACGTTTCAGTTTGCCGATATTAAAGCGCGCCTCAAGCGTCAGCAGGGCTATAATACTTATCATCCAATTGGCTGGGATAGCTTTGGCCTCCCCGTAGAAAATTACGCCATCAAGGTCGGTAAAACGCCGCGAGTGGCGCACGACGAAGCCAAGGCGCATTTCATCGCTCAGCTGAAGCGCCTCGGCTTTAGCTACGATTGGTCAAAGGAGATTTCCACCGCCGACCCCGAGTACTACAAATGGACCCAGTGGATTTTTACGCAGCTGTACAAACACGATTTGGCGTACCAGAAGGAGCAGCCGCAGTGGTGGTGCGATACCGACAATACGGTGCTAGCTAACGAGCAAGTTGAGGGCGGCAAATGTTGGCGTTGCGGTAACCCCGTCACCAAGCGCAACCTCAAACAGTGGTTTTTCCGCATCACCGCCTATGCTGATGAAATTCTAGAGGCGACTGACGACCTAGACTGGACGGACATGGTCAAGACCATGCAGAAAAATTGGATTGGCCGGTCGGTTGGCGCGGAGGTTGAGTTTGTAGTTGAAGGCCGCGACGACGTCATAACTGTTTTCACCACGCGTCCTGACACGCTGTTTGGCGCGACGTATGTGGCGCTGGCGCCAGAACATCCATTGGTTTCTCAGCTAGTCAATGCCGACACGCGTGCCAAGGTTGAAGCATACATTCAAGCAGCACAGAAAAAATCCGACGTTGAACGCCAGGAAAATAAAGACAAAACTGGCGTCTTTACTGGCAGCTATGCCATCAACCCGGTCAACGGCCAGAAGCTACCAATTTGGGTGGCGGACTACATACTCGGCGGTTACGGTACTGGCGCGATTATGGCGGTGCCGGCGCATGATGAGCGCGATTTGGAGTTTGCCGAAAAATTTGATTTGCCAGTAGTGCAAGTGATTGAAAAGCCAGAAAACTCGGCGGATGCTGGCTGCTACACGGGCGAAGGCGAATTGATTAACTCGGGCGATTTTGACGGCCTGCGCAGCGAAGAGGCTCGCGAACAGGTGGTAGCCTGGCTGGAGCAACAGGGCTTGGGCCGGAGTAAGACTACCTATAAAATGCGCGATTGGTTGATTTCTCGCCAGCGGTACTGGGGTGCGCCGATTCCGATGGTTCATGTTGATGGTTATGAGCCAATTGCCGTGGCGGATGAGTGCTTGCCGGTGATTTTGCCAGAAGTCGAGAACTTCAAGCCGACGGGCGGTAACACCTCGGTCCTAGCGCAAGTTGATGATTGGGTGCGCGTGTGGGTTGATGTTGAGACGGGTAAAACGGTGCCGATCACCGAGCCAAAACCAGCGGGCGATAATTGGTATGAAGGGCGGCGCGAAACTGACACACTGGACGGCTATGCCTGTTCCAGCTGGTATTTCCTACGCTATCTTGACCCGCACAATAATGCCGAGGCGTGGGATCCAGCGCGCATTAGTCATTGGATGCCGGTCGATTATTACAACGGTGCCGACCATGCGGTGGCGCATCTGTTGTACAGTCGTTTTTGGATGCGATTTTTCTATAAACTGGGCTTGGTGCCGACGCCGGAGCCGTTCAAGCGGATGATGTATAACGCCTACATCATGGCGCCGGACGGTCAAAAAATGTCCAAATCTAAGGGCAATGTTATCGATCCAATGGAAATCATGGACAGCGGTTATGGCGCTGATGCGCTGCGCGTCTATGAGATGTTTATCGCGCCGTACGATATGGATGCGCCGTGGGATCCGCGCGGAGTGCCGGGGACGTATCGGTTCTTAAACCGAGTGTGGAATTTAGTGCAGGAGTTTGTGGTTGCGGATACATCACCATCCACTAACCCTTCCTTGAGCGACCCATCGTCATCGACTGATTCTTCTGAATTATTGCGCCTCACTCACCTCACTATCAAGAAAGTCACTCGCGACATTGAGGATGAAAAGTTCAACACGGCAGTGGCGGCGATGATGGAGATGGTGAACGGCCTATACAAGCTCAAAGAAACACACGGCATGCAAGCAACAGAAACGTGGCAGTTTGCCTTGGAGAGTTTGCTGCAAATTTTAGCACCATTTGCACCGCACATCACCGAAGAATTGTGGCAAGAATTGGGCCATAGTGACACTATTCATGTCGATCACTGGCCGAAATGGGATGAAAAATATCTGGTGAGCGATGTGATGACCATCATCGTTCAGGTCAATGGTAAGCTTCGATCACGGCTGGAGCTGCCGGCTGACGCTGATAAAGAGACGATTGAGCAACGAGCGCTGGATGACGAGAAGGTTCGCGCCTATCTCGACGCCCGGACACCGAAAAAGGTGATTTATGTGCCGGGGAAGTTGGTGAATATTGTTGTCTAGGTTAGTTGCCGAGGGGCTTAGTCGTCACCGAGCCATCCCGGTGTACCTCGACTCGTACGCGTGTTCCCTGTGGAAGACCAGCGAGCTTTTTGGATTCCGTAGCACAACCCACTATATCAATTTGGGTAGTAGTATTGGCATCCCTTACAACGGAATGTGCTGCTGCACATACATCTGAATCATTTGTGGCATTAGCTTCCGTGGGGTCATAATGCATCATATAAGAGCCAACTAGAGGTGATTCCGCCGGTTCTTTATCGGCGTTGGCGATACCGTTAATGCCGATGCCGAGACCCGCCCCCATTACCGCTAGCATCGCTCCTGATCCGATGGCCAGTTTCAGCTCACCTAGTCGACTTAGTGTTTCCCCAGATTGAGGGGGTAAGTTTTTCTTATCCATAATTAGTAGGATGTATCCTTTCTATTGTAAGTGATGTTTACGATATTACCATAAATATTATATAAAGTCAATAATACCCCCTGACAGCGTATCGCCATCGCTCTGCATCATCTCTGCATCCCCTTGAGAAATCTATCAAAAACCGGTATAATGAAGCCCAAGTGTTACGATAAACTGAAATAAAGGAGATTTTTCTATGGCACAACCAAAAAAGCAGAGCAGCCCGCGCAAGACTGGTCTGCGTCGCAGCCACTTGGTACTGAAATTAGCACGCCGCGTCAACGGGACGTCACCAGTGAAAGTCAAGACGACCAAACGCGAGACTGGTAATAAGAGTATAAAATAAACTAACACGAACAGGAACGTTTTTGTCATGGCTTCAAACCGTCATTTGGGACGAATCGTCGCGTTGCAGACCTTATACGAGATTGAGTTTCGCCAGGAAGTTGGCGACAGCGGGGTTAATGTCGCCGATATCTTGACGCGCAATCTTGAGAAATACAAATCGTCAGTCGATGATGTTGAGTTTGTGCGGGGTCTGATCAATGGCGTCACCACGCATAAAGCAGAGCTTGATGATAAACTTCGTCCGCTGGCGCCAGAATGGCCGATTGAGCAGATATCGCGAATTGACCGGACGGTATTGCGGCTCGGGCTGTATGAATTATTGTTTTCTCGGGCAGCAGTGCCACCAAAAGTGGCTATCAACGAGGCAGTGGAACTGGCAAAAACGTTTGGTTCGGATAACTCAGGGAAATTTGTGAACGGTGTGCTCGGCACAGCGTATCGCTCCCTTCAAGAGGATGCCGATGAAGACAAGCAGCTTTGATCATATTAAGAAATATTTTGGCGGTCGCAAAAAACCGTCGATCCAAGAAATAGTTCGCGAGCCAACCGCCGGTGGTGTGGTGTTTCGACGCAATAAAAAAGGTGATGTTGAGTTTCTACTCTACCAAGACGCGCGGGATCGCTGGACAATTCCCAAGGGCCACGTTGAGCCGGGCGAGACGGCACAGGCTGCCGCCAAGCGTGAGGTTGGTGAAGAGGCTGGCCTCAAGAATATCGAGGTATGTGGCTGGCTGGGCAAGATTAATTTTCGCTATCGCCGGCTTGATAAGTTAGTGCTGATTTCGCAGCAAGTGTACCTGATGAAGGCGCTTGATCCGGACGAAAAACTGCAAAAAGAAGACTGGATGAATGGCCTGGCGTGGTTTACCTTTCATGAGGCGCTGGATGAGATCGAGTATGAGGATATTGGCAAGCTGATTCTGCTCGCTATGAAACGAATCAGGCAGGAGAATCTATAGATGAGCGGGATGAATACGGCGCCGTATCAGGAGTTTGCGCGTGAGAAGTTGGGGTTTGAGTTTAATAATTTGGATCTGTTGATTACGGCTTTGACGCATCGTAGCTACGTTAATGAACACCGAAAATCAGTCCACGAGCATAACGAGCGGTTGGAATTCCTCGGTGATGCGGTGTTGGAGCTAGCAGTCACGGAATATTTGTTTACGAATTTTTCTGAGCCAGAAGGTATTTTGACAGCGTGGCGGGCGGCACTGGTGCGGACGGAAAGTATCGGCGATGCGGGTGATACCTTGGGCTACGGGTCGCTGATTCGCATGTCCAAGGGTGAGAAAAATGGTTCGGATCGGGCGCATTTGCAGATTTTGGCCAATGCCTTTGAAGCAGTCATTGGCGCGATTTATCTGGAGCGTGGCTTTGACGATGCGCGCGATTTTATTCATAAACATATCATCGTTAAGTTGGACGGAATTTTGGAATCAGGCAGCTGGCGCGATCCGAAGTCGTATTTGCAGGAAATTTCTCAGCGCGTTGATGGTCAGACGCCGGTGTACAAAGTTTTGGGCGAGGAAGGTCCAGATCATGATAAGGTTTTCACGCTTGGGGTGTTCGTCGGTGAAACGCTGATGGGACGCGGCGTGGGTCCGTCCAAGCAGGTGGCTCAACAGCAAGCCGCCCGCCAAGCGATCGCTCGATATCGGGCAGCTAATTCTGAACAGTGATTATATCTTTTCTCAGCGCCTAACCGGTGTTATAATCAAAAGGATGAGTAACACAATTTTTAAACGTACCAAGATCCTAGCGACTATCGGTCCGGCAACGATGAGTCAGGATAAAATTAGTCAACTTATGCAGGCCGGTGTCAATGGCTTTCGTCTGAATTTCAGCCACGGTAGTTATGATGAGCGGCGTGAGCAAATCGACTGGATTCGCACGGCCAGTCATGAGCAGGGTAAACCAGTTGCCATTCTCCAAGACCTTCAAGGTCCAAAATCCGCCTCGGCGTTCTCAAAGACAACATGCTGACGGTGCGGGCTGGTGATATGCTGACGCTTGATTCGTCGATTGCGGAACACGATGGAAGTTTCAATCTACCCGTCCAGTATAATCTCGCCGAGAAAATGAAAGTTGGCGAGCCGCTGTATATGTTTGATGGCAAGATCAAGTCGATCGTTCGTGAAATTGCTGGTCCAACAGCCATCAAGGTGGAGGTACAGAATGACGGATTTTTGATGAGCCGCAAGGGTCTGAATCTGCCAGATACCGATTTTGGTGGTGATATCTTGACGCCAAAAGATATCGCCGATATCGAGTGGGCGGCTGGTCAAGATTTTGATTATGTGGCGCTCAGTTTTGTGCAGACAGAGGACGACATTATTGATTTACGCTCGCGGCTGACAGCGCTGGGATCGGATGCGTATATCATTGCTAAGATCGAAACGAAATCAGCAATTGCCGATGAGCATCTGGAGGAGATTGTCAAGGCAAGTGACGGTATCATGGTGGCGCGCGGCGACCTAGCGGTTGAGGCCGGGGCAGAGATCGTGCCAGTTATTCAGCGGCGTATTATCGCTCTTTGTCGTAAATATTCTAAGCTCAGCATCGTCGCCACGCAGATGATGGGCAGCATGGTTGACAATCCTGAGCCATCTCGCGCTGAAGTGAGCGACGTTGCCAATGCGGTCATCCAGGGTGCCGACACGGTGATGTTGTCGGATGAAACGGCCAACGGTAAATATCCGATCGAGACAGTGCAGGCAATGCGCCGGACGATTATGTACACTCAGGAGCACAGTGATGTCATGGCGGTTGAGTCGAGTGAGAAGCGCCGCAAGCATGACGCGCTGCTCAGTTACACGGCGGCGCGGTTGGCTACTGAACTTAAGGCGGGAGCAATCATTGCTGAGACTAGCACCGGTGTAACCGCGGTGAATGTCGGTGCCTTTCGACCGAATATGCCGATTATTAGCGTTACTGATAGCCAAAAAACGGCCCAGAAATTAGCGTTAAGTTACGCCACGCGCTCGTACGTTCGCCCAAGTGGTCTCGGTTCGGCGAATAAGTTAGCGGAGGAATTAAAGGCCGAAGGTTACTTTGGCGAGGATCCAGTGACGTTGGTATTGGTCAGCGGCCATCAACCAGGCCGGCCGGGCAAGACTGACAATATCCAGATCCGGACAATGGAGTAGGACGAGAAAAGGGTGGGCAGATTTTTCAAGCAAACAATTCATGACGTTAATCTCCGCGGGCTGACCGTCCTGGTGCGGGTTGATTATAATGTGCCCTTGACTGCGACTGGTGGGATTGCCAGCGACTTACGAATTCGCGCTAGTTTGCCGACTCTGCGCTATCTATTAGAGCAACGCTGCAAGATTGTTTTGATGAGTCACCTCGGGCGGCCAAAGGGGGCCGATCCGACGTATAGCCTGCGTCCAGTGGCGCGCCGACTGGCTGAGCTGCTCGGGCGGCCAGTGCAGTTTATTGATGGCTGTGTCGGTGATAAACTTCGTCAAGCAGCGCGGCATATGGCAGCCGGCGACATACTGATGCTAGAAAATTTGCGGTTTTATGACGAGGAGTCGCGTGATGATACGGTGTTTGCCAAGGCAATTGCTCGGGCGGTGCGGCCGGATTATTTTGTGCAGGATGGTTTTGCGGTGGTACATCGAGCTCACGCCAGTACCCATGCGATTACGCTATACGTGCCGGGGCTAGCCGGTGACCTGTTGGTGCACGAATATACCGCGCTAACCGCAGCGATGTCACGTCCAGCGCGACCAGTAGTGGCGATTATTGGTGGTGTGAAAATTGCTGATAAGATTGCGCTGATTGAGCGGCTGATTGATAAAGCTGACACAATTTTGATTGGTGGGGCGATGGCCAATACCTTCCTCGCCTACCGCGGCCACAGGATGGGTCACAGCACAGTTGAGCCGGATCAAGAGCAAGTGCTCGCGGCCATCTACCACCGTGCTGCCGGGAAGGTTGGTGATGAACAGGTCGATCAGTTCTTGCGGCTACCTAGCGACGTAGCGGTGGCGTTGTCACCAGAAGCATCGGGTGATCGTCATGAAGTGTCGGTTGATGGGATCGGTGAGCATGAGATGGCGCTAGATATTGGTGCTCAGACGATGGCACAATTTGCCTCAGTGATTGCCTCGGCCAAAACAGTCATTTGGAATGGGCCGCTGGGGTACTCGACTAACCCGTTGTTTGCTCGAGGGTCGGCTCGGATCGCTGAAGCCATCGTACAAAACCACGGCGTCACCTCAATCATTGGCGGCGGCGATACGGCAGAGTTTGTCCTTAGGTGGGATGGGCATGACGGCAAGCAATTTTCGCATATTTCTACCGGTGGCGGGGCTAGCCTCGAGCTGATGAGCGGCAAAAAATTACCAGGTGTGGAAAGTTTACTAGACGCACACGGACTAAAATGATACACTAAACATAAGCATTATGACGCGAAAAACACTCATTATCGGCAACTGGAAGATGAACCTCACTATGCATGAGGCCAGTTTGTATTTACATAAGCTCATGGAGCAGCTGCCGGTGCGTCGTGACGTCGAGGTGGTGGTGGCGCCAACAATGTTGACCTTGCAGAGTTTGAGCTTGCAAATCAAGCGTCGGATCGTCAAGCTCGCCGCCCAGAATTGTTACTGGCGCGACCACGGTCCATACACCGGCGAGGTGCCGGCGTCGCATCTACATGGTATGGTTGACTATGTCATCATTGGTCACTCCGAGCGGCGACATATATTTATGGAGAGCGACAAGGATATTCGTTTCAAGGTACAGGCAGCACTGCGTAATCGACTTCAGCCGATTCTCTGCATTGGTGAAACGGCACACGAGCGGACGCTAGGCGAAACGCGCGAGGTGCTCCAGGATCAGATTGTAAATGGCCTGGCAAATATCACAGCCGAGGAGATAGACCATGTGGTGATCGCCTACGAGCCAGTATGGGCAATCGGTAGCGGCGAGTATGCGCAGCCGAGTGACCTTGCCAAGGTGCTCAAGGTGATTCGCCAGCAAATCACGCATTTATTTGGCAAGGAAGCAGCCGAGGCGGTACGCGTGGTGTATGGCGGCAGTGTCTCGGTTGATAATGCTAGTGATTATCTCGCAGTGGCGGGACTTGATGGACTGCTGATCGGTGGAGCGAGTCTGGACGCATATCAATTTACGGAGATAGTAAAGAAGGCGCATAAAGAATAGGGGGGCTTATGTCAGACATTGATTTTGACGAACTTGATCGGGCGGTGACGTCACTGATGCAGAAACGGGCAGAGAAAGAAGCGGCTCAGCAGGCGGCCGGTGTTGATACGGACGTGGCGACGTCGACGGCACCCGCGGCTAGTACTGCTGAAAATACGGTGAAGGCGTCGTCGCCTGAATCTGTTCAATCTAGCACCCCCGCTTCTCAGCCTGAACCAGCGACACCTCCGGTCGCGCCGCTAAGCCCTCAACCCAAGCCAGTTGCGCCGCAACCTGCGGTGTCATTATCAACGCCACCGAGCGCGCCAGTGGCTACCGCACCGCAGCCGATTGAGAAGTCTGAACCAACATCAACGCCGCCGTCGCCACTTACGTCACCGTCTTCGTCGGTAGCACCAGCAGCCCCTGCTCCGTCAGCCCCACCGTCGCCTGCCACCACGCCATCAACGCCGATTCCGCCATTGACCATCAAGCCGCTAACGCCTCCGTTGCCGACCACTGCACCGACAGCGACGCCAGCACCGCTGTCGACGCCCGTGTCTGCGCCTGTATCTCCAACTTCAGCCATGGCAACCGTACCCGCATCCGAGTCAACAAGTACCGATACGAGCAAGCCACCAGCCCCGGCCAAGACAACACAATCATCAGCCTCATCAAACACTCCAAGTGCGCCGCCAGCGGCTGCAGCAACACCGGCGCCGACTGCTGTCCCGATTTCTGTTACAAAGCCAGCGCCAAAGCCTGTCTCGAAGCTGACGCTCGAGCCGATACCGTCGTTCAAGACAACCTCGTCGCCTGTCCCGCCGTCGCCTACTTCGATACCAGAACCGCCGACCCGGTCAACAACCCCGGAGTCTAGTGATGACGAGCCACACAGTGAGTCACAGGGCGAGCCGCCGACCTCACTACAAGAATCATCCACCAGGGAGACGGCTTCACCGTCGACGGAAGCCAATGGATTTCCGCACGCCGCCTCAGAGACTAAACCAGCCGTGGTATTTCCAGATATCAAAACACCAGCTAAAAAGGCGGATGACCAGGCTGCCTCAGACGCACCGCAGGATAAAGTGACCGATACGTCAGCAGCGAAACCAACTGATGATTCTTCAGATACAAAACATGATGACGAGCCGGCCGTTGCTCCATCACCAGCTATTTCGCGTCGACCGTCTGGCCGTTTCATGGACGTTGTGCACCCATCGTCTGTCATGCGCGGGCATAGCGTTTCTCAGCCGCGCACTGGCGTGACGCTTCAGCCGACTGGCTCATATCTGTCCGGTCGGGCTGGTAATAACGGCCAGCAAGGCGTTAACATGACTGAAGATGCCGAGGACGCGTCAAGCGATATGATGGCGGATGATAACACCGCTCACTCACCGGCAGCTGATCGCGAGATTAAGCGCCGACCACCACGCCTCGTTCTGCAGCCCGATCCATCGCACGTAGCTGAAGGTCTGACGTCAGACAATGTGTCGCTCAATACCAAGGACGTGCCTGATTATGAGTCGATGGCGAGTGAAGCTGAGGCCAGTACCGACAGCGCCTTTATCGAGGAGGGCTTGCTGGCAGAGGACGCTCCGGCCAAGGCGGCTGATAGTGAAGGACTAACCATGGATGAATTAACGGCCGATGATGATCGTCTGGTGACGGATGCGGCGGCTGGAGACGAGGTAGTAGAACACCATGATGAGGCGGCTGATACTGACATTGCTGCTGATCGTACGAGCCTTGAAGCGACCATTGATGAAATTGAAGCCAGCGAGGTCAGTGAGCAACTCGACGCAGATGCTACATCGGTAGGCGCTTCGTCCAAGCAGCCCGCCGCTGATACATCAGAACTAGACAGTGAACTCATGGCGATCGAGTCGATGGATGAGAGTGGCGCTGAGATAGCTGGTGATGAGACGCCACGTCGACCGCACACTCCGGGCGATATTCCTCAGCAATACACGGCCGGTGACGAGATCGCACCAGATCCAGAGCCGATGTTTGATGCGGCAGCCAGCCAGCCAGCCACCGGGGAAGCGCTCCAGCCTGATAAGAAAAAATCTGGCATCGGTACCATTCTATTGATCATTCTCTTTGCCCTTATCGGCGTTGGTGGCGGTGCGGCAGCGTACTTTTTCCTGCTATACTATAAGTAATGGACATCCTATCTGAACTCAACCCCGAACAGCGGCGAGCCGTCCAGCATGATGGCGGGCCGCTGCTTATTTTAGCGGGAGCGGGGAGTGGTAAGACAAAAACCTTAACGCATCGCATCGCCTATCTGATTAGCCAGCGAGGGATTTTTCCCAGCCGCATCTTAGCGGTGACCTTCACCAACAAGGCTGCTCGAGAGATGCGTCAGCGCTTGGCTGATATGCTGGGCGAAGACGCCTCGGATCGACGCTTCATGCCGTGGATGGGGACATTTCATAGTATGTGTGTGCGGCTACTGAGGATAGACGGGATGTCAATTGGTCTCGGTCGTAATTTTATTATTTATGACGAAGATGATCGGCTGGGCCTCATTAAGCAGTTGATGAAATCGCGCGGGCTGACTGATCGCGACATCAAGCCACGCCGCATCGCTGCGGCTATTTCTGCGGCAAAAAATGACATGCTTTCCCCCGATGAGTATATGATGCAGGCGGTTGGCCCCGTCAAACAGCAAATGGCCGAATTATTTGCTGCGTACGAGGCCGCTATGCACCGGGCTGGGGCGCTCGATTTTGATGATTTATTGCTTAAGGCGGTGGAGCTACTGCGCTCCTCGCCTGACATCCGCCACAAATGGCAGCAGCAATTTCGCCACATTCTCGTCGACGAGTATCAAGATACCAATGCGGTGCAGTATGCGCTGATCAAGCTGCTAGTTGGTCCAGAGCACAACCTCTGTGTGGTCGGTGATGATGCGCAGTCAATTTATAGTTTTCGTGGCGCAGATTATACCAATATTCTTAACTTTGAGCGTGACTTTCCGGGCGCAGCGGTGATTAAACTAGAGCAAAATTACCGTTCAACGGGCGCGATTTTAACGGTGGCAAATAACTTAATCCAACATAACACCCAGCGCACCGACAAGAGCCTGTGGACAGAAGCAGTTGGCGGGATGACACCGCAATTATGGCGACTGTACAGCGAGGCCGAGGAGGCACAGGCAGTGGCTGACGAAATTCATCGCCAGGCCAGGATGGGCCGAGCCTATAGCGACATAGCGGTACTGTACCGCACCAACGCCCAGAGTTACGCCATAGAGCGCGCGCTGCGTCAACGACACATCCCCTACAAGATTGTGGGTGGCCTGCGGTTTCTGGATCGAGCAGTCGTCAAGGACGTACTGGCGTATCTTCGGTTATTATATCAACCCAGTGACCGCGTTAGCTTCACGCGAATCGTCAATCTACCAAAGCGTGGCATCGGCGCGGTGAGCGTGGCGAAATTTCTCGATTGGACCGATCAATCGGGTCGGAATATTATTGAGGGGCTGGTGGCGGTTGATGAGGCTACAGGGTTGAGCGCTCGTGTCAAGCAGCCGCTGCGGGTGTTCGGTCAATTGATGCAAAAATTACAACAGTTACTTGACAGGGCGCCGGCCGAGGCGATTGAACAAATTATTGAGCAGACCGGCTACGGCGAAGCGGTGAATGACGGCAGTGTGCAGGCCGAAGAGCGGCTGGAAAACCTCGGTGTTTTGGTGGCCGAGGCGCACGCCTATGCTGATGTATCGACATTCCTCGAAGACATGGCGCTGATGTCATCAAGTGATAGCCAAGCAGACCAGCAGGTCACCTTGATGACGCTACACGCTGCAAAGGGTCTGGAGTTTCCGGTGGTGTTTATGACTGGCTTGGAGGAAGGAATCTTGCCGCACGCACGGGTATTTGACAGCGGTAAAGCGGATGATGTTGAGGAGGAGCGCCGCCTCTGTTATGTGGGGATTACGCGGGCCCGAGAGGCGCTGTTTGTGACTTGTGCTAGTTCACGGACGCAGTTCGGTCAGATCGGCTATAATCTGCCGTCGCGATTTCTCGATGAGATGGGGCTGATGAGCGGCGGTCTGGATGCACCTGCCGCGCCGCCAGCTGGTGATGTGTTTTATACTGATGACATAGGTCTCGAGGTTGGTGAGCGGGTGCGAAGCCCACAATTTGGTGCGGGTGAGGTGGTGGATGTTGACGGGATGGCGGTGACGGTGCAATTTGCTGATGGTAATACGAAAAAGCTTAATGTAGAATTCGCCAGATTAGAGAAAATTTGATATAATACATAGCAGTTTGTGGCACTGCCCACGAGCGAGATTATGGAAAAGAGTTTATCTATTCGCTACCATTCAAAGAAGATTTTTCTATTGATCGGTTTGCTGGTGCTTGGAGTGACATTGATCCAGCTGGCGGATGCTGCACTGGCGCAGGGTACCGAGCGTCCATCACGGAGCGACGGCCAGCGTCTGATGAGTGTCTATGATAAGGGAGTCGAGAAAACAATTATCACTCGGGCAAAAACGGTGCGCGAGGCACTGAAGGCGGCGCGGATTGAGGTTGACGAGCGGCGAGATGTAGTAGAGCCGGCACTTAATGAAGAGCTGGTCGCTAGTTCATATAACGTTAATATTTTTCGGGCTCGGCCGGTAACGGTAGTCGATGGCCGGGCGCGTATTCGGCTAACTACGGCGGAGCAAACCCCGGCGGCGATTGCCAAAGCAGCGGGGATCAAACTCTATAGCGAGGACATCGTCGATATTCATGCCGCCGAAAACGTGGTTGCTAGCGGCACGAATGCAGTCTTGACCATCAAGCGGGCCACGCCACTACAGCTCAATCTCTACGGGTCACTGGCTGAAGTGCGCACCCACGCGAAAACCGTCGGCGCGCTACTCAAGGAAAAGCATGTCCAGCTGGCCAGCAACGACACCGTATCACTGCCGCTCGAGGCGCCGATTACCAGTGGTATGCGGCTGGATGTTTGGCGTAACGGTAAGCAGACAATTACCACTGATGAAGATGTCGCTTTTCCGGTTGAGACAGTGCGGGATGCCAATCGCGAGACGGGTCACAAGGAGGTGAAAGAGGCCGGCGAAAAGGGCCGGCGAACCGTGACCTATGAGATTGAGGTGCAAAATGGCAAGGAGGTGAGCCGTCGGGAGATTGCTAGCCAAGTAATAAAACAGCCTAAAAAACAAGTTGAAATTATCGGTACAAAGAATGCGGCTATGCCGTATACTGGTGGTGGTAATAAAGATCAATGGTTATCTTCGTCAAATATCCCGCGTGACCAATGGGGTTATGCCGAGTGGCTGGTGCAGAAAGAAAGTGGCTGGAATCCCAATGCTCGCAACCAGAGCGGTGCCTGCGGTCTCGCACAAGCGTTGCCATGTAGTAAAGTACCAGGAAATCCGCTCAACCCAGTCGATTCGCTAAATTGGATGCATGGTTACGTCATGGGGCGATATGGTTCATGGGAAAAAGCGGTGGCGCACAGCAAGGCCAGAGGGTGGTACTAGTAATTATTAGATAAATATGGTATAATACGTCCGTTAATTAGGTACTAGAGCAGAATGATGAAATGGTGGAAATGGCACATAGAGAAAGGCTGGCGGCCGGTTGTTCTGCTGGGCTGCTTCATGGCTTTCATAGCTGGTACGGTTGGCTTACTGCTATCGCAGCCTGTCCAGGCACAAGATAACCATGCCCAGTCGTCAGCGGAGCGGCTGGTGACGATTCATGACCGCGGTCGCGAGCAGACGATCATGACCCGAGCACGCACCGTACGCCAGGCGTTACAGCTGGCACGGGTAACGGTTGATGAGCGGCGTGACGTTGTTAAGCCAGACATTGATATGGAGCTGACAGGAACAACATTTACGGTGACAATTTTTCGGGCTCGGCCGGTGACGGTCATTGATGGTTCGCGGCGCTCACATATTACCACAGCGGAGCAGACGCCGCAGCGAATTGCCAAAGCGGCGGGGATCGCGCTGTATGTCGAGGATAAGGTTGAATTTATGACGAGCGATAATATGCTGCTGGATGGGACAAACATGCTGATGAACATTACCCGCGCGCCACTGCGAACAGTGACCGAGGAGGTTGATATTGACTTCCCTCTGGAGCAGATCAAGGATGCGAATCAGCCGATTGGTTTCAAGGAAATTAAGCAGCTGGGCGAAAAGGGTATTCGTACCGTGACTTACCAGGCCCAGGCCGAGCGTGGTGTTGAGATTAGCCGTAAGGAAATAAGTAGCCGTATCAGCAAACAGCCCAAAAAGCAAATCGAAGTGATCGGCACCAAGCCAAAAAATCCACTAACGAAGTCGAAGGGTGCGCATATCTTTACTGATTCACGCGGCGTGGCACACCGCGAAACTTACTATGACCTACCAATGAACGTCGTCATTAATGCGTGCGGCGGTGGTGGCTACACGGTGCGAGCAGACGGTGCCAAGGTGGACAAGGACGGTTATATTTTGGTGGCGGCAAATTACGGTAATTATCCGCGTTGTTCAGTGGTGGAAACCAGTATGGGCCCTGGCAAAGTGTATGATACTGGCGGTTTTGCGACGCGGCATCCGCATGGGTTTGATTTGGCGACTGACTGGACGAATGGGGACGGACGTTAGATGGCGTCAGCTCGTGGGCCGAAAAAAGAATTAGGCCAGCATTGGCTGCGCGACCCAGAGATTTTGGCGGAGATCGCCGAGGCGGCGGAACTTGGTGGGGATGATGTGGTGTTGGAAATTGGGCCGGGACTTGGCACGTTGACTAGTCGATTGTTAGCGCGAGCCGGGCGCGTGGTGGCGGTGGAGTTTGACGCGGATTTGGCACGCAAGTTGCCGGGGCAATTTCCTGGTAAAAACCTGGAAGTGATCAATGAAGATATTTTGCAATTTGATTTGAACCAACTACCAGCTGGTTATAAAGCGGTCGCTAATGTGCCCTACTATATCACTAGTAAAATTGTCGAGAAGTTGATGACGGCGGAAAATAAACCAAGTTTGGCGGTACTGTTGGTACAGAAAGAAGTCGCCCAGCGCATCGCGGCGGAGCCTGGTGAGATGAGTATTTTGGCAGTGAGTGCCCAGATTTTTGCCGAGGCAGAACTCGACATTGAAGTGCCGCGGCAATTTTTCACGCCGCCGCCAAAAGTTGATTCACAGGTGGTGATATTGAGAACCCGCACCGAACCACTAGTCGATTCTGAAGACCAAAAAGATTTTTTCCGCATCGTCAAAGCCGGTTTTTCGGCCAAGCGTAAGAAGCTACGTTCCAGTCTGAGCGGTGGACTGGGTGTTAGTAAAGACACCGCCGAACAGTTGCTGAAAACGGCTAGTATTTCACCTGATGTCCGTGCCGAAGATTTGGCAATTGACGATTGGCGGCGGCTACTGAGTGAGTGGCGGACGCAATGATTACAGCAGATCAGCCGACGTGTTTTCCCTCTAATCTGCTCATTGCGGTTTCATCGAAAGACGACGGCACCATGCTCAACCGTATTCGCGGTCGCCACGTAGCTGAGGTGCTGGAAAATCGGCGGCGGTTTTGCGATCAAATCGGTGTTAAGTATGACGACGTTGTTTATCAAGTGGTTTCATATGACCAAGGACAAACGTTTGATAATATCGCCGAAGTTGCTGAGTCTGATACGGTCAAATATAACAGCGAGGGGATTTTTGCTGACGCATTATATACCGAAGCGACTGGTGTCGGTTTATTTTTGCCAGTGGCGGACTGTATCGCTACGGTCATTTATGACCCAAAACGTCGGGCGCTGATGTTGGCGCATCTGGGTCGACATTCAACGGTCGCACAGTTGATGACAAGGGCAGTCCAGTATTTTGCCGAGCGTGGTAGTCAGGCAAAAGATTTGCAAATTTGGATGTCGCCAAGTATCACCCAGAAAAATTACCGTATGGATTATTTTAATCATACAAATGATATGAATTGGCAAAATTTCTGCCGTCAAACGGCTGACGGAATTTATCTGGACATGCAAGGATTCAATCGTTCGTTGGCCGTCCAGGCAGGCGTTCCGGCTAATAATATTGTCATTTCGCCAATTGATACAGCGGACAATCCAAATTATTTTTCGCACTCATCGGGTGATACGGCGGGGCGAATTGCAGTAGTAGCAATGATGCGCGGGTGAGCCCTCGGCGAACGCATATCGGTGAAAATTGTTCCAGATAATGATACAATGAGTAGCATGACTAAACAACACGCCTACATCACTACTGCTATTCCTTATGTCAACGGTTTGCCGCACATTGGGCACGCCATGGACTATATGTTGGCGGATGTGTGGACGCGCTATCAGCGGCAAAATGGCCGCGAGGTGCGTTTCCAGACAGGTGTGGATGAGCATGGCAATAAAATTGCTGCCAAGGCTGCTAGCCAAAACCAAACACCGCAGGCCTATGTCGATCAAATGCATGGTAACTTCCAGAACATGATTGCCGAGTTGAATATTTCGGCGACGGATTTTATCCGCACGACTGATCCGCATCACGTTAGCGCGGTGCAGTATATTTGGCAGCGGCTGGCAGCGGCTGGCTATATTTACAAAGACACGTATGAGGGCTGGTACTGCCAGGGTTGTGAGGCGTTCGTCACTGACAAGGAAGCAGCTGAAAATAATGGTGTTTGTCCCGATCACCAGGCGCCATACCAGCGGTTGAGTGAGGAAAATTATTATTTCAAAACCAGTGCTTTTTCGGACAATATTCGCCAGGCCATTGAATCAAATAAGATGAAAATTGTGCCAGAATTCCGCAAAAAAGAGTTTTTGGAATTGATGAAGGATGGCCTGAAAGATGTGTCGGTTTCGCGTCCGCGTAAGAACCTGAGCTGGGGTGTGCCAGTACCAGGCGATGACACGCAGGTGATGTATGTCTGGCTGGATGCGCTAAGCAATTACATCACGGTCATCGGCTATCCTGATCGAGCTGAGGAATGGCAGGCGTTTTGGCCGGCAGATGTACAGGTGATCGGCAAGGATATCCTTCGTTTTCATGCCGGGATTTGGCCGGCGATGTTAATGGCGCTGGACTTGCCACTGCCAAAGGTGCTGTTGGTACACGGATTTATCAACGTTGGCGGCACTAAAATGAGCAAGAGTCTCGGTAATGGCATTGGTCCAGCTGACATCATCCCGCACTACGGCGTTGAGGCCTTTCGCTATTATTTCCTGCGTCATGTGCCGACGCAAGATGACGGTGACTTTACCTGGGAGAAATTTGAAGCGGCCTACAACGGCGAGCTGGGCAATGACCTGGGTAATTTGGTGCAGCGGGTGGCAAAGATGGTGCAGAGTTATCAAGCCGGCGTTATTGGCGATGCGCCGCAGTCTGAACACGATATGGGGCCGTACCGTGCTGATATGGAATCTTTGAACTTTAATCTAGCAATTGATGAAATTTGGCAGATTATCCGTTCATTGAATCAATATATTGAGCGCGTGCAACCATGGCAAGTTGCCAAAAAGCGCGCCAAGGATCCAGAGGCGGAAGCACATTTGGGCGAGATTTTGGCGCATGCTTGCGGCACATTACTGCAGGTCTCTGATATGCTTCGTCCATTTATGCCGCAAACCGCTGAGAAAATTCACGACATGTTTGCCAGTGGCGTTGTGCCATCACAGCTGACCCCACTGTTTCCACGCAAATATCTCCACACGCCTGATCCACGTGCACCAAAAGCAGAAAACCAGGGTAAATAATAATGAGTCTGACGGCGGAGAATAGTATGGCGGCAGACTTACGCTTGATTGACTCGCATTGTCATTTGCATGATACCGAGTTTTTCGTGGATAATCGCGAGGAATTATACCAGCAGTCAATTGCAGCGGGCATCGGTATGATTTGTGTTGGCACTGATGAGCGCAGTAGCCAACAGGCAGTGGAATTTGCTGCGAACCACGACCACGTGTGGGCAGCAGTTGGTGTTCATCCGCATGACAGCAAGGATGGTTGGGGCGACGTTGAGCGGCTACTGAAAGCCAGAGCGGAGGATTCACCAATTGTGGCGATTGGTGAGATTGGCCTTGATTATTATTACCATCACAGCCCGCGCGAGGTGCAAATTCAGGCACTAGAGGCGCAGCTGCAGCTGGCGGTGGATTATAGTCTGCCGGTTAGTTTTCATGTGCGTGATGGTGCACCTGACCAGCCGTCGGTGTGGGGTGATTTTTGGCCGATTTTTGATAATTTTCATGGTCTGCGCGGTGTGCTACACAGTTTTACTGATACACGCGCCAACTTAGAGAAGGGATTTGCTCGCGGACTGTACGTTGGTTTAAATGGCATTAGCACGTTCACTAAAGACCAAGCGCAGCGAGAATTATTTGCTTCCATCCCACTGGAACGATTATTGTTAGAAACTGATGCACCATTCTTGACACCAAAGCCATTTCGTGGTAAGCTGAATAAGCCAGAATATGTGGAGTTGGTGGCAAAGTATTGGGCGGCGGAGCGCAAGCTAGTGCTTCACGACCTCGAAAAAGTAGCGACCGATAACACGGTAACACTTTTTGGCTTGTAACAGTGGAGAGATAATGAATCAGCAGCCAAGACCAATCACAGAAATGATGTCGATTCAAAAGGCGCGGGCCGAAGCGCTGGATTTGGCGACGCAAGCACACCCAGAGCGATCGCAGCGAGTAACGCCGCGTCTGTCCGAAGCGGCGGTGCGTGGTAGTGCCGAGGTGATTGATAGTACAGCCGAGTCGGTAATGATATCACTAGCGGAACGGCGCAAGCTAGAAGAATTAGTTGAAGAATGTTTGCGAACTGTTGAAGCAATTGGTGGGCGCATCGAGACATATCGAGCGGATTATAATACAATCGCGGAAAGCACATTCAATGCATCCGACGCTATGCCAAAAAATCATAGAAATAATCATACCTTAGCAGCCTAGAAAGGAGGTGCTTCATGCCAACGATTCTCAAAAAAGCCCTTGGTCTCGTCTTGGCGGATAACACACGCCTTTCGCGCTCATCTAAGCCAGCGAAGCCGGCCCACACTGCCTCAGCGCCAAAGGTCCCGAAATCGACACGCTCGCTGCTGCGACTTACCCGTAAAGATCGGCCACTGAAGAAATTAACTGAGCGCGAACTAATTCAACTGGAGAGTGAAATTGGCGCAACGATTTTCGGTGACAAGCCCGACCACGTCGTCCGGCGGACGTTCTTTAACCTCGATAAAACGACGTGGATTTGGCACGAAGAAGTGATGGGCAAGGACGGCAAGCGTCATGAGCTGACGACGCGCTATGAGGTGCAGCCGAAGGGTATCTTGAAAATCCAGCCTAACTATCAGTATAACTATCTCGAAGGCCAGGAGCTACAAAACTTTGTGCTGGCAGTCAATGAATATCATGAACGGGTAGCGCGTCAGTTATATAATCGCGATCCGAAAACTGGACAGTTGGTGTAGTCGCCATCTGGGCCGCTTGGTATAATAGTATGTGTGGAATCCTCTATGATATATCTTGATCACGCTGCTGCTACGCCGATGGATCCGTTGGTGGTTGAGGCAATGCGGCCGTATTTTTCTGAGAAGTTCTTTAATCCGTCCAGTCCATATGCACCGGCGGTCGCCGTCAAGCGTGACTACCGTGAGGCAAAATCGCGCATCGCGCGGGTGCTGGGTGTGGCTGCGGATGAATTAGTGATGACGGCTGGTGCTACGGAGTCAATCAATCTGGCGTTTACCGCGGCGGGTGGTGTGAGTTTGATCTCGGCCATTGAACATAGTTCAGTTATCAATTCTGCAAAAGCGCGCTCGGACGTTCGGCTTATCCCGCCGATGAACAATGGACGCATCGATCCGCAGGCTGTCAAAAAACTGTTAACGCCAGATGTTAGTTTTATGAGCATCGCGCTGGCGAATCATGAGCTGGGGTATATCCAGCCCGTTGAAGAGATCGCGGAAGTTGTGAGGCTCGAGCGCATTCGGCGCCAAGAACATGGCGAATCAACGCCGCTTATATTTCATACCGACGCTTCGCAGACCGCAGCGCTGATGGATGTGAAAATTAAACGGCTGGGTGTTGATTTGTTGACGCTATCGGCGGCAAAAGTTTACGGGCCGAAACAGGTTGGTTTGCTATGGATACGGCCGGGCGTCAAGCTACAGCCGAACGTTGTTGGCGGCGGGCAGGAGGCGGGTCTGCGCAGCGGCACGGAAAATGTGGCTGGCGTGGTCGGCTTTGCGACGGCGCTGGAGTTAGCTGCCAAGCGTCGCAGCGGTGAAGTAAAACGGCTGCGAGAACTGCGTGATACGTTAGTAAAAAAGCTATTAGCGGCTTTTCCTGACATGATTATTTCCTCTGATCAGAAAAAATCGCTGGTTAATTTCCTCAATATTTCGTTTCCTGGTGTTGACGCCGAGCGATTAGTGTTTTTATTGGAAGCGCGTGGCGTGCTGGTGGCGACAGGTAGTGCCTGTGCGGCTAATTCGGGGACGAAATCGCATGTTTTGACGGCGATTGGGCTAAGTGATGCGGCGATTGATGGTAGTCTGCGGCTGACGTTGGGGCGGCTGAACGATGAGACTAATGTGTGTCAGGCGGCAGAGTTAATCATTGGGGCGGTGCGGCGCGAGAAGGCGAGGATGCAGTGATTCATCGGTTAATCGGCTTGGTATTAATTGCGATCGCAGTCATTGTCGGCCTGAGCTATTATTTGTCGCCGGATGACTTGAAAGATTGTCCACGCCCGGGCTCGGGGCAATGTCAAAAAGCGGGCGCCATCATTGTCATCAGCGGCGGTGACACGGAAGCGCGCACGGCTGAGGCAGTCAAATTATATCAAGCTGGCTGGGCGCCGACTATTATCTTGTCCGGTGCTGCAGCCGATAAATCCGGCCCGTCTAACGCCGCCGCCATGAGAAAACAAGCCGAAGCGGCGGGTGTGTCAGCTGCGGCCTTGGTGATGGATGAACGTTCAGAAACCACCAAGCAGAATGCCCAAGAAGTGGCAAACATCATAGCGCAGCGTGGCATCAAGCGTGTCATTCTGGTCACCAGCGGCTATCACATGCGGCGGGCACTGGCCGAGTTTTCAGCACAACTGCCGAACGTTGAACTGCGGGCGCATCCGGCGGCGCAGGATAAGCATTGGAGTGCATGGTGGTGGCTGACACCGTGGGGCTGGTGGCTGGCGGTCGGCGAATTGCTGCGGATCGGTTTATTTGCCTTAGGAGTGTCGCGCTGATGGCTCGGGTATTCGTCGGTATGTCAGGCGGCGTTGATTCGTCGGTAGCGGCAGCGCTATTGGTCGAGCAAGGTAACGACGTCACTGGCGTCTATATGAAAAATTGGTCAGAGGATTTGCCGGGTATGCACTGTCCATGGGCGGAAGATGTGGCTGATGCCAAGCGCGTGGCAGTGGGGCTGGGAATTGATTTTCAAGTGTTTGATTTTCAGAAAGAGTACAAGCAAAATGTCGTTGACTATATGATCCGCGAATACCAAGCGGGTCGCACGCCAAACCCTGATGTAATGTGTAATCAAGAGGTGAAGTTTAAGTTATTTTTGGAAGCGTCGTTGGCAGCGGGTGCGGAGTATATTGCGACGGGGCATTATGCACGCACTTTTTCTCCCGCGGGTACTGTCGCTCGGTCCGCCCCTGAAAATTTTTCGGGTGAGCTGAAAACATTTTCGGGCGCTACCCCGCCTCGCGCCACCCGCAGAGCAGATTCTTGTTTGAGCGAGGGTCGACTATTCCGGGCTCACGATGACAATAAAGACCAAACCTATTTTCTGTACCGCGTGACGTCCGAGGCGCTAGCAAAAACCATGTTTCCGCTGGGTGATTTTACCAAGGCTGAGGTGCGTGAGATGGCCAAAGAGCGGGGCTTGTGGACGGCCAGCAAAAAGGAGTCGATGGGGATTTGCTTTGTTGGGCAAGTGGGAATTCGTGAGTTTTTGTCAGAATATGTCGAGACGAGCCCTGGCGATATCATCGACCAGCCAACGGGCGCGGTTGTCGGCCGGCATGATGGCGCAATTTTCTATACCCTGGGGCAGCGGCATGGCCTGAATGTTGGTGGCGGCTTGCCGTACTATGTCGTCGGCAAAGATATGGCCAAGAATGAAGTTTACGTGTCCCGCTCAATTGATGATGATAATTTGTGGCGGAAAGGATTGACACTGGCTGACGTTCACTGGATTAACCAGCCGCCAAAAGACGGCACCTACCACATCCGAGTGCGACACCGAGCGCCATTGATCAAGGCGGAAGTTACACGTGTGAATAATAATGATGGCGAGAAAATAACGATTGCCCTGTCTGAACCGCAGCGCGCCGTCGCCCCAGGTCAGTCAGCCGTAATATATGACGGCGAGGAATGTTTGGGTGGCGGGATTATTTGCTAAGTCATTTAATAGATTACTGTTGCTATCGCTCCGTCTCTGGATTGATCATGATGGCAATTAATACCGGGTGCCTCAAGATGGCGTTCCTCTTTTTCTGCTCTGTTGGCTACGGCTTTTGTTGGGTAAATTATACACTTTGCGTCAAGAATGATAAAAAGTTAATTAGCGATTACTTGAAGTTTCTGTGATAGATTCATGCGCTTACGAAAATCGTAGCCCTGCGCTTCAAAACGCATCAACTGCTGGTAGTCGAATATGTTGTCTAACATATAGACGACTAGTTTTGAATAATCCTCTCTAAGCTCATCTTTATTAACCGAGTCATCATTAATTGTCATACCCTGTAAATCGTAGAAGAATAAGCGCATTGATCCATCGGGCAAAGCGGCAAACGATATGCTGTCTCGTGACAGGACGATTCCCGATTGTGTGAGCGTGGCGATATCGGCGCCAAAACCAGTGATATAGGAAGAAATATCTGAAAAATGTTCAATATGAGAAAGTGGACCGTGTGTATATGTCTGTGTTCCATCCTTGCCGCCAAAGACCTTAAAAGGAAGGTTAGAAAATGGTGTCATGCTTAGTGCTGGTAATTCCCGACCGTTTATAGTAGTGGTTATTATTTCGTATTCAGGAACAGTGAGAAGTCCTAATTCAGATAGTAGTTTCGCGTTTTCGGGTTCTTGTAATACACTGTTCCATTTCTCTGCCTGTGTATCGGGATCGTCAATACTATTCGGTATCGCCAGCGCCCTTCTTTTTCCATTAATGATTGCGTCAAATACTGTTTTTGAGCCGCCTTCGCCAAGCAGACCCGAAATAATAAAATCTGTATCATCGATTTCTCTTGGTTGGATATGTTCATGTGGCATATTTGGATATTATAACAGATAGACATAAAAAGTCAATAGCAGACTCAAGACAGAATTGACGTACATAGCGAAATAGTGTACACTCTCTAGGAGTAATACATTAATCAAAGAGTTGTAAGAAAAGGAAGAAATCACACATGCTAGCAATTCGTTTGCAACGGTTGGGTCGCAAGGGCTATCCGGTGTACCGCCTGGCAGTACAAGAGGCGCAGCGCCATCCATCAAGCGGTCGCGTGGTCGCGTATGTCGGCAGCTACAATCCACACACTAAAGCAGCAAATATTCAGGCTGAATTAGCACAGAAATATTTGGACAATGGTGCCCAGCCAACACCGCGTGTTGTTAAGTTATTGAAAGAAGCTGGCGTCGCCTTGCCAAAGTGGGTTAAAGAGCCAGCTGCTGATAGGCGCAAAGCCATCCGCAATCCAGAGAAGCTTCGTAAAAACCAGCCAAAAGAAGAGCCAGTTCAGTCAGATACTGATGAGTCAGGCGCTGAATAATACGACGTGATAAACTGAGACATTTCCCGCCCGCGATGAGGGCGGGATTTTCTTGACAATGGAGGGCTTAGTCGCGTATTATTTGAGGTAATAGTACAACGAAGTAACATGAACATAATAGGGGGTTTATGAAATATTTACAACGACGCGGGCGCTTGCTGCCGACGCTAACAACAGGGGTTATGATGCTTGGTGTTGGTGGCGCGACGCTACTGGCGATGACGCAGCCAGCGAAAGCTGATCCAATTAACAATACTGATTTTGTCGTGACGATTGACACCATGAAGCCGGGCGTATCAAATACCGATCAATTTACCATACCGGTAACGGGTGGGGGATACAATTATACGGTCGACTGTAACAATGACGGCATTCCTGACGCTGTGGGCGTGACAGGTAGTCACACCTGTACATACAGCGACGAGGGTCGTCACACGATTCGTATCGGCGGTACATTCCCGCAGATTTATGTAAATAATGCCGGTGATCGTTTGAAAATTATGTCAGTTGACCAGTGGGGAACGGGCGCGTGGCGCAGCATGGACTCGGCGTTTCGGGGCGCTGAGAATATGGACGTCAAGGCGACTGATGTGCCAAATCTCACGAACGTAACGAGCTTACAGAGCATGTTCGACACGGCTCACTCGCTCAAGGGTGAGGGTGCCAACTGGCAATGGAATACATCAAATGTGACAACAACTGCTAATATGTTCCATGGCGCCGGACAGTTTAACCAAAACATCGGTTCGTGGAATGTGGGAAATGTGACGAGTGCTGGCCATATGTTTGCGTATGCGGGGGCGTTCAATAACGGTGGCAGTTCGTCGATTGCCAGCTGGAATACTGCAAAACTTGAATACGCTGATAGCATGTTCGAGTGGGCAAATTCGTTCAATCAGCCGATCGGGCTGTGGAATATGACGAAGGCACATGCTATGGTGCGGATGTTGGCTAATGCGCGGGCATTCAACCAGTCGCTGGCTGGCTGGCAACTGACCTCGCTGCAGGATGTTACGGGTAATCCGTATGCTGGCGGGGCGAATATGCTTGATAATACGGCGCTATCGGTGCAAAATTACGATGCAACACTGACTGCCTGGAATAATGCAGTACTCAAGTCACCAGTGACGCTGGGTGCGGCTGGCCTGAAATATTGTACGGCGGAGGCGGCGCATGCAGCACTGCAAAAGGCAGTGGCCGATGGTGGTCACGGCTGGACGATCAATGGCGATGCCAAGCAGTGCCCGACCTACACGCTGACGTTTGATACCGGCTCAGGCTCACCGGTACCATCCCAAACGGTCGCCTACACTGCCAAAGCGGTGCGGCCGGCTGATCCGACGCGAGCTGGCTATACCTTTGCTGGGTGGTACGCTGATCCAACTTATCTGATGCGGTGGGACTTTAACGTCCATACGATGCCAAATTCTAACTTCACGCTATACGCTAAGTGGAACGCTGTGCCAACGGCGCCGGGTAATCCAGGTGCTCCTAGCCAGCCGGGTCAGCCGAGTCAACCAGGGCAGCCGGGCGCTTCGCAAGGCCGAGCGGGCAGTCAACTAGCTGATACTGGTACGAGTTTGCTGGTAGCGATCGGGGCTGGTGTTGCTGCCATCATCAGCGGTGCAGTGCTGCTGATGCGGAAAAAACGTTCATAAAGATCCAGAGTATCTGAGGCGACTTGTGCTATAATTGCTCCTATGAACGCTCAAGAAATTCGCCTCAAATACCTCGACTTTTACAGCAAACAGGCTCATGCAGTCATTAGGCGCGCGCCGCTGATTCTAACCGATGACCCGACAACACTATTTACCGGTGCGGGCATGCAGCCAATGATCCCGTACCTGCTGGGTGAGCCACACCCTGAGGGCAAGCGAATCGCTGATTCGCAGACATGTTTACGGGCGCAGGATATTGATGATATCGGTGATAACCGCCACACGACATTTTTTGAAATGCTTGGCAACTGGAGCTTGGGCGATTATTTCAAGAAAGAGCAGATCAATTGGATGTGGACGTTCTTGACCGAAGAAATTGGGCTCGACCCGCAGCGGCTATACGTGACATGTTTCATTGGTGCGCCGGAATATAATATCGCCAGGGATACTGAAGCGGCCGAGTTATGGCAGCAGAAGTTTGTCGAAAAAGGCATCGAGGCTGGACTAGCCGATATTGGTAGCGAGGAGCAGGGCGCAGCGCGCGGTATTCATCCGGGTGAGCGGATTTTCTTTTATGATAGCAGCAAGAACTGGTGGAGTCGTAATGGTGGGCCGGAAACTACGCCGATTGGTGATCCGTGTGGGCCGGATAGCGAGATGTTTTATGAGTTTGACTTTATCGAGCATGATCCGAAGTTTGGCGAGTATTGTCATCCGAACTGCGATTGTGGTCGTTTTATGGAGATTGGCAACAATGTCTTTATGGCTTACAAAAAGGTGGCGGACGGTGTGTTTGAGCCACTAGAAAAGCCAAACATTGATCATGGCTCAGGCCTGGAGCGAATTGCGGCAGCGGCTAATAACGACCCGGACGTTTTCAAGATTAGCTTGCTATGGCCAATCATCGAGAAATTGCAGGATTTGAGCGGCAAACAGTACGCTTCACATACCGAAAGTATGCGGGTGATCGCTGATCATCTGAGGGCTGCTACCTTTATGGCGGTCGATGGCTGCGTGCCGAGCAATAAGGAGCAGGGTTATGTGATGCGCCGCTTACTGCGCCGGGCGATTCGCTATAGTTTCGATCTGGGAATTGAGCAGAATTTCCTCGAGGAAATCGTGCCGGTGATTGCTGATTTGTATGAAGCAGATTTCCCAGAGGTTAAGGAAAACCGCGAGAGTATCATCGCTGTGCTGGTCAAGGAAGAAAAAGCCTTCCGCCAAACGCTGCGCAAAGGCTTAAAGCAGATGCAGCATTATATCGACGATGGCTTAACTGGCGAAGAGCTATTTACGCTATATGATACGTTTGGCTTTCCGGTGGAGCTGAGTACCGAGGAGGCCTATAAACAAGGCATCAAGCTTTCTGATAATTGGCGCGCTGAATTTGATGCGCGAATGGCTGAGCAGCGCCAACGCTCCAAGACAGCACGCAAGGGGCAATTTAGCGGCGGCCTGGAGGGTCACGATCCGATTCATTTGAAATATCATACGGCGACGCACTTGTTGGGAGCAGCGCTACGCAAAGTCCTCGATGCACCGGATTTGCAACAGCACGGCAGCAATATCACTGCTGAGCGCCTACGCTTTGATTTCAATCACGATAAATTGACGCCAGAGGAAAAACAGGCAGTAGAAGATCAAGTCAATGCTTGGATCGACGCTGATTTACCAGTCAGCTTTGCCGTCTATCCGACTGACGAGGCGCTGAATATGGGCGCAATCGGCGCCTTTGGCGAGCGCTACGGTGATGAAGTGAAAGTTTATTCTATCGGCGAGGGCGATAATGTCGTTAGTTTCGAAGTTTGCGGCGGCCCACACGTCGAACACACTGGCGTCTTGGCTGAGGGCGGTAAGCGCTTCACCATCACTAAAGAAGAGGCGAGTGCTGCTGGGATTCGGCGGATTAAGGCTGTTCTTAGTGAGGGCGCTGCAGACGCTTCTTGATTGTAGTTTTGTATAGAGGTAGGATATCGTGGGCTAAAGGCGTTATCTATCAAGCTGCTCCAATATAGCAAACGGGTCGTTGTCTGTACGAATTGTCTCGCTGAGCCGTTTGCAGGCTTGAACTGCGCGATCAGTTATTGTGTCTGGATTAGTCTGGAGAAGGTGTCCGTGCGTCGTTGATGGACTAATTATTGTCTGGGCATCAACTACACCGGTATACGGGTTTACGACAACGGTGAGGGTATCTTTGATTGCTTGCTGTCCGACTTCCCCTAGAATTTTACTATTGCGCAGTACATATCGCTCTTTGGTGCGTGGTTTTGAGGTGGATTTTGACCGCGTCCTTTTATATATAGCATCAATCGCGACCACATCGGTCATTCCAAGCCCAACAGCTGGTTCAAAAAATTCACTACAAAAACGAGTAAGACGATCTTTCTCTATCATGGGGATTTCATCAAGCAACTGCCACATGGTGTTGTCACTAACCTTACGTGTGGGGTTTGTATAGTATTCGCTTGTGCGGATGGAGTCGACTCCGCCAAGGGCGGCCACGATATCTTCATTACTAAGGAGGCCTGTCCAGGTTGGTGTATGCTTTGGCCGAACGAGCCGTCTTCCGAATTGACCTTCCCGTAGCTCAAGGTCAGCGGCAAAGGCTAGGCCGCTGGCGATAAGTTCTCTCAGAGCAGCTAGGTGCAGTATCGTATCCTTTTCGCGATATGTGCCTGTGATGTGTACAGCACTGGGTGTACAGGTATTGTTAACAGTATCAGCATGTAATCCGATAATTTCACGTTTTAAGGTATCACGCTGCTCGGCGGACAGTTTGCGTGACGCAGTGTATGATAAAGTGTCACCATCATGACGGAATGCAGAATACATAATATGTATTATACAACTAAATAATATTTTGTCAAAACTAGCCAATCCACACCCAAATGGTATATAATCATAAAGACTATGGTGTTAGATAGGCTTTTCAAGAAGACATACAAAGATGAACACCAGTACCTGGTCGGTCTCGACATTGGTACGGAGTATATTAAGGCGCTGATCGCCGAGATCAAGGATGATGATATCGAGATCATCGGAGTTGGTCGGGCGCAGCAGAATCTGGGCGACATGCACCAAGGCGCGATCGCTGATATCGCTGGTGTGGTGACCAATTGCGAGGCGGCACTGACCGAGGCTGAGGATAAGGCCGGTGTTCAGGCCAAGCGGGTGATCATCGGTATTGCCGGTGAGCTGGTCAAGGGCGTGACCAACACAATTCGCTATCGCCGGCCGCAGCCCGATAAACCACTGGATGTTGCCGAGATGGAATTCATCATTGAGAAGGTACAGGAACGAGCACAGGGCAAGGCGCAGGCGCAGATTGCACTGGAAACTGGCAACGAGGACGTCGAGGTGAAGCTGGTTAATTCAGCACTGGTCAGCATTCATATTGATGGCTACAAGGTGTCAAACCCGATCGGTTTTCAGGGGCGGGACGTCGCGGTACAGATTTATACGGCATTTGCACCAATGGTACATATCGGGGCGCTGGAAAAGGTGGCCGACGAGTTAGCGCTGGAGCTAATCGCCGTGGCGGCCGAACCGTTTGCAGTCAGCCGAAGTGTGCTCGGTACAGATGCGAATTCTAATTTTACGGCGATCTTGATCGACTGCGGTGGTGGCACGACTGACATTGCGGTCGTCAATGACGGCGGCGTTGAGGGCACCAAGATGTTCGGCATCGGTGGGCGGAGCTTTACGCGGATGATTGCGACGGACCTTGATCTGGGTTATAAAGAGGCGGAAAAGTTGAAGGTAAATACTGATAATGGTTACATCAAACCAACCCTCAAGCGCAAACTTGACGAGGCAATTGATAAAACACTTGAGGTATGGCTGTCGGGCGTTGAGCTGGCACTCGGTGATTTTGACAGCGTTGATCATTTGCCGAACCGAATTTTGCTGTGTGGCGGTGGCGCGAGCTTGCAGCAGCTGGTTGATGCACTCGCCAATCAGCCGTGGTACAAGGAACTGCCGTTTACGAAAAAGCCAACCATTCAGCATATCAAGCCCTCTGATGTCATCGGTATCACTGATACGACCGGTGATATCACGGATCACACATTTATCACGGTGATGGGCCTGCTGCGGGTTGGGTATGATACAATGGTAAGTAATCAAGACGCTCATGGCTTGATGGATAAAGTTAACCGATTACTTAAAATATAGATGAATAAAGATGTTATTTACATTGACGTCGAAGATGATATCACTGCCATTGTTGGCAAGATAAAGGCGTCAAAGGAGCGAATTATCGCACTGGTGCCACCCAAGCGGGTTGGCGTGCTGCGTAGCGCGGTCAATATGCGGCTGATCGCTCGGACGGCCGCGTCGGTTAATAAGCGAGTCGTACTGATTACTGGTGATACGATTCTGTCTGGCTTAGCGGCGGCGGCCAAAATTCCAGTGGCCAAGACGCTCCAGAGCAAGCCAGAAATGGCCGAGGTACCGGTACTGAAGGTGGACGACGAAAATGACGTCATCGACGGGCGCGAGCTACCGGTTGGCGAGCTAGAAAAGAGCGCGCAACCTGTTGATGAAACGGATAAAGCGATTGATTCAGCCATCGCTGATTCATCCAAAAAGCAAGACGACGAGACCTCAAAACCGGCGGATAACGCCAACAAGAGCAAGACAGCGCCAAAAGTCCCGAACTTTAATCTATTTCGTAAAAAGTTTCTGCTGATCGGCGGCGGTGCGCTGCTACTTATTGGATTTTTGGTATGGGCGATTTGGTTTGCGCCGCATGCGCGAGTGATTATCACAGCTAAGACAACAACGGTGACGGTAAATAAGAAAGTAACACTCAGGACTGACGGGGTGACTGACCCGACCGCTGACGTGATTAAAGCGCGCCAGCAGGAGCAAAAAGTAGAACTATCCGTTGAGTTTTCGGCGACTGGCAAGAAGAAAGTCGGTGAGCGGGCTAAGGGTAAGTTGCGTATCGCGACCGACTCGATCAGCCTGCTGGACAAGACCGTTCCGGCTGGCACCTCGATTCGTACGAGCGGTGGGATGACCTTTACGACCGATAGCGCGGTGACGTTTAGTCGCTCCAATGCCTCAGGCTCAACGGTCATGGTGACAGCTGCAAATATCGGGGCGGAATATAACGGTGAAAGCGGCTCGGTATCGGGAATGCCATCAGGGGTCAATGCTGCCCTCGTTGGCGAAACCTCAGGGGGCAGCAGTCGTGAGGTGACGGTGGTCAGTAGCGATGACGTTAAGCGCGCCAGTGATTTATTGAACGAAAAAAAGGCCGACTCTCTTCGCGCTAAGGTCGAGCAGTCATTTGGCGGATCAACCACCATTATTAAGGGAAGCTACCAGGAGCAGCGTAGCACGCCAACTCCAAGTGTTGCTGTTGACAGTGAAGCGACCGGCGCGGTGACACTCAAAACGGTGGTGACTGCCTCAATGGTTGGTATCGAAAAATCAGAGCTAAGCACCTACCTCAAGGCGACCGCCAACAAGGAGCTAGAGGGCAAGCAGTCGCAAAAGATCTATAAAGATGGTGTTGATAGCGCGCAGTTTGCGCAGTTCAGTGGCCGGGGCGGTAACTTCATCGCTCATATCACCGCCAATGCCGTCGTCGGTCCAACCATTGATGAAGAAAAGGTCAAAGAGCAGTCACGCGGTAAAAGTTATGGCGACATTCAGTCGGCGCTCGAAGCCATCAAAGGTATCGAAAATGTTGATGTGAAATTCTCTCCGTTCTGGGTGCGCACCGTACCAAATGATACCAAACGAATAAGCATCGAATTTAAGCTCAATGAAAGCTAAAAACTTTCTAGCGCTAGATGTGGGCGAGAAGCGGATTGGTTTAGCTATGGCCGATTCACAGGTGCGGATCGCGGTACCGTTTGGCTGGGTGGCTAATGACGAGCGGGTCATGAAGGAGCTGGCAGAGATCATGTTGCGGCACGATATCTCGCTGGTAGTGGTCGGCTATCCGCGTAATCAGTCCGGCGAGCCAACACAACAAACAGAGTTCGTGGTCGATTTTGTTAGGCGGCTGGGTCAGCTGGACATTGATGCCGAGATCGCTTATCAGGATGAGTCGCTAACCAGTGTTCAGGCCGAACAGCGCCTAGCTGGCAAGATCAAAGATAAAGGCGACATCGATGCCGAGGCAGCGAGTATTATTTTGCAAGATTATTTGGAGGTGCACGGATGAAGAAAATGAAGATCAAAAAACGGCGGTTGTGGCTCATTATCGTATCGGCAGTTGTCGCGGTGGCGGGTGTGGTGATACTTGGCAGCGTCATTTGGTACAAACAAATGCTTCGTCCGGTCAACGCCGGGGCGCGGCAAAAAATTAGTGTCGAAATCGCCAGTGGCGACACGGCACAGGTTATCGCCAAAAAACTTGAAGATAAAAAAATTATTCGCAGCGCCTTTGCCATGACGATTTACCTCAAGTTAAATAACGTTACCGGCACCTTCAACAAGGGCGTGTACAGCTTTACACAAGATCAAGATGTGGCGTCGGTGCTTAAGCATTTACTCGGTGGCAAACCGGATCGGCGTTCGGTACTATTTTATCCAGGGGCAACACTACGCGACAAGACCTCGACTCCCGCTACTCAAAAGACCGATGTAGCCAGCGCCCTCAAGCGCGCTGGCTACAGCGATGAGCAAATTACAGCCGCCTTCGCCGCTACGTATACCGGTGCGGTCATGAAAAGCAAGCCAGCGACCGCCGATCTCGAGGGCTATATCTATGGCGATACGTACTTCTTGCCGTCAGACGCCACCGCCCAGCAGGCCTTGCAGCGGGCCATCAGCGAGCTAGACCGGGTGGTGGCTGAGAATAATCTCGAGAAAAAATTTGCGGCGCGAGGGCTGTCGCTGTATCAGGGCTTGACGCTGGCTTCGATTGTTCAGCGCGAGTCAATTGGCTGCCCGGGTAAAGCGACCTGTGAGGATATGCGGCGGATTGCCAGCGTGTTTTATAACCGTCTGAAAAAGGATATGCCACTCGGGTCAGACGTGACCTATCATTATGCCGCCGATAAGGCTGGCGTCGCTCGCTCGCACACGCTTAATTCACCGTACAATACGCGCATTCACAAGGGGCTGCCGCCTGGGCCAATCGCTTCGCCTGGTCTCGCGGCACTGAATGCTGCGGCCGATCCAGCCCAGGAGGATTACCTTTATTTCTTGAGCGGCGACGACAACATAACTTATTTTGCGAAGACCGAGGCTGAGCACAAAGCGAACATTACCGCCCACTGCGCCAAAAAGTGCCAGTTGCCATAGTTGCCCTCGGCAAATCGCCTATGCTATACTAGGAGTACAGTTAATTCCAAGGAGGGGCAGTATGTCAACGATAGATCAGCAATTTGTAGAATACGTAGTAAAGGCGCTGGTTGGGCATCCAGAAGATGTCGTCGTCGAGCGTTTGATTGACGAAAAAGGGGTGTTACTCACGCTGACGGTCAACCCAGAGGATCTCGGTCGGGTCATCGGTAAGCGTGGCGGTACAGCGCAAAGTCTGCGGACGCTGCTCAGGGCATTGGGGACGAAAAATGATGCGCGCTACAACCTGAAAATCGTCAATAATGATGGCTTTACAAGCGCCAAGCAAGCTACGACTGCCGCTTCAGATGATAACACTGTGGACAACTCAACAGATGAGACTGTGGAAAATAGCTCTTCTTATGCAGAAAATGCTCGAAAAGAGCTTGCAGAACTGGACGACCTTGATATATAATCATAACTAGTTCAAGCACAGACAATATGCGAGAACAGCTCTATGCGAGCAATGGGTAACCATTGAGAGCCTTATTTGTGCTAAAAAACCGCCTGGCTAGAGGGCGGTTTTTTGGTGGTTTCTATGTGGGCGCGGTATAATTAAGAATATGCGAAAATTTCAAGTTATTACCCTGTTCCCCGAGATGTTTTCTGAAGTCTTTGGAAATTCAATGATGTGGAAGGCGCAAAAAGACGGCATCGTTTCGCTCGAGACGGTGAACTTGCGTGAATTTGGCCTGGGGTCGCGGCAGCAAGTCGATGATACGCCATATGGCGGTGGCGATGGGATGCTACTAATGATTGAGCCGTTGTGGCGGGCGGTGGAGTTTGCGAGGTCGCGAGATGAGAGCGCAAAGGTTGTCTTGATGAGCCCGCGCGGTCGACGCTGGCGACAGGCGATGGCGCGTGTGGCGGCGGATGATAGCCGGGGACTCATTATAATCTGTGGGCGCTATGAGGGCGTTGATGAGCGCATTATGGAATTGGTTGATGAGCAGTGGAGCATCGGTGATTTTGTGTTGACTGGTGGCGAGCTGCCGGCAATGACCATCATTGACTCGATCGTGCGGCTGCTGCCAGGTGTACTGGGCGGTGAAACATCAGCGGAGATTGAGAGTTTCTCAGACGGCGAAACACTAGAGTATCCGCAGTACACTCGGCCGGAGGTATTTAATGGCCTGTGGGTGCCGGAAGTCTTGCTGAGCGGGCATCACGGCAAGATCGCCGAGTGGCGCGAACAGCAGTCGCAAAAAGCGGCTGTCGATTAGGCGGATAGCAGCGACTCTTGTTCGTAGTCATTGACAGCAGGGGCTGCTAATGCATTGGCTTTTGCGACGAACTCCTCGAGGTCAGCTAGCTGTTCGGGTGGCATATTTCTTGGATCGTCTCCATAGGCATGACGTAAGGCCGATACGGCTGTCTTACCGAGGCGGATCTCTGATGCCTTTCGCTGAGATCTAGAGCTGGTTTCTGCTATAAGGTCAAAGCTGGGCTGGGCATTGATAATTCGTAGTTCTATGTCACTAATCTGCTGTTGAATATAGTGATTGCGCTTCTTGGCGCCAAGGAGGCCTTCAACAATGGTATTCGCCACGATATGAAGGTGATTTTTGACATAGGTCTTACGATCTTCTCCATCCAGCGTTTGCCCGAGCGAGAGTAACTTATCATACAGCTCACCTCGTTTGCGCATTAGTGGCTCGAGCCTTACGAGAGTCGAGTAAGGGAGGATATCGCCATGAGTGGTGGCAAGTAATCGGATGCTTTCCGGTAAGCGTTGAAATCGTAGCGCAGTACTAATGATACCCTCGCTAATACCGGTCATCATAGACAGTCGCCTGTAGGTCGGCTGTGCCCCTTCTTTATTCTCGAGGTAGGCGTGTAGTTGCTCGATATATTTGGCGGTTTCAGTAGGCGACACTTTCTCGTGCGTATTCTCGCGCACTTGAGCAACGAGTGCTTCCTCAAAGGTAATGCCACGGCGAAGATTGACATTTACTAGGGTGCACTCCGGCGCAATGCCATGTTGGCTCAGTAACTGCTCGATAGCGCGTTTACGACGATGCCCAGAGATTAGGATGACGTAGTTACCATCATCATCCGGTGTGAGATTATCGATTGACTGAGATCCTTTATGAAACGCAGCGTGTTCCTTGAGGTATTGCTCCGCCTCCTCTGGTGTGAGGCAGGCGGCTAGGAGAGGATTGTACATATCGAACCAAGTATTACCGTCTTCCTCGTGAACGATTGAAGTCGCTAGTTCAGTGATTGCCCCTGGATCATAGGTTTTACGAATCTGCTCAATTTCGTTAATAGCAGGTAATGGTACGGGTGCGGTATTTTTTGGACCAAACTCAACAAACCCTCTCGACTCACAATGTTCTTTCATATTGTTACTATAGCACGTATACGCTATATATAGCGTTGTGATTTATCCAACAACGGAAAATACCGCTACATACTCGTAACGGTATTTTGTTGTGGTGGATATCGTAGAGCGAAAGAAACGTCAGTAGTGTTTGTTTTTGTATCGTTCGCTTGTTGTTACTGTACGTGTTTTTAGTAAAAAAAGCAAGCGTTTTGGTAAATAATACAACAAGCTTGAGCTTTTTAGAGCGGAGCGGTATACTATATCTATGAAGAAAACATCAACCAAACGACCAATATCAGTCGTGCAAATTGTGCGGTTAATCGTTGCCGGATATATTCTCGTCATCGTCTTGAGCCAGCTATTTTCGTTTGATAAGTTTCCATCAATGCTCGCTGGATTGCCGAGCGTGATGGCGGCAGTGTGCGCCATCGTTCTCGTTGTCGCAGAGATTGGGGCGTTGCCGTTCCTGCTGGCCATGGATATATCGGCTAGATTGAGAAAGGTCAGTGCCATGATGGGCATCGTGGCGCTACTACTGTTGACGCTGCTAGAAAGCATGGCGTTCTGTCACGGAGTGTCAATGATATTTGGGGCGACGTTTGACCTGCCGGGCGGTAGCTGGTCGCTCCTGTTTCTAGCTGGCGTGTGGATTTTGGCGATATGGGCAAGCGGTTTCGGCCAGGGCGCGACAACCGCGGTAAAACCTCAAAAAAAGTCAGCTGACCACCAGGCTCATGCCAAACCAAAGCGTAAGAAAAAAGATTGACAAAACGTCAATCCTTTTTCTTGGCTGGGGATGAGGGATTCGAACCCCCGAATGCCGGGACCAGAACCCGGTGCCTTACCACTTGGCGAATCCCCAATGCGTGTCTGATTATACTACGAATGGTAAAGCGGCGCAAGCTGGCGGGTTGAGCTCAGGGTTTGACGCCGACGCCCAGCAGGGTATAATGGGGCTTATGGATATCTCATGGATGGTGAAAATTATTGCCGACGGGCTGGTGATCCCGGTGGTGTTGATCGGGATGTATACGCTCATCCGACATGTACCGCGAGGCCGGCGCTATCAAGTGTATATGCGAGTGTTGATGGCGGGATTGACGGCATTTGTGACAGCGAAAATTATCGGGTTACTGTATCAGCCATCAGGTCTCCGTCCGTTTGAGCTAGCGGGCGTGAGCGCCGGCGCCTCGTTTTTGGATAATCCGGGCTTCCCGTCTGATCATGCTCTATTCACTATGGCCATCACGTTGGCGGTGTGGTTCGGCGCGAAGTGTCGAGGGTGGGCCGTGGCCTGTTTAGTGATGACGCTGCTGGTCAGTATAGGGCGGGTGGTGGCGCTGGTGCATACGCCGCTTGATGTGGCTGGGGGGCTCATTATTGCCTGGGTGGGTATATTCTGGTACATGCCATTGCGACGGGCGTCACGCACTGCAAAATAGGGTTGCGGTTTTATCAAATTACTGCTATAGTTGTATCTATTGTGAAGTGGTTTGAAAAAGTTTTTCACGAGGAAGAATCAGACTATATGTTTCCTGTGACGCCGGCGGTGTTCTGGCGAGTTGTCGTCAGCGGTATGGTTGGCGGTGTCGTGACATGGCTGATTGCCCTGGCGCTTGATCGCTTTATCCTAAAGCAGATTATTTGCGGTCCGACGGCCGACCCGTCAATGTGTACAAACAGTGCGCAAATCGGTGCCTACGTTGCGCTGGTATTGGTCAGCGTTATGCTCGTACCAATTATCGCCCTCAATCGAGTTCGGCGGCCGCTGCTCGTGGTGCTCGCGGCGGTTGGTGCACTGTGGGGTGTTGGCGTCTCGACTGCCGAGGCGTGGTGGTTATCGTTGATAGTGACAACCGTGGCGTTTGGCTTCGTATACGCAACCGCAATGTGGCTGAACCGGATCCGCGGCAACGTGGCGGCGATTATCTTTTTGGCTATATTCGTCCTGCTGGCGCGAGTTGTCTTGTCTCTGTAATCCCTGTACACTAAGAGTATGGAAATCATTATCATTATTCTCTTAGTTATTATTGTTATGGGTTTGGGCGCGACGTTGTTTGTGCTGCAATCAAAGCTAGGCGAGCTGAAGCAGCAATCCTCAGTCGAGCTCATTAAAACTGACGTAGTGGAGCTGGGGCGGACTATCGCCAAGCTAAATGAATCAGTCAGTGACAAACTCGAACGCAGTAACGCTCAGGTACAAACCTCGGTGCAAAAGCAGCTGTCGGAAAGTGCCAAGCTGGTGGCGGACGTGACACAGCGGCTGGCGAAGTTGGATGAGACGAACAAGCGGGTGGTTGACGTGGCGACTGACCTAAAAACCCTGCAGAATGTCCTGCAAAACCCCAAGCAGCGCGGCGTGTTCGGCGAGTTTTATCTGGAGAGTGTGCTGGATAACGTGCTGCCCGCCAAGCAGTTTCAGATGCAGTACCGATTCAAGGACGGCGAAATTGTTGATGCAGTTATCTTTCTGGATAAGGGGCAGATTTTGCCAGTGGACAGTAAGTTTAGCTTGGAAAATTACAACCGGATGATTAACGCCGAGACCAAGGCTGAGCGCGAGCTGTGGCTGAATAAGGTGAAGGCTGATCTGAAGGGGCGCATTGACGAGACTAGCAAATATATTCGCCCGCGGGAGAACACTATGGATTTCGCCTTTATGTTTATCCCCAGTGAGTCGCTGTATTATGACCTGCTCATCAACAATGTTGGTACGGGCAGTTCGAGCCGCGATTTGATTGAATATGCCTTTCGTGACAAGCGCGTGATTATCGTCAGCCCGACTAGCTTTTTGGCGTATTTGCAGACGGTGCTGCAGGGCCTGAGGAGTTTACAAATTGAAGAGCAGGCCAAGGATATTCAAGTGCGTGTCGGTCAGCTGGGCGTGCATATTAAGAAGTTTGATGAGCTACTGACCAAGATGGGCAAGAGTCTCAGTACTACAGTTGGGCACTATAATAATTCGTACAAAGAGCTGGGTAAGATTGATAAAGACGTGGTGCGAATCGCTGGCGGCGAGCAGCAAACGCAGCCGGAATTAATCGATCGACCGGCACAGGAAGATTAACGCAAAAAATATCCCGCCAAAAGAGGCGGGATATCGTTATGGTAGAACTATGATTTACTCTTCTTCCTTATTGCGGTAGTTGATGAGCAAGAACAAGTTACCGCCGAGTGCTGCACCAACGAGCGTCGCAGCGATTACTTCAAGGCTGAGGCGGGTATACAGCTTCTCTGCTTTTTGTGCTGGTGCCGAAGCATTTTGTAGCTGTGAGTTAGTCTTTTCCGTAACCGCTAGAGCAACTGCCGGGTTCAGTGTTGCACCGCTGATATACACTTCGCGTGGGTAGGTGCGCTGATCCTTTAGCTGCTGAGTTTGCCGAGTCGCATTTGCTTGCTCTTCTTGGTACTTTTGAACAGCAGCATTTTGGGCGAGTGGTAGCAATGCACCGCTAACCACCAAGCCAAGTGTCAATGACATACCAATGACCACGGCTTTACTGGTATTCTTGAGATCAGTGCGCGATAGGGCTGCGCTGATGCCAAACATAAAGACCGCCATACCGACGAGCTCGACGACAAAGATCGCCCACGAGAAAGTGGTGAATTGGTCAAAGTTAATGACGAAGCTGCCTGATGAAATTGCTCCCATCAAGACAACGGCAGCCATCGCGCCAAGGAATTGTGCTGCCCAGTAGAACGGCACAAGTATAGCTCGAAGCTTGCGCATCGTCCAGAGACCGAACGTCACGGCTGGGTTAATGTGCGCGCCAGAGATTGCACCAATACCGAGTACTAGTACTACCAGTGCGAGACCGACATAAAACGGCGTCATCATATATGCCGAGAATAAGGCGACTAATGTCAAAATAAATGTGCCGGCAACTTCAGCCAATACGATGTTGACAAGGTTGCGTGGTAGTTTGCTGTCTAGTTTTTTACGCGGCGAGCTAGTCCTGACGGGTTTAACGGCAGTCGATTTGACCTCTGGTTTTTTCGCCTCAGTTTTGCTGGTGACGCGCGTTACGGTTGTTTTCGATGTAGCAGCTGCAGCAGTCGTCTTCTTTGGACTGGATTTTGCAGTCGCGGCCTTTTTAGTAGTCTTCTTCGTGGCCATAGTCCCTCCTTACTGTACTATTACTATCATTATAACATATCTGGTATAATCGACATATGGGATTATTTGTAAATCAACAAGATCGGCGCAGTGAACTACAAGAACGCATTGCGGCGGAGCTGCGCGAGAAGGCCAAAGCGTCGGGTCTGCAGGAAAAAGCTAGCTTGGACGGCGTAGAAGATGTGAAATATTTGGAAGATACGAAGCAGACGACGACGCTGGCGCCAGCTTGGATTATAATTGTGATCATGGCGGCCGTGGTTGTTGGGATGTTTTTGATGCAGGGGCGATGACATGGAAAAATTGGATGAAGTTCGAGCACTATTATTATCGCGCGTAGCCGAGGCGGCTGAACCGCGCAGCGTGTTGCGGAGCGCGGAGCTGCGGGAACTATACGGCGTTATCGCGACGCTACCGAGTGAAGAGCGCGGGGCGTTTGGTAAGAAAGTCAATGAATTAAAGCAGGAATTAGAGCGGGTGATCGCGGCTCGTGAAGATGAGCTGTCAAAAGTTGATCTGCCGCCAATTGACGTGACAGCGCCGATGGATGTCAATGCTCCACGGCCTGAATTGCTGCCGAGTGAGCGCGGCACGATTCACCCGCTGAGCGCCGAGATTGAGCGTATTTCTGACATTTTTAACCGCATGGGTTTTGTGACGGAAGAGTCGCGTGAGATCGACGATCAATTCCATATGTTCGAGAGTCTGAATTTCCCGAAAGGCCACCCGGCGCGCGATGATTATGACACGTTCATGACCGAGGAAACTGACGCCAATGGCGACCGCTTGATCGCGCCGGCGCACACCTCGACCATGCAAAACCGCGTGTTGAAAAAATATCATGGCAATTTGGCGAGTGGCGAGGCGATTGCTGCTATTGTACCCGACCGAGTGTTTCGTAACGAAGATCTGGACGCGCGGCACGAGCACACGTTCTATCAAGTCGAGGGCGTGTATGTCGCCAAGGGGGTTAACGTTGGCAATCTCATTGCCACGCTGCAGGAGTTTTTACAGGAATATTACGGCAAGCAACTTGATGTGCGCGTCAATCCATTTTATTTCCCGTTCACCGAGCCGAGCTTTGAATTTGCGCTGAGCTGCCCGTTCTGTGAGGGTAAAAATCCAGATTGTAAAGTTTGCTCGGGCGAAGGCTGGATCGAACTCTTGGGCTGCGGTATGATTCACCCGAATGTGCTGAAAGCTGCTAACATCGATCCGAATGAATACACCGGCTTTGCCTTTGGCTGCGGCATCGACCGCTTGGTGATGATGAAATACGGCATCGAGGACGTGCGGCATTTTGAGAGCAGTAAGTTGGACTTTTTGGAGCAGTTTTAATTCAGTCAATTAGTCCATTTGGAGATATGTGATGATTAAGCGCAACGTCTTTCTCTACAACATCACCAATCGCGACGATGAGGGGTACGGCAGCTATCCGTTTGAGGATGTTCTTCGTGATCTGATGAACCTCGAAGAAGACGATAGGAATTGGCAGTACAATCCGAATGATGATGAGTCTTTCATGCGGCTTTTGCAGTTTGATAAGCTACATAAAACCAGCGAACTATCCAAATGCTATGCTGGCATCATCGCCGTGTACGGATCGAACGTGATTACCATAGGCAGGGACGATGACGATCTTGTCAAACGTTATCCGCTTCCTGATGGGCAGCTGCCGGTGCAGGTGGTGCATTTCCTCTACTATGCCGACAAAGGAATTATGGCGTTAGAATACAACCGAAACGTCGCCACAAACGTAAAGATCCTAGCGTATATAAACAATTGCGCAACAAAGCTCTCGCTTTCTGAAAAGCTAGCGTTTATCGGGACGGTGGTTTGCCATCCCGATGCCATCGAGTTAATCAGGCGGGCGCATCGTATAAAATCTGCGAAGATATTTGTTACTCGTGAAGCCATAGAGCACAATAATAAAATTAGCCAACTAGCGAAAAGTTTATTCTCCGCACCTTCAATCGATAATCATACCGATACGCTCGGCACGGTGGTCATTGATTTTCGGCCGAGTCGAGGCAAGTTTCTATCTCCTGGCGCGTACATTGATCACTATGTGAAGGAATTTCCAGGGGTCGAAAAGCAGGTCTACGAAGTTGAAATTGAAGAGGGCATGGAAGTAACGTCGGTAAATATCATGCAGCCGCAGTTCAAGAATACTATCGAATTGCCGGACAGCAGCATCGAAGATAGAGAAGAGTATGATAATCAGGTTTTTGGTAAAATCCACGAGGTGTATAAAGCAGCCACCAATGTCATAACGGGAGCGAACAATGTGGACTAGGCGATGGAGCTCCATTGGGCTGGTGCTGATCATCCTGCTGCTGTTCTTTGGGGTGTCGCTGGGTATGCAAGAGATCGTGAAGGTAGTGAAACCTGATATCATGAAGGTTAACCCGTGGGATGTATTTGAGGGCATAATAACCATCCCATCGTATATCGTTATTGTGTTATTGGTGTTGTTGCCGTCGGGGTCTCGATATAACCTGAGGCTATCACTATTTCAGCGCTCCAGTTACGTGCGTGAGATCATTATCTCCGGTCTCCTGATCATTCTCGTGATGGCCACAGTGGGATTTGTGGCGTACGACCCGACAGACAGTCCGACTCGTAATCCTTGGAATGATTTTAATTGGGGTAATTATCTGAGCGTGATTGTTTGGGGAATTATCATATTTTTGTATAATGTGCTGCTGCGGTTGGGTGGCGGGGCGAGGCGTGGATTTGATAAAAACGTAGCTTGATTATCCCATACAAATATCCCGATAAGGCCGCGTGACAACTTCTGCCGACTCAAGGCCGAGTTTGGCTTCAATGTCACTAATCATCGCCAGCGCACTGGTCTCATCATCTGACAAAACCTCAACTTCCACGAATGTCCCAGCGTCTTTGATTTCGTCTATGGCCACCGTTGCCTGCGGAAAATCAGGGGACTGGAACGAGCGACGGTATTTGTTGACCTCGACCAGTTTTACCATGCCAAGGTTGGCAAACAGTTGTTTGGCAGCCGTTGCGCTCTCGGGCTGAATTGGCAGGTTTGTCTCGGGCTTAATAATCACATTATTTTTCGTATGTGTCGCAGCCGTCGTTGCAGGCTTATATGTCACCTCAGCAAAACCATCGCGCTGGCGAATTCGCAGACATTCAACCGTCTGCATAAAGTCGACATCAGGACGAGAATAATACGTATCAATTTCGTGGAGATTGCTCTGTAGTTCAAAACCAAGGTCTTGCAATCGCTTGAGTAATTCGTTTGCGTCACCAGTTAATTGACGTTTGCGTTCGATTTCTAATAGTTTTTTGGTCATTTTGTGGCCTTTCTGGCGTTTATCTAGTATTGTATTTAGCCTATAATTATATTATACAGTTACCTATCTATAGTCTCTACATCTTGCCGTATCAAAAAACTCTTGCACTCCATCGTCCACCTGGCGATTCACAAAGTGTGATCGTGCTGCCAACTTGCCGCTACCATAAATAAATTGTGTTTCCTCGTCGTATTTCATACCGCGAAAGGCACAGCCCCCTGCCTCAATAATAGCTTTGACGCCGCGAAAATCTACGCTCTGAACTGATGAATTCTTAAAACAGACTGGTTGCCCGTAAATATGCTTTGCGTAATCCAGGTTGCAATTCTCAAACACGAAAAATCCCATGACAAACTGGCCAAAATCAACGAATGAGCAAGTATTTGAAGACTATCATTCTGAAATCATGAGTAGCTGGGCGACAGCTTCCGCTGATGAAGATGGTTTGGTCTATGTTCCTGAAAAATGAAAAAGCATTAAGCTTACGGTGTTAGCTTATATAAGCAATAGTTGAAGTCTCCGTCGAAGAATATAAAATTATCTGGTTGACTATACAACGAGAAGCAAGAGTCTACAATTTTACCAGATCCATCTTCTACGCCAACTATCGGAGAAGCTTCACTTGAGCGGCTCATTGGGTCATACAACACAGACCGCGTCTTAAAAGACATACTTCACCAGCAAAGCATCTATCTTCAGTCACGATGTAAAAGAAGTCATATGACCCCATAGGCAGATTAGTAAATTCAAAATGACCACGTGAGGCGCACTCATGAAGCTTGCCGGTAAATTTCTCAATAATAGTATGATGATTATCCATAATCAATGACATATTATAAAGGAAAAGTGGCTTTTTGTACGGAAGCCACAAACCGCTTAGTAGGAATCAGCCGTGGTGGTCGCGGTAGTCGTTGATGACCTCGCCGTCGACGCGCATATACTCGACACCACCGTCCTCATTCACGACGATGTGGTCGTGCGGCCGTGCGCCGGGCATGCCACCGGGGAAGATGTTGGTAGTACCGTCATCGTTCTTGTCCCAGTACATGACCTCTCCACCGATGCGGCCCATACCACCCTCGTACTGGCTGTTAGTTCCCATAATAACTCCTCTTGGAGTCAGGCGAGATAATTATCTCGCGAAGTGGAGCGTCTCAAGCCCAATGGCTTTGGGCGAAACGCCGACCCTTGCGGATGCAAAGGCTGATATATATATCAAATAATAGAACAAAACGTCAATGGATTTTGTCAAAATTATGGCATAAAACAGTAAATTACCTCTGCAGTAATAGTTTAACCATAGTACTAAACTTAGTAGAAAGTTGTGAACATAACGCGGGACGTAGTCTTATGTTGTATTTTGCTTGAGCTTAAAATTATTTGGTATAATTATCTTAAAAGGAGTAGAATTATGAACCATACAATTTTCGACGACATTGTATCAGGCACCGTAAAATCATGGAAGGTTTGGGAGGACGGGCAGTTTTTGGCGTTTCTCACGCCGTTTCCAAATACCCCGGGGGTGACAGTGGTCATTCCAAAGCATAATCCGGGCGATTATATTTTTGCAATTGACGAGACGTTATACCTCGAGTTTATGCGAGCAGTGCGCCAGGTGGCGCGGCTGCTGGAGCGCGCGTTTGATACACCGCGGGTAGCGCTGGTATTCGAGGGGACGGGCGTGGCGCATGTGCACGCCAAGCTGTATCCGCTACATGGTGACTTGGCAGGGCGGACTGATGTCTGGGCAGAGAACGCAGAGTTTCACGAGAGCTATCGTGGTTGGCTGACGACGACCGAGGGGCCGAAGATGGATGAGGCCGAACTAGACCGGATTCAGGCGCAGATCATTGCTGCTCAAGGGTAATATTTTAACTTTAACCAACGGGGCGAACTATGAAGTGGCTCGGAGTTGTCGGTACACGTGAAGTAAATGACACGATTCGCCGCGATATTGAGCAGTTTGTCGGGCAAAAGATTGCTGAAGGCGGCGGGATTGTGTCGGGTGGCGCGACTGGTGCTGATCACGAAGCGGCGCGGCTGGCGTATGAATGTGGCCTGGAGGCGGCACGGTTTCGGATATTTTTGCCAGTGGAGCTGGAGCTGTATTGCCAAGCATTGTATGATCGTGCAGCTGTCGGCAAATGTCGCCAGGATGATGCGATTGCGACGATCGCTCTTTTGCGAGACATCGCCAAACATCGGCCAGGAGTACTGCACGATGCTACTGATTTTAATGGAGTTAATGCTGATTCATTTCATGCGCGTAATTGTCAAATTGTTGACTTGGCGGACGAACTGGTGGCGTTTCGGGTCAACGATAGCTCTGGCACGACGTTTACGATTGACCAAGCTCAGGAAAAAGATATTCCTGTCAAGGTGTTTGACTACACCGTTGATTAGAATGATATACTGGTATATATGAAAGTCAGCCTAAACATTATCAAACAATTGATTAATTTTGAATTGCCGCCGGTAGATGAGTTGGTGTCGCGGGTCAATCAGCAGCTTGGTGGCGTCGAAGAAGTGATCGACCTCAACGCTAAATATGGCGGCGCACGAATCGTCCGGGTGGTTGAATGCGTCAAGCATCCTGATGCTGACCGGCTGAGTGTGACTAAGATTGATGACGGTGGCGCAGTGGCGGATGTGCCGCGCGATGAGAGCGGTCTGGTACAAGTGGTCTGCGGCGCGCCAAATGTGCATGCGGATATGTGGGCGATTTGGCTGCCGCCAAAAAGCACGGTGCCGGCAAGCTTTGACGACGACGAGCCGTTTGTGCTAGATGCGCGGCCACTGCGCGGCGTGCTGAGTCAGGGTATGTTGGCGGCGGCCGACGAGCTGGCGATTGGTACGGATCACGAGGGAATTGTTGAGATTTATGAACACGACGTGCCGGTGGGCGTTGAACTTACGGCAGGTGCGAGTTTCGCGGAAACGTTTGGTTTGGACGACTACGTGCTGGATATTGAGAATAAGATGTTTACTCACCGGCCGGATTGCTTTGGGCAGCTCGGCGTGGCACGCGAGATTGCCGGGATTTTTCACCAGCAGTTTACCAGCCCCGAGTGGTACAATGTGATTCAAGAATTTGCTGGCGGCGACGGTCTTGAGCTCGAGATCTTCAATGAGGCGACTGAAGTAGTGCCGGTGTTTTCAGCGGTAGCCATCAAAAATATTGAGGTGCAGCCAAGTCCGCTGTGGCTGCAATGTCAGCTGGTGGCGATGGGCGGCAAGCCGATTAATAACATTGTCGATGCCACGAATTACATGATGCTCATGACGGCACAGCCAACGCATGCCTATGATTATGACAAATTACGTGGGTCTACACTCGGGGCGCGGATGGCTCGTGATGGCGAGAAAGTCAGTCTGCTCAATGGCAAGGAATATGAGCTGACGACGGACGACATTGTCATTGCTGATGGCGAGGGCGTGATTGGTCTGGCGGGAATTATGGGCGGCACCGACACTGAGGTTTCGGATGGCACGAAAAACATCGTTTTGGAGTGCGCCAATTTTGATATGTATGCGCTGCGCCGCACGGCCATGCGCCACGGCATTTTTACCGATGCGTTGACGCGGTTTAATAAGGGTCAGTCACCGGCACAAACCGACCCGGTACTCAAGCGACTCATGGGTATGACTGGCGGTGAACAAGCTAGTCCCGTGCTGTTTAAGAATCATCAGTCTCTGCGGTCTGTGTTGGCTGATAGTATGCATTGGTGCGGTGGCCTGTTGGTGCCGAGTGGATTTGTTGAAGAGCGGCTCGGCGTAAATTTTACCGATGGTGAAATGAACACGCTGCTAGGAAACGTTGAGTTTTTCGTTGATGAAGGGCGCGAGTATGGTGAGGACGGCATGATGGTCTACAGCCCGTTTTGGCGCACCGATATTGAGCTGCCTGAGGATATCGTCGAAGAAGTTGGCCGGCTGTATGGCTTTGATAAATTACCGCGTCAATTACCGCATCGCAGCATTAAACCCGCGCCAAAAAATTTGCGTCGTGAATTGAAAAACGCCGTTCGCCGTAGTCTATCGCGTGCCGGTGCCAACGAAGTCTTGACCTACAGTTTCGTTCACGAATGCATCCTAAAAAATGCCGAGCAGGACGTTGCTCAGGCATACAAATTATCAAACGCCCTCAGCCCTGATTTGCAATATTACCGCTTGACGGTGCTTCCGAGTTTGCTGGACAAGGTCCACGCCAATATCAAGGCCGGGCATGATGAATTTGCTTTGTTTGAAATGGGTAAGGGCCACAGCAAAATGCATGGCCTAGGCGAAGATGGTTTGCCAGAGGCCAGTCAGTTTACGGACATCGTCTATGCTGCCAAAAAGCCGGGAGCGGGTGCGCCGTTTTACAAAATTCGTCGCTTGGTTGAGCAGTTGGCGCGTGACCTTGGCGCTGAGTTGGTATTCAAGCCAATTGAACAAGAACTTACGCTTCCAGTCGCGGCACCGTTTGACCGGTCGCGCAGCGCGCTGATTGAGACAACTGACGGAACGTTCATCGGTCTGGTTGGCGAATTGAAACAATCAGTCATCAAGAACTTCAAATTACCAACGTACGTGGCGGCGGCGAGCTTGGACACTGCTGGCTTGGAGGCTGTCTACGCCAAGCGTGACAGTCATTATCGGCCACTCAGTCGCTATCCATCAACGACGCGCGATATCTCGCTCAAAGTACCATCCGCTGTCAGGTATCAGCAACTACTGCAGACGCTGGATGAGGCTATACGGACCACCGATATGAATGTACGGATTGAGCCACTCACCATTTATCAGTCCGAGCATGATGCGGCGCAGAAAACGATGACATGGCGACTGACGTTCACCTCGCATGAGCGGACATTGACGGACAAGGATATCGCGCCGGTGATGCAGCAGATTGAACAAGCGGCCAAAGATGCGTGGGGCGCTGAAGTAGTCTGATGAAGCCGCTGATTCACATGCTCCGATATGCACGCGGCATGGGCAGATACTACATCGGGGTTAGTATTAGCTCAGTTGTTGTGGCGCTGACCGGCATTGCGGTGCCGTTCGTGATTTCGCGGGCGACCAGCTTAATGGTCGAAGTGGTTGAGGGCGGCAATGTAGGAATTGAGCAGGCGATTTTCTTGGCGCTGGTGCTGCTGGCGCTTGACGTGACGAATACGATGGTGCGAAACCTTGGCGGTTACTGGGGCGACGTGATGGCAACGCGGCTCAAGCAGCAGCTATCGACGCGGTACTATCATCACTTGCTTGGCTTGCCGCAAAGTTATTTTGATGGCGAGCTGACTGGGACGATTATCAATCGCCTCAACCGCGCGATTACCGAAACGACGAATTTCCTGAACATGTTTGCCAATAACTTTTTCCAAATGCTGCTCACGACGGGCATCACCATCGGTATCGTTCTGGTGTACAGCCTGGAGCTGGCGGCAATGGTGGTCATCATGTATCCGCTATTTATGTGGCTGACGGCGCTAACCAGCAAGAAATGGCAGACCTTTCAGAACCGTAAAAATCACGAAACGGATATGGCCAGCGGCCGGTTTGCCGAAGTCATTGCTCAGATCAAAGTCGTCAAAAGCTATGTCCGCGAGTCGCTCGAATATCGTCATTTTGCCAAGCGTTACCGCAAAACAATTGCCATCACGCGCAAGCAATCGCGCTATTGGCACAGCATGGACATTGTGCGCGGCGTGGTGCTGTCGGTCATCTTCTTTATGATTTTTGCCTACATTTTTGTGCAGACGACCGAACGGCGCTTTTCGATCGGCGATATGGTGCTGCTGATCACGCTGATTAATAATTTGCGGATGCCGCTGTTTAACATGAGTTTCATCGTTGATAATTTCCAAAAAGCTCTGGCCGGGAGTCGGGATTTTGTTGGTGTAATGACGCTGCGTCCAGCGATTGAAGATGTGCCTCACGCGCCGGAATTAGTCGTGAGCCGCGGGGCGGTCGAATTTCGCAATGTCTCGTTTCGCTACGCCTCTGCCATGCAAAAACCAGTGTTGACCGACATCTCGTTTACGCTTCGTCCCGGTGAGCATGTCGCTCTCGTCAGCGAGTCGGGCGGCGGCAAGACCACTTTAACGAACTTGCTGATGCGCCTGTATCAGCCAGACAGTGGTGAGATTATGATTGATGATGTGGCAATTGATGTGGTGCAGCAAAAGAGCTTGCGTCGCCACATTGCCACGGTGTTTCAGGAGCCAGCGCTCTTTTCCGGCACAATTCGTGAAAATATCGCCTATGGCGCCGACGAGCCGACGGATGAGCAAGTGATTGCCGCCGCCAAGGCCGCCAACGCGCACGACTTCATCAGTGAGCTTGACAAAGGGTACGACACGCAAATTGGCGAGCGTGGCCTCAAGCTGTCCGGCGGTCAAAAGCAGCGCATTGCCATCGCGCGGGCGGTACTCAAGGATGCGCCAATTCTCATTCTCGACGAGGCAACAAGCAATCTCGACAGCAAGAGCGAGCATCTAGTGCAGCAGGCGCTGGAGCGGCTGATGAAGGGGCGAACGACGCTGATTATCGCTCACCGGCTGAGTACCATCGCTACGGTGGATCGGATCGTGACGCTAAAACATGGCCGGGTCGACGAGATTGGTACGCCGAAACAGTTGGCAAAATCGGGCGGTATTTATGCTAATTTGCTCAAGCTACAGCGGACAGCTGGCGTGGGGATTGATGATGAGCTGGCACGTTATGACATTGCGGCCGAGAGGAAACATTGATATAATTTCAAGGTAAGATAAAGGAGGATTATGGCAACGAGGGGACAGCGACTCGGTATATGGATCATCACGGGGACATTAGCGGTTGGGACAATTGGCGGGTTCATCGCCATGATGGTGCAGCCAGGCAATGACGCCAAAGACCAGGCCGAGCTGAAGCAGGCGCAAGAAGATTATAAAAAAGCAACCACGGAGTGGCAAAAGAAAGTTGACGCTCAGACGGCGGAATTGAACAGTAAATATCACGGCAAGTTTTTGGGGTTTAGTACGCGAGTCGGTGCCTTTGAGGCTACTGGTGTGAAGGAGCTCGGCAAAGAAGATTTGGTCGTGGGTGACGGCGCGGAGGTCAAGGATGATACCAAATTTGCGGTTTACTACATCGGTTGGAATGCTAAGGGTGAGATTTTTGATCAGTCAATCAACAGCGGTAAATTGAAAGCGCCGTTTGCGGTAAACGGCCCAGCACATACGTCGGTGATTCAGGGCTGGAAAGAGGGGCTGATTGGTATGAAGGTTGGCGGTGTGCGCGAACTGACGATTCCAGCTGACAAAGCTTATGGCGATAAAGGCCAGGGCGATAAAATTCCTGCCAATGCGCCACTTAAATTTGTGGTAATGGCTATCGAGAAACCGGCGGAGATTCCACGGCCGGAGATGCCAGAAGTTATCAAGCGATATTATAGATCAAGGGGGTTGAATGTCTAAAGAAGTTATCATCGTTGGTGCTGGTCCAAGCGCACTCACTGCAGCAATTTACCTATCGCGCGAAGATGTGCCGACAACACTATACGAGCGCGGCGTGGTCGGCGGTATGGCGGCCATCACTGATCAAATCGATAATTACCCAGGGTTTGCCGAGGGCGTGACCGGTATGAAATTGGCGTCCGAGCTGCAGCAGCAGGCTGAGCGATTTGGCGCGAATATTGAGTACGGTGATGTGACGGCCCTGAAGCAGGTTGACGGCGAACTGGAATTGACGATTGATGGTCAGTCGGTACGCGCCAAAGCAGTGCTGCTGGCGACCGGTTCAAATCACCGCAAGCTGGGCGTGCCGGGCGAAGATGAATTGTATGGCCGCGGTGTGCATTACTGTGCAACGTGCGACGGTGCATTTTACCGCGACAAGCGCTTGATCGTCGTTGGCGGCGGCAACTCGGCGGTGCAGGAAGCGATATTTTTGACTCGCTACGCCAGCCACGTTGACCTATTGGTGCGCAGCAAATTGCGCGCCAGCGATGTCCTGCAAAAAGAGCTGCAAAAGTATGTCGATGAGGGTAAGATTGCCGTCCATATCGGTGCGACGACTGATGAAATTATCGTCAAAGACGACAAATTCTACGGTGTCAAATCGACCCAAAACGGCGAGCAGAAAGAATTTATGGCAGACGGCTTATTTGTTTTCATCGGCTTGATTCCAAACACGCAGTTTTTGGTAGACTCAGGTATTGAGCTGGACTTGGGCGGACACATCGTCACCGACGAGCATTTGCACACCAATATCCCTGGCGTCTTTGCCTCGGGCGACGTCCGTTCGGGTGCAACCATGCAAATTGCTTCAGCGGTCGGTGAGGGCGCAGTGGCGGCACTGCAAATTCGTGAATATTTACAAGAAAAAGCCAGAGAGGAGTAGTATATGGCAGATTTTAACCAAGTATTAACACCGGGAAACTATCAGGACGGCGAAATCACCGTTGTCGTGGAGATTCCGGCTGGGTCAAATCATAAAATTGAATGGGATCGAAAAGTTGGCGTCATGCGGCTAGATCGGGTTGATCCGGCGATTTTTGCCAAGCCGACTAATTATGGTTTTATTCCACAAACGCTGGACGAGGATGGCGACGAGCTGGATGTGCTATTGGTCACGGACACGCCGCTGACGACTGGGCTGGTAGTCGAGGCGCGAATCCTCGGCGTGATGAAGTTTGTTGATGACGATGAGGTTGATGATAAAATTATCGCCGTGCCAAGCGACGATCGTCATACTGGAAACGCCATTCAGTCACTGGAAGATTTGCCAGCGCAGCTGATTAAGCAAATTGAATTCCATTTTAATCACTACAAGGATCTGAAAAAGCCAGGCTCGACCATTGTCAAAGAATTTGCTGGCGTTGATGCTGCCAAGCAGGTTGTAGCGGCGGCGATTGAGCGCTGGAACGAGCAGGCGTAATACTACTATCTTGCAAAGCAAAGCGATATCACATCTTGCCAAGAATCGGGTATGCGTGTTTGTCGCGGAATTATCAGCCTCTCCGACACGTCGATAGCTCTGCGGACGGCGCCCGCCGGATGCATTCGACGTGGAGGAGACGGCTGGAATCCAAGCCGTGGCAGCCACTCCACCGTCCGCCGCCAGAGCACACTCTTCGCTCAAATCTCCACTGGATATTTCTCGCGAGCGTTCGGCTGAAACGTCCGTTACTCACGAACGGTTTCACAGTCTCTGGCGGAGGAGGTGTCGTGTCTGCCGCAGCCTCTGAGGTGTGAGTGCTTTGCTTACCGTCGAAACAACGACGAAACGCCGTCGGTTAAGCCGGTCAGGTGTGCAAGCACGCCGCCGCTTTTTGACAGCTGCATGCGCAGTTTGGTTTTGGCGTGCGGCGTGATGACCATATTGCGCCAGGCTGGTTTGGGCTTGGCAGATTTGCTGGTCAAGACTTCGACGACGTCGCCGTGCTGCAATTCATAGGTGAACGGCTTCATAACGCCATTGACCTTAAAGCCGCTGGCGTGCGCTGCGATGTCGGAGTGAATGCGATAGGCGTAATCCAGCGGGAAGGCGCCGCGCGGCAAGTCATAAATATCACCTTTGGGCGAATAGACGAAGATGCGATCTTCAAACAACTTCATGCGGAATTTTTCTGAATTAAAGGCCTTGCCCTCGCGGGCCCGGGCCGCCGTTTCCTGCAGGTCACGAATCCATGCCAAATCCGTCGGCAGCGCGGCGATTCGCCCCTGGCGGTAGGCATCGGACATCTTTTGTTCGTTATAATGAAAGCTGGCTGCCAAACCACGCTCGGCGTATTCATGCATGTCTTGGGTACGAATTTGGAATTCGACAATTTGTCCGGTCGGCGTTTGCACTGTCGTGTGCAAGCTTTGGTAGCCGTTCGGTTTAGGGTTGGCAACGTAATCTTTGATGCGCTCGTAAAACGGCTGGTACATCTCGTGCAGTACGCCCAGTACCAGATAGCCGGTCGCTAAATCATCAACAATGATGCGCAGAGCAATCAGATCGTAAATCTTATCAATATCGCCAACGCGGTCGAGCTTCTTGAACAGGCTATACACGCTTTTGACCCGGCCATCCATATCGAACCGTAGGCCCTCGCTCTGCAGGCGCGCCGTAACGTCGCGGCGGACTTTGGCGAGTTTGCGCTGGCTTTTTTTCAGGCGGCTGTCCATCAGACTCTTGGTGCGCTGAAAATCCTTGGGCATCAAGAATCGGAAACTAAGCTCTTCTAATTGTACGCGGACACGCCCCATATTCAGCCGATCCGCCAACGGCGCAAACACCTCAATTGTCTCGCGGGCGATTTTCTTCTGCTTGTCACGCGGCATATATTGAAGCGTGCGCATATTATGTAGCCGATCCGCCAGCTTGATAATAATCACTCGGATGTCCTCGCCGACCGCGATCATCAGCTTGGCGAGGTTGTCCTTGGTGTGCGGCAGATAGCTATCGAGGCTGCGCATACCAGCGCGTGCCTGCGACACCTTGGTCACACCATCAACCAAAAAGGCAATGTCGCGGCCGAACAAACTTTCTAGTTCATCCAGCGTTGCATCGGTATCCTCGACCGTATCATGCAGCACGCCAGCGATCACCGTGTCAATATCCATACCCCATTCCACCAAAATCCCAGCCACCGCCAGCGGGTGCGTGATGTAGGGTTCGCCGCTCTTGCGCTTTTGCCCGGCATGCTTTTTGGTGGCGTAGTCAATAGCGCTATCTAACACTAGTACCGGTACTTCATCGTACTGCGGCGCCGCTAGATGTAGTAATTCCTCCCGCGTCATAGTTTCATTATACAACTTTGTAGTATAATTAGTAAAAAGCTAATGCTACTTGGGAGGAATAATTATATGGCGATAACGAAAATAGCGATTAATGGTTTCGGGCGGATCGGGCGCAGTGCCTTTAAGATTGCCCGGGAGCGCAGCGATTTGGAAATTGTGGCGATTAATGATTTGACGGATACTAAGACGCTAGCGTACCTACTCAAGCATGACAGTAATTATGGTGAGTACGGTCGGCAGGTTGATGTTACAGAGGATGAACTCATCGTCGACGGAAAACCTGTCAAAGTGCTGGCGGAAAAAGATCCAACGAACTTGCCATGGGGCGAGATGAATGTTGACGTGGTGATAGAATCGACGGGACTCTTTACCGATAAAGATGGTGCGGGTAAGCACTTGACTGCTGGCGCTAAACGTGTGGTTATCAGCGGGCCGACCAAGTCCGACGGCGTCGATACAATTGTCCTGGGCACCAATGACAGCAAGATCAAGGACGCTACGCCGATAGTTTCTAATGCCAGCTGTACGACCAATAGCTTGGGCGCGGTGATGGCGATTTTGGATGCGGAGTTTGGCGTCGAGAAATCGATGCTGACAACGGTGCATAGCTACACTGCCAGCCAGCGCCTGCAGGACGCGCCGGCTAAGGATCTGCGTGAGGGTCGCAATGCAGCCGAGAATATCGTGCCGACAACCACCGGTGCGGCCATCGCCGTGACGAAAACCCTGCCGCAGCTAACCGGCAAGTTCGACGGCCTGAGTGTCCGCGTACCGACGCCGGTGGTGTCGCTCAGTGACGTGACGGCACTGCTACGGCGCGACGTGACGGTCGAGCAGGTAAATGAGGTGTTCAAGAAAGCTGCCGCCGATAGTTTCTATCAAGGGATCTTGGGCGTCAGTGAGGAGCCGCTGGTCAGCCGCGACTTTATCGGTAATTCACATTCTGGCATCGTTGACCTGCCGCTGACCAAGGTCGTTGGTGGTAATATGGTGAAAATCATGGTCTGGTACGATAACGAGTGGGGGTACTCCAACCGTCTGGTCGAGCTGGTGGCGGACGTCGGCCACTATCTCCAGCAGTCAGCGATGTCATAAGTTCAGTGATGTGAGTGGGGCGGGAGATACGAAAAATCGTATCAATCCCGCCCCGCACCTCAATATCAGATTCTTCCTCCTTTCTTGCGTCGGGGAAGGTGGACGAAATCGTCCACCAGCAGGGCGATAGCCATTACCCATAGCACCACGGTGATCGCGGCGCCAACGTAGCCGACCCATTCGGGGAGGCTAGCCAGTGGCTTGTATAGCCAGCTGACAGTTGAGTCTTTGTGGAGATGTGGGGCGACCGCCCCGGCTGTCCAGTACAGTGCTGTGAGCCCAAATATAGTAAACATAACACCACTGACCATGGTGAACTTGTCACCGGCCGAGGCCACACTCGTCATGATTCCCATCACAATAGCCGCAATGATGAGGATAGTCAGGATCTCGAGGAACATGATATGACCTTTCTCTTTGTTGAGGTGCGGCCGTTCCGCGCCTCAAGCCACCGTAGGTATCCGACCCAGGGCAGCGAAGCGCAGTTGACAAAACTTACGGTAAGTTGTCAAAAGGCTGATATATATATCACTATTAGTAGAAAATGTCAATGCTTTTTGTCAAGATTGTGAATAGCTATGAGCTCCCACCTCTGTTAGATACGCATACCCGTTCGCAGGCTGACATGGGCGAATGGGGCGGCTGAACTTGACGCCGCCTGGCTGGATATGCTACACTACTAACATATCCGGCCAATCAGGTCGGAGTTTTTCGTCTCTTGGGCGTTTGCAACGAAACATAGTATAATAATATAGCGTAAAGGAGCTAGTATGGAAGATTTGAATATTAAGCAGTTGACGTTGGCGGTGCGGACGATTGCCGAGGAAAAGAACCTGCCAGAAGAAACGGTTTTGGAGGTGATCGAGCAGGCTATCGCCGCAGCGTGGCGGCGTGATAACGGTACGCGCGAGCAATTGGTGCGCGCCAGCCTGAACATCAACAGCGGCACGGCTGTGGTGTCGGTCGTCAAAACCGTGGTTGAAGAAGTCGAAAATGACGTCAATCAAATGAGCCTCGACGAGGCCAAGACGGTTGACCCGGCGGCTGAGCTGGGAAGCGAAGTGACGGTCGAGACGCATAACGTGACGACGTTTGGCCGGGTGGCAGCCCAGACCGCCAAGCAAGTGATTTTGCAGCGGCTGCGCGAGGCAGAGCGCGAAGTGGTGCTGGCAGAATTTGAAGATAAAATTGGTACAGTGGTGACTGGTACGATTCAGCGGGTTGAGCCACGCGTGGTGCGAATTGAGCTGGGTAAGGCCGTCGGTATCATGCCGCAGTCCGAGCAAATCCCTGGCGAGTACTACGGTGTTGGCCGCCGCGTCAAAGTGTACATCAAGGACATTGAGCGTGAAGGTCGCGGTCCGCAGCTGATTTTGAGCCGCGGCAATGAAGAATTTGTGCGGTTCTTGTTTAGCCAGGAAGTGCCAGAGATGGAAACGGGCGCCGTGGAGATCAAGGCGATTGCCCGCGAGGCTGGTCGCCGCACCAAATTGGCGGTAGCGTCTGCTTTGCCGGGTGTTGACCCAGTCGGTACGTTCGTCGGCGGTCACGGTACGCGTGTTCAGGCAGTGATGAACGAAATCGGCGAGCAGGAAAAAATTGATATCATTCCGTTTGAGGAAGACGCGGCTGGCTTCATCGCGAATGCCATGAGCCCAGCAGAAGTACTGAGCGTGACGGTTAATGAAGATGAAAAGCGAGCAACGGTCTACGTTAGCGAGGATCAGCAATCAGTGGCCATCGGCCGGGCTGGGCAGAATGTTCGCTTGGCAAGTCGGCTGACTGGCTACGAACTGGATATTGAGGCAAAGGCGGCTGTTAAACCTGAAGCAAAACCTCGTAAAAATATTGAGGACAGTTTGATGAGCGTGGTTGAGGAGGTGGCGGAATAGGCTGCTTTCTGACAATCGCCAAAAACGAAAGGAGGGCGATATGCCGGAAGATTTTTCTGAGTTAGAATCTCGGCTGACTGATACCGCCAAGGCTAGTTTAGAGCGCGCCGGGCTACTGGCGCATAATAGTGGTAGTCCGTATGTCGGCACTGAGCATGTGCTGCTTGGTGTATTGGCGCAGAATTCGTCGCTGGGTGCGAAGATTTTGGCGGAGAGTGGTGTGACGCTGGATCGAGCGGAGTTGGCGCTAGGCTTAACCGCGCAGTCGTTCGTGGTGGTGGTTGTTCACAAAGGCATGAACGCTGAAGTCTTGGAGACAATACGGGCTGCCTGGCAGCTAGCGACAGAGTTTGGACAGGAGCGCATCGGTACCGAGCACATCGTCTATAGCATGCTATTGCAGCACAAGGCTCGGGCGACGAAGTTGCTCAGTGATATGAATGTGGATCTGGAGGAGCTGCGCGGTACATTGGAGGACGTGTTTGATCGGCAGCAGCTGGAGGCGATACAGGATGAGTCGAAGGAAGGTACGGCGCCGCATACTCGTCGGTCGGCCGATCTCAAGCTGCTTGACCAGTACGGAGTCGACATGACGGAGCGCGCACGGAGCGGACTGCTCGATCCAGTGGTCGGTCGGGAGGCCGAGACGGAGCGGCTGATCACGGTGCTCGGGCGGCGCGGCAAGAATAACCCAGCGCTAATCGGCGAGCCAGGCGTCGGCAAAACCGCAGTGGTCGAGGGCCTGGCGCAGCGCATCGCAGCGGGGACGGTGCCAGAGTTTTTAGTCGGCAAGCGGCTGATTCAGCTTGATCTGACGGCCATGGTCGCCGGTACAAAGTTTCGTGGTCAGTTTGAGGAGCGCTTACAAAAAGTCGTGGCGGTAGCACGTAATCATCAGGAGATCATGTTATTCATTGATGAGCTGCATTTATTGGTCGGGGCTGGCTCGGCCGAGGGGTCGATGGATGCGGCGAACGTCCTAAAGCCAGCGTTGGCGCGTGGTGAAGTGCGGGTGATCGGTGCAACAACATTTGACGAGTACCGCAAGCACATCGAAAAAGATGCGGCCCTCAGTCGGCGGTTTCAGGCGGTGACGGTGGCGGAGCCGGATGAGCAGGCGGCAGTAGCCATGGTGCGGGCGCTAGCGGGCCGGTTGGCGACACATCATCGACTGCGGATTTCTGATGAGATGATCGAGCTGAGCGTAGCCCTCAGCCAGCGCTACGTAACGGAACGTCATTTACCGGACAAGGCAATTGATGTACTCGATGAGGCGGCGGCGCTGGTTAGTACGCGGCGGCCAGCCAAGCCAACCAAACAGCAACAGCTAGCACGGCGGATTAAACAACTAGCGGGCAAACTCGATGCGGCGGTCGAGGCTGAGCAATATCAACGTGCGGCCGAGCTCAAGGTGCGCATCAAACAATTGGAGCAGCAGGCTAAGCAGCTACCGGCTGACGACCCAGCATTGCCGGAGCTAACCGAGGATGATGTACGGCGAGCGGTGGCGGCGATGGCTGGTGTGCCGGCAGAAAAAGTGACGGTGAACGAGCGCAAAGATCTGGTGGCACTGGAGCAGCGGCTGGGCCGGTCGGTGCTCGGTCAAGAGAGGGCCGTGGCGACCTTGGCGCGAACCATTCGCCGGGCGCGAGCTGGGCTGAGTCGGCGGTCGGGGCCGCTTGGGTCGTTTATTTTTCTCGGGCCGACTGGCGTGGGCAAGACGGAGTTAGCTCGCGTGTTGGCACGGGAAGTGTTTGGAGGCGACAATAGTTTGATCAAGATTGACATGAGTGAGTTCTCGGAGCGGCATACGGCCAGTCAGTTGATTGGCGCGCCGGCTGGCTATGTTGGCTATGATGAGGGCGGCAAATTGACCGACAAGGTTCGCCGGCAGCCGTACAGTGTGGTGCTGTTTGATGAGATCGAAAAGGCGCATCCGGATGTACTGAACTTGCTGCTGCAAATTTTGGAAGACGGCAAGCTAAGCGATTCGCATGGGCGGACGGTCAGTTTTCGCCAGACAATCGTGATTTTAACAAGCAATGTCGGCGCCGAGGCGATGGTGCGCGACGGTGAGCTGGGCTTTAGCCCGCACGGCGATGATGGTTCGCGGGCGGACGATGTGAATGAGCGCAATGCTCGGGCGGCGCGGCGCGAGCTGGAGGAGCTACTGCGGCCGGAGTTAATCGGGCGATTTGATGCAGTGGTGCATTTCAAGAGCTTGACTCGGCCGGTGGTGGGCAAGATTTTCGATAATCTCGTCAGCGAGCTTAAAGAAGCAGTACGAGCGCAGCAGATGACGCTGGTCATCACGCCGAGCGCTAAGCGTTGTATCATAGACAACGGATTTGATGAGCAGCGCGGCGCGCGGGTGCTTCGGCAGACGATTCAGACGATGTTGGCTGATCCGCTCAGTGATGTCTTATTGTCTCGTCAGGCCCGTCCCGGTGCGGTGTTGGTGGCAACCACGAAAAATCGTGAGGTAGTGATCAATGTTACGGCTGCGTAATCTCGTTAGTGTCGTGGTGTTTGTGGGGCTGGTGGCCGGTGGTAGCTGGCTGGTGCTCAATCGCCAGCTGGTGCTGGATCATATCAGGGTCTGGCAGTACCAGCCTAGTCAAGACATAGCGACGCTGGCACGGCGGGCAACGATGACTGATAAGGCCAAATTTAGCTTTTATCTGGCACAGCCGCGACTAGAAAACGCTACGCAGTTTAATCACGATTGCCGTCGTATCGAACAGGCCAGCCCGATCGTCGGCTGTTATTCTCACGCCAAAGAGACCATCCACATTTACAACGTGCGGAACGCGGAGCTAGACGGTATCAAAGAGGTAACGGCGGCGCACGAAATGCTGCACGTAGCCTGGTCGCGCTATTCGGCGGAGCAGCGTCGGCGGCTGGGCGAGCTGCTAGAGGCGGCTTATACCAAGGTCAAGACCAAAAAGCTCGAGGAGCGGATGGCGTATTATGAACGGGCACAGCCGGGTACGCGCGCCAATGAGCTACATTCAATTTTGGGTACGGAGTTTGCTGATCTCGGATCGGAGCTGGAGGCGCACTATGCCGAGTATTTTAGTAATCGAGCGGCGCTACTAAAACTGCACGCTCAGTATAATCAAAAGTTCACCAGTGCCGAGGCCGAGGCCGACGCGCTGACGGCCAGTCTCGCCAAGCGAAAGCGTGAAATTGAGCAGCTGACGACGTCGTACAGTGCGCGCATTAGTGCCTATAACCAAGACGTAGCGGCATTTAACCAGCGGGCAACGACGGGTGGTTTTCAGACGCAAGCTGAGTTTCAGGCTGAGCGAAACCGGCTGAGCCAGCGTGGCCTGGCGCTTCGTCGTGAGCGGCAGACTATCGAGGGTAAGGTCGATGCCTATAACACTGATGTTGAAAAATTAAATGCGTTGGGGCGCAAGATTGATCAGCTCAATCAAAGCCTCGATAGCCAAAAGGCGGTTAAATAATGGCACGGGCAAAATCACAATTTATCTGTCAGCAGTGCGGTGCCAGCTATCCGAAATGGGTCGGCAAGTGCGACAATTGTGGCGAATGGAATTCGCTGGTTGAACAACTACCAGTTGACACCGGCGCCTCGGCGGTAGCCCGCAGCAGCGGTAAAGGTAAAGCGCTGACTGCGCTTAGGCTCAGCGAGACGGCCACCGAGGCCAAACAAGCGCGGTTGGCAACCGGCATCGCTGACCTTGACGCAGTGCTCGGCGGCGGCTTTCTACCAGGCGGTGTGGTGCTGGTGGCGGGGCAGCCGGGAATTGGAAAAAGTACCCTGCTGGCACAAGTTGCGGCGTTTGTTGCTCGGCAGAAACCAGTGCTGTACGTCAGTGGCGAGGAGTCGGTGTCGCAGGTCAAATTGCGGGCTGAACGGTTGGGCGCGGTTGACTCAGAGAACTTGCAGCTGGCGTCCAGTAACAGTGCCGAAGACATCGCCGCCTCCATTCAGACTGGCCAGTACAATCTAGTGATCGTCGATTCCATCCAGACCTTGTCGCTCGCAGACATTGCCTCAGCGCCAGGCTCAGTCAGTCAAATCACCAACTCATCCAACGTCATCATTCGCGCCGCCAAGGCCGCGAACACCGCAGTGATTTTGGTCGGTCACGTCACCAAGGAAGGCTCAATCGCCGGGCCGAAAGTCCTGGAGCACTTGGTCGATGTGGTGCTGAACTTTGAGGGTGATCGCTACGGCGGCTTCCGGGTGGTGCGGGCGCAGAAAAACCGCTATGGCTCGACCAATGAGGCAACAATTTTTGAGATGCATGAGGATGGCTTACGGATTGTGGCCAACCCATCGGCGAGCTTGCTAGCCGAGCGACAAAACCTCGATGGTTCCATCGTCCTCGCCACCATGGAGGGGGCGCGGCCGCTATTGGTGGAAATTCAGGCACTGGTCAACCCGACGAATTTTGGCTATCCCAAACGCGCAGCCAGCGGTTTTGATCTCAACCGCTTGAACTTGTTGGTGGCGGTGCTGGAAAAGCGTACCAAGCTCAATCTTTCCGACAAAGACATTTACATCAATGTGGTCGGCGGCTTGAAACTCAGTGACCCAGCGGCGGACTTGGCAGTTGCCATGGCCATCGCCTCAGCCTCAGCTGGCCGCAAGCTCAGTGACGAAGCCGTGGTGTTTGGCGAAGTGGGCTTAGGCGGCGAAGTGCGCTCCGCTCAAGGCTGGCACGCCCGCGTCAAAGAGGCTAAGAAGCTTGGTTTTACCTATGCCATCGCACCAAAAACCCACAAAGACGCATTCGTGCGCGGCGTCGGCGACCTACGTCAGGCGCTGATTGACTATTTACAATAACATTATCATAAAAGGAAATTATTATGGAAAAAACAATTGAACTTATCATCATTATCATGCTGCTGGCTATCATGGCGGAAATATATCTACTGGTCAAGCCGCGACGGCAGGCAGGCAGTGGCACGCAGCTGCTGATTTTGGTCGACACCTCGGTACTGATGGACGGCCGGGTGGTTGATTTGGCAAAGACCGGGTTCCTATTGGGGCAGGTCATCGTGCCGCGTAGTGTGCTGATAGAACTGCAGCTGTTGGCGGATGGTGCTGATCACGCCAAGCGCGAGCGCGCCCGCTTTGGCATGGACGCCATGAAGGAGCTCAAAGATGTGCTGGGCGGCTCATTTACGCTGCTTGACGATGCGACGCGCATTCCTGAAGGGGTAGACAACCGCTTGTTACAGCTTGCCAAGGAAATGAATGCTGCTATTTTGACGCTGGACTACAACCTGAACAAGGTGGCGCAAGTTGAAGGCATTCAGATCCTCAATATCAATGAGCTAGCCAAGAGTTTGCGCATGAGCTATCTGCCTGGTGATGAACTGGTGCTTGAATTGACGCAAAAAGGTCAAGATTCTCATCAGGCTGTCGGCTACTTGCATGACGGCACCATGGTGGTGGTTGAGCAGGCCAAAAAGTTCCTAGGCCAGAAAAAGCGCATTGAAATCATTCGTAGCCTGCAAACCGATGCTGGCAAGATGATGTTTGCGAAAGTTTGCGCTGAGCCAAAAGAAGCAAAAGAAGCGGCGCAACAGTCACCAGCTCAAGCTGCTCCCAAACAGCCCAAGCAGCGCTCCACGGGTCGTCGGCCGCAGACCAGCAAGGCAGCGAAACCTGATGCCTCGCGCGCCGCAGCTCAAGGTCACCGTTCGGCTCGCCCCAAGACCCAGGCGCAGCGTGAGGCTGACTTGATCCGAATGGTTAATGAGCAATAATCGCTAAGGCTAAGAAAGAGTAAAAACCAGACTGAAGCGGTCTGGTTTTTATGTGTCATAGGGGAAGGGGTGCGGGTTAGTCGGAGCTTGAGCCGCTGCCTACCGAGAAGCTACCGCTGTCTGATGCAGTATAGTAGCCTTCGTCGCGGGCGATTGCCTGAATGGTGTGCCGACCTGGGCTACTGACCCTGATATCGACCGAAACACTGCCGCCACTACCGGAGATCGACTCGCTTTTGACGCTGCGACCATCAACGAGGATGTCAATTGAGGTGAGCGGGAAGGTGCCGTTGGTGGCGCGGGCGGTGATGGTGCGGCTGGAGCCAGAGCCAGAAAGTGATAGGCTGACACTTGGCTTGGCATCGTCACATTTGTGCTTATCGTCATCAGCGTTGGCGTCGTAACCCTCAGGTGCTGAGTATGATGGTTTCTTAGTGAGCGGGTCAATGGTCTTGGTGACCTCAATTTCCTCGATGGCGTCAGCTGGTGTACAATTTGTCGCCTTTTTCTTGGAGACACGGTCAAACTTAATCTTTTCAGTAGTCTCGCCCTGTTTTTTATTCCACCACGATGGATAGAGCTCTTTGCCTTGCTGTTGGATACCATTTGGTCGCTTGAACCAATCATTTGGCTTCCATTTGCCCTGTTTGGCATAGACTTCGTTGTGAGCAAATGACATGACGTTACGCACCACCGGCATACCAAAGGCCGAGTTCGGGGTGTTGATGGTGCTGGTGTCGGAATTACCGAGCCACATACCCATGGCTAGCGCCGGACTATAGTTGACGATCCAGACATCCTTGGCGTGGCCGTTTTTGTCGGTAGTACCGGTCTTGGCGGCGGTTCTAACACCAGGCACATTCATCGCGCCATAACCGTGCAGGTCGCGCGCCGCGTCCGCGTCACCCAAGATGTCATTGATGATGTAGGCGACTTGCGGGTCGGTTGCCTGTTTGCTCTCATCTTTCCATTTCTTTAACGTATCGCCCTGGCTGTTGGTTACCTCAAGGACGTTGGTGCTTGGCTTGGCGACGCCCATGCGGGCAAAGGTGCCGTAAGCATTCACCAATTCGGTCTGCTTCGTACCGCAGGCGCCAATGGCTGCTGACAGTCCGTAGCCGCCGGCCGCTTCTTCTTGCTGGCAATAATTGGTATTACCCATGTTGTGAATATAGTCAACAGTTGGTTTTGGCGAGCCGTTGCCTGCGATATACATTGCCTTGACCGCTGGGATATTACGGGAAAGCGCTAGCGAGCGGCGAATAGAAATACTTCCCATAAATCGTCGGTCCCAGTTGTTCAGCTTGGCGCCATAAATCTTGTCTATGTTCTCGTCGCTGAGGATTGAGCCTGAGCCATAATTTTGCTGATTACTGCCGCGATTCTCAAACAGTTTGGCGTAGTCGAAAGCCTTGATAGTTGAACCCGGCTGGATAAAGGCGGTAGCGGCATTATCCTGCCCAAAGCCAGCATAATTGAAATCACGACTGCCAACAAGGGCGACAATCTGCCCAGTCTGTACATCTTCAACGGTTGCTGCACCGTTACTGATGCTCACGCGGCCCGGGCGACCTGAGTCGAAGAAAGCTTTCATCTCTGTCTCGAGTTTTTCTTGAATCTTCCAGTCCAGTGTCGTCTTGACGGTTAGTCCACCGCGGCCAACAACCGCCTTGCCAAGTTCACGCTCCAGTTGATTACGTACCATGAGTACAAAGTGCGGTGCCTTAATACCGGCGAGCTGCTCAGTCTCGGGCTTGATTTTGTCAAGAATTGGATACTGCTTGGCTTCTTTGGCCTGCGCTTCGGTGATATAGCCTTGTTCCAGCATGTAGTCTAGTGTTGTATGCTGGCGTGACAGGAGCATCTTGCGCCCAGTGATGTTGTACGGATTAAATGTACTCGGGTTTTGCGGAATTGAAGCCAGCAGGGCTGCTTCAGCCAAGGTGAGATCCTTGGCGGATTTACCAAAGTATGTCTGAGCGGCCGACTCTGCGCCGTTACGCCGACCGCCATATGGCGCTTGGTTGAGGTAGAGCGCGAGAATCTGATCCTTGTTGTACATGCGTTCAACTTCAATTGCCAGGATAATTTCCTTGATTTTGCGTGGAATACCGCTGAGGCCGCGTTTGTCGGCATCCTCGGCAAAGAAAACTTGCTTGACGAGCTGTTGTGTCAACGTCGAGCCACCCTGAACTTGTCGACCTGATGCTGTACTAAACATAGCGCGGGTCAGGCCACTGATACTGATACCGTGATGCTTATAGAAATCACGATCCTCAATGGCAATGGTCGCTTTCTTGAGGTAATCACTAATCTTGTCGGCCTCGACCACCAGCTTATAATTATCGGTACCCTTATCTTCCCACAGGAGCTCGCCATTGCGGTCATAATACTTGGTGACCGTTGTCTGGACACGCTTGGCGAGTTCGCCCGGGCGGATCTTGTCGAGATCTTTGCGGAAGTAGGCAAACAGGCCGCCGATCAGGATAATCATTGCAACAATGGCGACACCGAGAATTTTTAGCGCCATCAAGCCGCCGCGCTTGGAGAACCAATAGCGAAAGACGCGCTTAGGGTGGAGGCGGTAAAAGAACCGCTTGACGGGGTGCTTTGGTAAACTCGCCAGATACTCTGCTTTTTCGCGGGAGCGCTTATCCTTCTTGAGCCGACGCTTATTCGCCAAGTTTGCATAGACACTCAGCCGTTTTGCCGGCTTTGGATGCGGACGTGACGGCGCTGATTTTGCGCTGGCGTCCGACTGCTTATCTGAGGGTTTCTTGTTCACACTATCATTATATCACGCCTATGTTTCGCTTCAATCATAAAATTGCTATACTATTATCCAGAAAAGGAGGAATATGCAATTATCAGAGGAGCTAAAGTGGCGCGGGTTTTGGAATCAAGCGACATTCACCGATGATGAGCGTATTGATTCGGGAAATTTTACGCTCTATTTGGGGACAGATCCGTCGGCTGACAGTTTGCACGTCGGGCATTTGGCGGTCTATATGATGGTGCGGCATTTTTTGGAGCGCGGTCACAAAGTATTCTTGCTGGTTGGTGGCGGCACGGGCATGATTGGTGATATGCGCGACACCGAGGAGCGGAGCCTGCTGTCGTATGCGGAAATTGAGCACAACAAGCGAGCGTTGAAGGCGCAGGTGTCACAAATTTTTGCGGGACGCGATTTTACTCTGGTGGACAATGCGGATTGGCTGGGCAATTTGGAATTGTTGCCATTCCTCCGCGACATTGGCAAGAATTTTAACATGGCAGAGTTAACGACGCGGGAATTTTTTAAGGCGCGTATCGCTAATGGCAAGGGGCTGAGTTTTGCGGAGTTTACCTACACCTTGCTGCAGGGCTATGATTTCTGGCATTTGTTCAAACACCACGGTGTCAATTTACAAATCGGCGGTTCTGATCAGTGGGGTAATTTGGTTTCAGGTGTGGAATTGATTCGTAAAAAAGAAAATGCCGAAGTTTACGCCATGACCGCGCCGTTACTCATCAACAAATCAACTGGGCGCAAATTTGGCAAATCCGAAGGTGGCGCCGTGTGGCTGGATGAAAACAAAACCAGCGTCTATAAATTCTATCAATTCTGGCTGAACGTTGATGACGAAAGCGCCATCGAGTACATGAAGATCTTTACTATGCTCGATCGCGACACCATTGAGGCCATCGCTGAAAACCATGCGGTTAACCCAGGTGCACGCTCAGCCCAGAAAGTCTTGGCGCGCGAAGTTACCGATATCGTCCACGGCGTTAATCGGCGCGAATCAGTGGAGCGGGTGACGGAGGTGTTGTTTGGTGGCGGTGATTTCCGGCAATTGTCAGACGATGACCTGGACGCTCTGGCTCAGGAAATTCCGCGCGTTGATGTCGGCGTCGGCGTCATCGAAGCATTGGTAGTCTCTGGCGCGGTCAGCTCCAACGGTGAGGCCAGGCGCCTCCTCAAATCTGGCGCCATCAGCCTCAACGGCGAAAGACTGGCTAATGACCAAGCCATCAACAGTCAATCTTTGTTGAAAAAAGGTAAAAATACGTTTATTCTAGTTGCAGAAAATATGGAAGGAGAGGAATAATGAAAAAAATTATCGGGTTTGATCTGGATGATACACTAGCCATTACCAAGTCACCAATTAGCGATCGTATGGCGGATATCCTTGGTCGGTTGCTTGAAAACTATGAGATGTGTGTCATCACGGGCGGCACATTCCACCAGATTAAAAAGCAAGTGATTGATCGACTTGATGTTCGGCCTGAGCTACTCCAAAAATTCCATGCAATGCCGACATGCGGTACGAGGTATTATCGATTTGACGCTGCTGATGGTGAGTGGAAGGTTCAGTACGCGAACGATCTGTCTGATGAGCAAAAAACTCAGATAACTGCGGTACTGGAGGAGGTTGCCAGGGAGATGGGTATTTGGTGTGATAATCCTGCGGGTGAGATTATCGAGGATCGCCACAGCCAGATTACCATGTCGGCGCTGGGACAACAGGCAACCCCAGAGGATAAATATGCCTGGGCAGAAAAGTATAAAGATGTCCGTCCGGTATATCGTGACAAGGTGGCGGCGAAACTGCCAAATCTCGAAGTTAGGATTGGTGGTACGACCAGTACTGACATTACGCTGCCAGGAATTGATAAAGCCTATGGCATTGGTAAGCTGCTCGAGCTGAACGGCTGGTCAAAGGAAGAGGCACTATTCTTTGGTGACAAGCTACAGGAAGGCGGTAATGATTTTCCAGTTAAGCAAATGGGTGTTGACTCGATTGAAGTGAAGGGCTGGGAAGACACCGCCTACGCGCTGGAAGGCATCAACGCCGTTTCGTAGATGAAACTAACCACCCCCCTCGCACACATCAAAGGCGTCGGTCCCAAAACCGCCCAGGCGCTGGCGGCGGCGGGTCTAGAGACGGTGGCGGATGCCCTAGATTTTTTGCCGCGGGCGTACGATGATTATTCGGCGGCGGTCAATATCGCTGATCTTCAGCCAGGCAAGGTGACGGTGCGGGCGCGCTGCGAGTCGATTTCCACGCGGATTGCTCGCCGGGGTCTGAGGATCACCACGGCGGTGCTAGCGGATGATTCTGGCAAGGTCAAGGCCGTTTGGTTCAATCAGCCCTACCGCGAATCGCAGCTGAGATCCGACACTGGGTTTATGTTCTCCGGCCAATTTGGCATGCAGTATAACAGCTATCAGATCAGCAATCCCTCTGTTGAACTCGCCAAACAAACCGATACATCCGACGCCCAGCACGCGTCGGGTATTCATCCGGTCTATAAATCCATCAAAAATCTCCGCCCTAAAACCGTGCAGGATGTGCTGAAACATCTGCGTCCTATCATGGAATTTTTGCCCGAGACGCTGCCGGAGTACATCGTCCGGCGGCAAAAATTAGTCAGCCGTGCGGAAGCTGTTAAGTTCCTCCATGCGCCAAACAATCATCAGGAGATTACCCGCGGTCGTGAGCGGCTGGCGTTTGAAGAACTCTTTGAAATGATCTTGGCAGCGCAGTTAAATAAACAGGAGCAAACCAAGTTGACTGGCTGGCGCATCCCGTTCAATCAGCCGGTCGTCAAGCAATTTGTTGAGCAATTACCATTTCCCCTGACCAACGCGCAGCGCCGCGCCGCCTGGCAGATTTTGCAAGATTTGGAGTCCGAACATCCGATGAACCGCTTGTTGCAGGGTGATGTCGGCTCGGGTAAAACAGCGGTCGCTGGGCTGGTGGCGGCTGAGGTGGCGCAGGCTGGTTTTCAGACGGCCATCATGGCACCGACGGAGATTTTGGCGGCTCAGCACGCCAAAACGCTGGATGAATTATTGTCGCCGTTTGGTGTATCGGTGGCGCTGCTGACGGGACACGTCAAAGGTGCAGCGCGGCGGCAACTGCTGGATAATTTAGCGAATGGCAACATCAACGTGGTGGTCGGCACACACGCGCTAATTCAGGAAAAAGTGGCGTACCATAAATTGGGATTTGTGGTAATTGACGAGCAGCATCGGTTTGGCGTCAAGCAGCGGCAGGCCTTACTGCAAAAGGCAGACTACATGCCGCATCTCCTCAGCATGACCGCTACGCCGATCCCGCGGAGCTTGGCGCTGACGTTGTATGGTGAACTGGATATCTCGATTTTGGACGAGCTGCCAGCTGGGCGCCAGCCGATTGAAACGAAAATTTGGTCGCCAGCTTCAGCGCCAAAACTCTACGAAACTATTGATGCAGAAATTGCCAAAGGTCGCCAAGCCTATGTCATCTGCCCGTTGATCGACGATAATCCCGACAATGACAAAAAATCGGTCGAGGCGGAATATCACAAATTAGCAAAAACGATGTTTCGTCATCGCCATGTTGGGCTGCTACACGGTAAATTGCCACCGGAGGAAAAAGCGACGGTCATGCAGCAGTTCGCCGACGGCGAGCTGGATATGCTGGTGAGTACCACAGTCGTGGAAGTTGGCGTCAACGTGCCGAACGCTACGGTCATGCTCATCGAAAATGCCGATCACTTTGGGCTCAGTCAGCTTCATCAGCTGCGCGGGCGGGTTGGGCGCGGCCAGCACCAGAGTTTTTGCCATTTGATGCTGTCGAGCCATGACAAGCCAAGTCAGCGCCTCAGGGAAATTGAGAAGTCACAAGACGGCTTTTATCTGGCGGAAGTTGACTTGAAACTACGCGGCCCTGGCGAGATTTACGGACGAGCGCAGCATGGCGCATTGAACCTAAAAATTGCCTCGCTGAGCGACACACCGCTGATTGCCCGTGCACAGATGGAGGCCGAGCGCTTTGTCAAAGAGGGACAGGATTTGCTACAATATAACCATCTGGCGCGTGCCGTCAGTCGCTATCAGCGATTAACGACGCTAAATTAGTGAGATAAGTATGTATTCAGGAACCACATTTCACACCAAATCAGGCAATCTGATGGGTGTTCATCAAAAAATTGATCGGGTCGCGCGGCGGCACATCGTGCAGCTGTTGCCATCGTGGTGCAACTTTCCGTCGAGTAAGGAGATTTTGCATTTCGAGGGTAATAATGGCCCTGATGGTATCAAGCGGAAAAGTCCGGCCGTTGATGAGCCGTGGCACTTCATTGACCCGCATGATCCGAATGACGTGGCGCTCCTCGAGATGGTTGATCAACACATCACTAATCTGGCAGCGGCGCTCAGTGCTGATAACTGTGAGCGAGCAGCATTTGAGGCAGCATGGATGGCGCACGCCATCACCGATGGCTTGACGCCACCGCATCATTTTCCGCTGGAGGAGAAATTGGCCCAGCTGCGCGGTGAAGGTATGGAGACCCGTAACTCGCTGATCAAAAAGAGCCTCATGCCGGGCGAAACGGTGCTAAAAACCCTGCGCAATAACTGGGAATTTTGGGGTGCAAAGGGCGTGATGACTATGCATCTGGCGTTCGAGGCGGGTGTCGCCAGCGTAGTAGCCTACCAACGGTTTGCCGCTGGCCTGCCGCGGCAGCGCGACATTGAGGAAGTGCGACAAGCGGGCTTTCGGGCGTTTTATCTCGGCTGCGTTCATGAGGTGGCGGATATGGCCATGTATGAAAAGTTTGCCAAGACTGGCTGGACGACGGAGCTAGCGCGACAGACCAACCGTCAACTGATGCCGCTGATTATTCGTGCAGTGGTGCTGGGCTGGCTGAGTGCAGTGTGGCTGGCCGAGGAACAGCGTGCGCGTTAAACTCATCGCTGGTAAATTTGGCGGACGATTTATCCAGGCGCCGCCAGGCTCGACGACGCATCCCATGGGTGAGCGGGTGCGCTTAGCAATGTTTAATTCATTGGGTGAAATGGTTTGCGGCGCGCGGGTGTTGGATGCTTTTGCTGGCTCCGGTGCGATTGGTTTGGAGGCGCTCAGCCGCGGCGCTGAGTCGGTAGTTTTCGTGGAGCGAGATCGAGTTGCCCAGCGGGTCATTGCCGAAAATATCAGTACCGTGGGCATCAACGAAAATACTATTGTAATAAAAACAACGGTATCAAATTGGCTGGAAAGCATGAGCGTAACAGAGGAGTTTGATCTTATTTTTGCCGATCCACCATACCACAACCCGCAGTTTTCCACAGTCTCACGACTGATGGGACTTCTCAAACCGGGTGGACATATGATATTATCACACTCAGGAATAGGTGAGGTGCCAATTCAGAACGGAATTGTTGTGGTGGACAATCGTAGTTATGGGGGTGCGCACCTCACCCGGTTCCTACGATTGAAATAAGTTTCTGGTAAAATGTCCTGATAGTTGTCAGGACGTTTTTTGATGTATAGAAAAACCCGCTGGAAGTAGATAGCCAGCGGGTTTTTCTGTTTGAAGAGGTTAGCAATATGACATTGATAACCTCTTGTAGACAGAATAACTACACTGGTCACAAAGACGACAATAACCTCCAAGTGCATATTTTAGTGAGAATATATTAGTGTAAGAATGGTCCATAATACTGAGCGTACACTACTAAAATAATAATTGACCAGATAGATAGCGAGAATGTACCCGTTTTTAATAGTAATTTCACAATTTGGAGATTTGGGGTTTGTGGTGTATGCTAAAAGTACTTTAGTAATAAATAGGGAGTCTTTACTAAGATGGGAAAAACCACAAGCCGTTAAAGGCGTCATCGGCGCCGCTATTGGTGTTGCTGCATTGGCTGGCATCGCTGGAGCAATGGGTAACGGTCAGCAACAGCAACCTACAGCACCAGCTGTACAGTCCGTAACTTATTCAAACTGTAGAACTGAAGAAATACCGTTTGAAACACAGTATGAGGGTGAAGCGGGTCAATATGGTTATACAGAAACAGTCAAACAGCAGGGTGTAGCTGGAAGCAAAAAGATCTGTAAGCCAAGTAGATCGGGATATGATGACAAGGTAGAGATCATAGCTCAACCAACAGCTCATATCATTGTCCGCACACCAAAACCAGCACCACAGCCAATTCAGCAACAAGCAACACATAGGGTCGGAGCGATCTGTCGTGATGGTTGGCGGTCATATGCTACTGGAAGAGGCGCTTGCTCGCACCATGGGGGTGTAGGTGAGTGGCTGTATGAGTGAACGTATGCAAGATAGGACTACTGGTGTACTTATTGCTGTTCTGATAGTGGGAGCAGTAGCACTTGTAGCGTATGCGCACAATCATCATTATGGTGATTCCAGCAGTAAGAAACCAGACCATAGTCAAAGTGGGATTAGTAGTCCTTCGGGTACTACTAATCCCAGTAATAGATATTACGATCCTGGCGATACAGATGAAAGCGAAGACGATGTGTATTATGCTAATTGCTCTGAAGCTTGTGAGGATGGTGCAGAGTCAATACGGGAAGGTGAATCCGGTTATCGGGAAGAGCTTGACCGAGACAGTGACGGCGTAGCATGTGAGCCGTGGCGTGGTAGGTGATTGACAAATTGCCTCTGTCTCTACAGATTGCAAGCATGAAAGAAGTTGTAGGCCATTACCTCTGCCGTGATTGTCAAGTAGGGTCTCTGTGTACATGTAAGATGCGCTGTCTTATGGTCTAGAATTTAGCCACTTACCCTTATGAAGTAGCAGTATTCCGCAATGACTAGGAATTGTGAGCTGCCCGTTTTTTCTGATAATAGAGCGGTGAGGGCGGGTTGAGGCGATGATCTCGGTATGTTCTGGGATAAAAAAATGTTGTGGTGCATCAGCGAAGTTAATATAAATATAAGCCCGCTCGCTGCCCAGCTCTCGTTTGATACCGAGAACAAATCCATTACCAGCGTTGATCACTTCAAGCGTGCCGTGCTGCAATACTGGCATACTCCGCCGCAGGTGAAGCAGCCGTCGGTGTAGATGTAGGAGTGAGTCAGGGTGCATGGCCTGTGTCAGGATATTGGTTTTGGTCGCGTTGGCGTGAACGGGCAGCCACGGCTGTACGCTTGAGAATCCAGCAAACTGCGTATCATCCCATTGCATCGGCGTGCGCTCCAGGTCGCGGCTGTCTATAGTAGAATGAGCAGGGCTAAAATTATCCTGAATATCCTCAGTAGTCAATTCGCCATTGGTCATGCCAATCTCATCACCGTAGTACATCACGCTGACGCCCGGCGTAAGCAGGTTGAGAAAATGCAAGGCCCGCGCTCGCTCTGTCCCGAGCCGCGAGGCAATGCGCGGCTGATCGTGATTGCCGACGCAGAAAAACGGCTTGGCTGAATCTGCCGCCTGCAGATAATTCTCGATCTTCTGTCCAACATGCTCCGCGTGCCACTCGTCCTGGCGATATTCCATAAAGAATGCCGACGCCTTCGGGTGGGCCGTCAGAACCTTGTGGTACTGCTGGTAAATATCACCCAACTTTTCATCCGGATAAAATTCAAACACCATCTGCTTATCGTCATATTCATCGCAAACTGACGCCAGCTCATGCAGATATTCTTGAAAATGCGGCCCCATTTTACAGTGGTCGTGAATGAATGCGCCGTAAGCTTCAGGATCGCTGTGAAAATCAGGATTTGGCGAATCATTGCCAAACTCCGGATCTTTAGAAATACCCCAAATCGCGTCAACTCGCATGCCGTCCACGCCCATATTAAACCAAAATCGCACTACATTTTTTATTTCATCACGAACCGCAGGATTATCCCAATTCAAATCCGGCTGTGTTTTCAGGAACGAATGGAGATAAAACTGGTCAGTCTGTTCATCAAACTCCCACGAACTGCCGCCCGATAAACTTCGCCAATTGTTTGGCTCCTTGCCATCCCACCCATCACGCCAGACATAATAATCACGCCTGGGATTGTCGCGCGATGACCGCGCTTCCTGAAACCACGGATGCTGATCAGACGTGTGGCAGGGAACGAGGTCGATCATGACTTTGATGTCGAGGGTGTGGGCTTTTTCTAGTAATTTTTGAAAATCCTCTAGCCCGCCAAATGTCGGATCGATCGCTCGGTAGTCAGCAATATCATAGCCAAAGTCGGTCATCGGCGAGACGAAGAACGGCGAAATCCAAATCGCGTCAACCCCCAGCCACGCCAAATAATCCAGCTTTTCGGTAATGCCATTCAAATCGCCAATTCCATCACCATTAGTATCCCGGAAACTACGCGGATAAATCTGATACAGAGAAGCGACATCGTGCCAAGTCTTCATAGTTTAAGTATAAGCGAGATGGGGGATTTGGGCAAATGAAACAGTATAAACTCAAGTTTACTCTTTGCAACATTATAAAAAGCCGCCCGTTCGGGCGACCAAATCTCAGGAAGTTCCATTGTGGTGCGGGTAAGGAGACTCTAACTCCTGGCCTCTTCCATGGCAAGGAAGCGCTCTAACAACTGAGCTATACCCGCATGTGGTTCACGGTTTATTGTAACAAAGCCGCGAATAAAATGCAATGTTTGGTGGCTCCTCCCAGACTCGAACTGGGGACACAAGGCTCTTCAGGCCTCTGCTCTACCAACTGAGCTAAAGAGCCACAAACTTGCTATTTCATTGTACTAAAGTTACCGTTATCTGGCAAGTCGCTATTTCCGCACATAGTGTGCTACATAATCAACTTCGATATCAGCTACTGCTGGCGTGAGTGGATTAGGCACGCTACCATCAACGGTTTCGGTATGTTTATTAATGCCGTTTGGATCCATTGCTCCAGCCTGCACACCGAGGAACATCTGTTTGTCGGTCACATCTGGGTGATTAATGCGGCCCCATTCTTTGCCATCCAAGGTGAAAATCATATAATCTTTCTCAACGATAACACCGTAGGTGTGCCAGCCATGCATGTCGTGATTATCAAGGAATGCTTGCTTTTGCTTGTTATCCGGATCCCAGTGGTACGTTGCCTCAATGCGAGGACCATTGACGCGTCCTTCGGCAAAGTCAACTTCTGGTGGCCAGCCCTCGTCCTTTGGCCAGAGAAGGAATGCATAACCAACGCCTTTGGCTTTCGGGAATTTGGCACGAATTTCCCAGCGACCACGTGAAGCGGTAAATACATCGCCCGAGCCGGCGCCGCCAGTGCTCCACTGGCCGTTCTCGTGCTGAGTACGAATGACCAATTTACCGTCTTGAGTAAACGAATTACGCTGCGACATCACGCCCATGCAGCCGTGGCCAACCGCCGGATCACCCCAGCCGTACTGTACCCACTTAGTTTGCTTGATCGACGAATCAAAGCCTTCAAAGTAATCAATCTGCCAGCCGTCAATTGCTGCCTGATTCTGGTCGTGGTTTGCATGGTTTGCTGAGTCATCAGACTTGACCGGTTGTGGTTGGCTCGGAGAGCCAGAATTTTTATTGCCTGAGTTATTGTTTGATGAGTTGTTGCGTGGTGACTGATTGGTTCGCTGAGTCGAGCCCTGAGAGCCACGCTGGCGTTCAGGTTGCTGTTTTGCTGCTTGGGCTTGGTCGTGATTGTGACGCATGGTCTGCGTCACCCAATTGTGTCCGGCTGGTGTCGGTTTATTGTCGGTATTTTGGTTAGATTTGCTTGGTTGCTGATTATCGCTTGTAGAATTGGTGTCGGCGAGGGAGTGATTGTTAGTACCTGGTGAGTCGGCCGGCGATGTAGTCCGATCGGCATATTTTGTTGCTTGGGGTGGGGAGTTATTCACCTGCGACAAGAAGTGCAGTGCGCCAAGCGACAAGCCGCCGATAACGATAAGGGTTGCTATGCTAGTTGTAACCAGTTTTCGCTTCGTCATGCATCTATTATAGCGCACTAAAATTATATGTCAAACTTTTAGCGTAAGCGTCAAGAAAATGCTGCAATACTCTAGTAGTTTGGCGGAGAATCAGGTATAATATTCTCGTCGCGGGTGTCGTATAACGGCTATTATGTGACCTTCCCAAGGTTGAGACGGGAGTTCGACTCTCCCCATCCGCACCACGTCGATGAAGGATTGTTTGCCTGATCACGATACCGTATAAAATTATTCGTTTCAAAAAACGTCCAAAGGAGTTATTCATGCAAAAAAACGAAAAGATCCTCAAACGGCAATCGACTAAAATCTTCTTTGACAATGACGATACCGATTTCTTTTTCAACTGGATGCTCGGCGTGGCGGAACTGTTCGGTATGTCGCATGGAGAGTTGTTTTATCTGGCGCATAAGATCGGGCGTGACGGGAAACCGAGTAAGTGGCGAGCCTGTTTTACGGACCATGCCGATTATCTCGTTCGCTTGGCAAAGGCAGCCACCGGTGAACAAATGGCCGCCGACTGCTATTTTGGCGCAACCTATGCCTATCGGGCAGTACTGCAGTTCATTGATCCGTTTTCTCCGGAATATCCGAAGCTTGTTTGCGCTATGGAAAACGCTTTTGCCGGTGCGGTCAGGGCGATAAATATACCGATCAAACCTGTGCGCGTTCCGTATCAAACTGGCTATTTACCCGGCTATTATCTTTACTGCGACAATAACCGCCCAACCGTGGTCATGGTCGGCGGCGGTGATACGTACCGGGAGGATTTGTTCTATTTTGCCGGCTGGCCGGGGTGGCGGCGGAACTATAATGTACTGATGGTCGATTTACCCGGTCAAGGCTCTAATCCCGCCAGAGGTCTCACTTTTACCGTCGACGCCGGCGAGCCGATTGCCGCGTGCCTTGACTGGCTGCAAACCGAAAATCCCGACGCGCGTCACATTGCGCTATACGGCGTTAGCGGCGGCGGGTATTTTACTGCTCAAGCGGCCGCAAAAGACGCGAGGATTAGCGCATGGATTGCCAGCACGCCTATTTTTGACGTGGCAGAACTGTTCCGCCGTGAGTTCGGCGCAGCGCTCAAAGCGCCCGGCTGGCTGATGAATCTCGCCTTAAAATTAGCGGGGAACATCAATGAAGCCGCCGATATCAATTTGAAAAAATACGCCTGGCAGTTCGGCACGAGCGACTTCCGCTCGGCGATCGATGAAGTTTTCGAACAGGCAAAGGTTGTCGACCACCAAGCTATCACTTGTCCGTCGCTGTTTCTCATGGGGGAAGGCGAAGGTGCTGAACTCCAGCGGCAAACGCGATGTCTCTACGATGAATTTATCCGGCGCGAACTTGATACGACGCTGCATGAGTTCGATTCGCAAAGCGGCGCCGACGCTCATTGTCAGCTGAATAATTTACGTTTGGCGCATAGCGTAGTCTTTGATTGGCTGGACAGTCGGCTGGTTGATTAACAAGGTTTTCGGACTGAAGGGTTGCGCTGCGGAGCCCAGTAGGTTATTTGTAAAGATTGGCGCTAATCCCATCGCTCCACCGCGATCGTGCACCGTGTCATCAACACCACCGCTGCGCTGAGTGCTGCGAGTGTTGGCAGCAGCAATACGCCGACCACGCCAGCAGTGACTGGGAATTCCATGATGCTTTCGCCTTTTTCGTTCTTGATGATGACGCGGCGGACGTTACCTTCTTTGATGAGTTGCTTGACCTTCTCGACAACTTGATCGCCGTTAACGCTAAATTCTTCGGTATAGTTTTGTCTACTCATAATTGCTCCTTACTTTTTACTGCTCTTAGATAGTTTATTTATGATGACTTAGCTTTTTTGGGCTATATCTAGTATCTTGCGCCACAACTTTCGTGATTTATTAAGACTTGCTTGTAATGCGGTCTTATCTTCGGTTGAGCCAAACTCTAACATATTTGTAATATTATGACACTGCCAAGCCATTATTTTCAAGTAGCGATAGCCACTTTGAATACATAGTCTGCTGATCGTGTATATCTATCGTACCATCTCACCACCTCTGCAACATCTCAACAGGCGTCCGCAGCTGTATGCCTAAGTGTATCCTTTCGTTGCTCGACCAGCCCCCCGAAATGTCGCGACCGCCTCGTGCAACGAAGAAGCCAGGCAATCGCTGAACTTGGCAGAATAATGATTTAAGCGGCGCCCTTATCACTTTGAAGCGAGAAACTCATCGAGCGTATTTTCGACTTCCATCCACCTAGGACTCAGCCACATCACGTGCGATTCGGTATTATTGATGGAAAGCACGGCGTGCTTGATCTGCTTCGCGGTGTGAAGCGGATGGTCGAGCGGAACCGAACCATCATACCTACTATGCAGTATAAGCGTCGGTTGTGTGATAGTTTCGGGATTACCCTTCATCAAACGCCGACTAATATCATTCATGAACCCACTGCCAGAGCGAAATTGCATAAACATCGACGCGATTGCATCAATAGACGACGGCGGGTAGCTAGCAAGCACGTCACGCGCGTCCAATGTCGTGAGTTGTTGAAACAAATAACTGACTATTTTTCGCGACCATCTGCGGAGCAGCCAGCGCATCACTGCCCACGTTACATGTTCGAGCACAGGATTAAACGCGATACGGGCTGCCATACGAGTACTTTGACTAGGCCATTTCTTGAAACTCACCGCGCTCATCAGGACGAGTTTATCAACGCTGTCGGGGTGAAGCTCGGCGAACCGCATCGCCGCTCTGCCGCCAGCCGATATGCCGACCAGGATGACACGCTCAATCCCGAGCTGCTCTAGCAACTCGTTTGTCGCCTGTTCGAATTCGCCATAGGTTTCGCTAAGCGCTGTATCTGTCCCACCATAGCCGGGTCGGCTGACGCTGAGGATTGAATAGCCGCGACTAACGAAGTAATCCTCACCCGTACGCATGGCGGCAGTCGTGTGACCGCCGTTCAAAATGAGAACCGTTAACGAGCCGTGCATGTCATGTCGATATTCGATCGTACCGCGGGACGTTTGAAGCAGCTCCATCATGTGCAATCAACCGTGCGAGGCGTGCTATTTCTTACCGCCGCGAATCGCATCAATCAGTTCAATCGGGAAGAGCATCATTGTCTTTTGTGATGGTTCGGTGGAGATGCGCTCCAGTGTATTCAAGGTGCGCAGGTTAATCGCGCCTTGGGTTTTTGCCAGGATCTCTGCTGCCTGCGCCAGCGTTTCAGCAGCAGCTTTTTCGCCGTCGGCGTTGATGATGTTAGCGCGGCGTTCGCGCTCGGCTTCGGCTTGCTTGGCCATGGCGCGCTTCATGTCGCCAGGCAATTCAATATTCTGAATCTTAACATTCTCGACATCGATACCCCATTTATCCGTCTCGGCATCAACAATTTCCTTGATCTGCTGTGAAATTTCCTCGCGCTTGGCCAAGAGATCATCCATATCAACGTTACCGGTGACGTCGCGCAGGGCAGCTTGGGCAAATTGGCTGGTGGCATAAATATAGTTGGTCGTCTCCAGCACCGCTTTTGGGGCGTTAATTACTCGGAAATAAACTACCGCGTCAACGCCGACAGTGACGTTGTCTTTGGTGATGACTTCTTGCTTTGGTACATCGATTGGCGTGGAACGCACATCAACCATCATCATCGTCTGAAAAATCGGCACCACCACCCTTAGGCCCGGCTCGCGTACACCAGTAAATTTACCAAGCGTCAACACCACGCCGCGCTGGTATTGATTGACCACTTTAATGCCGCTCAGCACAAACATCAGTACGATGACTAAAATTACTGCTACTATTTCCATATCTACCTCCTGTTTATAAGGAAATTATACGCCACGTATAGAATGGCTGGCAAGGGCCTCCTTGATCAGCTCGTCAACCAGCGCCTGTGGGCTGAGGCCCGAAGCTTCCCAGAGCTTCGGATACATGCTGATGTTGGTGAAGCCGGGGATGCTGTTAATTTCGTTGAGAAAAATCTGGCCCGTTGGGTCAAGGAAAAAGTCAACTCGCGCCATGCCGCGTCCACCGGTCGCTTGGTAGGCGGCCAGCGCGAGGCGCTGCAGTTCTGTCGCCACCGACTCGTCAACCTCCGCGGGGATAACGACGCGCGAAGTGCTGGAGGCGCTGTACTTATCGTCGTAGCTATAAAATTCTTCACCAGGAAGGATCTCGCCGGGAATGCTGACGCGGGCGGACGTACCGCGGCCGAGGACGGCCAGCTCGATCTCGCGGGCGGTGATCGCTTGTTCTATCAATACGGTGTCGTCGTGGCGAAAGGCTTCATCAAGCGCGGCGGTGAATGCTTCGGCCGAGTGGACTTTGCTGACACCGACGGACGAGCCGGCGCGGGATGGCTTGATGAAAACAGGCGCACCAAGCTCATCAGCTATCTCGGCAAAGGTCGGTCGCGGCGCATCATTCGCTAGCGTTCGCCACGGTACAACCGGAACGTGAGCGCCGAGCGCCAGCCGCTTGGTCATGTCTTTGTCCATGGTGACAGCCGCCGAAAGGAGACTCGGGCCGACATAGGGAATATGAAGTAGCTGCGCCAGGCCCTGTACGCTACCGTCCTCACCATTTTTGCCGTGAAGCACCGGAATTATCACGTCAATCGGCAGCCGGTCAACGCCGTCGATGAGCAGTGACCGCTGGCCGAGTTGTGGCGTTAAGTGTGGGCTTGGCTGGTTGCGTGTCTCAATCGTCTCGACGAGCCGCCACCGACCAGCGCGGTCGATGTAGCATAGGTTAATGTCGTAGCGTGCTGCGTCCAGTGCCGCCAGCACATTAGTAGCGGAATTGATCGAGACTTCGTGCTCGGATGACTCGCCGCCAAATATGAGGAGAACGCGTAATCTATCCATTATTCTAGTATAGCGCATTGCACCTTGGCGGGGCGAATTTATGGCGTGATATAATGAAATGATGATGGCGGATAACGGGAATAAGAGGCTCAATAGATCGCTGACGCCTGAGGTCATTGGCGGTAGCGACTCGGTAGCTGAGTGTGCTAGGTGTGGGGTCGTCGGTAATATTGGTACGATTGCCGGTATGTTAACGACCTTGTCAGGTGAGGTGTGGCACAACGTGTTATCAGAAGCTGGTCGGCAAGTGACATTTTTTGGTGGTATAGCGGTAGCGGTGGGTGGCTTGGGGCAGATATCTCGGGCTATTCGATTGCAGAAGTATAGTGAATGTGAAGCTAATCTTCTCCAGAGGGCGATTAAGAATCTGCCGCCACTGGTTGGTAGTATCAAAGATAGCAGTAGGTGGTTAGACGAGCTGTTCGGGGAGCTCGACCAAAAGCGATTGGCATATGAGATGGCGGTTAAGACTGGCAATACGTCAGCTATACCGTTGACCACTGATGAGGCGGAACGTCACGCGGCACTTGTGCGACTGACTAGTCACTGCTCTGGCGGTGCCGGTCTCGTCAATGGAGCAGCAGCGCGGGTTCTACACTGGGCTGGCTGCGCGTTGCCGCCGGAAATGACGGCAGCTGGGCGGCGCCGGTCTCGTCGCGAGGCTGGTCAAGCGGGGGCAGACAGTATGCATCAAACGACGCTGGATATGCTGGAGCAGTATGTGCCGCTGGATGGGATGACATGGCGAGAGTACGTGGCGTCGCCGGAGTTTGCGGCAGTCTGCGGAAGCGCTCAGCAGATTGATCAAGGGTTGCGTCTGCAAACAAAACCGCTTGGGCGGCGACCGGCTGATTGTTTTTCACACTTTTCGCAGTATCGGCCGCGAGAGGATAATTGGTGGTAATGGACGCGCGACAACCGCTGGCCGAGCAGATGCGGCCGCAAACCTTGGATGAGGTGATTGGACAAAGTCATTTGCTGGGCGAGGGCGAGCTGCTGCGGCAGATTGCCCGGCGCGGTGAGCCGGTCAGTTTGATTTTATGGGGGCCGCCGGGGACGGGCAAGACGACATTGGCGCGGATCATCGCCCGCGAGGTTAATGCGGAGTTCGTCGAGCTGTCAGCGGTGACTAGCGGCAAAAAAGATGTCGAACGGGTGATCGAACATGCCAGGCAAAATTGGAATTTGGGCCTCAGGACAATTCTATTTGTTGACGAAATTCATCGATTTAATAAGGCGCAGCAGGATGCCTTTTTGCCGCATGTCGAGAGCGGGCTGATTACTTTGATTGGGGCGACCACTGAGAATCCGAGTTTTGAGGTGATCACGCCGCTGCTCAGCCGGACGCGGGTGCTGGTGCTCCAACAGCTGACCAAAGATGAAATTATATTGGTATTGAAACGGGCGCTCAAAGTTTTGAAACAATCCAAACGGGTGTCGTCCAAAGCTCTAGACTATTTGGCGGAATTGGCGGACGGCGACGCGCGGGTGGCGCTGGGTAATCTGGAGTTGGCGCTGAGCTTTGGCAAGAAAGTCACGCCGGAGGTTGTCAAGGCAGCGGCTCAGCGCCGTTTGCCGGGCTATGACAAAAAGGGCGATGCGCATTATGACGTCATCTCAGCGTTCATCAAATCACTGCGCGGTAGTGACGCGGTGGCTGCGGCGTACTATTTGGCGCGTATGATTGACGCTGGTGAAGATCCGAAGTTCATTGCTCGGCGGATGGTGGTCTTTGCGTCAGAAGACATTGGTCTAGCTGGCAATGGTGCGCTGAGCTTGGCAGTTGCTACCTTTGAGGCGGTGGAGTGCGTTGGCTTGCCCGAAGCTAAATATAATTTATTCCACTGCGCTATCGCCCTAGCGCGCAGCCAGAAGTCGCGCGAGATTACTGATTTGATGAATGAGGCTTTCGCTCTAGCGCACAACTATCCGAATTCGCCCGTGCCGCTGCATCTTCGTAACGCCCCAACCAAGCTGATGAAAGATTTGGGCTACGGTAAAGATTACAAATGGCAAGCTGGCTTCCAGCACGAAAAAGGATTTCTGCCAGAAGATATTCCGCGCCCAACCAAGAGTTAGCCTATCTCGGGCAGCGCTCATCAAACCGATCATACAGCGCCGCGTAGACGCCGTTGGTCCAGCCAAAGCCGTCTTGCAACGGATACTCACCACCGCCGCCAATGCGTGACTCGCTATCAACGTCATATTTCTCGATCATCTTGCCCTGATCAGTAAAGACGCGCTCGGTCGAAGCCAGCCAGCGCTTTCTAATTTCCTCCGCTAGCTCATCCAGCCCATACCGCTTCAAGCCGCAAACCGCCACCCACTGCAGCGGCGCCCAGCCATTTGGCGCGTCCCATTGCTGACCATTGTCAACCAGCGTCGTGCGTAGTCCGCCGTCGCGTAAGAACTCGCGTTCTAATTTCTCGGCCACGCGCTTGGCTTGTTTCTTGGTGGCGATACCACTGTAGAGCGGGAAGACGCCGGCCAGTGTGGCGTGGCTCGTCTGGTGACCGGTGCGGAAATTATAATCATAGAAAAAGCCGTCGGTTTCATTCCAACAGTGCTGACGGATGCTCTCGGCCCGGCGCTCGGCCAGGCGAATAAAGCGTTTCTTGAGCGGCGCCTGGCGCAGTACGCCGTAACAATGCGCGATCGTCATCTCTAGTTCATATAACAAACAGTTCAGATCAACCGGCACGAGGTCGGTTGTCATAATTGTTTCAATGTCGTGTGGATCATTGAACCAGCGTGAGCTGAAATCCCAACCGCTCTCAGCCCCGGCCCGCAGGTCGAGGTAGACCTTGGCCTTGTTGGCGGAGCGGCTGTTCCTGGCAGTTTCGATATCTTCGCGGCGACTTTCTGGGCGCGGCGTGGCCTTGTCGTCGTAGTAGCGATTGAGTACCTGGCCATCAGGCATAGCTACCACGCGGTTGGTGGCCATAAAGTCGATGCTCGAAAGCTTGCGTTGGCCTTTCATCCAGAATTTATATTCGGCCAGTAGTGAGGGAAAGTACTCGAGGTACGTCAAGCTCGGAGCGCGCCGGCCGGGCTTGCTGGCGAGGAGCTTGACCATCGCTGCAAAAAACGGCGGCTGGCTGCGACTGAGAAAGTACGTCCGATTAGCAGTCGGGATGAAACCAAAACGCTGAATCATGTACACATAATTTTTCATCATGCCGTCGATCAGCTTCCACTTGCCGTCCACCGCCAGACCCAGCATGATAAAATACGTATCCCAATAAAACTGCTCGGCAAACCGACCACCCGGCACCACGTAGTCGTGCGGCAGGGCGATCAGCGAACCTTTCGACTTGTGGGCGCGGCGAATGAGCAGCGGCCAAAGGTTGGTGACGTGCTGCCTGGCGGAGTCAGCCTGGACAAAGCTCACCTTTTTGATCGGCGATTCAAATTCATAAAAATGTAGCTTCACAAATTCATCCAGCCGAAAGTTGGGATCACGTCGGGCCAGGCGATACTCCTGGAGGATGCGGGTGGCTCGCTTTCGCGGTACGAGATCGACGAAAGTTTTACCATCGGCAAACACGCGGTGTGACTGCACTTCATGAAACAACTGCCCGAGCTTTTCGTCGGGATCTTTACGGTCGATCGGTGTAATGCGCTGGGCGGTGCGTGCTAACGTGCGCTTGATAATTGTTGTGGTTTTTTTGGGAAGCATATGGTTAAGTATAGCGTGTTACCGTGGGATAATCTATAGTAACGTTAAGTTTCTTATGTATTTTGTCAATCGGGAGTTTGTCGGGGCGGGGTCTACCGCTTGGCGGCGCGCTTTCGCTCATTAGCGTCGAGGTAACGTTTACGCAGGCGCAAGGATTTTGGCGTCACCTCCAGTAGCTCGTCGTCCTCGATGAAGTCGATGCATTGCTCCAGGCTGAACTGCGTGAATGGTGTCAGCTGTACCGTGCCGTCGGACGATTTGGAGCGCATGTTGGTCAGGTGCTTGGCTTTACAAACGTTAATTTCAATGTCTTCTTGGCGGTTGTAGATGCCGACAATCATCCCAGCGTAGACTTCCGTGCCAGGTCCAATCAAGAGTTCGCCGCGCGCCTCAGCCGCTTGCAGTGCATACGGCGTCGTCGTACCGGCTTCAAAGGCGATGAGCACGCCGCCGCGGGTCTTTGGCAATTTACCGCCCAGCGGTTGATAGCCATACGGCAGGGAATTCATAATCACTGTGCCTTTGGTGGCGGTCAAGAGTACGTTGCGTAGACCGATCAACGCCCTGGTCGGCAGCACGTAGGTGATGCGGGTAGCGCCGCTGGCGGTGGTTTCTTGCGACTTCATTTCAGCGTGGCGGGCACCGAGTTCTTGGCTGATCGCGCCGATGAATTCGCTGCTAATTTCGATTTGTAGTTCCTCAATCGGCTCTTTTTCGACACCGTCTTCAGTAATGGTGACCACTTGCGGGCGGCCGACTTCGAACTCAAAGCCTTCGCGCCGCATAGTCTCGATCAAGACGCTGAGGTGCAGCTCACCGCGGCCAGATACCGTAAAGCCGATGCCGTTTTCTTCAACGCGCAGCGCCACGTTGGTCTCCAGCTCTCGCCGCAATCGGTCGCCAATTTGCCGCGACGTGGTAAATTCTCCCTCGCGCCCTTTCATCGGGCTAGTGTTTGGGCCGAGGTACATGCTCAGCGTTGGTGCTTCGATGGCAATCGCTGGCAAGGCTTCCGGCTGTTCTTTGTCGGCAATCGTATCGCCAATATGCGCTTCAGCTACGCCAACCAGCGCCACGATGTCGCCAGCAAACGCCTCGTCAAGCTCTTCGCGGTTCAGCCCGCGGTAACCAAAAACTTTCTCAATTCGCGCTGAACCTGACACTTCGCCGTGTTTCAGCAAGCTAACCGCCAGGCCGCGCTTGACCGACCCGCGAGCAATCCGCCCGATGGCATATTTGCCTTGGAATGTGTCGTACTGCAAACTAGTTACCAACATCTGAAACCCACCATCAGCCGTGACGCTCGGTGCCGGGATATCGTTGATAATCGCCTCAAAAATCGGTGTGAGATCAGCGTTGTCGCTCGGGTTGGTAGGAATCTCCCGCCACGCCTTGCCATCGCGCCCAACGGCATAATAAATTGGATAATGCAGTTGACTGTCGTCGGTCGCTAGCTCCAAAAACAGATCGCTCAGTTCATCTTCAACCTCGGCAATTCGCCGGGCAGGCTTGTCAATTTTATTGATAATCACCACCGGTTTCAGCCCCAGTTCCAGCGCCTTGCTCAGCACAAACTTTGTCTGCGGCATCGGTCCTTCTTGCGCATCGACGATCAGCAGCACGCCGTCCGCCATCTGCAGCGTTCGCTCGACTTCGCCGGAAAAATCAGCGTGCCCCGGCGTGTCGATGATGTTGATTTTATAATCGCCGTAAAAAATCGAGGTCTGTTTGGCGGTGATGGTGATACCGCGTTCGTGCTCCTGATCGCCCGAATCCATGATCAATTCCTGGCTCATCTCGGCCTGGTTGTCGCGAAATGTGCGCGACTGTTTGAGCAGCCCATCAACCATGGTCGTCTTGCCGTGATCGACGTGGGCAATAATGGCAGTATTTCGAATCTTGCTAGCGTCCTTCATAAAAATATGGTCTGATGTTAATCGCAGACCTTCCTCTACGCCATTATAGCATAATTTTGTGACCTCATGACACAAGACTAAAAGCGCATATAATTGAGCGTGCAGCTATTAAAATTTAAGGTAATGGAATAAGTGGTGACGAATTATACTCTATTCGGACTTTTGTGTTAAGTATCGATATCCTAGTAAAATCGTCTCGCGATCGACGCCCTCACGGGAAGCGACTTCACCCAAAGCACGAGGAATGCTCGGATCTTTCTCAAGCTCCTCCTCTATTAATTTTGCGAGCCTATTCATTTCAGCGGGACGATCCACGGGATCAATGTCCTCAATTGACTTTAGTGTATGAGTCTTGGGCGCAGCCTCTGCTCTTAGGTTACCTTTTTTCACATCGCCTCCTCGATTAATTGCACAACTATTATGCAACACTCGAGTATATAAAACAATCCTTTCTTTGTGGGGGCAGAGTGTTTTCTATCTTTTAGCATAACACAATACAAATTATCGACCACACCACATAAGGTACTCCTTTCCTGTTGGGATGGGTAAGCCTAGTGTTTGAATAATTATAAACTGTGCTAACATAGTGGGTAGACTGGAGACAACTTATTGGGTATGAAGTGTAGCAAATTGCTATATAAGAAACTAAAGCCTCTCCTGAGAGAGCATCTTAGAAAAAAGCACCTTCTCGTGGTGGGCTGCTTTATCTTATTTAAATGTGGCGGCTTTTTAACCGTTAAGAATGATTCATATATAGGCATAATACTACAGTCTTCCGAGCTCTGTTTGGGTGGAGTTTTAATTACCAGTATTCTATTTGCCATATCTGCAGAAAAAGAGGATAAACATCACATTGACAATAGGTTGAAAAACAACAATTCAGTACTTAATAAGTTATCTTATCTGATTGACAAGCAAGAAATGATACGCGATATCAAAGCCTCGCCTACCAATCGAGATCTAATTACTACGTATCTTGGCATATTTATAGAGAATGGTGAGTGTGCGGATAAAGAGGTTGATAATATCATACGTAAGTATCATCCAGATAGACTTACATATCAATTTATGCAATACGATAAATACTTAAAGATAGACGATACTCTTCGCTATTATGCGATTACACATGAAATCGTTGATAAGTATTTACCTAGTGACGAAAAAGGCATGAGCCTAAAAATGCAGGATATTCCAATAATGAAACCATCATTTGCCTCAAGTATAACGAAGGCTAAGCCATTAGTTAAGTATTGGTCCTGTATGTTCATTGCTGCTTTTGTGCTATCAGTTATCGCCATACCCGATAAAGTAGATATAGATATATTTGGATTAACAACCACTGTAGGTATACCTGTATATTTTAAGCATACACCGCTGATTATAGAGCTTATGGTATGGATCACGATATGTAACTTTATTAATCAATTCACTCATTTTATAAAGGATTTTATAAGGATCCTAGAGGATCGTGTTAACTATGAATCATCTATAAAAATTTAAACTAACAATATTGGCCAGGCTAAAGTTAATTTCGCGGTGGAGATAGAGAAGGAGGTTTTGCCGACAGACGTGGTATGGCTTGAAGAGCGAGCTATCAATACCGCAGTAAATATTACTAATACCAAGGCTATGCTCTTGAAATATCAATCGTGGTAGGTGATACCCAAAGGATCAGAGTGTACGGCAGTGCAGGATACCTCGTTCCCCAGCTCATGCCAAAGGCGGTGTTGGATGTAACTGATACTATGCTCGCGGCGGGATTTGGTCAGTTTGTGGTGACATGGTGCTACGACTACCTGTTACTGTGTCGTTCATGAACACGATGCTCTTACCTAGCATGTAACTCGTAATCATAGCCAACATCAAGCAATCCGGCAATTATACATTGCCTCATATTGGCCATGAATATACCGTCTTTGCCCCGCATATACGCCCTGTGCTCTGCTTCGACAGTTTCTGCCGAATGCCATCCTGGTTTTTCCGGAGGAATATTAAACGGACGAGTCAAGTCATACGATGAATCATCTTGCATATCAGGCGATCTATGCTCGCTGTATTCTTTGGGGTGTCTACCGCCTTTTTTAGCCATTCCTTCCATCCCTTTTGTCGCTATTTCCCCAAGTTCTCTCGTGCGTCCATATGGCCGTCCGCATCCCTCGCACACTGTTTCCTTGCGAGATATTTCCCCCGGAGCTGCATCTACGCCAGGTATGGCCTCTGACTGCTGAGCTGCTGGTGGCTCTTGCTCTCGTGGTTGGGGTGATGAACGCCATTGTTCTTTCATGCTGCTTCTTAATATAGCACAGGTATTCAAAAATTAGTAGGATGAGCTGGATTTGACCTACTCCGCAGAGATGATATCATATGACTATGCGGGGATGACCCTCTCTGAGGGGGGGGATGTGTACTTATCAGATAAGCCGACCCACGGAGAGTACACGTGCTGAACGGACTCGGGTATCTATGGCGAAGCTCGCACTAGGCTGATCATGAGTGTAGTTAATAGAATTCAATGCGCGAAATGTACGCGACTATGGTCTGATGTTAATCGCAGACCCTCCCCTTAAATATAAAATAAATTTACCATGAGTGAAAGAAAATAAAAAGAGTAGGGGGGATTGTATTTAATAGCTAGTTTTGACCATAGGGTCTTTAATAGATGGTCACAGATTGTTCATTAAGCTGATCTTTGGAAAAATGTATTAATCTGGTTTTGTCGTCAGCACTATGTAGAATATCTGAATCCTCCATCACTATTCCTAGCGCTTGAGTCGCCATTTTAACTAGTATTGGATCTATACCTAGTCTTTGATGGACTAATTCCGATACTCTTCTGTTCCTTGTTTCGGCTATTAGCAGGGCGGGGCAATCAGGTATATTGTCGGATGAGGGTATGCATATTCCATAGGCGGGCTCTACTCGCGTGAAATAGTTTGGAGCTACATTGTCTCGGCTAGAGTCTTGCGCGATACTCACCCCCCATCTTTTACGCTCTGATAGTAGCGGCTCGTTTTCCTCAAGATACTTACAGTATATATCCGTGTGATGGTTTTCAGGAGACACTATTATGTGTCCTATTGGCTCTCCGTCGGGCGATAGCTTTCGTGAAAATATAACCAAACCAGATGGATGAGGTTCGGTTTCCATTTCTATGTCAAGATGGGTCGATGTAACGTAGAAAGATTCCATATTTATTCATATCAATATTAACTGGTGGGAAATACAGGGCTCGAACCTGTGACCTCACGAATGTGAATCGTGCGCTCTAGCCAACTGAGCTAATCTCCCATGAAATAAAACCTTGGTGCGGATGAAAGGACTTGAACCTTCACGCCGTGAGGCACATGCTCCTAAGGCATGCGTGTCTACCAATTCCACCACATCCGCATAGCTAACTGTCAAAGACGCGCACGGTACTTTCAGGCGCATCTACCCCTCAATTATACACAACCCGCTGCACTCAAGCAATACACTTTACGCCCCACCTCGACCGTGCTATCATGAAACTAACAGAAAAAGGGGGACTATGAATAAGGTTGCGACGTATTTGAATGAACATCTGACGGGTGAAGTGGTGACGCATGACGGTGCTTTGGCGGATGCGCAGCGGGACGGGAGCGTGCTGGCGCGCCGGCCGGAGTTGATCGCACGAGTGGCGGACACGAGTGATGTGCGCAAGGTTTTGCGGTTTTGTTCGCAGCTAGCGGAGAAGGGCCACGTCTTGCCGGTGTATGCGCGCGGATGCGGCACGGACAGTACGGGCGCAGCGATCGGGCGTGGTATCGCTATCGACATGTCGGCACATATGCATAATGTTGTCGGAATTGACCCCAAGCAGCAGCTGATCCACCTCCAGTCGGGTATTTCTCACAGAGCGGCGCAAGCGGTGCTGTCAACGCATAAGGGCTTGGGCTTGCCGGAAATTTCATTGACGGGTGAGGACGGGACGATTGGCGGCGCAATTAGTACTGAAGCGGCTGGCATGCTGTCCTCGGCGTATGGTCTATTGAGCCAGTCGATTCACCAGATGGAAGTTGTCTTATCAACTGGCGATATCGTGCAGACCGGCCGGCTGTCAAAGCGCGAGCTGAGCAAGAAAAAGGGCCTGGCAACGTTTGAGGGCGAATTGTACCGGCAGCTGGATAATTTGATAACGGATAATGAAGCGCTGATTGCTCGGATTGATGCTGGCGCGCCAGAAATGGCCGGCTTTTCGAGTATTGCTCAGGTGCGGCAGCGCGACGGCTCGTTCGACCTCACGCCGCTGTTTGTCGGTGCTCAAGGCAGCCTCGGTATCATCGGCGAGCTGATCATGAAGGCTGACTTTATCCACCCGGAACTGGCCGTGGTGAGCGCGGCCTATAGTTCAATGAATGCAGCGCAGGCGGCGGTTGACACAGCGCTCCAAGCGGGTGCCTCGACAGTCGAGCTGATCGACGGGCGGCTCTTCTCGCGGGCGGCAGCCCAGGGTAAAAAACTAGCATGGGCGCCAAAAGAATGCTATCGCGGTGGCGTGGTGGTGGCATTCTTTCACGCGTTTTCGGACCGCGCGCGTAGCAAGGCTGCCAAGAAGTTACTGCGCGCGCTTCGTGGTGGTACGGCAGCAAAGGTCGAGCTACGCAACATAGAAATGAAAGAGGCGTTTACGCTGCATTCAGTGCTGACTCTGGCGGAGCATCCCGCCGATGAGCACGGTGTCATGCCGCAGGTATTCTCGGGGATGTGGCTGCCGGGCGTGCAGCTGGACGGCTTTATCAAGTCGATGCGTGCACTCGAGAAAGAATACGGCGTGGCCATGCCGCTATTTATCGACGCGACGACTGGCATGGTCAATAGCTATCCGGTATTCTCGAGCAAAAAGGTCAGTGACCGCCAGCGCCTCCTCAAACTCTGCTCGGACATGGTGCGGATCGTGGCCAGTCACGAAGGGTCGTTCGCGGGCTTTGGTGGCGAGGGTCGGCTCAAGGCCGCGTTTGTCCAGCCAACACTCACGCCCGAGGAACGTGATCTGTATGCAAAAATCAAGCACATCTTTGATCCAAAAGGCATCCTCGCGCCAGGCATCAAGACTGCTGTGCCGATGAAGCAGCTGGCAGAAGAGTTAAATGCTTGGTGCCGGCTGGTGGGCTGAAACGGCTAGGCAAACTCCTTGCGGAGGAGCGGCCGGTCGTGTATAATACTCGGTAGTCACGCGGATGTGGCGGAATTGGTAGACGCGCTAGCTTCAGGTGCTAGTGTACGCAAGTACGTGAAGGTTCAAGTCCTTTCATCCGCACCAAGAATTGACGACTGCATTACAAGAAAATCACCGCTCATTTGGGCGGTTTTTCTTGTGATATAATAACCGTATGAGTAAGGCGAACAGCCATATCGACTACATAGAGTTTCCAGCAAAGAGCGTGGAGGAGTTGAACGCAGTAAAAGACTTCTTTACCGAGGTATTTGGTTGGTCATATCAACAATGGGGTGATGACTATGCGGACACAAACGACAGCGGCGTGGGTAGTGGTATCAATGCCGAGGATCCAGCAACGGCTCCGCTTCCAGTGATCTATGTTACTGACATTCAGGCGGTCTACGACAAGGTGAAGACAGCCGGTGCTTCGATTACCAAAGAGATATTTAATTTTCCTGGCGGTAAACGCTTTCATTTTCAAGACCCGGCGGGCAATGAGCTTGCTGTTTGGTCGGAGTAGGTTGATATGGATAAAAATGGTGGAATTGGAAAGACAAAAGATAGGACCATGAAACGTTCGCAGTAGTTAACGCAGCAGAGGGGGGGTAAAATAGTCGTGGCAAAACCATACGCATTTACAGCCGAGGTATGCTTATTTCCACAAGCTGGCGGCTGGCATTACGTTGCCGCGCCTCAGGAATACACTGACGAGCTCAAGCCGCTTGCAGAGAGAGGTTTGGTGGCAGTAGAAGCCACGGTTGGCAGCTCATCATGGCATACCTCGCTACTGCCAATGGGTGACGGCTCGCAGTTTCTGGCGCTACCCGCGAAAGTCCGCCAGAAAGAGCAGATCACCATCGGCGATGTGATCGAGGTGTCGTTTGTTGTGAGATAATGTGGAAGCTTGAGTGTGAACCGCATTCCTCATGATGATAAGATTTTTGTCTCTTTTGCCTGGCGTTTGCTACAATAACAGAGATGCAAGATACGCGAAATGTGATTGACAAATTCAAAGGTCAGAGCGAGGCGGAGATTATAAAAGAGCTGGACGCCAAGGATCATGGCTTGGTGATTGCTCTGGAGAACACCGAGCGGGATTTTAATATGGGGACGATCGTCAGGAGTGCCAATGCGTTTGGCGTGCGGCAGATTTATGTCATCGGGCGGCGGCAGTGGAACAAGCGCGGCGCCATGATGACGGATAAATATTTGCACGTGCATTATGTTGGTTCGACAGCGGAGTTTGTTGAGTTAATGCGGTCTGAAGGCAGGATAATCATCGCGATTGATAATATCCCGGGCAGTATCAATATGTCGGAGACGACCTTGCCGAAGCGCGTGGTGCTGGTGTTTGGCCAGGAAGGGCCGGGCATTTCCGAGGAGATGGCGCAGGCGGCGGACAAGATGGTTGCCATTGAGCAATTTGGCTCAACCCGCTCCATCAACGTCGGCGCGGCAGCGACTGTGGCGATGTATTGCTGGTTGCAGCAGCATGTGCTCGGTTGATATCCGACGCTGCCCCGGGTGTTATTGAAAAATTCGCCCCACTATGCCACAATAAAAGCAACCATGAGCAATTTATCGACCCAGAGTTATAAGGGCGCGCGCGATTATTTCCCGGAGGACAAGCGCCTGCAGAATTATATTTTCAAGGTGTGGCACGCCACGGCGCAGAGTTTTGGGTATGAGGAGTACGGTGCACCCTTGCTCGAGCCGCTGGATATTTACACCGCCAAGTCGGGGCAGGAATTAGCGGGCGAGCAGACGTATCTATTTACCGATCGTGGTGGTCGTCAGGTGGCAATTCGCCCAGAGATGACGCCGTCGATTTCCCGCATGGTGGCCGGTCGGCGCCAGGAACTGGCCATGCCGGCCCGGCTCTATTCTATCGCTAATTTCATGCGCTACGAACGGCCGCAGCGCGGACGGGAGCGCGAGTTTTGGCAGCTGAACGCCGACCTGTTTGGTGCGGAAGGGCCGTGGGCGGACGCGGAGATCATCGAGTTTGGCTACCGCAGCATCATGAACTTTGGTGCGCGCGAAGACATGTTTACGGTGCGGGTGAATAATCGCCAGCTGATCAATCAGTTGATGAGCGGGTTTCTCGGTCTCGATGTGATCGGCGCCCAGATGATGACGCGGCTACTTGATCGAAAGAATAAGATTTCGCCGGAAGCTTTCCGCGAGCAAGCCATCGAGATTTTCGGCTCAGAAGAGGCCAAGGCAGGCCTGCCAAAGTTGGCGCAGCTAATCAGCATGCGCAGTGTCGATGACCTGTCGGAGGAGTTGGCGGATAGCCCGAGTGTCCAGCAGCTTCGCCAGGTGATGACCCTGCTGCGTCAGAAAGGCATCGGCAATGCGATGTTCGACGTGACGCTGATGCGCGGGCTGGATTATTATACTGGTACGGTGTTTGAGTTTTTTGATAATTCGCCGGAGAATAATCGAGCGCTATTTGGCGGCGGGCGCTATGATGGGCTGGTCGGACTGTTCGGTGTTGAGCCAGTCGCCACGGTCGGCGTGGGGCTCGGTGCGACGACCATGCAGCAGTTCCTCGAGGTGCATGACTTACTGCCAAAACTAACGACGCATACCGATGTGTACATCATCGCGGTGGACGCGGCATCGCTAGGTGGTGCAGATACTTTGGCGCGGTCGCTGCGCAGCGAGGGAGTGCGGGCCGAGTTAGATTTCAGTGGGCGTAAGTTAGACAAGCAGCTGAAAACCGCGCTCAAAAAGAACATCCCATTCGTAGCGTTTGTCGGCGAGGAAGAGATCGCTTCGGGTGTCTACACGATCAAGAATCTCATCGAGTCAACCGAACAAAAAGTCAGCCTCGAGCGAATGATCAGCGTGGTCAAGGATCGGCGCTACGACGGTGATGACGACGCAGCGTTTGAGATTTAGCGTTACCCCTGTTATAATAGGTAGTCATGAAGACGACTGTAAAGAAACTATCAGATACCAAGGTTTGTTTGACAATTACGCTGGGGGCGGACGAGCTGAATGCGGCTGAGCAGGTGGCGCTGACCAAGATGGCGCGCGACCTCAAGGTGCCGGGATTTCGTAAGGGTAAAGTGCCGGTCAGCGTGGCTGCCAAGCACGTCAATCCAATGGCGCTCCAGGAGCAGGTACTCGACAACGCCCTGTCCAAGGCGGTGGCTGAGGCCTTTATGAACGAGAAGCTGCAGGCGCTAGAGCGGCCGAGCGTTGAGGTCAAGAAATTTGTTCCCAATCAAGAAGTTGAGTTTACCGCCGAGGCGACTGTTGTGCCGCCAGTCAAGTTAGGCGATTACAAAAAGCTCAAGGCCAAACCTCAGGCCGTCAAGGTTGAAGCCAAAGACGTCAATGAAATTATCGAACGAATGCAGCAGAATTTTGTCGACAAAACCGAGGTCAAGCGCGCAGCTAAGGATGGCGACGAAGTGATCATCGACTTTGTTGGCAAGAAAGACGGCGTGGCGTTTGACGGCGGTTCGGCCAAGGATTTTGCCCTGAAGCTGGGTGGCGGTCAGTTTATCCCCGGCTTTGAAGAGGGCGTGGTCGGTCACAAGGCCGGCGAGACATTTGATCTCGATCTCGAATTTCCGAAGGATTATCACGCTGAAAATCTAGCCGACGCCAAGGTGGTGTTTAGCGTGACACTGCACAAAGTAAATGAGCTGAAGCTACCGGAGCTCAATGATGAATTTGCCGCCAAATGCGGCCCGTTCACCGACATCAAAGAGCTCAAGGCGGACATCAAGCGCGAAATCACTGCGCAAAAAGAGCGCGAGGCCAAGGAGAAGCTCAAGGATGAGCTGGTGGCGGAATTGGCGGATAGCTCCAAGGTAGCGCTGCCAGAGCTATTGATCGACGATCAGATGCGGTCAATTGAACAAGACTTGATGCAAAATTTGTCATATCGCGGCCTGACAATGGACTCGTATCTAAAGACGCAAGGCTTCAAGGATAAAGCCGACTGGCAGAAAAAAGAGGCTCGCCCGGCGGCTGAAAAGCGGGTCAAGGCTGGCCTGGTGCTGGCTGAGCTATCGAAGGAGCTGGGCGTAGAGGTTAGCCGCGAGGAGCTTGATAGGCAAATTTCCACCTTCAAGCAGCAGTACGGCAAGGACGCCAAGCTGGCCGCGCGATTTGACGATCCAAACGTCCACCGTGACATCGCCAATCGGATGATCACCGACAAGACGATCGACAAGCTGGTTGAGCTGAATAGTAAATAAGGTTTCGGCGAGTACATATGACAAGGCCAGCTAGCTATCTCATCCCCACTGTCATCGAAAAGTCGGCCGACGGCGAGCGGGCGTTTGATATTTATTCGCGGCTGCTCAATGAGCGGATTATTTTCCTCGGCGAGGAGGTTAACGAGCATACTGCTAACAGCGTGGTGGCGCAGCTACTGCACCTGGCGTACGTTGACCCAGGGGCGGACATCTCGCTCTATATCAACAGTCCGGGCGGCAGTGTCTATGATGGCATGGCGATTTACGACACCATGAATTTTATCAAGCCGGACGTGGCGACCTATGGCATTGGCTTGCAGGCCAGCATGGGTGCGTTTCTACTCAGCTCTGGCGCCAAGGGCAAGCGATTTTGCCTGCCGCACGCCAAGGTGATGATTCACCAGCCGTCCTCTGGTACGCGGGGCAAGGTGACCGACATGGAAATTGACCTGAAAGAGACGCTGGAAGTGAAGGAGATGCTGGCCAAAATCATGGCCAAAAACACCGGACAGAAGCTCTCTAAGGTCAAGGCCGACATGGAGCGCGACTACTGGATGAGCCCTCAGGAGGCAGTACAGTATGGACTGGTGGATAAGGTATTGAGCAAGTTATCGTAGGCTCCAAGAAGCCCCCGCGATTCATAAATGTATTCAATATGGCGTGACGTTGTGAAAACTACCGCTATTTTCGCTTGTGGTTGCGCTGAGATATTGTCATAATTAAGAAAAGACGAGGAGGGGTTATGAGACAATATCTAGATACGCTGCGGCACGTTCGTGACAGCGGTGTGGGGAAAGGTGACCGGACTGGCACCGGTACAACGGAAGTATTTGGTGTGCAGACGCGGTATGATCTGGCGGATGGGTTTCCGGCGATAACCACCAAGAAATTATATTTCAACAGCGTGGCACATGAGCTGCTTTGGTTCCTCAAGGGTACGGGCAACATTGAGTATCTGGCGCAAAACGGCGTGCATATTTGGGACGAGTGGCCGTACAAGAATTATCTGGAGAAAACCGGTCAAAGTATCCCGGAGATCAATGGCGAGGAGTGGCGCGCTGGCATGAAGCAATTCATTGGGCGAATTGCAACCGACCACGCGTTTGCCGAGGAATGGGGTGATCTGGGGCCAGTTTACGGCGTGCAGTGGCGCAAATGGCCGGATGGCAAGGGCGGGACGCTTGACCAAATCCAAAACGCCATTGACATGATACAAAATAATCCAACATCGCGGCGCAATATCGTTAGTGCTTGGAATGTGGCGGAAATTGATGACATCGTACAGTCGGGCGGACTGCCGCCGTGCCACACCATGTTCCAGTTTAATGTGCGGCCAGGCGAGGACGGTGAGAAAGATAAGCTGGACTTGGCGCTGACCCAGCGTTCGGCAGATATGTTCCTCGGCGTGCCGTTTAACATCGCCAGCTACTCCCTACTGCTGTCGATGATCGCCCAGGTAACTGACAAGCAGCCCGGCGAATTCATCCACACCCTGAATAGCGCGCATATTTACAATAATCACCACGCGCAGGTCGATGAGCAGTTGTCGCGCCGTCCGCTGCCGCTGCCAAAACTGTGGCTGAATCCGGATATCAAGAATATCGACGATTTTACCGTTGATGATATTCGCCTAGAGGGGTATGAACATCATCCACCGATCAAGGCGCCGATTGCGGTGTAATGTGTTCGTGCCAGTCTTCGGCAACTGTTTAGTAATTTGTTGGCGTACTAAATTATCCAAAGGTGTTGGGAATTGAGCCTAGCTAAATTATCCGGCGATATATCACAAAATCAAAATCGTAGGCGTTGTTGTCGTCTGCCGGATGATGGGCGCGGCTCACTTCCTGCCAGGTGGTCATGTCAATCTCGGGGAAAAAGGTGTCAGCGTCTGGGAATGCAGCGTCGACCTCGGTGGCGTAGATAGTGTCAATCTCTGGTGTGTTCAGCGCATCGCCATACACCCGCGCCCCACCGATGATGAAGGTTTTGTAACGAGCTAGCGCTAGGGCGCTTTCTAGGTTCACTGCGGTGAGGACGCCCTTAACACCCGTCGGCCGCGAGGAAATGACGATGTTTTCACGCTCTGGCAGCGGACGGCAGCCGATTGATTCAAAGGTTTTTCGGCCCATAATGACGTCGCTACCTTTGGTTAGCCGCTTGAAATTCGCCAAATCTGCTGGCAAGCTCCGCCCCCACGGCAAATCACCACCTCGGCCGATGGCGCGGTTGGTACCATAAGCAACGATGATGGCTTTCTCCATAACCCCAGTCTAGCATGATGTAAAATTTACGAAAAGCTTGCTCGAGCGGGTAAATATTGTCATAATAGAATCACTCGGGGGAGTGAGGTAAGATAAACAAGAGGAGGCGCGGCATGAGCGTGTATTCAAACCGGGAAATTTTGGCAGCAATCGAGGAGGGAACGATCGTCTGTACGCCGTTTGACCCAGACAATGTGTCAGAAGCTAGCCTAGATTTTACGCTGGGACATTATTTTTATAAACAGGAATTTGACGATCAGTCAAGCGTCTATAATCCATTTGACGAAGCGGAGGTGGCGCGGTATTTTAAGGGGCCGCTGATGGCGATACCGCACGCCGAGTGGTGCGAACATAACGGCTTTAGGCGGTTTCGTAATATTCCGGACGATCATCCAATCATTGTACTGCGCCCTGGCGAGCGGATCTTGGCGCATACCCACGAGTTTGTGGGGATTCGGGCGCACGGCGGCGCGGCTGAGGTGAAAAGCCGCAGCTCGTGGGGCCGTAACGGCGTGGCGGTGTGTTTTGATGCCGGCTGGATCGATCCGGGCTATATCAATCGGATTACGCTCGAGATTTACAATTTGAACAAGCACGAAAGCGTGGTACTGCCAGTCGGCGAGCGCATCGGGCAATTAATTTTTCACCAGACCGGGCCGGTGGATGGTGGCTACGCTGACGGGCGTGGCGGCATCAGCGGCAAATATCAGCATACTGACGACCTTGCTGAGCTCATCCATAGCTGGCGTCCAGAAACGATGCTGCCGCGGGCGTTCAAGGATCGGCGTCATGCACCGGTGACTATCGTCGGGCTAAGCGAGGGTATCAAATGAACCGTCCCGGTCGATACATCGTCATCGAAGGCAACGACGGCACCGGCAAGTCAACCCAAGTAGCCATGCTGGCGGATTATTTTCAGGCGCGCGGCCATGTAGTGTGTGTGGTCGAAGAGCCAGGTAGCGACGATCCAGAAAAGTCAACGCCCGTAGCCAATGAACTGAGGCGTATTGTCAAGAATGGCAATCTAGTGCGCTCTAGCGAAATTAACCTAGCGTTGTTTTCGGCGGCGCGGCGCGAGTTGTGGCGCGAAAAGATTCAGCCAGCTCTGCAGCGCGGCGAAATCGTCCTCAGTGCGCGTAATTATATCTCGACACTGGCTTATCAGGGCTATGGTGACGAACTGGACACAGAGGAGATTATGCGGATGACAAAGTTATTTACCGATGAGCGATACCTGCAGCCGGACGCGATGGTGGTCTTGACACTCAGTGACGCCCAGCGCCAGCAACGCATCGCGGAGCGCGGGCGCATCACTCATCCTGATACATTTGAGTCGCGTGAGCAGTCGTTTCAGGACAGGGTTAACCACGCCTATGAGGCTATCGCCGCCGAGCGAAATATCCCGCTATTGTCAGCCACCGGCACGCCGAAGGAAGTACACGCGCGGATTCTTGACAGCATTACTCGATACTTGTAGTATATTTTCATAAACAGGAGAGGACATGATCGAGACAGTTCGATTAAGTGGTGGTGATATTACCGATTCATTGTGTGATGAGCTACGCCACTTGTGGGTTGAGTCTCTCGTACATGTGAAGCCAGATATCAGCGCTTGCGAGACAAGGCGATTGTATCAATCTGAACAGTTTACGCCCGAAGTACTTCGGAGGCAAGCCGATCTTGCCGAGGGTGGTATCTATGTTGCGCTCGCAGATGCGTCAATCAAGGCGGCAGCAAGTGTAGGTCGAACCGATGCCTTAGGCTTGGCCTCAGATATTCCGGATGTACAGGATAATAATCTGATATATCTCGAGCGGTATGGGGCTAGAAATATGAAACGCTGGGATCTGTTTCGGGGACTGGTAAATGCGGTACTTAATCATGAGACTGGGCCAAATAATCGGCCAACATATCTTGGTATGTATATTGACGAGCGGGCTCTACTACTACCGGGTCACGTCAAAGATATTAATCCGCAAAATCACCAAGTTAGCCGTATTGTCAAACGTGACTCGGTTGGCGGTGTCGCTGGTAATTATCGACTACATACGGCGCAACTTCAAACCGATGGAAGCTGGGAATGGTTAGCGACGATCACTGACGGTGAGCGTGCGGCTAGATTACTGGGTGAAGTGTGCCTTCGTTTAGAACTAGCCGCTGCTTAACAATAGTCAATTTTTCTTTATTTTCTCTTGCAATTCGTCGTCCTATGCGTCATAATGTGTCACAGTGAAGTAGTGTAGTTTTAGCGAGGGGCGAGCTTGATGGGCGGGCAAACCTCAGGCTCGTGCTGAGACTAAGAGATCTTCCGGCCGTGATCACCAATTATAATCAATGCGAGGAGTAACGCCTGTGGCTCAACAGACCACTCGTGGCGCGCGCGTCTTTTTCACTGGAACAGACAGTGCGATCGCCATGCCAAATCTCATCGCTCACCAAGAGGACTCGTGGCGCTGGTTCGTCGAGGATGGTTTGAGCGAAATCTTTTCAGAAATTAACCCAATTGACGACTATACTGGTCAGAAGTTGGCACTGCGGTTCGGCAGCTATCATTTTGACGAGCCAAAGACCACCGACCAGTTCGCCAAGGAAAACAATTTGACGTTTGAAGCGCCGCTGCATGCAACCGTCGAACTAACCAACAAAGTCACGGGCGAAGTCAAGGAACAAGAAATCTACCTCGGTGATTATCCATGGATGACCGAGCGCGGTACCTTTATCATCAACGGTACGGAGCGCGTAGTAGTCAGCCAGCTGATTCGCTCAGCCGGTGTGTTCTTTACCGCCGATACGGTGGCTGGCCGTAACTATTACGGTGCCAAGATGATCCCAGGTCGTGGTGCATGGCTGGAGTTTGAAACGGCAACCAATGGCACGATTTATGTCAAGATTGACCGCCGTCGTAAATTGCCAGTGACGACATTACTGCGGGCTTTGGGCCATCCAAAAACGTCAGAAATTCGCGAACTGTTTGCTGACATTGACACGGGCGAGACCAGCTACATTCAAGAAACGCTCGAAAAAGACACTGCGCGTGGCGCCAATGAAGCGCTGATCGAAGTCTATCGTCGCCTGCGGCCGGGTGACTTGGCGACAGTTGATAATGCGCGCCAGATGATTGAGCGAATGTTCTTTGATTTCAAGCGATTTGATTATAGTCGAGTTGGCCGGTACAAGATGAACCAGCGTTTGGGTCTGGACGTTGCTAACACCGCTGAGAATCGTATTTTCCAGATGAGTGACCTGGTGGCCATCATCCGCGAAATCATTCGCCTCAACAACACCCAAGAGCCAGCTGATGACATCGATGCCCTGAGTAATCGCCGCGTCAAGCTAGTCGGCGAACTGATTGCCCGTCAGTTCCGCGTCGGTATGCTCAGAATGCAGCGCAACGCCATGGACCGGATGAGTGTGGCTGATATGGAGAACGTCACGCCGAGCCAGTTGATCAATGCACGACCAGTGGTGGCAGCAGTGCGCGAGTTCTTTACTAGTTCGCAGCTCAGTCAGCTCCTCGATGAGGTCAATCCACTGTCCGAACTGAGCCACAAGCGCCGATTGAGCTCGATGGGGCCGGGCGGTTTGAGCCGCGAGCGCGCCGGTTTTGACGTGCGCGACGCTCACCCAACGCATTACGGCCGTATCTGCTCGGTGGAGACGCCAGAGGGCGCTAACGTTGGTCTGGTGCTGAACCTCGCTACCTACGCGCGTGTCAATGAGTATGGCTTTATCGAGACGCCATACCTGCGCGTCACCGATGGTCGGGTGACAGACGAAGTGGTCTATCTGGATGCTGCCCAGGAAGCCAGCGAAGTCATCGCCGACGCCGGAGCACGCTTGAATGACGACAAGTCGTTCACCGACAGCCGTGTCAGCGCCCGTAAATTCCTCCAGCCAGGTCAGGTTGACGTCGAAGAAGTTACCTTTATGGACGCTGCTCACAAGCAGATCCTCGGCTCGACGGCGGCGCTAGTGCCGTTTATCGAAAAAACCCGCGTCGACCGCGCCTTGACTGGCTCGAACATGCAGCGCCAAGCAGTGCCGCTGCTCACGCCAGAGCCAGCGGTTGTCGGTACCGGTATTGAGCAGGCGGTGGCCGAGAATAGTGGCCACCTGATCCAGGCCGAGGCTGATGGCGAAGTAGTGCGGGCTGACGCTGATGAAATTCATGTCAAGTACGCTGATGGCGTCAAGGTCTATACGCTACGGCACTTTGTCAAGAATAATGACGATCGCTGCTACAACCAAAAGGTTCGCGTGGCGCGTGGCGATAGGGTCAAGCAGGGCGACATCCTCGTCGAGGGCGCATCAATTGCCGAGGGCGAGATCGCGCTGGGGCGAAACCTGACGGTGGCCTTTATGCCGTGGGGTGGTTACAACATGGAGGACGCGATTATCCTCAGTCGCCGCTTGGTGGAGGACGATCGCTTGACCAGCATTAATATCAAGGATTATAACGTGGAGGTTCGCGAGACCAAGCTCGGCCCAGAGATCGTCACCCGCGACATTCCGAATGTGTCAGAAGACAGTCTGCGTCACTTAGACGAAAATGGTATCGTGCAAATTGGTTCTGAGGTCAAGGCTGGCGACGTCTTGGTTGGTAAGATTACGCCGAAAGGCGAGCAGGAGCTTAGCTCTGAGGAGCGTCTGCTGCGCGCTATCTTTGGTGAAAAAGCCAAGGATGTCCGTGACACTTCACAGCGCATGAACAATGCTGGCGGCGGCAAGGTTGTCGGTGTCAAGATCTTTAGCCGCGAGAATGGCCACGAGCTCAAGGCCGGCGTGTTGATGCAAATCCAAATCTTTGTGGCGCAGATGCGCAAGATCGGTGTCGGTGACAAGATGGCTGGTCGCTTCGGTAACAAGGGCGTGGTCGCGCGGGTACTGCCGGTCGAGGATATGCCATTCATGGAAGACGGTACGCCAGTTGACGTGATCTTGAACCCGCTGGGTGTGCCGAGCCGTATGAACCTCGGTCAGCTGTTTGAAACGCACCTCGGTATGGCAGCGCGGGCACTAGGTTACCGTGTGGCGACGCCGTCGTTTGATGGTGTGCCGTCAGCCACGATTTCTGATGAATTAGAAAAAGCAGGCTTTGCCCGCGATGGTAAATCACAACTCTTTGATGGTCGGACCGGTGAAGCATTTGAAGAGCGCACCACAGTTGGCGTGATGCATATGATTAAGCTACACCACATGGTCTCTGACAAGATTCACGCCCGCTCAACTGGTCCATACACCATGGTTACTCAGCAGCCGCTCGGCGGTAAAGCACAGAACGGTGGTCAGCGCTTCGGCGAGATGGAGGTCTGGGCATTGGAAGCTTACGGTGCTGCGGCGACCTTGCAGGAAATGCTAACTATCAAGTCTGACGACGTGTATGGCCGTGCCAAGGCCTACGAGTCAATCATCAAGGACGAGCCAATCGTCGGGCCAAAACTGCCAGAATCCTTCAACGTGCTTGTCAAGGAGCTCCAGGGATTGGGCCTTCGGGTTGATCTGCTTGACGAGGGCGGCGTGGTTGACGCTGAGCATGTCATCGCCTCCAGTGGCCCAGCTGACAAGACCGTGCCACAAGCCGCGAGCGACGACGATGACGATGACCAAGTTTACTTAGATGAATCAGACGACATCGGCGACATCGAGGCCGGTATGAGCGTACAAGATATTGACGAAGTAGAAGAAATAAAGGAGGAGGCGTAAGATGGCGCAATATTCATTTAACGCGACCGGAATTAGCGATTTTGATGCGGTGCGCCTAGCGGTGGCCAGCGCCGAGGACATCCTAAAGTGGAGTCACGGCGAGGTTCTCAAGCCAGAGACGATCAATTATCGCACCCAAAAGCCAGAGCGCGATGGCTTGTTCTGCGAGCGGATTTTCGGTCCGGTCAAGGACATCAATCCGCATGATTCCAAGCTCAAGGGCGTGCGTTCACGCGAGGCTGCCGTCGATAAAAACGGCGAGCTCGTCACCAAGTCAATCGTTCGCCGCGAGCGCATGGGCCACATTCAGCTGGCCGCGCCAGTGGCACACATCTGGTTTATGCGCGGTACGCCGAGCGCTATGAGCTTGCTACTGGGGATGACAGTGCGTAATATTGAGCGGATCGCCTACTTTGCAACCTATGTCATTCTCAAGGTTGATGAGATCACCCGCGACCAATACCTGGCGGATTTGGAGGCTGAGACTGAGGCGGGCCGGATGGCGATCAAGATGCGCTACGAGCAGCTCGCCGAGGCTGACGGCGCTGATATCAAGCAACTCGCGAAAGAGCAAAGCCGTGAGGTTGACGAGCTTAATGACAAGTACACCACGAAAAAATCACAGCTCGAGAGCCTCGTCAAGGGTGCGCTGATCTCGGAGACGGATTATCGTAACTTGCCAGAGGAGTACGACGAGCTGATCGAGGTCGGCATGGGTGCCAGTGCGCTCAAGGCACTGCTGGATGAAATTGATCTGTCAGAACTGATCGCCCAGCTGAGCGAGGAGGCTGAACACGCCAAGGGTCAGCGCGAGAAGAAACTGCTCAAGCGTCTGAAGATGCTCGAGAGCATGCAGGCTGCTGGCATCAAGCCATCCAGCCTCTGCCTGACGGTACTACCAGTCATCCCACCGGACCTCCGTCCAATGGTCGCCCTCAGTGGTGGTCGGTTTGCGACGTCTGACCTGAACGATCTGTATCGCCGCATCATCAACCGCAATAATCGCCTGAAGAAGCTGGTCGAACTCAACGCGCCAGAAGTGATTCAGCGCAATGAACGACGCATGCTGCAAGAGGCCGTCGACGCCCTGATCGACAACGCAGCGGCGCGCGGTGGTCGGGCGGTCAGCTCGACTGGCAGCCGTCGTCGCCTCAAGTCAATCAGCGATATGCTCAAAGGCAAGCAAGGCCGCTTCCGCCAGAACCTGCTCGGTAAGCGTGTCGATTACTCTGGCCGCTCGGTCATTGTCGTCGGCCCGAAGCTAAAGATCAATCAGTGCGGTCTGCCGAAACAAATGGCGCTCGAACTATTCAAGCCGTTCGTCATCAGCTGGCTGATCAAGGGTGAATTTGCCCACAACATTCGCTCAGCAACTCGCTTGATCGAGTCGGGTGAAGCGGTTGTATGGGATGCGCTTGACGAGGCGATCAAGGGCAAGTACGTGCTGCTCAACCGCGCACCGAGCTTGCACCGCTTGTCAATTCAATCCTTCCAGCCAGTTCTCGTCGAGGGTAAAGCGATTCAGCTCCATCCGCTGGTCTGTGCTGGCTTTAACGCCGACTTTGACGGTGACCAGATGGCCGTGCACCTGCCGCTTTCCAAGGAAGCGCAGGCCGAGGCGCGCGAGCTGATGAGCGCCACCAACAACCTATTGAAGCCTGCCGACGGTGCGCCGGTGCTGCACATCTCGCAGGACATCGTGCTCGGTAACTACTACCTGACCTATGACAAGCCGCAGGCGCAAACTGATAATGTCAAGGCATTTAGCTCGGTCTACGAGGCGGAACTGGCGTACGACAAGGGTGCTATCCAGCTGCAAACACCAATTCGCATCTATGCTAAGGGTAAGCTGCGCCAGACGACCTTGGGCCGCGTCTTCTTTAACGAGATTCTGCCAGAGGACTTCCCATACGACAACAACGTCCAGACTAAGAAGCAGCTGAAAAAAGTATTGGCACAAATCTTCAACAAGTACGGTGCCGAGGAAACCGCCAAGATCGCTGATCGCATGAAGGGTCAAGCCTTTCGCTTTGCGACAACTGCGGCCGTGTCGACCGGTATGACTGACTATGTGCACTTTGACGAGATCGCTGAGTTTGTGGCTGAGGGCGACGCCAAGGCGGCCTTGATTTCTGAGCAATTTGACCAAGGTTTGATCACCGAGGACGAGCGCTACAACTTGACGGTGAATGCCTGGCGGAATGTGGACAATAAGATCACGGCCTTTCTCCAGGATCAGCTGGCGCACATGGACACCAGTATCTCGATGATGGTCAACTCTGGCGCTCGTGGTGACATCTCGAACGTCAAGCTCGCTAGCGCCATGATCGGTATTCAGGTCGACGCCGCTAACCGCGAAATTGAGCTGCCAATCCGTAGCTCCTACACCGGCGGTTTGTCCAGCCTGGAGGCCTTCGTGGCAACACGTGGTGCGCGTAAGGGTCTGATCGACACCGCGCTCAAGACCGCCGACTCAGGCTACCTGACGCGCCGGTTGGTTGATGTGGCACAGGACGTCTTCACGGTTGAGGACGTTGAAGGTGACGACGAAGGTTACGCGATCTACCGCTCAGAAACTGAGGAAACGATGATTGACTTCTCGAACCGCTTGGCTGGCCGGTACGCTGCCGAGACAATTCCAGGTCACGTCAACAAGGACGAATTAATTACCCGAGAAATCGCTGATTCAATTGATGATGATGAAAGCGTCCAGAGCGTCAAGATCCAATCAGTCTTGTCAACCAACAACCTCAACGGCATTCCACAGCGCAGCTACGGTGTCGATATGTCAACCGGTAAACTGGTCGGCAATCATCAGCCAGTCGGTGTCATCGCTGCTCAGTCAGTCGGTGAGCCGGGTACTCAGCTGACCTTGCGTACCTTCCACAACTCTGGTGTGGCTGGTGGCGACATCACCCAGGGTCTGCCGCGTGTTGAAGAATTGTTCGAGGCGCGCACGCCAAAGGGTCAGGCGTTTGTTACGGAAATTGCTGGGTTAGTTGACGTTTGGGAAGATGGCAAAAAGTACATCGTCCAAGTTACTCCAGAGTCCGGAAAAGTTGAGCGCTTGCCGTTAGACGGCCGAACCATCGTGGTCAAGGCTGGCTCAAGCGTCAAGGCTGGCGACGTGCTGGCAACTGGCGAAGGTGACACTCGCCCGCTCATCGCACCATTTGATGGTGTGGTTGAAGCAGCAGAAGGCACCTTGGTGATCGCCGCTGAAGCTGGCGCACCAGCTCGCTACGAAATCCCAGGCACTATGCAGTTGGTCGTTAAGGCTAACGACGTCGTCGAGGCTGGCGACCGCTTGACGGCTGGTTCATTGAACCTGCATGACTTGATGCGCCTCAAGGGCGTCGAGGCAACTCAGCGCTACATCATCAACGAAGTGCTGCGCATTTACGCCGCTCAGGGTCAAGACGTGGCCGACAAGCACCTGGAGATCATCGTTCGCCAGATGTTCAGCCGCGTCCAGATCGAAGATGCTGGCAACAGCGACTTTGTGACGGGCGATATCGTCTCTAAGGCTGCGGTGGTGAACACCAACAAGCAACTAGCTGCTGAGGACAAGAACCTCATCAGCTACACTCAGTTGCTGCTCGGTATCACCAAGGTGTCCATCTGGAGCGACTCGTGGCTATCGGCTGCATCCTTCCAGGACACTACTCGCGTGCTGATCAACGCTGCCGTATCTGGTCGCGCTGACCACTTGCATGGCCTCAAGGAAAACGTCATCATCGGCCGTAAGATCCCAGTGGGGACGGGTGCTGTCGAAGAGACGGAAACCGACGAGCCAAGCGAGGACGAGTTCGCTGATAATCAGGAAAAGGAATTAGCTGTAGCGGTATAAGCCAGCCAGCCTTCTTTCTCAGAAACCGCTCCGATGGCTACGGGGCGGTTTTTCTATAGCAATTGCACGCAATCTATGCTATAATCTCCCCAGAGTTTCCTCTTTTCGGAGTAAGCGGTGGTTTGAATGTGTACAGGCTGCATGCTCGGCAGGAAAGGTATAGACACGGGGCGGAGTTGCTGAATCCAAGCCGTAGGCGCTAAGAGAAGCTGGTTTTTGCGTGCAAAATCGCGCGCCAGCCCACTTTGTGCCACCAGGCGAATCGCCATAAGTCACTAAATCAACCAAGGAGAAATTGGATGCCAACAATCAACCAATTGGTGCGCAAGCCGCGCCAAACGGCTAAGAAAAAGTCCAAGTCACCGGCACTCGGTCGCATTCATAACGCCCTGAAGACGCGTTACTATGACCAAAATGCACCGCTCAAGCGCGGTGTTTGTGTGCGCGTGACGACCAAGACGCCAAAGAAACCAAACTCAGCGCTGCGTAAAGTTGCCCGCGTGAAACTAAACAACGGCTACGAAGTCTGGGCCTACATCGGTGGTGAAGGTCACAACTTACAGGAGCACGCTGTGGTCTTGATCCGCGGTGGTCGTGTGCCTGACCTTCCGGGTGTGCGCTACCACATCGTCCGCGGTGCGTTGGACCTCCAGGGCGTCAACAACCGCAAGCGGGGCCGTTCAAAGTACGGTACCAAGAAAGGGGATAAGTAATCATGCCTCGTAAAGTTACCAAGAAACTACAACGCCAATTGCAACCTGACCGCCGCTATCAAAGCGTGCTGGTACAGCGTTTGATTAACAAGTCAATGCTGGATGGCAAAAAGTTGGCGGCTGAGCGGGCTGTTTACACTGCCCTGGAAACCGCTGCTAAAAAATTGGATTCAGAAGATCCATTGGCAGTGTTTGAAAAAGCTTTGAAAAACGTTAGCCCAAACTTTGAGGTGAAGAGCCGCCGTGTCGGTGGTGCCAACTACCAAATCCCATTCCCAGTTCAGGGACACCGTCAGTTGCACTACGCGTTTAGCTGGCTGGTGCAATCAGCTCGCGCTCGTAGCGGCATGCCATATTCACAGCGTTTGGCATTGGAAATCGTTGACGCCTACAACGAAGCTGGTGCTGCCTTTAAGAAGAAGGAAGACACCCACAAGATGGCCGAAGCCAACCGCGCCTTTGCGCACTTTGCTCGCGGCTAATTGTCGGGAAAACGTAAACTCAGAAATCGCTCTGAAAAACGGGCGATTTTTGTTATAATGGAGAAAACGAGGAGGGGTAAATGGCAAGTTTTTCATTTGATATCGTGTCAGAAATTGATAAAGCCGAGATGAATAATGTATTCATGCAGGCAGAAAAAGAGATTCAAGGGCGGTACGATTTTAAGGGAACGAGTGCTGCGATTGACTGGCTGGATGATAAAAAGGGTCTCAAGCTCACCGGCGATAATGACTGGCAAGTTGACGCAGTGCTGGATATTGTGCGCAAGAAACTAGCGGCGCGCGCTCAGTCGAGTAAAGTCCTCGACCTCACCAAAGAAAAAGTCACCTCAAACCTCAAAACCACCTGGGAAATTCCCTTCAAGCAAGGCCTCGACCAGCCGACCGCCAAGCGCATTGCTGCCGACATTCGCGCTGCCGCGCCCAAAGCCAAGCCACAAATCCAAGGCGACCTTGTCCGCGTCACTTCCGCCTCGAAAGACGAGTTGCAGAAAGTCATTAGCCTGGTGCGTGAAAATGATTATGACACGCCGCTGCAGTGCGTGAATTATCGCTAAGAGCTTTATGGTTATGGTTGCGTCAGTCGGCTTTTACGCCGTATGATTAAGAGATGACGACTGAGTCCACCCCATCTGCCACCCCGCTGCCCGAGAACCTTGCGTTACTTGATAAGGCTGTTTTCAATCAGCAAGTCGCCACTGTCCTCCGCCTGGCTCGAGAACGAATGGCCGACGTTCGAAAGCTCAATCCTCATCAGTATCTAGAAGCCACTGTGCGGATTAACCAAGAACTATTTGCCGGGCTTATCGGTCAGCTGATGACGGTAAGCGGATGGGTGCAACAACATACCAAAAACGGAGAAGAATACGTATATATTGAAGATCATAAACTCCAGTGCGCCGGTTGCCTGATTGTCGCGAACAAGTCTGATCCAGAAATCGCACTTGGTGGTCTTGGCGTAACACCAGAGGGCACCACGGCCCAGTATGTCGTTCCGCTGGATGTCCTTATCCAGTTTCCGCAGCTGATGGATATTGAACAGGCCAAGGCTATTTTACAGCTGTACACGCCTGAGGTCCTTGATTATTTGAATAATATACGACCAGTTGATCCAAACAATAATTGTATCGACTCAGCTCGAATGATCAAGGAGCTAGCAGATATTCCGATTAATGAAATTCCTTTTAGGCGATTGTCGAATAGAGACCTTAATCGAGTCATTAAGGCGATAAACATTCACTGCAAGGTACTGGCTTCACTTGATCCGTATATGCCATACGATATTATGTATAAGGGCCTCGCGCTTCATAATAGGGAATGGGTTGAATTGAATACGGCGGGTGCGATGTATGTGCAATCTGTCTCCGTGGAAACCCTCGCCACCACGAGAGTCTGTGATTCTCTAGTGATGATGGTGCGTGCAACGCTCCTTGGTCGGTCTGACGCTCAAAACAAAGATTATCTACTAGTAGCCAAGGGAATACAATGGATTCAATCAGGTCGTAGTCAAATTCCGCGGTAAGATGAGGCTCATTCACAAAACGCCAATCATCTGCTATAATACAGCTCAAGCGTAGTTTTTTGGTGCGTAAAAATAGCTCCGGAGAATCTCGAACAATAACTATTTTTAACAAAGGAAAGACAAATGGCAGCAAACGTTCCATTACAAAACTTTAGAAATATTGGTATCATTGCCCATATTGACGCCGGTAAAACGACGACCACTGAGGGTATTTTGTACCGCACTGGTTTGACGCATAAAATTGGCGTGGTCAAGGGTGACGGTGATGGTGCTACCACCGACTGGATGGCGCAGGAAAAGGAGCGCGGCATCACCATTACTTCGGCAGCGGTGACCTGTTTCTGGAAAGATCATAAGATTAATATTATCGACACCCCAGGGCACATCGATTTTACCGCTGAAGTGGAGCGTTCGCTGCGCGTGCTCGACGGTGCAGTGACCGTGTTTGACGGCAAGATGGGCGTTGAAGCACAGTCCGAGACGGTGTGGCGCCAGGCTAACAAATACGGCGTGCCGCGCATTTGTTTCGTTAACAAGATTAACCAGACCGGCGGTGACTTCTGGAAATCGCTGGAGTCAATTCATAACCGCCTGAGCAAGCAGGCCTTTCCAATTCACTTGCCAATTGGTTTTGAAAAGACGATTAACGGCGTGGTTGACCTAGTCGACATGAAGGCCTACACCTATGATGATTACACTGATCATGAGCTAAAGGTCGGCGAGATCCCAGCTGATGTGTTGGAGAAGGCAAAGAATGCCCGCGCCCTGCTGGTAGAAAATGCCGTCGAGGCTGACGATGAATTGATGATGAAATTCCTCGACCAAGGTGAAGAGGCAATCACCATTGATGAACTGAAAATGGCGCTACGCAAGCGCGTGCTGGCTGGCGACTTCTTCTTGGTGACTGGCGGTGATGGCCGCGGCGTCATCGTGGAGAAGGTGCTTGACCTGATGGTTGACTACCTGCCAAGCCCGCTGGACGTTGACGAAATTTGGGGCAAGAATCCAAAGACTGGCGACGAAGTAGGCCGCAAGCCGGATGAGAAAGAGCCAATGAGCGCCCTGGCGTTCAAGATCGCTACTGACCCATTTGTCGGTAAATTGATCTTTATCCGCGTCTATTCCGGTGTCTTGAGCTCGGGCAGCTACGTCCTGAATACCACCACTGGTGACAAAGAGCGTATCGGCCGCATCGTGCGCATGCATGCTGACAAGCGCGAGGAGATCGACAAGATTGGTGCTGGCGACATCGCGGCGGTGGTTGGTTTGAAGAACACGGGTACCGGTAATACCTTGACCGACCCAGCGCACCCAATTGCCCTGGAAAGTATTGAATTCCCAGAGCCACCAGTGTCCATCGCTGTTGAGCCAAAGTCAAAGGCCGACCAGGAAAAGATGGCGCTCGCCTTGCAGCGCCTGGCCGAGGAAGACCCAACTTTCCGCATTCACACTGATGAAGAAACCGGCCAGACGATCATGTCTGGAATGGGCGAGTTGCACCTGGATATTTTGATCGACCGCATGAAGCGCGAGTTCAAGGTTGAAGCGAACATTGGTGAGCCACAAGTGGCCTTCCGCGAGTCAATCAAGGGCCGCGCTGAAGTCCAGGGTAAGCACGCCAAGCAGTCTGGTGGTCGCGGTCAGTATGGTGATGTTTGGGTACGCTTTGAGCCAAACGAGGCGGGCAAGGGCTTTGAATTCATCGACGAGATTAAGGGCGGCGTGGTTCCTCAGGAGTATCGCCCAGCTGTCATGAAAGGTATTAAAGAGACCTTGGAAGGCGGCGTTATCGCTGGCTATCCAGTGGTTGACGTCAAGGCGACGCTGTACGATGGCTCATACCACGATGTCGACTCCTCAGAGCTGGCCTTCTCATTGGCAGGTTCATTGGCAGCTCGCGAAGGCATCAAGCAAGCAACACCAATTCTGCTTGAACCAGTCATGAAAGTTGAAGTGACCACTCCAGAAGAGTTCATGGGCGACATCATCGGTGACCTTAACTCACGCCGCGGTCGCATCGACGCCATGGAAGATTTGATGGGCGGCGCCAAATTGGTCAAGGCCTTTGTACCGCTGGCGAACATGTTTGGTTACACCTCAGACATCCGCTCGATGTCACAGGGCCGTGCAGCCAGCACCATGGAGCTCGCGCAATACGAGGAAGTACCACCAAACGTAGCGCAGGAGATTATCGAAAAGCGCAACGCCTAGGGTGTAGTGATAACAATGCTAAAAAATGCCGCTCCTTATCGGGGCGGTATTTAGTAGCTGTCCTCAGAGTGCTTGCTATCGGGATCGAGCGGGTAGCTCGCGCCATATTAATGGTTGCATACTAACGCGTCGGACATTTCTTTGACAATGTTTTTTGCCTCGTGATATCGTGCTTGGGAAGCTTCCTCGGCAACTAGTGGTATCGGGTCGACAAGTTTAAGCTCATTGTCATCATTAACTACTAGATTCCCGTGTCCAAATATGTCGGCCACTGCCTTATGTCCGTAGAGCATTTTTGTATTACCAGCCATAAACTCTCGGATATCGGGGATAGACCTTATACCTTGTCTTGGTATATCGGCTAACATTATGGCGCGCTTCGTTGGTATAAATTGCTGGCGGGCGATAATTATTGGCCGCGATGGATTGTACGGAGAACTATCTATCTCGTACGTTTGACTGACCGCGATTGCTCCAAGCGCTGATAAGCACTTTTGTTGTTTGCCTTCAAGCTCTCGCACCATCTGCTCCATTTCTGCCTCGGTGTGATTAGAGTGACGATAATGAAATTTTATTACTGTATCTGTCTTGGGATCATGGGCGGCGATGGAGTGGTGGCCCTGACCAATAACACTCAAACCGAAGCGTTCTATGGGAGAATAATCCTTACGGTTATAGTAGCGTCCAAACAATAGTGGCAGTAACTTTGTAGCCATTGCTCCTTGTAAAAGTAATCTACGCGCAGGGTTTCTTACCTCGAGTAATTTATCTGGATCATTCTGACCCACAAAACGAGCAAACTCACCGGCTCGTTGCAAGATATTGACAGTCATAGGTTAACATTGTAGCACTATTTATAAAATAATAAAATAGGGTATGACTACTGTGCCCAAGCTATCTCCCCAGAGGTGTTTCTAGCGTTGACTTTAGAGCGCCACATATGCTACAATCACAAGGTAATTTCTATTACGCGTAATATCAACTGTTCTCCTTGATGAATGAGCAGGTCTGGTTATAGTTGAAGCGCTTGTCATGAACGCCTCACTCAGAACCCAGAAACCGCACGTCATCAGGAGTATTTAAGTGGGAGTGAGGAAAAGTGAAAACACTTCTCGGTACCAAACTTGGTATGACCCAGCTCTTGGCTGAAGACGGCAAAGCCATTCCGGTGACGCTGATCCAAGCCGGCCCTGTCACCGTGACTCAGGTGAAGACTGTCGAGACCGACGGTTACAATGCGGTGCAGGTCGCTTATGGAGAGGGTAAGAACCTGAGCAAGGCCGTGGCTGGACACGTCAATCCAGCCCAAGTGACCCCGAAGCACATTCGGGAATTCCGCGTCGACGAGATCCCTGAGGGGCTCAAAGTTGGCGATGAAATCAACGTTTCCGCGTTCGAAGTCGGCGATTCTGTCGATGCGACCGGAACCAGCAAAGGTAAAGGTTTCGCTGGAACCATTAAACGCCACAACTTTAAGCGTCACCGCAAGACGCACGGTGGTAAAGGTAATACTCGTAAGCCAGGTTCAATTGGCTCGATGTATCCACAAAAAGTGTTCAAGGGTAAGACGATGGCTGGCCACATGGGTCACGAGCGTGTTACCGTCAAGAACCTGGAAGTGGCATATGTTGATCCAGAGACCAATCTGATCGGGGTGAAGGGTGCTGTGCCTGGGCCACGAAAAGGGCTGATCATTTTAGGAGGTAACAAGTAATGGCTGAATCAACCAAACTTCCTAAAGACATTTTCGCTGTTGAAGTGCCAAACCACGAACTGTTGAAATTGGCATATGACAGCTATCTCGCGGGCGCCCGCCAGGCAAGCGCAACCACTAAGCAGCGTGGTGAAGTTTCTGGTGGTGGTAAAAAGCCATGGAAGCAAAAGGGAACTGGTCGAGCACGTTTTGGCTCAAGCCGTAACCCAATCTGGCGCGGTGGTGGTGTGGTCTTTGGCCCACGCGGCAACGAAAACTACACCAAAAAATTGTCTAAGACCGCCAAGAAAGTGGCAATTCGCCAAGCCTTGACGGTGGCCAATGAAGCGAAGAAGATCGTCGTCAAAGACATCAAGACGACCGGCAAGACCAAAGAGGTCGCAACCTTCTTGGCTGACAACAAGTTTGAGCGCCGCGTATTGATCGTCGTCGACGAAAAGACGCCAGAATTGATGCGTGCCACAAGCAACATTCAGAACGTATTGGTAATCCGCGCGAGCTACCTCAGCGTCTACCACATTCTGAATGCGGATACTATTGTCATGACCCCGAAAGCTCTGCCAGTAATCACTGAGTGGCTGGGTAAGGAGGAAGCGTAATATGAAACAGATGACAATTATCCCACGCATTAGCGAGAAAGCCTACGCCGTGAGCGCCAATGGCGTCTACGTGTTCCGCGTTCCGCTCAACCTGAATAAAAACGAGATCAAAGCAGCAGTTGAAGCGCAATTTGACGTTACTGTCCTGAAGGTGAAAACCTTGGTCCAAGACGGTAAAGCTGTGCGTTTCTCACGAGGTAAAAACCGCTATCCTGGCACGACTACGCGCAAGGACTGGAAGAAAGCTTACGTGACGCTGAGAGATGGCGATAAGCTCGATGTGTTTGACGCAGTAGAGCAGCAGATGGAGGAGACCAAGTAATGCCAGTGAAAGCTTACAATCCAACCACTCCTGCTCGTCGCGGCATGACGAGCCAGGACTTGTCGGACATTACGACGAAAAAACCGCTCAAAAGTCTGACCAAAGCCAAAAAGCAAAATGCTGGCCGCAACAACCAAGGCCGCATCACCGTGCGTCATCGCGGCGGTGGCGTTCGCCGTCACTACCGTTTGGTGAACCACAATTTGCCGGCTGGCCTGACGCTGACAATTGAAGAAATTGAGTACGATCCAAACCGCTCAGCGCGCATCGCTCGAGTGAAAGATCAGTACAATTTGTACCACTACGTGTTGGCCGACACCTCGATGGTTAAGGGCAAGACGATTCAGACTGGCGAGACAGCGCAAATTGAGGCCTCAAACCGCCTGCCATTGTCTGCCATCCCTGTTGGTACGATGATTTATGCTATTGAACTGACTGCCGGCAAAGGTGCGCAAATGGTGCGCGCTGCTGGCGCCAAGGCTCAGTTGATGGCCAAAGAAGGCAATTACGCAACCATCAAATTGCCATCTGGTGAAGTTCGCAAAGTTCGCTTGGAAGCAACCGCTGCCATCGGTACAGTCGGTAACGTCCAGCACCAGAACGTCAAAATCGGTTCAGCTGGTCGCCGCCGCCGCAAGGGTATTCGCCCAACGGTTCGCGGTGTCGTCATGAACGCTGCAGATCACCCGCATGGTGGTGGTGACGGTGGTCGCCACGGTACTGGTAAAGCACCACGTACGCCATGGGGTCAATTGACGCTGGGTTATCGAACTCGCCGCCGCAAAGGCTCAAATAAATTAATCGTACGCACGCGTCACGACGCGAAGAGGAAGAGGTAAATCACGATGAGTCGTTCATTAAAGAAAGGTCCATTCGTCGATGTGAAGCTTGCGAAAAAAGTCGCTGCTCTCAGCCTTGACGATCGAACCGTTATCAAAACGTGGGCGCGCGCTTCGACTATCACCCCAGAAATGGTCGGTCGAACGATTGCTGTCTACAACGGTAAGATGCACGTGCCAGTGCTGATTACCGAAAACATGGTTGGCCACAAACTCGGTGAGTTTAGTCCAACCCGTAAGTTCCGTAAGCACGGCGGAAAGGATAAGAAGTAATCATGGCTGATACTACGTATACTGTTCGCGCTTACGCCAAAGGTGTTGACCAAACACCACGCAAGGTTAGCCTGGTGGCTGCGCTGGTACGTGGCCGTACCGTCGCTGATGCATTGGTTATCTTGGAGCACGTGCCAAAACGCGCTGCTATGCCTGTCAAAAAGGCCATCGACAGTGCCAAGGCAAACGCCATCAACAACCACGGTCTGGACGCCAAAAGTTTGGTGATTACCACGTTGAGCGTTACCACTGGTACACGCCTGCGCCGCTTTAAGCCAGCGTCACGCGGCCGTGCCTTGCCATTCCAGAAAAAGACGTCAAACATCTTGGTTGAAGTAACTGGTACCGAGAAGCCAAAGAAAGCGCCTGCGAAGAAACCAGAGACCAAGGCTAAAGCAGAGACCAAACCTGCCAAGCCTGCAGCGAAAAAAGCCGCCGAAACCACGGCAAAAAAGGAGGAGAAGTAAATGGGTCAAAAAGTGAATCCAATCAACTTCCGCCTACAAGTTCACAAGAACTGGAGCTCTCGTTGGTTTACGGCCAATAAGAAAGAGTTTGCGGAGGCAATTCGCCAGGATCACGAAATCCGCGAATTGATTGAGAAGAAATTTGCCTCACGCCCAACCATCAATCGCATTGAGATTGAGCGGAGTGCCAACTTGATCACGGTAACCATTCACACGGCGAAAGCTGGTGTGGTGATCGGCCGTGGCGGTGCGGGTGTGAATGAATTGAAAAAGCAAGTTGAGAAGATCGTCGGGTCACCGGTTCGCATCAACATCGAAGAAGTGCGTCGACCGGAATTGGCGGCTAAATTGGTGGCTGAGAACATCGCCCGCCAGTTGGAACGCCGTATCAACTTCCGCCGCGCAACCAAAATGACCGCACAAAACACCATGAGTGCTGGCGCTAAAGGTATCCGCATCGAGGTGGCTGGTCGTTTGAACGGTGCTGAAATGGCACGCCGCGAGAAGGTGATTGAAGGCTCAGTGCCACTGCACACCCTTCGCGCTGATATTGACTTCCACTGTGCTCGCGCCCAGACACCAGCTGGTATCATCGGCGTGAAAGTGTGGATTTATAAGGGAGAAAGGAGTCGCTAAATGCTGTTACCAAAGAAAACCAAGCACCGCAAAGTGCGCATCGGTAAAAACCGTGGTCAAGCAACCCGTGGTAATTACATCGCGTTCGGCGACTTTGCACTGCAATCACAATCAAACGAGCGCATCAACTCCCGCCAAATCGAGTCTGCTCGTCAGGCAATGACCCGCTACATCAAGCGTGGTGGTAAGATTTGGATCCGGATTTTCCCACACACTCCAGTTACTCGCAAGCCACTTGGTTTGAAGATGGGTGGTGGTAAGGGTAATCCAGAGTTCTTTGTTGCTAAGGTGAAGGCCGGCACAGTGATGTTTGAAATGCAGGGCGTTTCAGAGGAAGTAGCCCGCGAAGCAATGCGCCTAGCGAGCCACAAACTACCAGTCAAATGTAAGTTCATCAAGCGGGAGGACGCATAATGGCTGAGACAAAGAAAACCGCAAAAGCAGCAGTTGTGAAGACCGTTGATGATTTGAAGAAGGAACTCGCCGAAAAGCGAAATGACCTGCTTCAAGCAAAACGTTCTCACGCTGCTGGCGAATTAGTTAATCCAAAAGCGTTGCGCTCACTCCGCAAGGACATCGCACGCCTGCTGACACAAATTAACGAAAAGGAGAGCAAATAATGGCCCGACGAACACTGATTGGCGTCGTAACGAGTGCCAAGCGCGACAAGACCATCACCGTGACGGTCACCAGCCGCGAAACGCATCCGCTCTACGGCAAACAGTACACCGTGACTCGCAAGTACACTGCTCATGATGAGACCAATCAAGCAGGCGAAGGCGACAAGGTGCAAATCGAAGAGACCCGCCCAATTTCCAAGACCAAGAGCTTTACGCTGGTCAAGGTGATTGAGAAGTCTCGCGGTTCTATCAAACTAAAGGCTGAAGTTTCTGGCGAAGCTGAGGAAGAGACCAAGGAGGACGACAAATGATCCAACAAGAATCTCGCCTCAAGGTAGCTGACAACTCGGGTGCCAAAGAAGTATTGTGCATCCGCGTCCTCGGTGGTACCCGCCGCCGCTACGCTCGCGTTGGTGACGTGATCGTCTGTTCAGTCAAGGACGCCAGCCCAACCGGCAACGTCAAAAAGAAATCTGTCGTCAAGGCTGTGGTGGTTCGCACCCGCGACCAAATCCACCGCAAAGACGGCTCAACCATTTGCTTTGATGACAACGCCGTGGTGATTATCAACGATGACAAGCAGCCAAAGGCTACCCGTGTCTTCGGCCCAGTACCACGCGAACTACGCGACATGGGCTACATGAAGATCGTCAGCCTAGCTCCGGAGGTACTCTAATGGCTCGTATTCACAAAGATGACACCGTAAAAATTATTGCTGGTAAAAATAAGGGTACGACTGGTAAAGTCCTGAAAGTTAACACCAAAGATCAGACTGTTTTGGTCGAGGGTGTTGGTGTCGGACACCGCCACGTCAAGCCAAGCCAGTACAATCCAAAAGGCGGCAAGAAAGATATCCACGTACCGATGGATATCAGCAAAGTCGCGCTGGTTGTCGACGAAAAGTCAGGCAAAACCAGCCGGGTTGGTTTAGTAAAGAACGCTGACGGCGGCAAAACTCGCGTCGCTCGCCAAGCAAAAAATAAGGAGATTAAATAATGGCAGAGAAGAAAACCGTCGTGCCAGCTCCTCGCTTGAAAGCCTTGTACCAGGAGAAATACCTGAAGGAACTGCAAGCCGAACTAGATCTAAAGAACGTGCACCAAGTGCCAGCTTTGGAAAAGATCATCGTGAGCGTTGGCACCGGCAAAAAGAAAGATGACAAGCGTCATTTTGAAATTGTCAAAAACACTGTTGCAAAGATCACCGGTCAGGCACCAGTTGCCCGCCAGGCAAAGAAGTCAATCGCTGGCTTTAGCATCCGTAAAGGTATGGGTGCACCAATTGGTGTTAGCGTAACCCTACGTGGTGCTCGGATGTATGAGTTCATGGATCGCTTGATTAACGTAGCCCTACCTCGCGTCCGCGACTTCCACGGCGTTGGCCTGAAATTTGACAAGGGTGGTAACTACAACCTGGGCATCATCGAACAGTCAATTTTCCCAGAGTTGACCTTCGAAGAAACGCAGATTCTGCACGGGTTGCAGGTAACATTTGTCATCAAGAACGGCAACAAAGAAGCATCAAAAGCCTTGCTGGAGAAATTTGGCATGCCGTTTGAGAAGAAAGGAGGCGTCAGGTAATGAGCGAAACTATTAATAGCCTCAATCCTGAACACTATGCAGATTGGACACCTGAACAGGAAGGTTGGGGTGCGATTGATCCAGAGGACTGGACACCCGAGCAAGAAGGTTGGGGTATCCCAGATGATGAGCGTACAGTTGAGTTAGACGGAGGTAATGATTAATGGCTAAGAAATCAATGGTCGCTCGCGACAAAAAGCGTCTGAAGATGATCGCAAAATACGCTGCGAAGCGCGCTGAGCTCAAAGAACTTGGCGACCTCGACGGTTTGCAGAAACTGCCTCGCAATTCGAGCCCAACTCGGCACAAGAACCGCGACAGCATTTCCGGCCGTCCACGTGGCTACATGCGCCAGTTTGGCCTGAGCCGCATCAATTTCCGCGAAAAAGCAGCCAAGGGCGAAATCCCAGGCATAACAAAGAGTAGTTGGTAAGAAGGAAAGGAGATTCGACAATGTCTATGCAAACTACAGACCCAATCGCCGACCTTCTGACGCGCATTCGCAATGCGAAACTGGTTGGCAAGACGGAAGTTCGTGTTCCGTCCAGCAAGATGAAAAAAGTCATCGCTGAACAATTAGTCAAAAACGGCTACCTCGCGGATGTTAAACTAGAGGATGCCAAGCCTCGCGGTGTGCTGGTGGTGACTATCAACGAAGAAGGCACCAACAGCACCATCAACGAGATCACCCGTGTCTCAAAGCCAGGTCGTCGTGTCTACGTCGGTGTAGCCGAGATTCCAAAGGTGAAAAGCGGCCGCGGTCTAGTACTCATCTCAACCTCAAAAGGCGTCATGACCGGCGCTGAAGCAGCCAAGGCGAAACTTGGTGGTGAATTGTTGTTGAAGGTGTATTAAATTACGCTTTGTCGGCAAAGAAAGGTGCTCGGGGAAATAATCTCCGGGCGCTTTTTATTGTACGATAATTGAGTTAAGCTCAGGAGTGTACTGAAACATGCCGATTCTTCTGTATTACACCAGCGCATGTTTCGACTGTAACTTCATGTCCAAGCAGATATCCATTGCGTCTTAACTTCGGCAGCTCGCGTACTTCATGAAACATCATATTAAGTTCGGGTACGAAGAATAACTCCCGAAATGGCATACCTTTGAGTCGTGATTCCTCTCGTGGCTCAGTTAAAATAACGCCAGAATTTTCTCCAAAAATTACCTCCTCACGGCCATCAGGGAAATTTATTACAAGACACGTTGTATATTGCGCTCGCCTGTTTGTCTTATTTTTAAGCTTTTTCAGGCAGTAGTCCACGATTTCCTGATCACTCATCTCGTTACCATTCCAGCGTCTTGTAAATACGCCAGGCTCACCGTTTAACGCTTCAATCTCCATGCCTGAGTCGTCGGCAATAATTATTAAGTTTTTATCATCCTCGCGTAGATAACACCTCGTATGTCGTGCCTTTAAGAGGGCGTTTTGTTCAAATGTTACGCCCATTTCTATACAATCGGGGATTTGATAGCTCAAGTCTGCTAGCGAAATGATTGAGACTAACGGATCGAAGTTGTGAAACGTGGCGACGAATTCTTTATACTTGCCTGGGTTTCTGGTGGCAAATAGTATAGCTGGTTTCATCATGTTATTACCTTATCCCTTTCAGTCAATTGTGCATCCATACAAATATCACGATACGGCTGAGTGATGATTTCAAACTCCTGAACTCCTATCCGCGCTTCAATATCCTCAATTCGCCGTAGCGCCAACTCTTTATCCTTACTGATGATTTCCGTTTCTACGAAAACACCCGCACCGCTAATCTCATCAATAGCAATCGTCAACCCCGGCTCATCATCGCACTTAAATATCCGTCGAAACTTATTGACCTCAACCAATTTCACCATGCCAAGATTTGCTAGTAGCTGCTTAGCGACAGCCGTATTCTCTGGATTGACCGGCAGGTTAGTTTCTGGTTTGACAATAATTCCATCCTCAGTGCGTGTGCGTTGATTGGTCGGTGGTTTATAGGTTATCTCGGCAAAATCATCACGCTGCCGAATCCGCAAACATTCGACTGTCTTCATGAAATCAACGTCAGGCCGAGAATAGTAGCTATCAATTTCGGTAGTTTCGCTAGCCAAGGAAAATCCCTGAGAACTCAGTTGTGCAATAAACACTTCCAAATTGCCCGCAAACTTACGCTTACGTTCTATTTCATGCTGTTCTGCCACGTGGAACCTCCAGTTCAATTATGCAATACCAAAAGTATATATCAATTTGCGAAATATCGCTAATCAGTTAGATATGTACAATTTTTATCAGCGTCGTCATTTTACGATATTTAAGAATTATATTTTGCTATACTGTAAGACATATGCGTAGCTTCCTCCATATGACAAAAACGTCAAACCAGACAGAAATAACTGTTAAAGATGTCTTCATTGTTGATATTCTACCCTTCTCGTTATCTATTGTCGTTATGGTGTCACTGTTGTACGGAATAGGCTGTCTTATTGGCAGTGCTGACCCCAGGCAGGGAGTTCCCAGTTATTATATTCAATTACTATTCATGGAAAATCCTCTCGTTGAGTTAATCATGGTCGCCGCCGCTTGCTTTATCGCTGTCGGGCGAGAACCCCAGATACGCTTCTGGTCGACAATGGGGGTGGCTACATTCATTGCTCTGGTTGATGCATCAAACTTTCTTTGGCATATCGATGTCAGCGGCTATTTAAGTATCTTCGCTGGTATTCTGTTAATGATCTCTGGTTGGCGGCTATGGGATTATTACGAAGTGCGTAAAATCTACACCATGACAGAACCGTATTTAACCAAGGCTGCGCTAGCAATATATATTACTCTCGGCATTTTGGCGATTGCTCTACTCATTCCGTACGGTAACTAAGCAGAACGATCAAGAACCTTGCATTTCACCCCTAATCTATGCTAAAATACCAAGGTTAATATCAAATCACACGAAAGGTGAGTAATGAGTCTGAGTCGAATCGGAAAACTGCCGGTGGTTATTCCGGCCGGTGTGACAATCACGGTTGACTCTGGTGACGTGGTCGTAAAGGGCCCGAAAGGTGAATTGACGCAATTCATCACGCCAGCAGTTGAGGTGAAAGTCGAAGACGGACACGTCACGGTTCATCCGAAGGATGAGTCCAAAACTGCTCGCGCCCAGCATGGTCTGATGCGCGCGCTGATCAACAACATGGTAATCGGCGTGACCAAAGGCTACGAGAAGCGTCTCGAGGTCAATGGTGTCGGTTTCCGCGTTAGCTCCAGCAACAATGAGCTGGAAATGGCGCTCGGGTTTTCACACCCAGTCAAATACAAAGCCCCAGAGGGCATCACCGTTACCAACGAAAAGATGACCATCATCGTCAGCGGTATCAATAAGCAGCAAGTCGGCCAAGTCGCTGCGGAAATCCGCGCGCTGAAGAAGCCTGAACCATACAAGGGCAAGGGTATCAAGTACGCCGACGAGCAAATTTTGCGCAAAGCAGGAAAGACAGGTAAGTAATCATGGTAGAAAATAAGAAATTACTCAACCAAGCTCTTCGCAAAAACCGCGTTCGCGCCAAGGTTTCAGGCACTGCAGAGCGCCCACGCCTAACCGTCACCATCAGCAACCTGCACGTTAGCGTGCAGCTGATCGACGACGTCGCAGGCAAGACATTGGCTGCCGCAACTACCGTTGGCACCAAAGCAACCGGTACCATGAGCGAGAAATGCGCTACCGTCGGTACCGAAATTGCCAAGAAAGCAAAGAAAAGTAACATTAGCGCGGTGGTCTTTGACCGCAACGGCCGCCAGTACGCTGGTCGCCTAAAGGCATTGGCTGATGCTGCGCGCCAAGAAGGATTGGAGTTCTAGTATGGTAAAGGATGTATTAAAAGAAACTGAGCGTCGTTATTATACTGGCCCGCGCGAGTGGGGCCCAGAGAACTTTGCAGGTCTCTGCATATCTCCAAGTGAGGTCGTCGAACGTGAGATTGATGGTCTCTTGCGTACCATGGCTGCAGCGGCGATTGATCCTAGAAGTGCTTTGCATGAGTTGAAGGTTAGAATTGAAGAAGGAGAGAAAGAGGATTAGTATGGCAGAACAAGCTGCAAATACTACCCCACGCGCAGAAGGCCGTCGGCCTCGCAGTCCGCGTGGTGGTCGCCGCGATGACCGGCGAAATGTGCGCGATGACGCACCAAAAGAGTTTGAAGAATTGGTCATCAACATTGACCGCGTGTCCCGCGTGGTCAAAGGTGGCCGCCGTTTCCGCTTTAAGGCGTTGGTGGTTGTTGGTAACCGCAAGGACAAGGTTGGTGTCGGTGTGGCCAAAGGTGCCGATGTGCAGGCTGCGGTCGCCAAGGCAACCTCAGTTGCTAAGAAGCACTTGATCACTTTGCCGCTGAGCGGCGAGACGATTCCGCATGACAGCGAAGTTAAGTTCTCAGGCGCCCGCGTGCTGATCAAGCCGGCTGCTCCTGGTACTGGTATCATCGCTGGTGGTGTTGTCCGGCAGATCATCGGCGTGACCGGTGTTCGTAACCTACTGACTAAGTCACTTGGCTCAACCAACAAGGTAAACATCGCTTACGCAACCATTGAAGCCTTGAAATCACTCGTTCCACGCGAAGAGTGGCTCAACGCTCAGCCAGTCAAAAAAGCTGCTAAAAAGGAGGCTAAGTAATGAAATACAACGATCTCCAAGTTTCAGCAAACAAGAATAAAAAGCGCGTCGGTCGCGGTATCGCTGCTGGCCAGGGTAAAACCGCTGGTCGCGGTACCAAGGGTCAGAACGCCCGCACTGGTAAAAAGCTTCGCGCCATGTTCCAGGGTGGTCAGCGTCCATTGGCTCAGGCTGTACCAAAAGCTCGTGGTTTTAAGAGCTTGCGCACGCCAGCTCAGGTAGTCTACCTCGACCACTTGAACGCCTTTGACGGCAAAACCGTTGACAACGCGCTGCTGTTTACCGAAGGCTACATCGCCACACCATTCCACACGGTCAAGGTGATCGCTCGCGGTGAATTGAAGGCTAAGGTTGACTTGAAAGTACAGGCTGCGTCTGCTTCAGTCGTTACAGCGATTGAAAAAGCCGGCGGCTCGTTTGAGAAAGTCCCGACGCTCTTGCGTAAAAGCATGAAAGAAGCCGAGGAGAAATAATCTTCCTTTGGTGACTAGAAAATCCCCTTCGCAGGAGAAGGGGATTTTCTTTTATCTTGGTGGGTCGGATTACTTTTCGCTACATTTCTGCGGTGCAACTAAATAAATCGTTACACGCCTGTTGGCTGCATCATCACTATTATCATGGGTGGCGACTATTGGCTCAGAAACAGTAATCTTATGCTCTGGAATTCCATTAGATACCAAATCGTGCTTAATCTTATCGGCACGCTCCAAAGCCAGCTTTGAGTCCTCACCCGTCTCATTAGGGACCAGTTCAATCGAAAATTGCTTGTCAGTATTAAATTTGTAAAGCATTCCTAGCTTAGCCATTTCAACATTGGAAGTTCCACGTTGGTATTGCGTTGAATCTGGCTTAAAGATAATGCTACGAAAGTTAAACTTGCCGTTCTCTAACACAAAATAGCCATCCTTTACGTGTGTATAGCCAGATCTTCGAAAATCTGCAGACGTTAGGCATTTTGTGGCCTTCGTAGTTGAGCCTTGTTGATTGTCTTCATCCTCCTCATTGTCATTATTCTTATCGGGCCTGGTCGCTCGCTGACGTGAAGTTGTTGTATCAGCTGAAGAAGTGGAGTTATTCGACACAATAATAATTGTTATGATAACCCCAACTATCACCAACACGCCGACAATCGCCAGCATAATCCATAGCCATAGCTTACTTTTCTTTGGCGGATAATGTGGCGGTAATTCTGGGCTTAGCTGCGGCATTGGCGATGGAGTTACTGGAGTTTCGGGCTGCTGTTGCATATGACACCTCAATCTTGCGTTATGTTAATTATTTCAATTATAGCGCATGTGCTTTATGTTTTTAGTATGGAAATATCGGCCGCGGTCATGTATAATTGACAGAGTTAAGAATTGTTAGTGACTATGAGGGGCTAAAACATGAATTGGAGAATAATTTTCCGGTCGCTGAAAAATAAAGATATGCAGAAACGCCTGGCCATTGTGGTGGGGATTATTGTGGTGTATCGAATGCTGGCGCATATTCCGGTGCCGCTGGCGAATCCGACACAGATGAAGACGGCACTGGCAGCGGCGCTGGGGCAGACCGACCTCGGTGGGTTCTTGAACTTGCTCTCGGGCGGCGCGCTAGCGAGCTTTTCACTCGTACTGGTTGGACTCAGCCCATTTATTACCGCCAGCATCATCACCCAGCTGCTCACCAAGGCCATTCCAAAGCTTGAAGAGCTGCACAAGGACGGCGAATCAGGCAGGCGCAAGATCCAGCAGTGGACGCGGCGGCTAACCATCCCACTGGCTATCGTCCAGTCAATCGCCTTTATCTTCCTGTTGCGCCAGACGGTGCTGGCTGGTGGTACGACCACGCTGAGCGATCCGACGATGCTCGAGTGGACAGTTGGCGTGACGGCAATGACGGCCGGTTCGGTGTTACTCATGTGGCTGGGTGAATTGATCACCGAGCAAGGTATCGGTAATGGTATCTCTATCTTGATTTTCGCTGGTATCATCAGCCAGATCCCGCAGATGCTCGGCTCACTCATCTCGTCGCTCGGCAACACCTCGGCTGGCGGACTGAACGTCTTTAACTGGTTTACCCTGCCGGTCAATCCAACCGTCTTTTGGCTGGTGGTGATCATGGCTATCGCCTCACTCATCGTTCTCTATTTCCTGGTGAAAATTAATGAAGCCCAGCGCGTCATCACTATCAACTACGCCAAGCGTATCCACGGCAACTCCAGCTACGGTGGTATCAAGAGCATCCTGCCGGTCAAGCTAATCGCTGCTGGCGTCATCCCGGTCATCTTTGCCGTCGCCTTCCTCAGCTTGCCGCAATTCATCGGCCAAGTCATGAAGGCATCAGGCAATCCAAACCTGCAAAACACTGCTAACACCCTGATCACGTGGTTCCAGGCACCCAACCCAGGCTCCTTTACCGGCAGTACCTGGGAGGCGTTCATTTACCCGACGCTGTATTTCCTCCTAGTTATTGCCTTTACCTATTTTTACACCGGGATCGTCTTTAACGCCAACGAAATCGCTGAGAATCTGCAAAAGCAGGGCGGCTTTATCGAGGGTGTTCGACCCGGTGAACAAACCGAAAAGTATCTGATGCGCACCGTCAATCGCTTGATTTTGTTCGGCTCAATCGTTCTTGGTATCATTGCTATCTTGCCGTTTGTCGCTGAATATTTGATGTATCACCTGGCGGCAATCCGCGGCTCGCGTCTGTCGATCGGTGGTACCGGGCTGCTCATCGTGGTCTCGGTCGGCCTCGAGTCACTGCGCCAGCTCAACTCGCGCGCTCTGATGGTTACCTATGACGACTTTGACCCAGACGAACTGACCAAGAAAAAGTCGAAAAAACGACGCTCGTCCCTCTTGTAATCGCCGAGACGATACGGTATAATTGACAACTGTAACTTATGGCGAGTCAAAAGGAAGTCATCAAGATGATTGGTAAGGTGGTGGAAGCACTGCCTAATACCCAATTTCGGGTGGAACTGGAGAATGGCCATAGTATCATCGCGCACATTTCGGGACGGATGCGCAAGAATTACATCCGCCTGGTGCCTGGTGATAGGGTGGAAGTCGAGATGACTCCTTACGATCTCACAAAGGGTCGCATCGTCTTTCGCCTCAAGGAGGAGCGACCAGCGCACGTGGCTCGAAACACGCGGCGCTCGTCATAATACTAACGATAATCTCGGGTTTACTCGGGAAGGGAGATTTCAGAGCACTTTATGAAAGTTCGTGCAAGTGTCAAGAAGATCGACAAAGATCCCAAGAAAGGTGACAAGCTAGTGCGCCGCAAAGGCCGCCTATACGTCATCAACAAACGAAAACCTAAGAACAAGCAAAGGCAGGGTTAAGCATGGCTCGAATTGCTGGGGTAGTTATCCCAACAGAGAAGCAGGTACAAATCGCGCTCACCTATATTTATGGGATTGGGCCAAAGCACGCTTCGAGCATCCTTGCGGCGGCTAAGATTGAGCCGACCACTCGGGTGAAAGATCTCACCGAGGCTGAAGAAAACAAGATTCGCGAAATTATCGACAGCGAATACACCGTTGAGGGTGATCTCCAGCGCTTGGTGACGAATAATATTAAGCGCTTGAAGGATATCAACGCCTATCGCGGTCTTCGCCATAAAGCAGGACTGCCGACACGCGGACAGCGGACTCGTACGAATGCACGAACTCGCAAGGGTCGCGCCATCGCCGTGGGCGGTACACAACCAAAAGCAGCAAGTAAGACCTAAAGAAAGGACTAAGAAATGGCAGACGCAAAATCTACCAAGAAGAAGCAGCGCCGATCAGTCCCAGCTGGTCAGCTGCATATTCAAGCAACATTTAACAACACCATCGTTACTTTTTCCGACAAGAAAGGTAACGTGTTGACCGCTTCATCAGCTGGTGCATGTGGTTTCCGTGGTAGCAAAAAAGGCACCGCCTATGCTTCACAGGTTGCTGCTGAGAAAGCTGCTGAAGCTGCGAAAACTCAGTATGGTTTGAAATCAGTTGACGTTTTCGTCAAAGGTGTCGGTTTGGGCCGTGACGCCGCTATTCGTGCGATTGGCGCCTTCGACATCTCAGTAGAAAGTATTAAGGACGTAACTGGCGTGCCTCACGGCGGTGTCCGTCCACGAAAGGCACGGAGGGCATAATTATGGCACGAGATAATTCACCGATTGTCAAGCAAAGCCGCCGCGAAGGTTATGCGCTTCATCCAAAAGCACATAAAGTTTTGGCACGAAAATCTGGCATTCCAGGTCAGCACGCACACAGCCGACATAGCAAGCCAAGCTTGTACGCCACGCAGCTGCGCGAAAAGCAAAAAGTTCGCCGCCTGTATGGTTTAGTGGAAAAGCAATTTGCTCGGCTGATGAACGAAGCAACTCGCGCCCAAGAAGGTTTGGCAGGCGAAAATCTGCTCAAGTTGCTGGAGCGCCGCTTGGATAATGTCGTTTATCGTTCTGGATTCGCTGTTAGCCGCCGCGCTGCTCGCCAACTAGTCAGCCACGGCCACTTTGAGCTAAACGGCCGCCGCGTCGATATTCCATCGATTCGCGTTAAAGCTGGCGACGTCATCACCGTTCGCCCAAAGAGCACCAAATCTGAGTACTTTACGCAAATTGACAACGTGATCAACAATTCAATCCAAGGCCCGCTGAGCTGGCTAAAGAGCGATAGCAAGAAGTTGAAGATTGAAGTGACTGGTTTGCCAAAGCGCGAGGAAGCAGAAGCTGATATCAACGAGCAATTAATTGTTGAGTATTACTCACGATAAAAGAAGGGTTAGGGAAGAATTATGGCAAAAGCAATTTACAATCCAGCACTCGCGAGCGTTGATGATGTTTCCGCGACCAGTGCAACCTTTCTGATCGAGCCGATGCACGCCGGCTACGGCAATACATTAGGTAACTCAATGCGCCGTGTCTTGCTCTCCAGCATCCGTGGTGGCGCGATCGTTGCCTTTCGTATTGAGGGCGCGACGCACGAATTCACCACTGTCGAGGGCATCAAAGAAGATGTCGTTGACATCATGCTGAACCTAAAGGGTGTGCGACTCCGCGTTCACACTGACGAGCCAGTTGAGCTGCGTCTGGAAAAAACTGGTGGTGTTATCACCGCTGGCGACATCCAAGCAAACGGCGAAGTAGAAGTTGTTAACCCAGACCACATCATCGCTACCATTGATGATCCGAACAAGACCGTCATCATGGACTTGGTGGCAGAAGCTGGCCGTGGCTATCAGACGATTGAAGAGTCGAGTGCCAATCGGTTGCACTCCGACATGATTGCGCTCGACGCTATCTTTACACCGGTGCTGCGCGTTCGCTACAAGGTCGACTCGACCCGTGTTGGCGACGAGACCAACCTCGAGAAGCTGGCCCTGACGGTTGAGACCGACGGCACGATGACACCGCGCGAAGCCTTTGAGGAGGCAGCAGCGATTCTCGTCAGTCAATATAGCGCGCTGGCAGGCTCGACCGTAGTGACTGGTGCGCCAGCGCTGGGCAACGACGAGGCAGATGATTCTGAACTTGACATGTCGATCGAAGAATTAAACCTAAGCGCCCGCACCACGAACGCGCTGATTAACAATGAAATCCGCACCATTCGCGACCTGGTGACTTTGACCGAGCAAGATTTGCGAGAATTGAAAGGCTTTGGTTCAAAGGCGCTGGATGAAGTACGCGACAAGATGGCGGAGTTGGAGTTTTAACTATGCATAGACACGGATATCAAGGGCGCAAGTTCGGCCGTGAGCGTGATCAACGGCGAGCCTTGCTCAAAGGGCTGGCAACCAGCCTGGTTGATCACGGCAAAATCGAGACCACCTTGCCGAAAGCCAAAGAGCTGAAGCGCCACATTGAAAAAATCATCACCAAGGCGAAGAAGGGCGATCTAGCCAGCCGCCGCCAGGTGATCGCAGCACTCAGCACTCGCGCTGCTGCTTACAAGCTCGTTGATGAAATTGCCCCACAACTCGGCGGCCGCACCAGCGGACATGTTCGCGTTGAACGCACCCGCCTACGTGTTGGCGACGGCGCACAAATGGCAATCATCGAGTTTGTCGACGACATCAAACCAATGCCAAAGAAGGAGAAATAAGATGAAGACGTATTCACAAAAACCATCTGACGTTTCTCGCCGCTGGGTATTGTTTGACGCGAGCGAATTACCACTCGGTCGCTTGGCAACTGAAATTGCTAAACACCTGACCGGTAAATATAAGCCAACCTACACACCACACGTTGATGGTGGCGACTACGTCGTGGTTATCAACGCTGCAAACACCGTCGTTACTGGCTACAAGGAAACTGACAAGTACTACTACCGTCACAGTGGTTTCCCAGGCGGCATCAAAGAAACGCAGTTCAAAGAAATGCGTGAACGCCACCCAGAACGAATTATTGAAGAAGCTGTCAAAGGCATGTTGCCAAAGAACAAATTGCAAGCAGAACGCCTCAAACGCCTGCGCGTATTTGCCGGTAGCGAGCATGCTCACACAGCACAAACCCCAGAGAAAGTTGAGGTAAAGTAATATGGCTACTGATACCTATTTCTACGGCCTGGGACGACGCAAAAGTGCTTCGGCAAGCGTTCGCTTGCTTCCTGGCAAGGGTACCATCACCATCAACGGCAAAGCAGCCGCTGAGTACTTGGATGGCAATAAAACCTTGCTAGCAGAAGTGACCGACCCACTAGCTGTCGTCAGCAAGCAAAAGGAATACGACGTTACCATCTTGGTCAAAGGTGGTGGCCTCGCTGGTCAAGTTGACGCCATCAAGCTTGGCATCGCTAAAGCATTGACGGCTGCTCACGCTGACCTGCGCCCAGTCTTGAAGAAGGCTGAGCTGCTCAAGCGTGACCCACGCGAGAAAGAGCGCAAGAAATACGGTCTACGTTCTGCCCGCAAGCGCGAACAATTCTCCAAGCGTTAAACAGAGGAGAAACCAATTCTCGAAAATACCCCGTCTCATATGCAGGCGGGGTATTTTCATAGTATACTAAGACTATGTTTGACCGGATTATTCATCGCTGGCTACGTATTCCTTACACCTTAAATGTGCATTATTTTTGCTGCCCAGACAATCCAAAGTCTACTACGATTTTACTTGTCCATGGATTAGGCACCTCATGGCGCACCTGGAAGCCATTGACACAATATCTGCCCAAGGACGCGCGGGTTATTGCTATTGACATGCTGGGATTTGGCAATTCGCCAAAGCCCGACTGGAAATCATACAACGTCCAAGATCAAGCTACCAGCATCGCCGCCACTCTGCGCCGCGAATCAATCACTCATCTTGACATCGTCATTGGCCACTCTATGGGATCGCTGGCCGCCGTAGAGCTCGCTAAAAAATATCCAAAATTAGCTCAGTCACTAATCCTATGCAGCCCGCCAATATATCACCCTAAGATTGACGAGAAAATCCATCATCTAGAAAAAATATTACGCGCCTTATATGGTCTCATCAACAAGCATCCGAGGAGCTCAAAACGTCTATTACAGTTTGCCGACCGACATAATATATGGCCCGACGCGGGATTTAAGGCCGATAAAATTACTGCTAAATCCTTCCTGACCGCTCTAAATACGGCAATAATCAATCAAACCACGATGACTGATATATCACAACTGAAACTGCCAATCACTATTCTGTCAGGCAAACTCGACCCACTGATCGTCGAACGGAATTTGAAGAAACTAGCCAAAGAGCATAAGAATATCGCCCATCGCTCGATGACCATGCAAGGGCACGAAATAACGGATACATACGCTGAGCGCTTGTCCGGACTAATCAGGCAGCACTTTGCGGGCGAGTATCCGTCAAAATCTACAAGTCGCACAAAAAGATTAAGAAAATGATCTATAATTGAGATCGGGTCCAAGCCCAGACTATCGTATCAATGAATCTGTATAGCGATGCCAAGTAGCGTATACTAACAATATAACCATCCCCATAAAATCAAAGGAGACCGCATGACAGCAGTAAAACAAACTATCGGCGTTATCGGTTCGCTGGGCGATTTGGGTTCGCAACTGGTGCGGTGCGCTAAGAAGTACGGCTTTCTAGTCCGCGAATTTGACATAGCCGACCGCCACACCAGCATAGAAGAGTTATCTGATTGTGAAATTATTCACGTGTGCGCGCCCCTGGAAAATTTTACCGTACCGCCCGTAAGGGGTCTAATAATTTTGCACGATAGCGTTATGGACACCAGCCGCCGATTTAACGGTCAGCTTGACCAAAAAGCCGCTGTTGTCCATTTGCTAATGAATAGCGCTCAGCGAGCGGTTGTCGCCAGCGACCAGCCAAACGCCGAGGCGGCAGCCAGCCATCTGCAGCAATTAGGATTTAACCCAATTTCTATGCCAGTCGATGAGCATGACCGAATCATTGCCCGGTCGCAAGCGCCGCTGGCACTGCTTTGCGACGCGCTGCTGCCTGAATTGTTTCAATTGGATAAAGAAGGCCGGCTGACGCCATCGGGTGAAACGCTGGCAGAAACTTTACGCTCCCGCACACTTATTTGGACGCCAGCCACTCGCCGGGCAATCTTGCGCAACCCTCAACTGCGCGAACTTATTAGCGAACTGTCGAATATCCTAGGCCAAGTACAGCCGCCAGATAAATAATCCTTCAAATCCAAACCGCACACTTCCTGTCAAATGCTATACTAAATAGCATGAACCAAGAACCTCCATATTACAATTTACAGCACAGGCATCGCCCGCGCTGGATTGGTATTTTATTAGCATTTTTACTAGGTATCCCAATGATAATTGGTCTATGGCTGCTGCTGTGGCGGTGGAACTACGTATCGTATTTAACTGGGCCCATCGGCGCAGGCATCATCTACCTAATATATAGTTTTATAACCCAGGAAGAAAAACCGCCGCTCCTTGATATCATTTTATTAATCTCAGCCTCTATACTCGGCACGGTAATCGGTTTCGCTGTTTGTCTGGCTGAATCGTTGCATATTTATACTAAAATCGGGTTCTTAGCAATGGTAGAATTTATCGTTTCGCCGCCAACATGGACAATATTATGGAAAGCAAATCCGATGGCTATCCTCTCGCTCTTATTCTCAATCGGTTTATCTGTTTACATCATTTTATGGGTTTGGCGCATATCCAAGCGAGCTGTTTTATAGAATATTCGCGGATTTTAGCCGTTGGCGTTATAATCACCCCATGACCATGAAACGGCACTTCATCAGCACCGCCTGGCAAAGCACGCGTTTTCGCCGCGGCTTGTTGAATTGTTCGTAAATTTCTTCTGAAAAACTAACCATGAATAGAGGCCGCGCGCGGCCTTTTTTATATAACCAAAGGAGGAATCATGAAACAAAGAATAATTATCATTGGCGGCATGGGACCGCAGGCGAGCTTGAAACTACACCGGCGAATAATTCGGCAGGCGCTAGCAAACGGCGCGAAGGCTGGCACGGATTTTCCGCATATAGTTCATTTGTCACTACCAGTTCCTGATTTTATCGCCAACGAATCGCGGCGCAGCGAAGCCTTGGAAATTATCATAAACGAACTGAAAAACATTGACGCGTCGATGGACGATGTTATCATAATTGCCTGCAATACCGCGCATTTACTACAGCCAGATATTGCACGGCAGCTGAATATTCGCATAACTTCCATGGTGGATGCCGCAATTGATTACGTTAGCCGCCATCATAAAACAATTCGATTGCTAGCGTCGCCGACAGCCATCCGCACCGGACTATATGACAAGCCGTTGAAAGCCGCCGGAGTAACCGTATTAACGCCGGATAAGGACGAAGAACAAGCGCTGGAAGTAATAATTCGCGCAGTAATTTCTGGTCAGGCAATACCGCAGTCAGCACTGGATAAAATACCAATAACAATCCAGTCCGAGCAGGCAAACGCAGCAAACTATCCGCCGATACTATTAGGCTGCACCGAGCTATCCTGCGCCTTCGCCGAAAAATCAAACACCATTGACCCAATGAATATTTTATTACGTTACTTAACAACCAAAGGAGTGTTATAATGAATACAATGAAACCAACCAAACCCGTCATCCTCACTGGCGTGCGCGCCAACAACGATATTCACATTGGCAATTATTTTGGCGCCATTTTGCCGATTGTCGACATGGCGAAGCGCCGCTCGGCTGATTATGATATCAATCTGTTCATCCCAGATCTACACAGCTTCACCACGCCAATCGACCACAGCAAGTTGTATGAGAGCATTCTCAGTAACGCCTGGATTTATACGGCGGCGGGGTTGCCGCTGGATAACGAGGCCATTCATTTGTACCGCCAAAGCCGCGTCCCGGCGCACAGCGAGCTGGCGTGGATTTTGGACTGTTTCACCGGGTTTGGCGAGATGAGCCGAATGACGCAGTTTAAGGATAAATCGCGCAAATTCATAGGCAATAAAATGTCTGAGGATACCACAGTAGATCATCGGAATATATCGGAAATTATCCAAAGCAATACCTCTGCTCATTTATTAAACTCTCCTATGCTAATGGCTTTAGAGAAGGCCACTTACAATAATGCGTCTGTTGGCCTGTTCAACTACCCAGTCCTGATGGCCGCCGATATCTTGCTCTACGGTGCCACTTACGTGCCAGTTGGCGACGACCAGACGCAGCACCTGGAATTTACCCGCGACATTGCCGAGCGGATGAACCGCAAATTTGGCGACTTATTCATCGTACCTAAGCCAGTCGCCCAGCAGCACCAATTCTTCGGCAACGACCAGGGTCTGAGGATCAAAGATCTAGTCAACCCAACCAAAAAAATGAGTAAATCCGACGACAGCGGTAAAGGCGTCATTTTCCTCGGCGATGAACCGCAGATAGCCTACAAAAAAATCATGAGTGCCACTACCGACTCGCTGGGCACAGTACAGTACGACCGCGACAACCAGCCGGGCATTTCCAATCTGCTGGAGATTTTGACCCTGGTACGCCAAGACGCTGGACGAGACGTCAGCTTGGAGCAGACCATCAGCCAGTACGCCGGCATGGAGCGCTACGGCAACTTCAAGCGAATCGTGGCTGATGAAGTAGCCGAATTCTTGGCGAATTTCCAAACGCGCCTGGCGGCAGTTGACGAGCAGGCCATCGAACGCAAACTGGAATCCAGCGAGCGCGACATGAACCTCGTCGCTAACACAACCTTGCACCGCGTCCAGACGGCCGTGGGGCTACGGAGATAGTATGGTGATGGCAAGTTGTCTCACCAAGCGGGGAACGCCGCCAGATCAAGCGCCGCAGATGTCTAGCCGCCCAAACCGCAGAGGACACGCCGCGTGAAAATTTTGCCGCGCACCGTCCTCAAAATCGCCAGATTGTACCAGCTGGCAGACGACAATACGCCCGTCAAAGCCTTGCGCCATCTGAAGGTTCAGACGGACGAATCGCACATTGTGGCGGAGTTTATCTTGAACAAGCAGCATTTCGCTGTGCTCTACGGTTCGATCATTGACGAGGAATCAATTGACGAATTGTGGCCCGGTAGGCCCGCCAACGCCGAGATGTTACCAAACCCGCTTGATTCGAGCTGCACCGAGACGCCGTTTCAGGGCAAGTTTGTCATGATGTTTCGAATTGTGCCGACCAAGCAGCGCCTGGACATCCACTTGTCCACGGACTTTGACCCGTCAATTTCGCGCAGCCTTTGGCAAAAACACATCAAAGCCGGGCATGTTTCGGTCAATCAGCGCGTAGTAACGACGCCGAAATTTGAGGTCGACGAGACTGACGAGATCGCCGTCAAGCTGCCAGAGCAGGAGCAGGCCAGCGCAGAACTGCCGGTTCTATACGAAGATGATGACGTGATGGTGGTCAATAAGCCAAGCGGGCTATTGACCCACGCCAAAGGTGGACTATCGACCGAGCCGACGGTGGCAGAAATTATTCGCCCCAGGACGTCGTTTGCCTCGGATACCGACCGGCCGGGCATTGTCCATCGGCTTGACCGCGACACTTCGGGCGTGCTGATTATCGCCAAAACTGCTGACGCTGCGACCCACTTACAACGGCAATTCGCCCAGCGCACCACCAAAAAAACCTACCTCGCGGTGACCGACGGCGTGCCGAAATTAGCCGCCGCGAAGATCGACCTACCGATTGGCCGCAACCCAGCCGCGCCCAGCACCTTCCGCGTCAACCCGAACGGCAAACCCGCCCAGACGACCTACCGCGTACTGGCGGCGGCTGACAACCAGGCGCTGATTGAGCTCAAACCCACCACCGGTCGTACCCATCAGCTGCGCGTCCATATGGCACACCTAGCCACACCAATTCTCGGCGACCGCGTTTACGGCAAACCAAGCGCCAGCCGCCTGATGCTCCACGCCCACAAATTAGAAATCACGCTGCCATCAGGTGAACAAACCACCTTTGAAGCGGCCGTTCCAGAGGAGTTTCAACAATTGTTTCCAAAGGTCGCCGTAACCCCGAACGAGCCTGGTGAGGCTGCTCATGCCTAACCCGCACCCAGTGAACATGCCAATACTGGCACATCGCGACCGCACGCCACTACATCAACTCGCCGATCGACTGCCGCAGGCACTGATCATCACCGCCGAGCGTGGGCTGGACGGCATGGGTGCCGCTGAATACCTAGCAACACTCACACCATCGGAGGTGCTTCGGCTGCAGCCGCTGGAGGCAAAAACCACGATTACAACCGAGCAGGTCCGCACCATGATCGCCATGCTGCGCACGCACGCCACGGTTCGCCGCGTTATCGTTATCAATCCAGCCGACCAGATGAGCGAGGCGGCACAGAATGCGCTTCTCAAATCCCTAGAGGAGCCAAACACCAACACGCATTTTTTGCTCGTGACCGAGAACGAACAGCAGCTGCTGGCCACCATTCGTTCGCGCTGTCAAGTGCTGACCTTGCACCGCACCTCGCAGGTGCAGGACGAAACGCTACTTGACGCCACCTCACTCACCGCCAGCGAGCGGCGCCAAATCCTGTTCCTAGCCGCCGGACGGCCGCTGCTTATCCGCCAATTAGCACGCACGCCGAAATTACTGTCCGAATATCAAGCCATCGCCGCTGACGCCAAATGCATCCTCTCTACGCCAGGCTCATACGAAGCACTACGCACGCTGCCATCCTATTTCACCGACCGCGCCAAAGCCCTCCAATTGATCGACATCCTCCTCACCATGGTGGCGTTTCAGATGAAAACTCAGCCGAGCCCCGCGCACCAGCCTCTCCTTGATCGGATCATCACCGCCGAGACGCGACTGACGCATAATGGCAATGTGCGGCTGGCGCTACTCAATATTGTGGTATAATGGATGCATATGTCTGGATTATTAGTTATCCTGCTAGTTATGGTGTGGGCAGTTTGGTATCAGCCATCAGTCGGCGAAGCGCAAAACTTACCAGTTAAATTGTCAGAGAAACTCGATAAGCTCTGGGCCATCGCTCAAGAGTCGCTGCGCGAAAACAAATATCTGCGTGCCGAGAAGGCACTCCTAACCATCCTGCGCGTCGATGAGAAAAATGCCACGGCCTACAACCGCCTGGGGATTTTATACGCCAAGCAGCGCGCCTACAAGGACGCCATCGAATGTTTTGAAATCGCCCAGAGCCTCGAGCCGAGCGCCTCGAGCCTGCACAATGTCGGCCTCATTTACTACGAGACGCAAGATTATGTCAAGGCGGCGCTGGCATTTGAGCAGGCGCTTGATATGGAAGCCAATCATGCCGCCCGGCACATCGCCTACGCCAAGGTTCAGGAGAAATTAGGCAACACCAAGAAAATGCTGGCGGCGCTGGAGAAGGCCGCCGAGCTTGAACCGACGCCGCACACACTGAACACACTCGCTCAAGCCTACGACAGCACCAAGCAGCCCGAACAAGCCGCCAAGCTTCGCGAGCGCGCCACGGCCATGCTCACGCCCGACAAACCAGCCGCCGCCCCGCGCCATTCGCAGCACCCAGCCCACCCTCAGCAGGCACGCCAGCCGCGGCAACAATCACGAAAAGTGATCATGTAGACCTTGTCTTGGGCTGCAAAACTTGCTACAATCATTCAAGATGCCGATTTAGCTCAGCTGGTTAGAGCAGCTGTTTTGTAAACAGCAGGTCCTGGGTTCGAATCCCTGAATCGGCTCCATTTGCGTCGCCCCCGCACCAAGCGTGTAAAAACGTGCGGACGCCGCGGTACAGCAAGTTCCATGCCGGAATCGTGTAGTGGCAATCACAGGAGACTGTAAATCTCCCGCCGTCAGGCTTCGTAGGTTCGAGTCCTACTTCCGGCACCAAATAGTTATTTCAGAGAGAGCGTCCGTCGGCGCTCTTTTATTGACTTTACTCGTAAACAATGCTATAATTTCGAGCATGTTAGAGCTTATTAAGCGAGGACTGATCACTTGGAACGAGCAGAAAAATCAGCGCCTCAAACTGCAGCAGGCCTATGTCGCCCTAGCCATCATCAGCTTGACTGTCGGCGGCGGGCTAATCCTGATCAGTAATTCAGCCGCACACCTAGCTGCCTCAATCGCCGGTATCGTCGGCGTGGTCTTCTTGGTCAATAGCGTCGCCTGGACGGTACTGGACGCCATCATTGCACCGCGCTTGCCACGGCCAGCCAAGCCAACCCGAGCGCGCACCACAAAATCTACCCGTACTTCACGCTGAGTTGCTCGCCGCCGCCCGACATGCTATTATCAAATCATGAAACGATTTCCATTTGCCAAAACACTCAAAGCACTCTATAAACCATTACCACGCATGTCCAAGCAATCGCGCCAAGCGGTCGCCGACAACCTCTGGATTGTCGCCGCACTGCTGGCAGTGGTGGCTGCCTTGTCGCTAACCTCAGCCCTGTCATTACTGTCACAAGCTGATCATATCTCCCTCTTTGGCGTCGCCATATTTGTACCAAATATCGCCATCATCCGCTTGCAGCAGATCATCACGCTGATCTTTGCGATCACCGAAATTGTCCTCTTCGGACTGGCCATCTCACCGCTACGACGCAAGCAAACCCGAGGCTGGCTCTTTACTACCGCTGGCATTGTCGTTACGTTCCTTGCCACCGTTGTCACCTTTATTCTCAGCTTCTTCACTCATTACTACGACGTTGCGAGCGGAGTTGTCGCCATCGCCCTGGTCGCCGCTATGGGCTACGTGCTTAGCGAAATCGAATCTGAGTTCGACTCAGCCAAAGCAGATAAGCCAACAACCCCTAAAGCTACTGATACACCAGACCAGGCTAAAACGGAAGCCAAAGCAAAGGCTAAGAAATAGTCTCGACTCGCCATCATCTTTGCACGACCATGCGAGTGTGATACAATAACAACTGTTACTGCGCCGTTTTTAGACGTAGTAATATGCCGCGATAGCTCAGTTGGTAGAGCGCATCCATGGTAAGGATGAGGTCTCGGGTTCAAGCCCCGATCGTGGCTCCATTTTGATTTTTAGATTACTAGTAAATTTTTAGCCAGTTTTTTTGTTTTGGCGCCTTGATGTCAGTAAGGCCATAACTCCAAGATCCACAATGGTAGGTAAATTGTCGGGTATATTATTATCGCTAGGTAAAGCATTCTCAGAAATGCAAGCAATAAACAAAGATACCTCCGATAACATCGACGACAGTCTACAGAATTATTTCCATGTATACAAGTGAGCACCGAGTGTTATTTTGTGGTATACTACTATTAGTCTATTAGCATGAAAGTACAAGAATTTAAGAACAAATTAGAAAATACCTTAAGGGGTGACCTTAAAGTCTTGCAAGACAAGAATAATGATTGGGTAGTTAAGGGCTTTATAGACATTTACAAAAATATCTATACTATCTCAATAGATACAAAGGTCATATCTAAGATAATAGAGCTTATGTTGTTCCCTACGATTTCGAAGTTTGCGAGAAGCAATAAGCTAAAAATGGTGCTAGCTGAGCATCAAAATTTCTATCCTGACATTACGTTTATTGATGAGAGAGACGGGACTGTGTTTGCAGTAGATGTGAAATCTACCTATCGAGTCAGCAATACTCGAGTAAACGGTTTTACCTTGGGTGCTTTTACTGGATATTTCCGCAATCGTTCCAGTGGTAAAAATATAACTATGCCATATTCAAATTATACTTGCCACCTTGTTCTTGGGGTCATTTATACGCAGCAGCCCAATAAAATTGATGAAGAAAAAATATATACGATTGATGATTTACCGGAGATAGTCTCTGTTGTCTCTGATTTTGATTATATTGTTCAGGAAAAATATAAGATTGCCAACTCAAGGCCAGGTTCAGGAAATACAAAAAATATTGGCTCGATCACAGAGATAGAAAAGCTACATAATGGTAACGGGCCGTTCGCTAAACTTGGTGCAGATATTTTTGACGACTATTGGATGTATTACCAAACTCGTGATATGGCTGATGGTGGAAATACGCCATATTCAAATCTAAAGCAATACGTAGCATACAAGAAAAAGCTGCCGGATGCTAAATTATTAAACACCATCGACGAAGAGTTGTAGCTATGAGAGATCTGAACGTCGCAATTCAGCCATCCTTCTTACCGTATTTAGCAGAAGAAAAAATCATTACTGTATTTGACGAAATGCACCCTTTTCCAGCTACACGCTATCAGGGTTCAAAGAACAAATTAACAGATTGGATTTGGGAAAATATATATGATATAAATTTTACAACCGCACTTGATGCTTTTGGTGGAACCGGTTCTGTATCGCATATGCTGAAGCGCAAGGGAAAGGAAGTTATCTATAACGACATTCTTAGGTTCAACTCGATAATAGGAACTGCACTTATAGAAAATGATTCCATATTATTAACCGAGGAAGATATTGAATTCATATTAAACAATGACAGCGGTTCATTTAATTTTATTCAAAAAACGTTTAAGGGAATTTTCTATACTGACGAGGAAAATGCTTGGCTTGATAAAACGATTTTTAATATTGAGCTCTTGGGGATAGGTATAAGAGGGCAATTGCTTATTTTTCTTTATTTCAATCGTGTATTATTAAAAGGCCGTATAATTTATTTCATAGAGCAAACTTGTACTTACGACTATCGACAGTAAAGCGCAGTTTTGGCAACAAAGCGACATGGGACAAGTCTTTCGAAAGTTGTTTTCGACATTTCGCAGCAGAAGCCAATAGCTCAATATTCTCAAACGGTAAAAATTGTGTTGCCCTAAATAAAGACGTAGCAACTTTTGATTCAAAAAACATTGACCTAGTATATCTTGACCCACCGTACATCTCTAGCAACGGTGTAGGCACGGACTACTTAGATTTCTATCACTTTCTAGAGGGAATAGCCAACTACAAAACTTGGAACAATAAGATTAATCATAGATATAAGCATTTACCTATAAAAAATAAGAAAAAGAACCCGTGGACTAATAAAAATCAGATAGAAAGAGAGTTCCATAAAATAATAAGTAAGTTTTCTGATTCCACAATAGTCATTTCTTATAGAAGCGACGGTATCCCGAGCATTGAACAGATATGTGATATACTTTCACAATATGGTAAAAAAATGTGCGTGGTATCTAATAGGGACTACAAGTACGCTTTGTCACACTCGAAAACAAAAGAGGTGCTAATCATTAGCAAATAACTTAAGCTAAGTCGTTTTGGTTTTGTTTTAGGCTACCTGGTTTGATATAAAAGAAGTGACTACGATGAAGCTCGTGCCGGGTTTCACCGAAACAGTGGGAGCAGCGTTAGCAATGCGCCGCTTATAGGTTATAATAAACATATGCTTCACAACCTCACGCGCCAACTCGAAACGCTCGCTCAAGGCAACGAATCCTACGCCGCCTTTAACAAGCACATCGTCAACACCAAAATGCCGGTCATCGGTGTGCGCATACCGGATTTGCGGCGATTGGCGAGGGAATTAGCGCCCGACATGAGCGCAGCGGACATTAGCAAATTGCTAACGGCCAAGAACAAGTCATTTGACTACGTGCTGCTATGCGGGCTGCTGATCACACACGCTCGGCTCGATGACCAAACGGCGATTGATCTAGCCAAGCGCTACCTGCCGCGCGTTGATTCGTGGGCGCACATTGATGTGTTCATCGAGAAAAAGCGGCGCTTTGCTGGCGAAGTGTGGTGGGGCTTTGCGCTGGAATGTTTGCGGAGCGAAGCCGAGTTCACGGTGCGCTACGGCGTGATTTCTTTGATGACTAATTTCCTAGACAAAGCACATATTGACCAGGTTTTTGCGGCGCTGCAAAACGTCAGGCACGATGGCTATTACGTCAAGATGGGGCTAGCTTGGCTATACGCGACGGCGGCAGTTAACTTCTTTGAGTTAACACTGGCTGAACTAGAAAGCAGACACATCGACGCTTGGACGCGCAACAAAGCTTACCAAAAAATGCGCGAATCGCGGCGATTCACACCCGAAGAGCAACATATCATTAGGCAACAAAAAGGAGGACGCCAATGACCAGCAAACCAACCATTTCAGCAGCGGAAATTACCAAAGCGCTGGATTTTCGCCATGCCTGCAAGAAATTTGATGCTGATAAAAAGATCTCTGACCAAGATATGAAGCTGATCCTTGAGGCAATTCGCCTCACGCCAACCTCGTACGGTTTTGAACAATTCGACGTCATTGTCACCCAAGATCAGCAGCTGCGCCAGGGTCTGAAAAAATGCGCGCCGATTAACAAGACAAGCCGCGCTTTGATGCCAGTCATTTCCTGATTTTTACCGCCAAGACGGCCGAGGCGCTTAGTGATCACATTGATCACATACTCCAGGACGTAAAACAAATGAACCTGGTCGAGCGCACCGCCTATAAGACCTTCTGGAAGCAGTGGGCCAAGAAAGATTTCAAGCTGATGGACACACCTGATGGGCTACATCAGTGGTCGGCGCACCAGGCGTACATCGCCCTTGGCTTTGCCATGCTGGTGGCAGCCCAGCGGGGGATTGACTCGTGTCCGATTGAGGGATTTTCGATTGATCAGGCGACAGAGGTACTGACAACCCACCAGCTCATTGACCCGGATAAAGACCTGCCAGTTCTCATGCTGGCGCTCGGATACGCCAGCCGGAGTGACCAGCCACACCCGCGCAGCCGCCGGCCACTTGATGAGGTGGTTCGCTGGTATTAGTCCGAGAGCAAGAGCAATTTTCCTTAACAAGCGCCCTAGCGTTTCCCAATTATCTGTGCTATAATCGGTCAAGATTGTAAATAAACGTAACGAGTAAAGAGATGGCAAAGAAGAATACGAAGCGAAAGTTGATTGGTTTAGTCAGTGATTTGAGCGGTCACCGCACGTACTACACCACGGTCAACACCCAAAACCGCACCACCAAAGGGCAGGGCAAATTGACACTCCGAAAATACGACCCGGTAGCTCGCCAGCACGCAACCTACACCGAGACCAAGAAAAACCTCGGCCGCAACGAAGTCAAACCACGTAAGGGCTAATGACATCGAGCGAGAATCACCCCCTCAGACAGGGGTGATTTTTTATTTGCGACAAACGACCAAATCAGTAGGCCGGCTTAATTCCCCTACGCTAACCTCAGCGCTGAGCCACGATCATATCGAGCAGGGTATTGACGTATTCAGCCGAAGCCACCACCGACGATACGCTTTGTTCATTCACTGCGCCAGTTTTCATAATGCGCCGCTCGCGGATCAAGTCAACGATTCGCTCTGCTCGCGCCATCTCTCCTGTCTCGATGTAGTATTGCGCCAGCCACAGGCTAGCAACCACGCTGCTATTGGGGTCATCCGCCCGTCGCTTAAACAGACCATCAACTGCCGCTAAGGTTTGCACCGCCTCAGTGACCAGCTGCTTTGTCCGCTCAGCCTCGCCCTCAACGCCAAACATATAGGCAGCATACACCGCATCCATCGTTACCTCATCAGCACCACGTCCCGCCAGTTGCGTGCTAATATCATCAGCGCAGGTTCGCCACTGCACCGCATTGGCTGGGTCGTCATGTTGCTGCGCGAGTTCACTCGCCTGTTCCAGCGCCGCGCGCGACAACTGCCAAACGAACGCTGTGTCGTCGTCCGCTGCTGGATTGTCCCAATTATCCGTCAAAAATGTCGCTACCTTGGCGGCCACCGATTGATATAGCTGCCGCGAGCGCTCCATGCCAACTCGCGACGTCGCAAATTGACAGAAGATAAATAGTACCGCCGCCGCATCCGCCAGTCGCATTGGCGGCCGGTCTTGACTCCACGCGGTATCAGTCGCCACCGGCTCACCATCCGTATAATACGCTGGCGCAAAGTAACCATCAGTCTCAAATATCCGCCGGCAAGCTTCGAAAAACATCGCCGCCTCATTGCCATACCCCAGCCGAATCAGTGGCCACAGCGCAAACGCCGCGTCGCGCAGACGACAACTGCCCGCCGCGTCATCAGTCAGTACCAGTCCAGATTCATCTGCGTGAGCCCGTAGTGTCAGCAGGGAATTAACGAAGGTCTGGCGGTGGGCTGGCGACAATTTCTGCACTGCGCGAAAACCTGGACTCAGCCACTTGTGCCAAAAATCCGTTGTCCGCGCCAAGCTCCGCACCAAGCCGATACTGCGCGTCTTTTCGTGCAGCCCCAATGCTTCCTTGATCGACGTCCCCGCCGCTAACCAATAGGTGCAGCGATCCGACGCCAACGCCGCTAGCCGTAGCGAACAGCCTAGCACCGAGTCAGTCATGCCATATTCATGCGGACAGCCCGCCAGCTCACCGTCCTCCGCATCACGCCACGCTCCATCCAGCCCAGCGCCAAATCGCCCGACCGTCCACCGATCGAAATCACGCCCATTAAACGTCCGTAGGCCAGCGGCAAACGCCCGCCGCCCGCGATAATGTAGCAGCGCCCGCGAAGCCTCGACATACTGCGCCGTATCAATCGCTTGACCATCGTCGTGCAGCCGAAACGCCTGATGCAAAAACAACCGCACCTGGCGTGTCTCAGTTCGCAGATTGACCACGTGAATATTACGACCAAATACATTGACCTTGCTATCAACGAAATCATCGCATTCCAGCACCAACCCCAGCCGCTCATGCTTGAGCACCGTGTGCGCCACCAGCGCCCCCTGCGGCAGTCGCATCGTCACTTGCCACGATCCATCATCAATCCACGAAAATTCGCCGTCTACCCACACGCCGATCCGATGCACGGATTGTCGATTCTGAACTTCGCGGCCAACGTGCGGGAACGACAGTGAACTCACTCGACCAAACTGATCGAGCCTAATCGCCAACCTGCCATTTGCTAGTAGCACCGACATCAAAACCTCTCGTACCGATGCGCGCTCAGCCGCCAGCGCACATCGCGAATTGCGTTAACATAATAGAGGAAGGCCTCGTACGGCGAATCATACGGACTGAAATAGGCGTGGACATCGCCGTCAGTAAACCACTTGGTACACATATAATAGAAATGATCAGACGACTGCAATCGCCGCCAATCGGCGATCAGCTGCTCATCGCCACTCCTCAGTACGTCGGCCTCCAGCTCGTACAGATACCGCAGCGCCTCCTTCTGCAAGTCATTGCCATTCCACGCTGTCAAATCGCGCTCACTATCCGCCCAAGTCACCGTCTCTGGCATACTGATATCACCAACCGGCCGATGCGCCGCCAGCGCCTCAGACACCGTATAAAACGTATTATCACTAACCTCGAGCCACGAGGCAACGAACTGATCAAAAAAGCTAAAAATACCGCTATCCGACCACTGGTGCTCGCCAAAGGTTTCATAATCCATGAACAAATTAACCAGCGGCGCCTCGGCCGTCGCCTCCATCAGCCACGTCCGATATTTTTCTGCCGTCAGTGGCCAACCCGCCCACGACCGATTGCTAAACCGAAAGGCGATATCGTCACTCAGGCGATAATTCTTGAGCAGCAGCCCGATCGTTTCCGTGCCGACCGGCCGATACACATAATTCGGACTACGCCACTCTAGCACATCATCCCAACCTTCGGCCAACACACCACTAAAGCCAGCCGCCTCCGCCCACTTAGCGAGGTCGTTATTGTACGCCAGCTCGGTATTTGCGAGCACCGTGGTCTCGACGCCAAACAGCTGGCGCAGTTTCTGCTGGTGGCGACGAATTTGCTCCTCAAACTCGGGTCGCGAATAAAAAAACGCTAGGCTGTGATAATACGGACTTGATACCAATTCGACCTTGCCAGTGGCAATCAGCCGCTTAAAGCTCTCGATCACCGCTGGGTTAAAGCGCTCCGCTTGCTCGAGGAACACACCGCTGATGCTCAGCGACAGCTTGAAATCATGATGCCGCCTGAGCAGCTCCTCCAATAGAGCATTCATCCGCAGATACGACTTCTCAGCGACTTTGTGAAAAATCAGCTCGTTGTTTTGAGCCGGATCATTGGTCTCGAAATAATCATGCCGCGCTGCTACGTCAAAAATACTATATCGCCGCACCCGCCACGGCTGATGCACGTGGAGATAGAGGGTGATACCCCGGCTCATGCCCACCTCCTTTGAGCCGATGCTTGATACAGCGCGACGCATCGCTCGGCGGCATCCCGCCACGACAGCCGAGCGTATTCATCCTTGACATTACGCTTTAATGCCGATTGCAGGCCCGGCGAGCGCGCAATATTGACGATCTCGTCCGCCAGCTTATCAACATCCCAATAGTCAAACCGCATGATGTTATGGAGCACCTCGCCAACACCTGACTGCTTGCTGATGAGCAGCGCCGTATCATGATGCGCCGCCTCCAGCGCCGTCAGCCCAAACGGTTCTGATACCGAACTCATGATAAATATATCGATCAGGTAGTAGGCATCGCGCCACTGCTTGCCACGAACAAAACCAGTGAAAATTACCCGGTCACTAACACCTAGCCGTGCCGCCAACGCTACCAATTCATCCCGCTGCTCGCCATCGCCCGATAGCAAAAATGCGATCTTGTCGTAGCGCTCTAGCGCTCTAGCTGCCGCCCGCACAAAATAGGTCAGCCCTTTCTGCACCGTCAGCCGCGTCAACGCACCAACAATGGTATAGCCATCAGTCTTGAGATCCTCGAGGTATTTATATGTCGCCGTGTCGTACTCATGCGGCGGCAGATCAGCCAGGTCAATCGCATTATATACTACCTCAACTTTATCTGGCGGGATGTGATAATTCTTGACAATCATATCCTTGGTGATACGGCTAACCGCGATAATTCGATCTGCCATCATCAGCCCCTGCTGTTCAATCTCATGCACTAACGGGTTACCCGAATGTTCACCCGAGCGATCAAACTCAGTAGCATGCACATGAACGATCAGCGGTGCGCCCGACACCTCCTTGGCGATCACACCAGCCTCCATCGTCAACCAGTCATGAGCGTGGATGGCATCTGGTGGACGTGACTGAGCAAACTGCCTGACAAACGTACCATAGCGACGCTGCAGTCGGCGCATCGGTTCAAGTCCGTGCTCATCGCTATCCTCAGTATCTGGCGTGACACCATGATCGTACGCCCCAAGGTCATGATAGCCCGGCGGCAGCGGCGAGGCCGCATGAATGTTCATATGGGTAATATTCGGATGCTCGGCCGTGTAGGGCACAACAAAATCAATAGCAATACCATGCGCTGCCAGCGCCTTTGACATCTGGTAACACGCCACACCGAGGCCGCCACAATTGTGCGGAGGAAGCTCCCACCCTAGCATCAAAATTCTCATCTTATTTACAGTATAGACCGCCGCTTATGCTTTTTCAAGCACATCTGGCAATTTTTCACGAGATCAAGGCATTATTTTCACAAGAGACGAATTGATATGCGCCGTCAATTCTACAGCAAGCCATTAAAAAACGACTTTCATCAAGTCGTCACGCCATAAATTGTGGCAGGGGCAGTAGGAGTCGAACCTACCTCTGCGGTTTTGGAGACCGCCATTCTAGCCGATGAACTATGCCCCTATCGTCCCGCTAACGGGTTAGCTCATCTATTATAACAGAAAAAAATATTCTGCAAACTGACCCAAACTAACTATTTTGAAAAAATGTGATATAAGTTATTGACAAAATAATGCTTGTGTGATAATATTGGGGAAACAACCAGTGAGGAGGATGTTATGAAATTAAGTACAAAGCTTAAGATCGTGGCGCTGTCGCTGGTCGCTGCTTTCGGAGCAGGACTGGTCTACTACGCCAACGCAGAAACAATTGACAATACCCGCGACTGTGACAAGTACGCCGTGGTGTATTGTGGTACCATGTCGGTACAAGAGATGCGCGAACGATATTTCAACAAAGGCGTATCAACAATTTATGGCGCGTTCGGTATTTCCTACGAGATGCTGAGCGGCAACTACGCTAATGGCGCAGTCTACCGTAACGGCGAGGTTCGCCTCGACAACGGCACCGTTGTCGCCACCAACGCTCGGACAGCCATCCGCAACATCAGCGGCGGCACACCGATCTCAGGCACCAACGCCAAGGTCGTCCCAGCCAGCCGCATGGGTAGCGCACAGCAGGCATTTATCCGACTTGATGAGCAGGGCCGCTTTAAGTTCGCCATCATGACACCGTGCGGTAACCCGGTTGTCGCCACCAACGTTGTTGTGCCACCAAAACCGAAACCACAGCCAGTGGCTACTTGTAAAGCACTTGACCAGCCAGTCATTAATCGTCAGACTAACACGGTCGCCCTGAAGGCTCACGCAACAGTCGAGAATGGCGCAACTGTCAAGTCATACACCTTTAGCATCACCGATGCTTCAGGCAAGGAAGTCTTCTCACGCAGCAACACTACTTCAGCGCTGACCAGCGAGACCAGCGCTACCATCAAGGAAGCGGGCACTTACACCGCTCGCGTCACAGTCACAACCAGCCTTGGTGATCGCACCAGCAACGACTGTGTCAAGCAGTTCACCATCCAGCCAGAAACGCCAAAGGCTAACCCTGGCATCAAAATCGAGAAAAAGGTTGATGGCCTCAAGCACAAGACCGTCCAAGTCGGCAACGAATTCCCATACCAGGTAACCGTCACTAACACCGGTAACGTTGACCTAAAGAACGCTGTTGTCACCGACAATGCGCCACAAGGTGTTACCTTCCTGAAAGCATCTGAGGGCACGCTCCAGAACAATACCTGGAAAGCAACAATTGCTGAACTCAAGCAGGGCGCATCAAAGACCTTTACCATCACGGCAACCATCAAAGAACAAGTTACTGGCAAGGTCGTCAACACCGCCTGCGTTGATACCCCAGAGATTCCTGGCGACAAAGATAGCTGCGATAACGCAACCGTCGATGTACCAGAAAAAGTTGAAGCATGTAACGTCCAGACTGGTGTCATCGAGAAAGTCGAAAAGGGCAAAGAGAACACGCCACCATACACCACTGATCTGAGTAAATGTGAAAAGATCAAGGTCTGTGACGTCACTACCAAGACCATCCGCGAAGTTACCAAGAAAGAAGCTGAAGACACCAAGCGATTCGTCGGTATTGACAGCGAAGAGTGTAATCCAAAGCCAACCACCCCAACCCCACCAACACCAACCGCACTACCACGAACTGGTATGACCGACATGGTACTCGGCGGCCTGGGTCTGGGCGCACTGGTTACCTCAGCCCTGGCATACGTCGCCAGCCGACGCCACCTGTAAGAGACTGACCGCTCCGAGAATCTATATTCTGAAGCGCGAGGTTTCAGGCGAGAATCCCCTTGGATAAGGGGGATTTTTTGTGTATACTAACATATATGAAACCTTTGCAACTTTCTTCTCCTCACATCATTGCCATGGTGGGCGTGCCGGGGGCGGGCAAGTCGCAATTCGCGGCTGAGTTTTCTGAGATGTTTCATGCGCCGCATTTGGACTCTAGTATCTTAGCGGCATTATCCGATGATGAGGCGGCCGTTAATTACGCTAGCGGTGCACTACTTAAAGAATTAATGAAGACCCATCAAACCATCGTGTTTGAAGGGGCGACAGAGAAGCGAGCTTGGCGGGTTGAGCTCGCCAAGACAGCCCGCGCTGCTGGTTATAAGATTCTCTTTGTCTGGGTACAGACTGACCTGGCGACCGCCAAGATGCGCTGGCTCAAGGCCAATGATAACGACGAGGCAACATTCGACGCTAAAATCAAACAATTCTCATCGCCGCACCCCAGCGAGCCATGCGTCGTCATCAGTGGTCGTCACACCTATAATACGCAGGCACGCACCTTGCTCAAGCGCCTGGCCGACGTGCACCCGAATACTACAGCCGCTCCGACTCAACCGCAAGCCGCCCAGGCTGATACTCCCAAGCGCCGTCCGCAACGTCCGGTACTCAGCCGCGTTCGCATCAGCTAGGAGCTATGTATGCCAACCATTACCGACGCTGAGTTTGGCGAAATCACGGTGAGGCGCTCGCACTTGGCGCGTCAGGTGTCACTGAAAGTCGCGCCAAACGGGCAGCTGCGGATTAGCTTACCGACGTACGCACCGCTGCTCGCAGCAAAAATGCTCATCAAATCATCCCGGCCGCGTATTCGCGAGTTCCTGAGCGAGCATCAACAGGGTCACTACTACACGCACGACCAATCAATTGGTAAAAGCCACCACCTGATCATTGAGACCCAGCCCACGCTCACTGAACCCATTATCAAGCGCTCCGGCACCCGCATCCTTGTCAAGCTACCGCCCGGCACCAACATCGCTACTCCAGCCATCCAGCAGCGCATTCGTGAAGTCGTCATCACAGCGCTACGCAAAGAAGCCAAAAGCTACCTGCCACGGCGACTGAAGTTCCTGGCCGAGGAATACGGCTTTTCCTATCAAACCGTCAAGCTGACGCACGCCTCGAGCCGCTGGGGTAGCTGCTCGTCGCGCGGCACGATTAGCCTGAACATCGCGCTGATGAACCTGCCGTTTGAGCTACTTGATTATGTGCTGATTCACGAGCTGGCTCACACCCGCCAGATGAATCACTCTGACGCGTTTTGGCGAGAGGTCGCAGCCATCGACCCGGCCTACAAAACGCACCGAGCGGTACTGAAAAACCATACACCGCACGTGTAGCATGTGCTATACTAAAATCATATGAGACAAGGGATGGGCAGGTGGCGCATGGGGCGCAGTCAGCAATGCGGACGCGATGAGACGAAAGCCGCGCCAGAGCATAGCCAGATGATGACATTGGTAAACAGCTTGACCGACGCGGTGCTGAGTACTGACGCTCACGGCGTGATCACGATTTATAATGCGGCGATGATCGGCCTGCTGGACACTAACGCCACGCTGCACGGTCATCACATTAGCGAGACATTTCAATTGCAGACGCTTAGCGGTACACCGATCGACGTGTTTGAGGAGCTCAGTAAGTCACCCTCAATCCGCACCCGTGACGACCTGATCATGCCACTCAGCGATGGCGATCATTTGCGACTGGAGGCGACCTTTGCGCCGATTTTGGGCGGCAGCTCGAGTACCGACGGCTATGTGTTAATTCTGCGTGACGTCACCAAGATAAAAAGTCTCGAAGAGGAGCGTGATGAGTTCATCAGTGTCGTTAGCCACGAACTGCGCACACCGGTGGCGATCGCCGAGGGAGCGCTTGATAACGCTCGACTGCTCGCCGAGAAAGGCTACACCCAAAAGGTGCATGAGGCGCTGGTGGCGGCGCACGATCAAGTGATGTTCCTCGCTAAAATGATCAATGACCTTGGCACCTTATCGCGCGCTGAGCGTGGGGCGGCGGACGAGACGGAGACGATTAATCTGATGGAGCTGGCCAGCACGTTACACAGTGAGTTTGCGCCGCGAGCGGCCGAGAAGGGGTTACGGTTCGACCTCGACGTGAGTGCGCAGATTGGCGTGATCAAGGTTTCGCGGCTGTACTTGACCGAGCTATTACAAAACTTCATCATCAATGCCATCAAATACACGCCTCGTGGCGGGGTGACGCTGCGGATGCACCGGCGTAACGGCGTCGTGCAATTTGCGGTAATCGATACCGGGATAGGCATCGGCAAGACAGACCAAAAAAAGATTTTCCAGCGATTTTACCGGGCCGAGGATTACCGCACCCGCGAGACCAGCGGCACCGGACTGGGGCTGTACGTTGCGGGCAAATTAGCGCACAAACTCGGCTGCACCATCTCTGTCAAAAGCCGACTCAATCACGGCTCGACGTTTAGCTTTGAGCTGGCCGATCAGCCCACGTCCGCGTGAGACCGCCCTTGCAATCACGCTTCGAACACGCTACAATAGACTTGACAGTCTGCTAAGAAGCAGACTTTTTAAATTGGGAGAAACTATGGCTCAAAAAAACGCAGCAGAATCAAAGACGAGGGTTCGCCGCATCACCGCGAAAGATGACGAGACGAAGCAGCCGTCACCAACTAAACCAAAATCAACCGCAACCACCAAAAAAACCACCAGTAAGACCGCCAAAAAAACGGTGGCAGCGACCAGCACCTCACCAAAGCAACCAAAAACTACGGCCAAAAAATCATTGAAAAAATCAGGTGACGTTGGCTACTTCAAGGGCGCGTGGCAGGAACTCAAATTGGTACGCTGGCCGACTCGCTCAGCAACCTGGAGCATGACGGCGGCGGTGCTGGTGTTTACGTTGATCTTTGTGGTGCTGATCTTGCTGCTTGACGCCGGCTTTAACTGGGGCTTTAATCAAATTTTGAAATAGGAAAGGGAAATTATGTCATCAAATCGCTACGATTCAACTCGCTCGTGGTACGCCATTCACACCTACTCGGGCTACGAGGAAAAGGTTGCTGAGTCCATCCGCCAGCGCATCAACGGCGTCGACATGGCCGACAAAATCTTCGACGTCATGGTGCCGAAAGAAAAGCAAATTCAGATCAAAAACGGCAAGCGCAAGGTTGTCGATGCCAAGATCTTTCAGGGCTACGTGCTGGTCGAGATGAAGCTGACCGACGAGACGTGGTACATCGTCCGCAACACGCCGGGCGTGACTGGCTTCGTTGGTGCTGACACCACGCCAACACCGGTGTCGGACAAAGAAATTGCCAAGATCAAAAAGCGCATGGGCGTCGAAGAGCCAAAGCATCAGATCGATTTCTCGGTCGGTGAAGTGGTCTCCATCATTGACGGGCCGTTCAAGGGCTTTGATGGCTCAATCGCAGAAATTGACGCCGTCAAGGGCAAGATCAAGGTCATGGTCAGTATGTTTGGCCGTGATACACCAGTCGAGCTGGACGCGCTGCAGGTCAAGAAAGTCTAGCTGCCTGATCATCTAGCCGCGCAGCGATACACCACCAAGCTACCAAACATCTTTGGCTTCAACTACCTCGCTACTTTTGGCGAGGTAGTGTTGCGTGGCAAAGAGGACCAGCGCCACCGTAATTACTCCCAGTAGCACCGCCGCGATCGGCCACTGCCTAGCATCATACATCGCCATGATCAGCACTGGCACCGTACCGATGCCGCACGCCAATATCTTGCCAAATAACAAGGTCGCCAGCGTCACTTGGCTGTGACATAATCGAATGCTGCGCTTCAACAGATACGAGCCGCAGCGCCCCAGCCAATACGGTAGCATCACCACCACACCCAAAACCGCCACCGTCATTACCGACATCAACACCAGCTGCACCACCTGAAGGAGAAACGGTACCGCACGAGGCGTCGTGTCGCTCGGCGTAGTCGGCGGGGTGGGTGCCGGCTGGACTGTCTCTGGCGATACACCGAGCTGCATGAGTAGGCCACTACGCGCCAGCCACAACAACCCAGCACCGACGATAACCGCATAATTAAAAATCAACAGGCTGTAAGCGAGCGCCCCAAACATGTTGATTAGGCGACGAACCGGCTTGATGCTGCGAGCGTTCATGCTTGTATTCTAGCACAATTTTCGTTATAATACAGTGGTTACGCACGGAAAAATAAGAGGAAACTATGGCAAAGAAAGTTATCGGTAATCTAAAATTACGCATCCCTGCCGGACGAGCAACCGCCGGGCCACCAGTCGGTTCAACCCTCGGTCAGTGGGGGCTGAACATGATGGATTTCATCAATCCATTCAACGACGCTACCAAAGATATGATGGGCAAGGACGTTATCGTCCACATTCAGGTGTTTGAAGACCGCACCTTTACGTGGAAGAGTCTGGGGCAGCCAGTCGATGACATGATCCGCGAAAAAGCCGGCATCCAAAAGGGTTCAGGCAAGCCACACGCCGAAAAGGTCGGCACCATCACTCGCGCACAGCTTCAGGAAATTGCCGAAACAAAAATGGATCAGCTAAACGCCATCGATATCGAAGGCGCGATGAAAGTCGTTGCTGGTTCCGCTCGCTCAATGGGCGTAGAAATCGCCGCCTAATTTACACCTGTTCATCCAAAATTGCTCCCTGCCGTGGGAGCAATTTTATTGTGGTATAATCATTTGGTGATTACCAAAAACTTACTTGATACCACCGTTATCGAGGCGCTGCGAGCTGACAAACTCGTCGTGGCACCAACTGACACTATTTATGGCCTGCTCGCTCGAGCTGATAGCCCGAGGGCAGTTGATGAGCTGTACCGCGTACGCCGGCGCGACCGCACCAAATCCTGCATCATCCTGCTTAGTAGCGCCGACAACATTCCCGAACTCACCACCAAGCAGCGGCATATCTATGACCAGCTACGCCACGAACGGCCGACCACTATTGCTGCCCGGGTTAGCCCTGACTTTATGCCGCACCTAGTGCGTACTGACGCAACCTTGGCATTTCGTGCCGTACCACCAGACACAGCATTATCTGAGCTAATTCGGCTAGTTGGCCCACTGCTGGCACCAAGCGCCAACCTCGCAGGGCAGCCACCAGCCACTACAGTCAACGAAGCAACCGCCTATTTCGGCGACCAGGTGGCTGTCTACGTTGACAGCGGGGAAGTGACAGGGGTAATGCCTTCACGGATCATCACATTTACCGACGACGGGCAGCTGGTTGCCTTGCGGCAATAATTTCCACTACAGCTGACCAAGCGTCCGACGTCTTGTCTCGTAACCTATGAACTACGACTGTTTGAACGGCCGCACCAGCTCTAGCTCTGGTCGCATCTCGGCGATGCGCATCAGCTCGTTGTACTTGGCGATACGCTCTGAACGCGACATCGAGCCAGTCTTGATCTGGCCCGTACCGAGCCCGACCGCCAGATGAGCAATTGTCACGTCCTCGGTCTCGCCCGAGCGATGGCTCATCACCGTATTCCAGCCGGCCTTTTTCGCCATCATCACCGCCTGAATCGTCTCACTCAGCGTGCCAATTTGATTTGGCTTGATCAAAATCGCGTTACCGGCCTTTTCAGCGATCGCCCGGTCCAGCCGCATCACATTCGTCACTAACAAATCATCACCGACCAGCTGCGTCGTCGAGCCAAGCTCCGTCGTCAGCGTCTGCCAGTCGTGCCAAGCTTCCTCATCCAGTCCATCCTCGATCGACACCACCGGATACTCAGCCCGCAGCTGCTTGTACATCTTGATCATACCATTCACGTCAAGCGTGCGATGCTCCGTCTCCAGCCGATACCGGCCATTGCCCTCATGGAATTCACTCGAGGCCACGTCAAGAGCAAAGGCAAAGTCCTGCTCCAGTTTATAGCCAGCCTGCTGAATCGCCCGTGCTAGCAGCTTGACCGGCTCCATATTACCGCCGCGCACATGTGGCGCGTAGCCGCCTTCATCGCCAACAGTCGTCGGGTAGCCCTCGGCCTTGAGTACCTTCGCCAGCACGTGAAACACCTCGGCACTCATCCGCATCGCGTCCTCGAACGTCGATGCGCCGACTGGTATGATCATGTATTCCTGAATATCAGTCGCACCAAGCGCGTGCTGACCACCATTCATCACATTAATCATCGGCATCGGCAGGCTCATCGTGCCGGCATTCGCCAGCTGATTGACATAGACGAAAAGCTCAATACCCTTAGACTCAGCCGCCGCCTTGGCAACTGCTAGGCTGACCGCTAGGATCGCGTTCGCTCCAAGCCGCCCCTTATTCAGCGTACCGTCCAGCTGCCGCATCCGCTCATCAACCCGATGTTGCGCAAATGGATCCATGCCACGCAGCGCCCGCGCAATCTCAGTGTTGACATGCTCGACCGCCTTGAGCACACCCTTGCCACCATACGCCAAGTCGCCGTCACGCAGCTCAACCGCCTCGTGCGAACCAGTACTGGCGCCCGACGGCACCGCCGCCCGCCCGAACGAGCCATCGCTCAGCCGAACATCGGCCTCCACCGTCGGATTGCCCCGAGAATCTAAAATTTGTCGTGCGTGAATGTCTGTGATTGTGATATTGTTCATACCTGCTATTGTAGCAGAGATAAAAGAGCAGGGGCAAGCGGGTTACGACCTTCGCCTCACTCGTACAGGCTCTATGTTTCCCTCTCCGCTACTTTGCCAAGGCAGTGCAGGGCTATTACACACCGTCACCTCTACTAAGCGGCCCGTCTTCTTTGCCCGAAATCGAGCTGTCGTTGGACCGGGACACTTCTCGGCAAACCGCAATACGCGATCTCCAGACTCATCGATCTCATCAAAACAGCCCGGCTACCTGACTACGTAGATCTTTATTAAGCTCTCCTACGACCTCAGGATCCAGATCTGCAACATCAACCTGCACGCCGTCATCTCGAAAAAGTTGAATATTTGGATTATTGCTCAACCCCTTCAGGGCTAACTCTGCAGCCTCCTTGGCAGCCTACCGTCTATTCTCTACATTCTCGCAAGCTGGCCCAGCAATCGGACAGTCCTTGCACCTACCTAAAAATTCCGCCTTACTCATAGTTACATAATTGTACCGCTACGTTGCAGGTATGTCAAATTACTTGCAAAATAATGTATTCTCATCTACACTTGTAGTTAATTATGGGAGAAAGACGTTATCATTCACCAATAGCCGACGGGCTGTCTGTACTAAGTAGCCCAAACTTTCGGCGAGGAGTTAGTGAAGCTAATCAAGCACTCGCCGCTAAAACAGAAGTAACGAAGAGAGGAGAGCACCTCCCGCCGAATAGGGATCCCGAAAACATAATCAAGCAGCATATCACCCCGCACTTCCCAGACGACTACATCGGCTCGTCAGTGACTATCACAAATGTTACTGAGAGCGATGAGCTAGCTGTCCGCCAACTAAAAGGAGAGCTCCTGTCACCAGAGGCTAAAGCATTTACAGTCAATAAGCGCCCACAAACACTGGCAGCGCTGGCTATTCGTTCCTGGGAAGGTACGCATCATTTTCTGCTCTCCCAAGAGACAGTCGGCAATATTCTCCAATTTGATGTCCATCTACCAACTGATTTGCTGGCGAATTATTTTTCGGCTCAAGCCATAAATCCCGAGATACACGAGACAATACTCGACATAGAAAATGCCGCCAAATATGCCACCTCACCCGCCGACCGTGCTGCAATAATCGCTTGGGGCGTACAAACATTGACTCAGCAATTGGGCGAAGATTTCTGTAAGAGTGGGTCGTTTTCCGGTGAAGGGTCTACATTTACAGGGGAGGGAGTTAGACTTCCGTATGGCAAATTTAACGGCATGAGATCCACCGGCTTTAGTGTAATCACCGACCACACCAGTGATGAGCCAGCTCCACGGGTTGCCCTTTCACTGGAAGCTAGCGATAATACCACTATTCATGTTATCCCAGATCGTCGTTTTCTCTCGAAGCTAATGCGCCGTAACAGCGGCGACACAGATGCTCTCGCAGCATAAACCATAGTTGCTTTACTGCATTATTTCAGGTATAATTCCACTATCATCAAATCAATGCTGGGAGGCAGATTCGCCCGAGAGGTCGCGAGTCGCCGCTTGTACCACAGAAAGGATTAGTATGGCCAAGAAAGCCGAGCTGCTCGAGAAAGCAGCAGAACTACAATTAGCAGTCAGCGACAAGAATACTATCGCAGAGATTGAGGCGGCAATTGCCGAAGCTGAAGCAGGCGCGCCTGAGAGCAGCAAGCCGCACGAAACCAAAGACAAAGACGTCATCGCCGAGCGCGAAGCTGTCGTCGCCAAGGCTGGTAAGCGCAGCCAAAAAGCCCTCGATGAGGCTGCCGAAAAAGCCGAAAAGGAAGCCCGCAAAGAAGCCGGCGACACCACGCCGCAGTCCGACGACGCCGAAGCGCATGTTAAGAAAGGCCCGAAGCCGATCACGCGTCCGCGCCTGGAGCGCCGCGGCAAAAAATACCAGGAAGCAGCAAAGAAGATTGAGAAAAATAAATTGTACAGTCTTGACGAAGCACTGAAGCTGGCGGCTGAGACCAGCCCGGTCAAATTCGACGCCAGCGTTGAAATTCACGTTCGCCTGGGCGTTGATCCGCGCCAAGCCGATCAGAACGTCCGCTCGACCGTAGCACTACCGCATGGTACTGGCAAAGACGTTCGCGTAGCAGTTTTCGCGCCAGAAACCGAACATGCCGCCGCTAAGAAAGCTGGCGCAGACATCATCGGCGACGAGGAATTCCTCAAGCAGCTAGACAAGGAAGAATTGAACTTTGATATCTTGGTCGCCACGCCGCAATACATGCCGAAGCTTGGCAAGTACGCCCGGCTGCTCGGCCCGCGCGGTTTGATGCCGAATCCCAAGTCCGGCACCGTCGCTACCGACGTCGCCAAAGCCGTATCCGAAGCCAAAGCCGGCAAGGTCGAGTACCGCGTCGATAAGCAAGCCATCGTCCACTTGGCAGTTGGTAAAGTGTCGTTTGGCGCCGACAAACTGGTAGAAAACACTCGCGCCTTCCTCGCCAGTCTGAACGCCCAAAAGCCATCCAGCTTCAAGGGCATTTACGTCAAATCTATCGCCGTCGCCACCACTATGGGGCCGAGCATAAAGGTCGAGACTTCGCTGTAAAACCAGTTTCTATACAAACGCGCTCCGCATTAAGCAGGGCGCGTTTTCATATTCCTGAAAAATAAACCAGCATTGTCTTGCATCCCGTTGTCATTTCTGCTACAATTCTAATGAACATTACCAAAGACAGCGCGCGACCGAAGGAAACTGAGGTGTAAACATGCCGCCGAGGGATGAAACGAACAGTTTTATTTGACGTCTTTGGTAGTGCGAGAATCAAAGACGTTTTTATTTGCCTGGCTAATGCCCAGAAAATGAGAACCAGATTCTCCATTACCGCACGTTAACAAATCGGTCGAATCACGCAAGAACCAATCAAAGAAAGGATTTTTATGGCAATTTCACGCGATAAAAAACAAACTTTGGTTGCTGAACTAACCGAGCTGCTGAAGAATGCCAAAGGTACGGCATTTGCGCGGTACCAGGGCCTGAGCGTGGCTGAATTACAAGAGCTGCGCAAGGCTGCCCGCGAGGCAAACGTGGTCATCAAGGTTGTCAAAAACCGCTTGGTACGCGTAGCATTGCAGGGCGTTGACGGTTACAAAGAAGCCGAGACTGACTTATTGGTTGGCCAATTGGTTTACGCCATTAGCGCCGAAGATGAGGTCATGCCAGCCAAAGTTCTGGACACGTTTGCAAAGACGCATCCAGCACTGCAGTTGGCCGGTGGCTTCTCAGGTGAAGGCTTGAGCATCAACGAAGCTGACATCAAGGCGCTGGCGAGCCTGCCAAGCAAAGACCAGCTTATCGCCGAAGTTGTGGCACAGCTGCTCTCACCAGTCCACGACACTGTGGGCGCGCTTGGCGGCAATTTGCACGGGCTCTTGGACGGCATCGAAGCCAAAGCTGCGGCTTAAGTTTAGCAATCAATCATCTCGAGTTATTCGGTCTTCATAAGCTCCGGTATAGCGTTGCAGCCCGAGCGCCATTCAAGGCGCACGGCGCGAAAAGAGGAGGCGTTGAAGATTGGATAACTCGAGATGATAATAATCAATAATTAAGGAGACATATCATGGCTGATATTAAGAAATTGGCTGAAGAACTGACCAGGTTGACAGTTCTGGAAGTTAACGAATTAAAGAATCACTTGAAAGATGAATACGGCATTGAGCCAGCTGCTGCTGCAGTGGCTGTTGCTGGTCCGGCTGCTGGTGGCGAGACTGCCGCAGAAGACGAGAAAACTGAGTTCACCGTCACCCTAAAGGACGCAGGTGCTCAAAAAGTTGCTGTCATCAAGGCAGTCAAGGAAATCACCGGCTTGGGCCTCGGTGAGTCAAAGGCCATCGTCGACGGCGCACCAGCACCAGTCAAGGAAAAGGTGTCAAAGGACGAAGCTGAAGCTGCGAAGAAGACTTTGGAAGACGCCGGCGCTAGCGTTGAGTTAAGCTAATTTTGAGTGAAACGACCGATTGTTTTCGTAGAGAAATGCCGCCCGGAGCTTATACCACGGGCGGTGTTTTATTGGCAAGGGTAAAAATTACCACATTTTTGCCTGACTATCTGTTGTCCTTGTGGAAAGACGAGCCGTTGGCCGATGCGAATATACTGGCGGGACTTGCACACTCACATAATTAGTGCTATATTACTCTCACGTACTATCAAAAATAGACAAGGAATGCGAGCCATATGTCTGATTTACCGGAAAAGCAAGTGAAGCGCCTCAGGACGCTCATCCAAGAAGCAGAAACTAACTTAGCAGCAGCCAAGGAGCTGCTGATCAGCATCGTTGGTGACGATGGACAAGTCGTCACGCCGAAAACCTCGTCGGACGATGTTGCCGGCAAGATAATCGAGGGTGTGTTTGATGGTCAAATGATGATGGGGCCTGATGGCAAGAATTATCCAATCCCGGCGAACTACGCCTCAAAGTCCAAGCTCGTCGAGGGCGACATCTTGAAATTAACCATCGCCGAAGACGGCAGCTTTATCTACAAACAAATCGGCCCGGTCTCGCGCAAACAAGTCATCGGTACGCTCGTCCAACACGACGGCGTTTACTACGTCGAAGCCAATGGCCGTGAATATCGCATCCTGCTCGCCAGCGTCACCTTCTTCCGCATCGAAGTCGGCGACCAAGTCACCATCATCATCCCTGATGACAATCCGGACGCCACCTGGGCAGCTGTCGAAGCGCCACTATAGACCGTTTTTGACATTTGAAGCCGTCCCGGGCGGTTACCGGGCGGCTTTTGATATAATGGTGCTATGTCTGGGGAGTTTTTGCTAAGCTACGCCAGCTTTGATACCGAAAACCGGCCATTTCTGGAATGGCAGATTGACGGCAAGACTGAGCGTGGTGATGTTTTGGGACAGGAGCTGTCACTGGCGTTTGATTTTTCGACCAAATATTGTACCGGCTGGGTGGATTTTGAAAATCATTGCAACCAGGTTTGTCCTGACAGCGCCACGGTTGACGGTAAATATGAAAATTGCCTGAAATGCCGTGATCGGACTGGTTTTAATCCTGCGTTTTATAACGCCGATTCGGTGTCGGCCCAGCAGGAAAAAATTAATCAAAACCCGCACTTCGTCTATCTGGCATATTTCGCGCCGGAAGCTATCAAAGTCGGCATCTCGCAGGAAGAGCGCGGCATTCGGCGGCTGCTGGAGCAGGGAGCGCGCCTGGCGGTGAAGCTGGAAACGTTTGCTTCGGCGTTGATCGCCCGGCAGTATGAGGCGAAAATAGCCGGCCTGGACGGCATCATAGAAACGGTGGCTGCCAGCAAAAAGCTAGGGATGATCAAGCAGCCGCTCGATACTGCAGCGGCGGAGCAGGCCCTAGCTGACACGCTGATACGCATTCAGCAAAAACTGGGGCTGGATTTTCCAAATCGGACGCTCATCATGTGCGACGAGTATTTTCACACGGACGGTCGAGACCTCAGTAGTGTGATTGATATGACGGGGCATAAAACCATGGCTGGCGTCGTCATCAGCGTCATCGGCTCGGTACTCATCACCGAGTACGACGGGCAGCTACTGGCATACAACGTGAAAAAATTCATCGGCTACCAGGCGCAGGCAGTTGACGGCGCCATTGACGTCGAAATACCCAGCACGCAGCTGGCGCTGTTTTAATACATGCCCGCGGGCAGGATTATACCTAAATCATAAAAGCCTGAACTGCCAAACAGCTTACTAATCCCGCACTTTGCGCTATAATACATAAGTATGAGCCAGGCACTGTACCGCAAATATCGCAGTCGCAGCTTGGACGAGGTGTTGGGGCAAGATCACGTGACCAATATCTTGCGCCGAGCGCTGGAGCAGGGGAAAATCGCCCATGCGTATTTGTTGACGGGTCCGCGCGGCGTGGGCAAAACCAGCGTAGCGCGAATTTTAGCGCATGAAATTAATAAGCTACCGTACGACGAGGAAGCCTCGCACCTGGATATCATTGAAATTGACGCCGCCAGCAACAACGGCGTTGACGACATCCGCGCCCTGCGTGAAAAAGCCCAGGTCGCACCGGTTTCCGCGCCAAAGAAAATTTACATCATCGACGAAGTCCATATGTTGTCCAAGCCTGCCTTTAACGCGCTGCTAAAGACCCTAGAGGAACCACCAGAGCACGTAGTATTCATCTTGGCGACTACCGACGCCGACAAGCTGCCCGCCACCATTCTCAGCCGCGTCCAGCAATTTTTTTTCCGCCCCATTCCAGCGGACATCATGGCGCGCCAGTTGATGACTATTGCTGAGAAAGAAGGCTTTGCCATTGAGGCGGACGCTGCTCGGCTGATCGCTGAGCGCTCGCGCGGCGGGTTTCGCGACGGCATCAGCATGCTCGATCAATTGTCGGCATTAGCCAGCGCTGATAAGCCGCTAAGAGCGTCGGACGTTGCCCAGTACCTGGGGCTGAGCGCCACGGAGACGCTGGAAAACCTGCTGGAATTGTATCAGCAGCGTGACGCTTCTGGGGCGCTGAGCTTGCTGAGTGAACTAGAGCAAACTGGCACCGATCCGGTCGTCCTGTCCCGTCAATTATTATCACTGCTGCGAGCGCGCTTACATCAGCGCCCAGAGTTAATTACATTGGTCAAGCGGCTGATTGAGGTTGATCGCCATCCGCATCCAGATCTGAAATTATTGACGATATTTATGGACGGAGCTGGAAGTATAGTTCATAAATCGTCCGAGACCGCACCTACGTCGACCACGAGCCCAAAAGCCGCAGTCAAACCGCCAGTAGAAAAGCCAGAGCTGCCAGTAGCTACTTCAGAAGCGCCAGCCCCAGCCGCTCAGCCAGCAGAAAATTCGCTAAAAACTGCTCCAAAGAATCAGCAAACTAATGATTCTAAGGGTAAGGAAACCGCAGACACCGCCACCCCGGCAGACAATCAACCAACGTCGGACAATCCGCCGACCTCCGCCACAGACATCGACTGGGATAAAATCATCGCCCTGGCCAAAGAGCAGTCATTCGCTATTGCGACATTGTTGCAACACTGTAGCTGGCAGCGAAACGGTAACACCTTGACCCTGTACGTTGGCAATGCCTTTAATAAAAAGAAGCTAGATAACGCCAAGAATCGCCCGCTTATTGCGACAATTGTGCAACAAGTCACCGGCACTGAACTGGATATTATGACAATCGGACAAAAAGCCCCGCCCAAAGACGCCGAGCTTGCGAAAATTGCCGAGCTAATGGGCGGCGGCGAAGAAGTTAACCTGGAGGAATTATCATGAGCGAAACAACCCAAACCGAGACCATAGCGGGCAAATTGCCGCCCCAAAACCTGGACGCTGAAAAAAGCCTGCTCGGCGCAATTCTCATCGACGAGGAAGTCCTAGCCGACGCCGCGGAAATAGTCAAACCGAACGACTTTTATGATAAAAACCACGGGCTAATTTTCGCTGGTATGATGCGGCTATTTGAAAAACATAAGCCAGTTGACCTCTTGACTCTAACTGATGAACTGAAGCGCAAGGACGAGCTGGAACTCATCGGCGGCTCGGCGTATTTGACGGAACTCACCAACTACGTGCCGACGGCAGCGCACGCGGCGGCATACGCCGAAATGGTGGCGCAAACAGCGGTGCGGCGGCGCTTGATCAAGGCCAGCAGCGGCATCACCGAGCTTGGCTACGACGAATCGACGACGACGCAGGAATTATTAGAAAAAGCCGAGGCCGAATTATTCAGCGTCTCCGACCAGTCATTGAAACAGGATCTGGTCAGCCTGGAAAGCATTTTGACCGATAGTTTTGACCGCATCGAGGAGCTTCACCGCAACAAGGGCAGCCTGCGCGGTATGCGGACTGGCTACCGCGATCTGGACACTATGACGGCGGGGCTGCAAAAGTCGGATTTGATTATCCTGGCGGCACGGCCAGCCATGGGTAAGACCACGCTGGTGACTAACCTAGCATACAACGTAGCGACAATTGAGAAAAAGCCGGTACTGTTTTTCAGCCTCGAGATGAGTAAGGAGCAGCTGACCGACCGCATGCTGGCGGACGCGGCCGGCGTTGATAGCTGGAATATTCGTACCGGCAATCTGAGCGGCGATGATTTTGAGAAATTGTCCGAGGCCATGGGCGAGATGGCAGAAGCGCCGATTTACATCGATGATACGCCGGGCCTCAGCATTTTAGAGATGCGCACCAAGGCTCGCCGGCTGGCACACGAGGGCGAAATTGGCCTGATCATCGTCGACTACCTGCAGCTGATGCAGGCCACCAACAATCACAACGGCAACCGCGTCCAGGAAGTGTCGGAAATTTCCCGCGGCCTGAAGTTGATCGCCCGCGAGCTCAACGTGCCGCTGATCGCCCTCAGTCAGCTGAGCCGTTCCGTCGAGTCGCGCACGCCGCCAATCCCACAGCTAGCCGACCTGCGTGAGTCCGGCTCCATCGAGCAGGACGCCGACATCGTCAGCTTTATTTACCGCCCCGGCTACTACGAACCGGATAACCCAGAAGTCCAAAATATCACCGACCTGATCATCGCCAAGCACCGTAACGGCCCGGTCGGCAAGATTCAACTCTACTTCCATCCAGAGCGCCTGCGTTTTATGAGTCTCGATCGCAAGCATGACTAGAATTGTGCTATAATCAATACCAATGAAAAAGCGGAAACTTGCCGACTCGGCTGTCTATCGTTGGCGCTATTGGCTAGGCTACATGGCGCTGATCGTGCTATTTTGTGCGGCCATCACCGCCGCTAGTTTGTATGCCCCGGGCGGCGTGAGCGAGGCGGAAATTGAAGCGCTTAGCACCACCAATGCCATCTCGCCAACTAATCTCGGCTCGTTCGCCCAAACCAACCTACCATTTCACCTCTTGCAGCGTGGGCTATTCAGCTTATTTGGCGTCACCGTCTATACCATCAAGTTGCCGTCGCTCATCCTGTCCTTCATCGCCGCCGTCGCCGTATTTTTCCTATTGCGGCGCTGGTTCAAGCCCAATGTCACCATCCTGTCGCTCGTCATCATGACCGTCACTGGCCAGCTGATCTTCTTTGCTCAAAGCTTCACGCCGCACATCCTCTACATCACCTATGCCGCGCTCATTCTCCTCTTTGCCAGCCTGATCGTCCAGCGTGCTAAGGGCTCAGCCTTGTGGCGGCTACTGCTGGCGACGACGGTCGGCCTGAGCCTGTTTACGCCGTATTTTTGGTATATTCACCTGACGCTGCTGTTGGTAGCGCTGATCCACCCGCATACCCGCTACGCGCTACTCGCCAAACGCAATCGCTTCAAATGGCTACCAGCGATCGTCGTTCTCGCGCTCACGAGCGCGCCGGCAATTTTCCTCGCCGCGACACATCACGATCTACTCAAATCACTGGTCGGTATTCACAGCCTCAGCTGGGCGCTGGTCGATAATTTGCGGTTGCTACTGTATCATTATCTCTGGGTCAAGCCGACCGTTATCGGCGGTCAGATCGCACCAGTGCTCGACTTTTCGGCGCTGTTTCTGATCGTGCTTGGTCTGTTCAAAACCATCCAGCATCACCACACCGCGCGTTCGTACATGATCGGCGTCTGGCTGCTACTAAGTTTGCCGCTGCTGGTGCTGCAGCCATCAATGACCAGCATTATCATCTTGCCGCTATTTATCCTGCTGGCCGTTGGTGTCGAGGCGCTGCTCAATCAATGGTATTCGCTATTTCCGCGCAATCCTTACGCCCGTATCACTGGCTTATTGATGCTGATGGCGCTCATCGGCGTGATGGTGCTCTCGGGTCTCGACCGCTTTACCAATGGGTATCGTCATTTCTCGGGCGCCGTGCATGAATTTAGCACCGACCTGCCGCTGCTACAAAAAGCCATCGCCGGCAGGCAAAACGTCGTTCTCGTCGCTAATCCGCACGAGGCGCCGCTCTACGAAACCGTCGCTCGCTATAGCAAGCACAAACTCACCGTCAATCAGCCGGCCGCGGAGGGTGCTACGCTCGTCATCACCCGCGCTGAACAAATGGCACACCCCAACACTGACGGCTGGACACTGGAGCGCATCGTCACCAATAGCCACACCGAGCGAGCTGACCGCTTTTACCTCTACAAATCGGCAAAAAAATAGCGTATAATGAAAAAGTAAATTCAAGGAGGAATCAATAATTATGGCGTTTGACCAAGTCAAGATGTTGCAGCAACTGCGCAAGGCCCAGAAACAACTCGGCAAAGAAATCATTGAAGTAGAAGCCGGCGACGGCGCGGTGATTGTCCAGATCACCGGTGAGCTAAAAATTAAGTCGATCAAGATTAATCCAAAAATGGTTGACCTCGATAATATCGAGCAGCTGGAGCACTGGATTCAGATCGCAATTCGCGATGGCCTGGCTAAGGCACAGGAAGTTGCTGCCGAGACGATGAAGCCGCTGATGGGCGGGCTGGGCAACTTGCCGTTCTAATGAAACCGACGATTTTGCCGACGGCGCTGACGACGCTAATTGATGAGTTTGGCGGGCTGCCTGGTGTCGGGCCGCGAACCGCTGAGCGCTATGCCTATGCCGTACTTCGGCGTGACGCCAGACGAGCCGAGCAGCTAGCACGGGCGCTGGATCGGCTGCACACACGCGTCAAAACCTGTCCGGTCACGTTCGCGTTGATTGATCATGATCAAGAGGTGTCGCCGCTATATCAGGACGAGTCGCGCAATCGACGCTTGATTTGCGTGGTCGAAGAGCCACTGGACATCGTGGCGCTGGAGCGGACGGGGCAGTATAGCGGCACCTATCACGTGCTGGGCGGGGCGATTTCGCCAATTGACGGCATCGGCCCGGAGCAGCTGCACATCCCTGAGCTCATCAAGCGGATCAAGCACGATGACGCCGAGGAACTGATCATCGCCACCAACGCGTCGGTCGAGGGCGAATCAACCGCGCTCTTTTTGCAGCGCTACCTCCAGGAGGCCGGTCTCACCATCACTATCTCGCGCCTGGCCCGCGGCATCCCCGTCGGCGTCGACCTTGAATACGCCGACCAAATCACGCTGACGCATGCGCTGGAAGGACGACGAACGCTGTAGCTTGCTAAGGCCATCCTGCTTTTGCTACAATACAACCATGAAACCAGAGGTGGGGAAGGCACGCGCTGAGGATATCGCGGCATTTTTAGCGAAATTTGACGACGTCGAGGAAGCAATTGACGCAATCCGTAACTTTGCCCAACCGGCTGTTTCGGCTGGTTTAGTTGATTTACCTCCAGCCGCCAAATCTAGCCCAGCCGCTAAGGTTATGACACCGCCCGCTGCCGCGCCAAAACGCTCCAACCGTTGCCATATCGCCATAACCGACCTCGCTAAATCTTACCGCGTCGGCCACCAGACCATTCCGGCGCTTGATGGCGTTAGCCTTGATATTTTTGCTGGCGAGTTCGTGGCCATCACTGGCGCTAGCGGCTCGGGTAAAAGCACTTTATTGCAACTCATTGGTGGACTCGACAAGCCGTCCACTGGCCAAATCCTCATTAACGACCAGCCGCTCAGCCGCTTGTCCGACCGGCAACTGTCGCGGTTCCGATCGCGTGAAATCGGCTTTGTTTTTCAATCATTTTATCTGCAGCCATTCCTAACCCTGTTCGCCAATCTGGAAATCCCCGCCATGTTTGCCCGCATCAAGCCCAAGCAGCGCCGCGCTCGCGCCCAGGAACTCGCCGAACTGGTCGGACTAGCAGACCGGATGCACCATTTGCCGCGCGAACTTTCCGGCGGTCAAATTCAGCGCGCTGCCATCGCCCGCGCTTTATTCAATCGCCCGAATATTTTACTCGCCGACGAGCCGACAGGCAATCTGGACAGCGCCAATTCCGACCGCATCATTGACCTATTTCACCAAATCCGCCGCGAACTCGGCACCACCGTCGTTATCGTTACGCACAATCCAGACATCGCCGCAGCAGCCGATCGTGAAATCCGCCTGAAGGACGGGAGAATAGCCGATGCTTAGAATCACCGATTCGCTGCGGCTGGCTGGCACCAAACTCCGAGTGCGGCGTATTCGCTTGTCCATCACCGTGGTCGTGTCCGGGCTGCTTTTCGCGGCGCTGCTGGCGGGACTGACTATGCTAATGGGCGCCCAGCGGAGCGTCGAGGAATTTGATCGAGGCAGCCTGAATAGTCGCTATTTGGTGGCGCAAACCGCCATTCGGCCAAATAATATTGAATTTACCTCAAATCTAACTGCCCGCGCCGAAGTCGAACGCACGCAAATGATCAAGGACAAGCAGGCGCTGGCCGCCCGCCTCGGCCTGCCATACGACCCCAAATCCGAACCGCCAATCATGCAGTCGTTTCCTGATAGCCAACCGTACCCGAACGACCAAAGCGTCATCGTCCAGCGGCTTATTCGCCAGGAGACCGCCAAATTACCGCGCCTCACAGCAGACGCGCAGTGGCAATTTGCCCACACCCGCGGCGCCGTGCAGCAGTTTAGTATTCAATCAATCGCCGCCAATGGCATGCTGAACTATATGGAGCGGGGAATTGAGTCATTTGATGACAAGCGCCAGCAAAACAACCAGCCGACACCGCTGGAAGAATTTAAACAGCAATTCAGCAGTATAACCGCTATCGACCAATCGCTGCTGGGCGGCTATTTGCTGGCTGGCGCCAGCGCCAAACCCAGCGAGATCCCGCTGATCATCCGCTACCAGGACGCCGAGGTGCTGCTCGGTCTCAAGCCGCTGGATAAAAACGCCAGCAATGACACGCAACTAGCAAGACTAAAAGAATTGCGCCAAAAAGCCGGGCAGCTGACATTCAGCGCTTGTTATCGTAACCCGGCTTCGCAAGAATTACTGCAAACCGCCAAACAGCAGATCCAAGCTGCCGCCAATCAAGCTAAAAAACCATCCGCCGATTATGTCAAACCAGACCGCGAATACGCCATGCCACCTGCCGATTCCTGCGCTGCGCCGGCCGTCGTTAAGGATAATCGTTCAGCCGAAGCCAAGCGCACCGAGGCCAACCAGCGCTATTTTGATCAAACTTTTGGCTCAGCTCAGCCCGAACCCGCCCAGGCTAAATTTACTTTCCGCGTCGTCGGCCTGATGCCGGACGACATGAAAGCCACCCAGAGTGACATCGGCAGCTTCTTACAGCAGTTTTTAAGCACCCGCCTGTCACACACCTGGATCATGCCGCGCGGATCAATGACCACCGCGGCGCAAACGGCACTTGAATCGACTATTCAAACCGCCAGCAATGATCAAGGTAACGCCAACAGGGACGAGACGCTGGCTATCTATGAATTCAGCGACCCCAACAAAGCTCGCAACTACCTGGCAGCCGCTTCTTGCGGCGAAGGAGCTTCTGGCGGTACAGGAGGCACCGATTTATTCGCCCAACCCGAACCCGCCGAAACTTCCACAGCCAAAAGATCGAATAAATCAATCTGCCTGCCGCACTACGTAGTATTCGCGTCGCCCACCGGCAGCAACTCGCTCGTCAATTACGACGCCATGGAACGCCTCAAGCCAATCATCATGTGGACGTTCATCGGCGTGACGATCATCGCCGCCTTTATCTTACTGATTATCATCTCCCGCACCATCGCCGACAGCCGCAAAGAATCCGCAGTCTTTCGGGCACTCGGAGCAACACGGCTTGATATTAGCCAAATTTATTTCGTCTACACCATGATCGTGGCGTTGCTTACCGCGCTGTTCAGTATCGCCGCCGGACTAATCGTCGTATATATTGCCGACAACTTGCTGGCTAGTCAAATCACCGCGACGCTGCGCATCGCCATGACACCGAAAGATTTGGCGACAACTTTCCACTTTTGGACAATTGACTGGACGATCATCGGCGCGGTCGCCCTCAGTATCATCGCTGCCGCCGTGCTGGCGTGCCTGATACCGCTCATCCGCAACACCCGCCGCAACCCGATCAAAGACATGCGTGACGAATAGCCTCGCCACACCACCGAAACTCCCATCTGCTATAATAAGACTATGTTTGATACCGCCGAGCAACTCATCCAATCCGCCAATAACATCGTCATCATCCAAGCCGAAAACCCTGACGGCGACAGTCTGGGCTCTAGCTTGGCGCTAGAGGAAGTACTGAGCGATTTGGGCAAGGCCGTGGCGCTGTATTGCCCGGTCGATATCCCCAAATATCTGCGGTATATTCGCGGCTGGGACCGGGTAGTTGGTGATTTTCCAGCCCATGCTGACCTAGCCATTATCGTGGACACCAGCGCTGATATTTTACTCAGCAAGGTCTTAGAAGCGCCGGGCGTGCGGCACTTCTTGGAAACGCACCCCGTCTTGGTTATCGACCATCACACCGCCGAGCCGACGCTGAGTTTTGAGCATACTATGCTCTCTGACACCGTGGTGGCCACTGGGGAATTGCTATACCAATTGTTCACCCACGCTGGCTGGACTATCAACCAGCAAGCCGCCGAAGACCTCCTCATCGCCATCATGTCTGACAGCCTGGGCCTCACCACGCCAAATACCACCGCGGCGACCTTTCACGTCGCTGGTGAATTGACCGAGCTGGGCGCTTCCAACGCCGAGATCGAAGAACGACGGCGCGAATTTATGAAGAAATCACCGGAGATTTTGGCATACAAAGGCAAGCTAATTGAGCGAATCGAATATTTACTGGACGGACAATTGGCGCTGGTACACGTGCCATTTGAGGAGATTCAACAGTACAGCGACGCCTACAACCCCGGCGCGCTGATCGGCGATGAATTGCGACTGGTCGATGGCGTGGCGCTCAGCTGCGTCATCAAAACCTACCCTGACGGCAAACTAACCGCCCGCCTGCGCGGCAACCTACCAATCGCCGACACCGTGGCTGGCTACTTCGGCGGCGGCGGCCATCCGTACGCGGCCGGCTTCCGCGTGTACGAGGATTATGACGAGGCCGTGCGAGAATTGGTGACAGCGACGGATAGGGCTTTACGAGAAGCGGAGCAAAACTAGTCATTCCTTATGAACATGCCACAAAACTATCCACTTTTCTTGCTATAATTACGGTTACCATATGAACAATTATTCAAATATCCTCTTCCCTAAAATAATCAACAAAGCATTCCCAATTCTCGACGGCGCATCATATATTCGCCAGCTGGCGTCGCTTGTGCCACTCTGTCCCGACACAGCGTTTCATTTGTTTGACGATAAAAATGGAGGCTTCTTTGCGCTGGTAATGACGGATTATCCCGACCCGCTTTATCAGAGCGAGGAGTTGAAGCAGATTTCTGGCGAATACGAGTTTGAGTTCACTTACCTCATCAAGCCATACGCCAACGATCAGCATATTGAAATTCGTCCGAACGATGATATCGATAACAGCTTTTTCGTTTCAGGCCCGGAGAGCTATTATCGGTATTATCTGGCGGCGACCAAGCAAAAGCTGGATCGGTGATTTTCGCATACATAGCGCGGAAAGCGGCCACCGATAGCGAATGCGAGCCATCATTGCTACCCAAATTTATTTATAATCATAACAGAGGTGAGAGAAATATTACACCACATTTTTGACAAAATCCATTGACATTTTATTCTATTAGTGATATATATCAGCTTTTGCTCAAGGTTACGTCTAGGGCGGAAGTTGCCCTTTAGCTTTGAGCTTTCTTTCTGAAAGGATGGAAGGTATGTCCAAGAGTGCCCTCATCGTGTTTGCAATCATCTCCGTTATCGGTGTTGTGGGGGGCAGTTTGCTGCTCATCGACGGCGCATGCTCGGGCCTTGACGTCTGCGTCGGGGTCAGAAATTGTCCCAAGGCGGAGAGCTGCTCCGTAGCGTTCTTCTCGGTGTTGCTCGGTGTTCTCGGAATAGGTGTCACAGTGTATGAGATAAAACAAGACACATAAAGAGGTGAGGACAAGGGCTAAACGCCCACCGAAAAGAAAATAGCTCGCCGTATGCGCTCAATCTGATTGAGGTAGATTCTATCTCTCGGGTTGAATAAACCCGCATACAGCTTGAGCTCATTCGGTGGGCTATTTTCATTGGAGATAGTTGTTACTAATTAGAGCCCTATTCGCCCGCTCATTCTGGGCGGTTCGTCTTCATCCGCTCATCAGCCGCTTCTACCATATCAGCGAACTTCCGACCAGCACGGCGAGCCAGCCACCACTGAGCCAGGGCAACGGGAACGACCACAGCGATGCCCGGCCAGAGCAGGGCAATATTTGGCATAGTAAAGTCAAAGAACTGCCTGAGCGGCTCAATGCCAAAGCTCACCAAGGTCACGAACAGCACGCCCGCCATATACAGTGTCCGCGCCAGGTGCGCCCGCTTGTCCAAAATTACACCCAACATCGGCCCGACCAAAAATACCAGATAAATCCCAAAGAACGTCGCCGTCAGGACGGTCATCGTCGCCGCCTCGGCCGCCTGATGTGGATGCAGCGTCACGCCCGACCAGTAGGTAAACGCCACGGTGAGACCCGTCAGCAGCGCGATTGGCGCCACCGCCCGCAAGGTGTCTCGCCAAAAATGCGCCGGATTGACCCGGTGGCGCGGACGCGGCGGAAACAGCGTCCACATGATCGTCGGCATGGTCACCAGGAAAATATTGAGGAAGGTGATGTGCCGCGGCGCGTACGGATAATTCAGCCCGACCAGCATGGTACTTAGTAGCAGCACCACGCCATAAATAATCTTGTGAAAGAACAGGGTGGCGATGACTTCGATCGCTTGCATGATCCGATTGCCCAGCTTCATGCCAATCGGCAGGGACGTAAACGAATTATTGAGTAAAATAATGTCCGCCACCCGCCGCGATGCCGGAGCGCCCGCGTACATCGCCACGCCGAGGTCGGATTTTTTCAGCGCCAGCGCGTCGTTAACGCCGTCGCCGACCATGCCGGTGAACTTGCCAGACTGTTTGAAATGAGCGATCAGCCGCTCCTTTTGCTCTGGCAGCACGCGGGCAAAAATTGTGTGTTCATCAGCAGCCTTGTTGAAGGCTTTGTCGCTGAGGCCTGCTAGCGCCGAGCCGAGGATAGCTTTATCTGGATTGGCGATGCCCGCTTGGCGCGCGATGTGCTGAACGGTGCGCGGATTATCGCCGGAAATCACGCGAATGACCACGCCTTGCTCCTGGAGGAACTTGACCGTATCAATCACGCCGTCACGCAGGGAATTACGCAAAATCACCGCGCCAATCGCCCGGCCAGAACCGTCCGGTAGATCCTTGAGCTTCGCCGTTTCATCATCAAATTCCGCCAGCATCAGCACCCGTAGGCCGCTGTCTGCCCACTCGTCCAGCTGGCGCTGGAGCATGGCGTCAACCGGCGCTAACTTGGCCACAAACTCCGGCGCCCCCATCATCAATGTCCTGGTTTTCCCGTCAATCTTCGCACGGACGCCCGCCATCTTGCGCGCCGAGGAAAAGGCCATCACCTCAATGATGTCTGTGTGCTTGGGCGGCGTGATTTCCGCGAGGATCGCTTGCCCGGTGATATTGCCGCCACTGGTTTCATGGGCGATGAGAGCAGCGAAAGAGGCAACAGCTGACTCAGAAAAATCCGGAACCCGAGCGACCACTGGGCGCGCGGCGTGTAGCTTTTCTGAGGTGGCTGTCGCCGAACTTGTTGATACACCCATCTCATCAAACGCCACCACGCGCTCCAGCGTCACCTCGTCGCTGGTCAGCGTGCCGGTCTTGTCCACCGCCAACAGATTAAGCAGCGCCATCGCCTCGATTGCCGCCAACTTCTGCGGCAACACCTTGGCCTGCGCCAGCCGCAGCGAGCCGAACGCCAGCAGCAGGGAACTCGCTAGCAGCAGCCCCTCCGGCACTACGGTTACCGCCGACGAGGTGATCGTCTTGAGGATGATTACCATATTATCACCCGACAAATAGTACACGATAAAAATCAGCGCCGCCAATATAATCGCGCCGTATGTTAAGAAGGAAATCGCCCGCCAAATTGCTCGCTGCAAGGGCGTCAGCTCTGGCTTGTAGCGCTTGAGGACTTGGCTAATGGCGCCGGCCTTTGTCTGGTCGCCGACCGCCGTGACCCGCGCCGTACCTTCGCCCGCCAGCACCGTGGTCGCCGCCAGTACCGTATCGCCAGCCGCTTTCTCGACTGCCGCCGACTCGCCCGTGAGCATACTTTCATTCAACTCCAAGCCCTTCGACACCATCACTGTCGCGTCCGCCGGCAGCTCATCGCCGGCCCTGAGGATAATCTCATCGCCAACAACCAGCGAATCATACGGCACTTCCACCGCCTGGCCATCACGCAGTACCCGCGCCCGAGGCGCACTCATCAGTTCCAGCCGGTGCAGCACCCGCTTGGCACGAATTTCCTGCACGATGCCGATCAGCGAATTGACCACGATCACCACCGAGATAAACCAAGCATCGCGGTACTCGCGCACATAAATCAGCGCCCCGGCCAGCAGGAAAATCGCCAGCACAATTGGCGATAGTAAATTTCTCTTGATGATGTCTAGATAATCTCGCATTATATTGTTTCGCTCCTTTTGTAATGTAATCGCGCGCCGACACGATAGCCGCCGCGAGCGTCCGGGTCAAATTGGTATATTTCGCCGCGCTTGACCTCTGATATGACGACCAGGGCTGGATTATACGGCACCAGCGTCCGATAATATATCAAGTCATCCGGCGAAGTCACATTCATCCCCGGAAAAACCGCCTGAAACTTCTCGGTCGCCACATCGTCAAAGTAGTTCGGCTGGTGCTTTGGCGGCACGAACCGCTCCGGCCGCAAGCCCATTCGCCGCACCAACCGCTTGACATCGCCCAGCGTCATGATGGCCCGCGCTGTGATGTAAGCCAACAATTCACCCGTCCTATCAAGCACCACCGTCGCCTGCGCCGTGCGGCTGACATCGCTCATCGGCAGCACAACCGACTGGATCTCGACCGTCAGCCCAAACTGATCATCAATCAACGCGGCGAGGACTTGCTTATCATGCATACCTTCTATTTTACCATTGTTACCAGCGCCTCCGCCAGCGTGCTACAATTGACTCATGGATTTTGACACGCGCTACGCCAAGCTGAACACTAATCAGCGCCAGGCGGTCGATTATATTCACGGCTCGCTCCTGGTGGTCGCCGGGCCAGGCACGGGCAAGACCGAGCTGCTGAGCATGCGCACCGCCCAGATTTTGCGCCAGACCGACACGCTACCGGATAGTATCTTATGCCTGACGTTTACCGAGAGCGGCGCCGCCAACATGCGTCAGCGCCTGCGCCAGATCATCGGCGAGGACGCCTACAAAATCGCCATTCACACCTTTCACAGCTTTGGCACGGAGATTATCAATCAGCACCGCCAGTATTTTTTCCGCGGCGCCGATGCCCAGCCGGCAGATGAACTGACGCAGCACCAAATTGTGACGGGGATTCTCGAGGGGCTTGATTGGCGTAATCCATTGAGCGCTAAAAACAACGGCGAATTCGTCTACACCAGCGAGCTGATCCGAGTCATTTCCGAGTTCAAGCAGAGCGGCCTGACGCCGGCGGAACTGCGATTAGTGACGTCCGATAATCAGCGCGTCATCACCGACATTGCCGCTGACATCCAACAGGTATTTGCGAGTAAGATTTCTAAAAAAACCATCGAATTATTTGCGCCGCTGGCGGAGAAGATTGCCGAGAGGGTCGGTGAGAGAGGCGCTACAGAACTTTCTGAAAATACGGCCAGCTCGGCACCACATCACACCAATTTGCCATCCTCCATCACCCCATACGCCCAAGTTCTGGCACTCAGCATCGCCCATACGGCCCAGGAGGCAATCGATACCAACTCCACCAAACCGCTAACCGCCTGGAAAAATAAATGGTGCGAAAAGAACGCCGCCGGCGAGTTCGTCCTGAAGGATTTTGCCGCCAGCGAGAAATTATCCGCCGCCATTGACATCTACGAAGCATACGGCAACGTGCTGGCCGAGCGCTCGCTATTTGACTACGACGACATGATTTTGTCCGTCATTCAAGCCTGCGAATCCCACCCGGAACTGCGCGCCAACCTCCAAGAGCAATTTCAGTTCATCATGGTCGACGAATTTCAAGACACCAACCTGGCGCAGCTGCGGCTGCTGTTCGACCTGACTGGCGATGAGGACAATCCCAACATCATGGCGGTCGGCGACGACGATCAGGCGATTTTCAGTTTTCAGGGCGCCGATGTTGGCAATATCCAGCGCTTCCGCCAGCACTATCACGACCCAAAAATTATCGTACTGACGGATAATTACCGCTCGGCGGCTGACATCCTGACGGCGGCGCGCGGAGTGATCACCCAGGGGACGGATCGCCTGGAGAATACCATTGACGGCCTGTCAAAACAATTGACGGCACACGCGTCTGGTAGCGGCGCGCGGGTTGAAATCCAGGAATTTACCTCAGTGAGCGAGGAGCGGGCAGGGGTAGCCCGGCAAATTGCCGAGCTGATTGAACGTGGCGAAAACCCAGAACATATCACCGTCATTGCCCGCCATCACAAGGAGCTGATCGAGCTGCTGCCACACCTGTACCGCCAGAATCTGATAGTCAATTACGAGCGCCACGATGACATCCTCGAGCAAGACATCATTCAAGCGCTGGACAAGCTAGCGCGGGTCGTCATGGCGATTCATCAAAACAACCTCGACACCGCCAACAGCCTACTGCCAGAGGTCATCGCCCATCCGGCATTCGGCTTTTCGGCGCTGGATATTTGGCGGTTGAGCCTCCATGCCTATAAAAATCGGCAACTGTGGCTGGAGAGTATGCTGGCGAACAGCACCTTTCAGCCATTTGGCGAGTGGCTGCTGGAGCGAGCCAGGGACGTACCAAATTTGCCGCTGGAGGAGCAGTTGGATAAGTCACTAGGGCTAGAGATGAGTGCTGGAATTACTCCAATCGACTCCGTACAGCGATTGCAACCAACCGGCGAGGAGCTTTCCTCGAAGCTCCTCTTTACGCGCCGGGCGTCCAGGGACGCTCGGGCTGCAATCGCTGTACGGAGCTTCGAGGAAAGCTCCTCGTCCGCCTCTCTCGCTGCCCACTACTTCTCGCCTGAATCCCTCGCCCAAAACCCCGACGCCTACCTGACCACGCTCGAGAGCCTGCGCACGCTGCGCCAAAAATTACGCGACCGCGCTACCGACGCAACCCCGACGCTGGCGGACTTTTTAGAATTCATCGACCTACACCGCTCGACCAAAACCCGCCTGACACACATCCGTCCCAGGCCAGCGCCCTCGGCGGTGCTATCAACCTGATGACCGCCCACAAATCCAAAGGCCTGGAGTTCCCGCACGTTTTCGTCATCGGGGCAATCGACAGCGCGTGGGGCGAAAAAGTCCGCTCGCGCTCGCGGCTAATTCGCTATCCCGCCAACCTCCAGCTCCAGCCCGCCGGCGCCAGCTATGACGAGCGGCTACGGCTATTCTTCGTGGCGATGACCCGCGCCAAGACCACCTTGACCATGACCTATTCTCAGACCAATGACGCCGGCAGCGATACTATGATCACCAGCTTCCTGACTGACCACGCGCCGACGATTATCCCCGCTGCCAACACGCCCGCAGCGCAAATTACCGTGGCGCAAACCGACTGGAGCACGCGGCTGAGTGCGCCAATGACCGCGGAACTCAAGGACGTACTGGCGCCGACCTTAGAGACTTACAAACTTTCCATTACGCATCTGAATAATTTCCTCGACGTCTCGCGCGGCGGTCCGCAGAACTTTTTGTTGAATAATCTGCTGCGCTTTCCGTCCGCCAAAAGCCCCGCCGCCAGCTACGGCACCGCCATTCACGCCAGCCTCCAGCAGCTGCACAATCTGCTACGCGCCGACCACCGCCTGCCGCCTGCCGAACGCATCCTACAACATTTCCGCACATCGCTCGAGACCCAGCACCTGCCGCCCGACGATTTCGAACTGTATTTGGACAAGGGCACGGCGGCGCTGACGGCGTTTCTGGACGCCAAATCGTCCGATTTTCATGACACGGAGCTGGCGGAACTCGATTTCGCTCATCAGGGCGTCGTCGTTGGCGGCGCGCGCCTGACCGGCAAGCTGGACGTCGCTGATATTGATAAGAATAATAAAACTATCTTCGTGACCGATTACAAGACCGGCAAGCCATCGCACTCCTGGAGGGGCACATCTGATTACGAAAAAATCAAGCTCCACAAATACCGCCAGCAGCTGATGTTCTATCAACTCTTGGTCACGTCATCACGCGACTATGGCAATTTCAGCTTCACCGGCGCCCGCCTACAGTTCGTCGAGCCGGACATGAAAACCGGCGACATCCTCAGTCTGGAGGACACGTTCTCTGAGGAAGAACTGACTGAATTCGCCCGACTGATCAATGTCGTCTGGCGGAAAATCACCACGCTGGAACTGCCAGATATCTCTGGCTATTCAGCGGATTATAAGGGGATGGTGCAGTTTGAGGAGGATTTGTTGACAGGGAGGCGGTAATCCCTCCGCGGGACATAGCGGAAATAAGGGCACGAACCTCCCCCCCCCCCCCCCAGATTTACTCCCTCCAGAACCTCTGTTGTGTCAAGCTAGGTTACCGAGATTATTGACTTTTTTAGTTGTGTATGATATAAACGTACTTGGCTCTTCACTCGAAGAGTTGTTGTGGTGAGTGCGCTCAGGCGACCATCACTCTGCATCCGCAGAGTAGCGTCTGGTGGAAAGCGATGTCCACTCACTGCAACTCTCCAGGTCCCGTGAGAGGAGGTAAAACTCATGGGACTATTCGGATATGACTATATCCGGACGAGCAAGACATGCAGTGGTAGCGATACCACAAAGTCGATCTGCTCGTCATGCCATCGTACCATCTGGTATGATGGCAATGCCCTGCGGAGGCAGGATGGATATAGGTGTTGCCATTGTAACGCCACCATCCTGAACCTGAAGTAGCCGTGCAGGCGGGGCGCTAAAGGCCCCGGGGGTGATCCCCCCGCCGAAGTCCGTTAAGCTTCGGAGAACAAATCACGGGTGTGCTTGGAGGAGGCAAGGTTCTAGAAACCACCGAATCTCGCGGGTTCGACTCCCGCCACATCCACTGGGGTGCGTACTGTGCTCAGCGTTGAGCTATAAACAGTACGCATGATAGGCCAGTAACCTCCACTCTGGTCTATCACGAAAACGGCATTGTTTTCGCCCCTCGCTCTTCCCGGAGGGGCCCCGGGAAGAGTCCCGGGAGGCTATCTGCATAGATAGTCTCCACCCCGCCACCAGGTGTATCCGGATGCATCTGGTCGGCGGGGCCCCAAAACATTGGATTCGCGAGTTCACTCGTAGTAGTTTTTCTCAGCGATGAGATCAACTCCGAGCAGAACCGCTTGAGTCCACCACCCCGCGTCAACGATGACGCGGGGATTTCACCTTTTTGGGAGTGATCATCGGGCAGGGGTAGCCACTTGTACATCCAAAAACCCTCGCCACCATACCATCAGACTCCTAGCAAACATCGTGCTATTTGACAAACATCATGAGGTTTTGGTAATATCACGACATGAATGCTGCGCAATTGCTCCAAGAAATTCTGATGCGGACAGGCCTTACCCAAGAACAACTGGCGCGTCGCCTAGATGTGCCGGTGCGTACGCTCAACGCCTGGGTACACCAACACATGTCGCCGCGCGCCAAAAACCTGGCAAATATTCAGCTATTACATCAAGAGATGATCGGGCAGGACACCATCGACGAGGCGAAGCGCCTCGCTACTGAACGTGCCGCCCATGCCAGCCGCATGACGATCCGGACACTCCTAGCAAATCAAGAATTACTTGACATCCTGACGCTCCACTTGACCTACCACACGAACACGATCGAGGGTAGCACAATGACCCTAGCGGACGTCGCAGAGGTGCTGAACGATGATAATCGCGTCCTCGCCAACAAGACAGCGCGCGAACAGATAGAGGCCCGTAACCACCGCACTGCGCTCTACTTTCTGCTGGATGCCTTACACAAAGAAGGAACGCATTTTACGTGGAGCGAAGAGCTGATCTTGCAAACACATGTCCGGCTGATGAACACGCTGGTGTCTGACGCCGGACTCTACCGCCGGCACGGTGTGCGCATCATGGGTAGTCGTGTCACAACAGTAAACCATCTGCGCATTACTGAAGCGATGTCCGAGTGTATTGACGAAATGAACAAATCGCCCAAAACAGAGCCGATAGAATGGCTAGCCCGTACTCATGCGACATTTGAAAAAATCCATCCGTTTAGCGATGGCAACGGTCGCACCGGGCGACTCTTGCTCTTTGTCCAGGCCCTACAACTGGGGTTGGTACCACCCCTCGTCGCCAAAGAGCGCAAGCGAGCGTACTATACCTATCTGGAGCGAGCGCAGGTTCGCGGCGAGCTGGAGGCGCTACGTCTATTTATCGCGGAAAGTATATTATTTAGTAAAGGGCTGACGGCGTGAACATGACATGCTGGGACAATCTACCGCAGCCATTTTTCATCTTGGCGCCCATGGAAGCCGTCACTGACGTGGTGTTTCGTCATGTCGTGAAAAGGGCGGGCGCGCCCGACGTGTTTTTCACCGAATTTGCCAATGCCACCGGCTGGGTGCATGCTGGCGACAAAGCCATCGCCGGGCGGCTCGTCAAGACCGACGACGAGCATCCGCTAGTCGCCCAAATCTGGGGCGGTGAGCCAGGCGATATGGAGCAATTTGCTGGCTATTGCGCCAAGCTCGGCTTTGACGGCATCGACATCAACATGGGCTGTCCCGCCAGATCCGCCATCAAATCTGGTGGCGCAGCGCTCATCCGCCGACCCGACGTGGCGGTTGCCGCCATCGCTGCCGCCAAAACTGCCGGCCTGCCAGTCAGCGTCAAAACCAGGCTGGGCTACACGTATGTTGACGAATGGCGAGAATGGCTGACGACTATTTTGCAGCAAGATATTGTTAATCTGACCATTCATCTGCGCACCAAAAAAGAAATGAGCAAAGTCCCAGCCCATTACGAACTTATCGACGACATCATCAAACTGCGCGACGAAATCGCCCCGCAAACCTTGCTAACCATCAACGGCGACATCCGCAACCGCGCCCAAGGCAAAGAGCTCGCCCGTCAGCACCCCGGCATCAACGGTATCATGATCGGGCGGGGAATTTTCAGCGATCCGTTTTGTTTTCGGAAAGGCGGAGTGTCTTCGGAGATCGAGGATAAGCGGGTGATAGTCGGCGGGGCAGCACCCACTTCTGAACAAATCTCTGATTTTTCAGAAGAAGGGGCGGACCGACTAGCAGGACCCGCGTTTAGCGACCTACGTGCCGTCGGAGACGGCGACGACGGGAGCGACAATACTAAATCAGAGCTTATATATCTACTACATTACCACCTCGACCTCTTTGACCACTACCAGCCAGCCCTCGGCCGCCCCTTCGAAACCCTCAAACGCTTCTTCAAAATCTACATCCGCGACTTCGACGGCGCCAAGGAACTGCGCGAGCAATTGATGCACACCACCAGCACCGACGAAGTCCGCCAATTACTGGATGATCAATAAAACTGAGCGCCCATAACCGACCGCAAGACACATCGTAATCAAACGTGCGCCTAAAATGACACTGTAAACAATCTACTACCGTCGTCGCTTGCGCCGATGCAAGTCCGCCACCTTCAACCGCACCATATGCCGGTCGATGAGCTGTTTGGCTTTCTCGCGCTCGACTTGGTCGCCGGCCTCGTCGCGGGCTTTGATGGCGCGCTCCAGGGCCGCCTGAGTCTCCGCCTCGATGATGTCGTCGCCATGGTCGGCCTCGTCCACCAGGATTTGCACCGATGAATAATCGATTTTCACCACGCCGCCGGAGATTGCGAAATATTCCAATTGATTGTCGGGGTCTTCTTGACGCCGGCGCACGGTGATCACGCCGTCCCTCGCCACCGTCACCAGCGGTTCGTGGCTCGGCAGCACCGAAATCTCACCGTCAATCGTCGGAATAGTTACCGAGTAGACCATCTCATCCAGCTTGACACCACCGAGCGTTACCAGCTTTAGATCCATCAGGCTAGTCCTTCTTTGCTTCTGGTTGCTTTGCGTTTTCAGCATCACGAGCTACTTGGTCGGCCAGTGTGCCTTGCACCATGTAGAACCAGCTTTCTGGCTTGTCATCGTATTTACCAGCCAAGATGTCAGCGGCGTCACGAATAGTATCTTCCAATTTGACGTACACGCCAGGGTTGCCAGTAAATTTCTCAGCCACGTGGAATGGCTGCGCTAGGAAACGCTGAATGCGGCGCGCCCGAGCAACGATTTGCTTCTGGTCGTCTGACAATTCTTCCATACCGAGGATAGCGATGATATCCTGCAATTCCTTGTACTGCTGCAGTACTCGCTGAACTTCGCGCGCCACGCGGTAATGTTCCTCACCAACGATTTCTGGATCAAGCGAGTTAGAGCTAGAATCCAGCACGTCGACAGCAGGGTAGATACCAATTTCTGTCAAAGCACGGTTCATCACGATGGTCGCATCCAGGTGAGCGAAGGTCGTCGCTGGCGCTGGGTCGGTAAGATCGTCAGCTGGCACATACACCGCCTGAACAGAGGTGATCGAACCCTTTTTGGTTGAAGTGATGCGCTCCTGCAACGCACCCATTTCTTGCTGCAAGTTCGGCTGATAGCCCACGGCACTTGGCAAACGACCAAGCAGTGCCGACACCTCAGCACCAGCCTGCGTGTAGCGGTAAATATTGTCGATAAACAGCAGCACATCTTTGCCTTCGTCACGAAAGGCTTCAGCCATCGCTAGACCCGACAGTGCCACGCGCAGACGTGCTCCAGGCGGCTCGTTCATCTGGCCAAACACCAGCGAAGTCTTGTCCAGCACGCCCGCTTCTTCCATTTCGTAGTACAAGTCATTTCCTTCACGGGTACGCTCACCCACACCAGCAAACACCGAGTTACCAGAGTGGAACTTGGCAATGTTGTTGATCAGCTCGGTGATTAGGACGGTTTTACCGACACCAGCACCGGCGAACAGACCGGCTTTACCACCTTTGGCCAGCGGTGCGATCAGGTCGACAACCTTAATTCCAGTTTCCAAAATCTCCGTCTTGTTTGACTGCTCGCTCAAATCCGGAGCAGGGCGGTGAATTGGTGCGGTTTTGCCCTTTGGCTGTGGTTTCTCGTCAATCGCTTCACCAACCACATTGAACATGCGCCCCTGGGTCTCGGCACCCACCGGCACAGAAATCGGCGCACCAGTCGCCACCACGTCCGCACCGCGAGCCAAGCCGTCAGTCGACGACAGCGCGATCGTCCGCACGGTGTGCTCGTCCAGGTGCTGCGCTACCTCCAACACCAGCGTCTCTTTGCCATTCTTGACATGCAACGCGTCATAAATCGCCGGCAATTTAACGTCACGTGGAAACTCCACATCGACCACCACGCCAACGATTTGAATAATTTTTCCTAGTGTTTTACTCATCAATTTTTCCTCCGCACTTCCTTTGTATTAATCTCACTTTTCATACCGCGTCTACGCCTCCTGATAATCCATAATTATATCCAAAGGATAGCTCTTACCCAACAGCGCTCGACGAGCTGGTTCTATCATATCATCAGGAAAACGCAAGTTTAGTTTCTCCAAAGCCTCTAACGTTACGAAGTCAACCTGCTGGATTCCTGCTTCGCGCGCGACAAGAGAATTATCGGCAATACGACCCAGGAAAAACACGATCAACGACATACCAGAATCAGTATTTTTCAACAGCACCGACAGAATACCGTCAATTGCAACTGTATAGCCAGATTCTTCCTTCGCTTCGCGCACCGCCGCCTCCACCAAACTTTCGCCCGGCTCGACATGTCCCGCCGGAAAATTCCACGTACCTAACTGCCCGTAGTTATTTTTCCCCTCTTGAACAACCAATAGCTTTCCGTCTTTTACGACAACAGTACTGACGAATAGGGTTGTGTTATTCATCATTGTTTCATCGCCTCCACGCCGCCAGAAATTTCGGCCAGCTCCTGAGTAATCGCCCCCTGGCGAGCTTTGTTCATCGCCAAGGTCAAATCGTCCACCAAGTCAGACGCATTATCTGTCGCATTCTTCATGGCCATCATCCGCATGGAGTGCTCACTGGCGCGAGCGTCCAGCAACGCCTGCAGCAATCGCGCACCCGTCAAACGGTTCGCCACGGCGTCCAGCACTTCTGGAATGCTCGGCTCATACTTGGCATCAGAAACTGTGTTCGAGACCTCGCTCGGATCAATCAGTGCCTTGGTACCCGCCGGTAGCAAGCGCGACAGCTCCGCCGTCTGCACCATGCTATTAACAAACCGCGTATATACCAGCGTCACTGCGTCAACTTCGCCATCCTCAAACATGCTAATGGCGGTATTTAAAATCGTGTGAAAAGTCAGTCCCGACGGCTGATCTGGCAGGTCCTCGTACGTACCGATAATCTTCGTATCCTTCAGTCGCGAGGCAAACTGCGACGCCCGACGCCCAATTGTCAAGGTTAGATTCTCAATGCCGCGCTCGTCGTCGCGCTTCAGTAGCTCCAGATATTTCTTCAAGACATTGGTGTTATACGCACCGGCCAGACCCTTGTCGCTGGCAATGACGATAATCAAACGCTTGGTAATTTTGCGGCGCTTAAACAGTGGGTGATTATCCGTCGCACCTTGACTCGCCAAGTAACTCAGCAACTCTTCAGCCGCCATAGTGTAGGGAGCCGAGGCCTTGTCCGCCTCTTGCGAACGACGCATTTTGCTGGCGGCCACCAACTGCATCGCCTTGGTGATTTGCTTGGTCGAGTCCACCGAGCGAATGCGATTTTTCAGCGCACGAGTACTCGGCATGGATTACTCCTCAAACCCTTTCGCTACCACCTGCGTTACCTCGTCGATGACCTGGAGTTGCTCGTCAGTTGGCTTGGCACCCTTGTTTAGCTCGCACATGGCGTCCTTGGCATTGTTCCAGAGGTACGTTAGCAGGCCGGCCTGCGCTTCCTTGATCTTGGCAACTGGCACATTGTCAAACGCACCGCTCGTCACCGCGTGGATACTGACAAATTGTTCCCAGACGCTCATCGGCTGGTATTGCGGCTGCTTGAGCAGTTCAGTCAGGCGCTGACCGCGGTCAATTTGTGCCTTGGTCGCATCATCCAGGTCTGAGCCAAATTGCGCGAAACTAGCCAATTCACGGAACTGCGAAAGACCGAGCTTCAAGTTACCGCCGACCGACTTAACCGCCTTGGTCTGAGCGGCGCCACCAACGCGGGAGACTGACAAACCAGCAGAGATGGCTGGGCGAATACCCTGGTAGAACAGATCGGTTTCCAGGAAAATCTGACCGTCGGTGATGGAAATCACGTTGGTCGGAATGTAGGCCGAGATGTCGCCAGCCTGCGTCTCGATGATCGGCAGGGCAGTCAGTGAACCAGCACCCAATTCGTCCGACAACTTGGCTGAACGCTCGAGGAGGCGAGAGTGTAGATAGAACACATCACCCGGGTACGCCTCGCGTCCCGGTGGACGGCGGAGCAAGAGCGACATCTGGCGGTAGGCCACGGCGTGCTTGGTCAAATCATCATAAATCATCAGCGCGTGGCCGCCGTTGTCGCGGAAATATTCACCCATGGCCGTACCAGCATATGGTGCCAAGTACAGCAGGGAAGCCGCATCCGACGGGCTGGTCGCCACCACGATGGTTTGTTCCATCACGCCTTCTTCTTTCAGGCGGTCAACCAGCCGAGCAATCTTTGATAATTTCTGTCCAATCGCCACGTAGACGTTGACCACGCCGGTCTTTTGCCGTGCCTGGTTGATCATGGTGTCGATAGCGATTGCCGTCTTACCAGTCTGGCGGTCACCGATGATCAGCTCGCGCTGGCCGCGACCGATTGGGAACATGGCGTCGATTGACATGATACCGGTCATCAATGGCTCATGCACCGACTTACGGCCCATCACGCCGATGGCTGGTCGCTCAATCAGCCCGCGCTGCTTGGTCTTGATAGCTGGTCCGCCATCGAGCGGCCGACCGAGCGGGTCAACCACCCGGCCGAGCAGTTCCTCACCAACCGGCACATCCAGCACCGCACCCTTGCGGCGAACGCTGGCGCCAGCCTTGACCTTTTCTTCGCCGCCGAGGATCACCGCACCGATTTCATCTTCCATTAAGTTCAGTGCAAACGCTTCCACCACGCCGCCGTCAGTCTCGATTTCTAGCACTTCGCTGTAGCCAGCTTTGCTGAGGCCGTGCACCCACGCCACGCCGTCGCCGACGCGGATAACGATGCCAGCGTCCTCTAGTCCTTCCGTTGCCTCCAGCTGCGCGATTTTTTCCCGCAGGCTTTTGGCTAGTTCTGTCACATCAATCTTGCTCATTTTTCCTCCTAGATTTTCTTCGCCCGCAAATCGTTTAATTTCTTGGCAATTGTCGCGTCCATCACTTGAGTTGGCGTCCTCAGTTTGAAGCCGCCAATGAGCGCCTGGTCAATTGATTCACGCAGCAGCACGTTAACGCTCTGGCCGCTAGTATCTACTTCGGGTGCTTGGGCTGCAGAGCGACCCTCCACAGATGCCAGCGACTCCATACCCGAGTTAGATAATAGTAGCCGCTTTATCTCATCCTTTGTCGCCGCGTCCAACGCTCTTGCACTTTCCACTGTCACCACGACCGTGCCACGTTCGGCTAATTCCGCCTCAATATCCTGCACCAACAGATCAATTTCTCGCTCGCGCCGCTCGGCTATGATCAGCGCCGCTAATTCATCAATCACTGCTGCGTCGCCCTTGAGCAGCCGCTCGGCCGCATGCTGCGCCAACTTTCGCCGAAGCGTCCGCGCCATGACTAGGCGACCTCCTTGACCGCGGTTGCGATCAGCTTGGCATCGGCCTTAGCATCAACCTTTTCGTTCAAAACCTTACCCGTTGCCTCAGCCACCAATTCCAGCGTTTCATTGTGCAATGCTTTCTTGGCCTGTTCAACTTCCTTGGCGATTTCCGCCTGCGCCGCGCTGACGATAGTCTCGGACTTGGCAGTCGCCTTAGCCGCGGCTTGCTCGACGACTGAAGCCGCCTCCTCACGCGCTGCCGCCACGATATCACTGGCCTCCGCCCGAGCTTTTCGCATCAACTCGTTGGTCATTTTTTCGGCTTTATCAGCGTTATCACGCGCCGACTGCGCCGCCTTTTCGGCTGTGCGCATGTCTTTTTCGCGCTTGTCGAGCATCGCTGCCAATGGCGGATACACCCACTTGCGCAGAATCACCAGCAAGATCAAGAACGCCACCGTCTGCAAGATCAGCAACTTCCAGTCAATGCCCAGCGAGCTGAACAGGTCGGCCTTTTCGGCCGCGTGCGCTTCGGCACTCGCAAACTGTGTCAATATAGTCTCCACAATTTACCCCTCAAATTACATAACTTTGCCGACGATAGCCGCCACGAAACCGATAATCGCTAGGGCGTCGATGAACGAAATACCGAGGATCATCATGGTGCGCAGGTCGTTAATTTTCTCTGGATTACGGCCAGCCGCGTTCATCGCTGCCGCGCCGACGATACCGGCGCCGATTGCTGCCAGTGCAGCTGGAATGGCGTAGGTGAGTGCAAATGCTAATTCTTTCATATGATTTCTCCTTTATTTATAATTATTACTTACCTAGTGTTGCTCACTCTCTTGCACCAGTTTAGGACTATGGACAGGGGAGTGAACAGATTCATCATGCGACTCAGCATGGTCGCCATGTGGTACGAGACCCAGAGAAATAAAGACGGTCGAAAGCATAAAGAAAATATATGCCTGAATACCGCCGATAAATAGTTCAAACAAATAGAATGGCTGGAGCGCCGCCGGGGAAATAAACTGTGTCAAAAAGGCGATCATAATCAGCAGCACCTCGCCGGCCAACACGTTGCCAAACAAACGGAAACTCAGACCAAGCAGGCGCGAAAACTCCGCCACCAACTCCAAAATACCGACAAACGCCATGATCGGATCGCGCAGCGGATTAACAAAGTAGCGGCCCATATTACCCTTAAAACCAAGGTATTTGAAGGCATAAATTTGGGCAGCGACAATTGTCACAATAGCGAGGCCAAATGTCATATTCAGATCAGCCACACCGCCACGAAATAGCGGCGTACCATGACTACCCACAGTAATCGGCCCTACGATCGGTAGCAGCCCCAGCCAATATTGTGCCACCACGAAAAAGAATATAGTGATACACAGTGGCGCCACTCGACGCGCCCATGTCTGGTCAGGGATGACTTGGCGAACCGTATTGTACAGCCCATCAAATGTCCAGTGTACCAGCCGCGTCGTAAAATTATGCTTTTTCTTGCCCAGCACTGCCGCCCGCGTCCGAAACATCAGCCACACCAAAACGATCAGCCCCAGCGCGCCAAGCATGTGCGAATTAGTAATCGATACGCCCATAACATTCGCTACTTCATCAGCCTTGACTGAAATGTGCGGACCGGCACTGGCAAATAATTGCATCATATATTTTTACGCTCCTTTTTTCGTTTCACGCGTCCCAACTGCTTATTCACCAGCAGGTACGCGCCCAAAAAGCCAAGTACCACACCAGCAAACATCAGCCACGGCTTCAAGCCAAATACGCTATCCAGCCATACACCCAGCAGTGTACAGCCGATGCTCGGTACAAACATCCGCCACGTTGTGTCGCCGATCGTCCCGAGAATAACCCGAGCCGCCGCCACTTCCGTCGCTGTCGTTACGCCATTCTCAACATCTGGTCTCTCAGCCATTACTCTGTCACTATAGCAACATGCTATACTCTTGACAAGATGCCACGGCGAAATTACCCCAAAAACCAACCAAAATCGGCCCGAACGCTCGTCAAGCCGACGCTGACAACTACCGATCACGACACCTGCCGGCGCAAGCGCCGCTTCGCCACCGAGCAAATCGCCAGGCGAGCGGCTGATACGCAGGAGCTGATGTCACCAAAACTGGAGTTAGACGTGTATTATTGCCGGGGGTGTGACGGCTGGCACTTAACGAGTCGGGTGTCCCGAGACTAGATAGCATTGCCGAGGCACCGATGCTTATGCTACAATAGAGAAAAGCCATAAGGAGGGAAGTTATGAGCGAAGATAACACGGCCAATCACCAAGACGCCAAAGTCACCGTCTATAGCACCAGCTGGTGCGCATTCTGTCACACCGAGATGGAGTGGTTGAAAAAACTCGGCATCGATTTTGTCGCCAAGGACATCGAGGCTGATCCAAGCGCCAAGGAAGAATTGCTCAGCAAGAACGGCGGCAATTTCCAGGGCGTGCCGGTGACCGATGTTTGCGGCGAGGTCATCCTGGGATTCGACCGGCCGAAACTACAGGATGCGCTGAAGAAGAATGGTTTGATAAGCGAGTAAATATCACTGATTGACGCCAAAAAACCTGCTGCCTAGGAACTTACTGGCAGCAGGTTTTTCATTAGTACACCCTTTATGCTGCGCCGATTTGCACCACCTCACCGCCAATTGCTTGACGGAAATAATTGTCGTGGCTGACGTACAGAATGGCGCCAGAATATTTCGCCAGCGCCGTCTCTAACTCCTCAATGCTTGGTAAATCAAGGTGGTTGGTCGGCTCGTCCAAAATCAGCAGCTGCGGATCATTCGCCAGCATGGCAATGATCTGAAAGCGGGCTTTCTGGCCACCCGACAGACGCGCCAGTGGCGTCATCCGATCCGCTTCGGTGAACAGATAATCAGCCAGTAGTTGGCGAATTTTGGTATCAGAAATCGGTAGGTCACGGCCAAGATACAACTTCTCAATCGCCGCCTCCAACGGATCCGCCAAATACCGCTCATCAATCTCTTGCTCATACACGCCCACCCGCACCTGCGGGTCGAGGAAGAGGTTGCCGGAGTAGAGGATAGGGGCGGCAGGTGCGACACCTCCTCCGCCAGAGACTGTGAAACGTTCGTGAGTAACGGACGTTTCAGCCGAACGCTCGCGAAGAATCTCCAGTGGAGATTTGAGCGAAGAGTGTGCTCTGGCGGAGGACGGTGGAGTGGCTGCTGCCCTACTATTTAACAACATCCGCTCGCCTACACCAACTGCCGCATCCTCAACTCGCACCAGCACGTGCTGACTACGACTAGCCGCGTCCTTCATCGATAGCCGAATATTGCGCGCCTTGAAATTGCCGTAGCGCTCGGCCGATTTATAATCAAGCTGCCCAGCCGACTGCTTATCGATCCAAAACGTCGGCTTGTCCATCTCTGATAATTCCGCCAGCTCGGCCCGCGCTTCATTCTCCAGCCGCTTGAACTTTTGGATAGTGCCGGGGTTTCGCGACTTTTCCTTCAGCCGCTGATAATCCAGCACCTTTTGCTTGAGGTTGGTCATCCGCTTTTCAATGTGCTCAAAATTATTCATACCCGCCGCCGTCGCCTGAGCATTTTGCTTAAGGTAGGCGTCATAATTACCGCGGTAGCTGACCGCTCGGCCGTCTTTGAGCTCGATGATCCGATCCACCTGGCCCAGCACATCGCGGTCGTGCGTGATGATCAGCATGGCCTGGCGCGGCTGCGAACTCATCCAGTCGATAAACTGTTGCTTAGCCACATAATCCATGTGGTTGGTCGGTTCGTCAATCAGCGCCAAATGCGCCCCCGCGTGCATAATCTTCACGATCTCTACCAGCCGCTTCTGTCCGCCCGACAGGGAACCAAGCGGCCGCTCACCGCATCCGCTCAGCTGAAAATTATCAAGCTCTCGGGCAATCTTCTCCTCAATCTGATAAAACCCTTTTTGATCAAATCGCTCCAACGCCTGGGTGTACTCCTCAATCTTATGCATATTATCGCCCATAGTCTCGGGATACTCATCAATGATTTTCTTCAAGCTCGCATATTCCGGCAGCCCCGCCAGAATGTAGGCAAGCACCGTCTGGTCGCCCAAGCCGTGGTGTTCCTGCGCCGTCGACGCCATGGTGATGCCGCGCCGGAAAATCACCTCCCCGGTATAGTCGGTGTCCGTACCCGCCAAGATACCAAACAACGTTGACTTGCCGATGCCATTGCGGCCGACCACACCAATTTTCTCGCCGTCGTCCACACTAAACTTGACGTCACGCATCAACGTCTTGTCGCCAAAACTTTTTTCGGTGATGTGGATGTCGGCTATCATGCTTGGGATATTGTAGCATACTATGATGCTAATCATTGACTTTTATGTAATTACATCGTATTATTTAACACATGCCAAGAACAGAAGTAGACCACGGCAAGGCCAGAATTATACCATTCAAGACCATTGCCGGAGATCGCGCTATACCGCCACACCACGATGAAGCCAGCACAGCTACCACTGAAGGTGTAATCATACCACTGACAGAAGCCCGCATTCAACGATCAGAAGGTGATAACCTCCCCAGTTACCAGCACCTCAACGAAAAATTCCGCACTGCCACCAACCAACTCGAAAACCTCGACGAGACTGTCGATATTTGTGATATTCTTGAGAATATCGCGAACGTAGCACGCTTACTCGAGAAGCACCCAGAGTTTAAACCAGACCTTTCTGTGTGGCGACTCGTTGATACAATCGAGAAGTCTGCCAACCAGTTGATTATCATGAATCACATCAACAATTACCCCGCACTGGTACGGCTACTCGGCTGGGCCATCAGGGGCGAATGCCACCATCCAGCAGTCAGGGAACTCGGCCATAATGTCCTGGTCCTCGTATCCCAGTGCCAGCATAATGCTAAATGGGATTTCACAACCGGTGAAGTGCATGGGCTTGAATAGGACAAAATAGTAGCTAGGTATTGCATTTATACTTAAACAATGTTATAGTATAGAGCTATGAATAGAGAGACGACACCACAAGAAAAGCAGACACATAAAGTAGATAAAAGATACTACACAGCCAACGGCGAGGATATTACTAGCGTTGTTGCGCCAGCTGAAGAATTCATCGATAAATTTTGTTCATCTGCAGCGGAAAATAGTAGTAGCATGCCAACCTTAACGCAGCGCACCCAGGCGGCCATGCTGCACACAGTACGTACGGTACTGTATGAAAATAATATGCGCCCATATGATTTCCCGTGGAATAATCCAGAAAAAAGTACTAACACGGCCAATACTTCAACGGTAGAGCACAAAGATGACCAGGGAATTACACAAGTCAATAATTCGCAAAGTATAAAACCCACCGAAAGCAACCCAGAGATTACTGAGGCCCACTATGAGCGTCTTGCGGAGTACAAGACCTACCAAGAGGTGGTCAACAATATACCAGAAAAAGGGCACGAGATACTCGGGAAGCTTCAGGGCGTACTCAGCAAAATCCTCAGCTATGGACTCGCGCCAAACGCAGCGAAATACGACGTCTTAGCCAGGCTGGAATACAAAATTGAAACAGCTGCTGCTCCAGACGAGCTCAACCTGATTAGGCAGCAAATTCTAAACTCCGAAAAGGAGATGCCACGTCCCGTTGACGCAGAGACTGTCATTGAAATTACCCAAAAAATCCTCAGCAGCAAGCTAGCTGAGCTGCGGGGTGATACAAAAGAGAGGTGTCGCTTAGAGGAAGAAGCGTCAGTAGACATGGCAGGGATTCAAGCTCTCTTTGACTTAGACAAGTCAGGGCTGCTTGATCAGCTATACAAGGAGCTCCTAACCCGTATCAATATCATATACAGTGATGATGAATTAGAGGTGTCGCAAAAGCAAGTAGCCCTAGAGGAGCTTGCAGCCGTCATAGACGAAATACGAGTGGATATGATGATTGCGGATGAAGAAGAGGTACTGCACTAGTGAGGCTTGATCAGGCAGATGTCCCGCTTCGGTACGATCCAGATGGTACAGGACGCGGCCCAGACAGACCAACCCTCTTCTAGCTAAGGCTCCATCCTACATGCTACAATAATCAAGTGACCAAGCCCACCAAGACCAAAAAACCATCCACTCACGCCGTCGTAAATCGCCGAGCGCGATTTGACTATGAGTTGGGCGAGGAGGTTGTGGCCGGGCTGGTGCTGACGGGCATGGAAGTGCGCGCTGCCAGGGAAGGGCACGTGCAGCTCAAGGGCGCATTCGTTAGTCTGCGCGGCGGTGAGTTGTGGCTAAATAATGCTAGTTTTTCACTGCGGCTCAATGTTCGCGGCCAAGCCAACGCCCGCAGCGTTGACACTTCAGCGCGAAAATTATTAGTCAGCAAACGCCAATTAACGCGCTTTACTGAGGCAAAAAAGCAGGGCATGACCATTGTGCCGACCAAATTATTGACTAACGGCAAGTTCATTAAGGTGGTCATCGCCCTCGCCAAAGGCAAAAAAACCTATGACAAGCGCGAGACCATCAAGCGGCGCGATCAAGATCGCGAGACGCGGCGGCAGCTTTCTGGGCGATAACCCGGCGATATAATTTCTCTAATTTGCGGACTTGGCGGCGCTCGGTGAACGTGACCGCTAATCTTTTGCTCTCAGCGCCAAACCTCGCTCGACGGGCCGGTGAACGGAGCAGCGTAATGATGGCATCCGCCATGCTCTTGGGCCGATTTTTTACGAAGATACCGTTCACGCCGTCACGCACTACCTCTGATACTTGCGTGTCAATGATGATAATTGGCTTACGAGCGTGCGCCGCTTCGTGTAATACCCAGCCTTGCGTATCCTTGAGTGACGGGAAGCAAAACACATCCAGCGCCTGGTAAGCCACGCCTAATTCCTCGCGCGGCAAAGCGCCGGTAAAGATAATCCGATCAGCGTACTTACTCTCGGCCGCCATCGCCTCAAGTTTTTTGCGGTACTCGAAATCGCCAACGAACAGCAATTTGGATTTAGGGCGAGCCTTGGCGACGTACTTGTCAAAGGCCTTGATCAAAATCGGTAAGTTTTTCTCTTCACCCAGCCGCCCAATAAAACCAAATACTTCATCAGATGCCCGGAGACCCCACTGCGCCCGAAAGGCCTTGAGCTGAGCCGCCGACGGTCGCGGCAGGGCATTGACACCATTTGGCAGCAATGTCAAATCATACAGATGATCATCGTCCTGCCAGCCACTGAGCTGAGCGACACTTTTGCGACTGAGGGCGATGACGGCGTCGGCTTTGCTGTAGAGAATAGTGATGACGCACTCGATGATGGCCCGGTTCCATTTGGTGATACCACGCGGCCGGTACAGCTTGACCAGTTCAAATAAATCACGGCCCCTTAGCTTAATCGACAGTGGTAGCACCACGCCAGCCAGTGTCAAAATCCCCGGCAGTACCGCCGGATAATGCTCGGCAAATTCGTACATATCGGTGCAGTGCTGGATGACGAGGGGGATCTGCTGCTTGTGCGCCGCACTGACGCCAACCAGCCCAATTTGCGACGGCGTAAAGATGTGCACGATGTCCAGCTCCAGCTCTTTGATGCGGCGCTGCACTGCCGGCGGGAAGAACACCGACGTATCGTAATCATCAAAAAACGCACCCTTGATTGATGGAAAGCGAACGATGTGCGAATCCGGATCTTCGTTGAGCAGCTCGGCTTGTTTGGCGGGATTCATCGACTTGGCGGGGCAGAATACGTAGACTTCGTGGCCCAGCGCCTCGAGCTCACGCTTGAGCGATTCGACCACAAAAACGATGCCGTTAATCGACGGTCGATAGGTATCGGTGAATAAGCCTACGCGCATTCCTCATCTTCTTTTAGCAACTCTTGATACATCGCGACTAAGCGCTTGGCGCCAGCACCGCTATCAAATCGTTCAGCAATTTTTTTAGCACCATGAATTGCTGACTGGCGAAAAGACGCATCTGTTCTGAGACGGGTCACTAATTGAATAAATTGCTCATCAGTACCCGCCATAACTGCCGAGCCACGAAATGTATCGTCATACTGCGGAATATCACGCAATACTATCGGCAATCCAGCACCAGCTGCCTCCAGTACACACACAGGATGATTTTCCTGAGTAGCCGGCAATACAAACACATCAGCTGCCATATAATACTGGCGCACATCTTCGAGCGGTATAACACCGGTTACCGTAAGGTTAGGAGGAACTGAATTAATAAGTTTTTGCATTGACTCGTATTTAGCCCCAAGATGTTTAAATGGAATACCGCCAATCCAATAAAACGTAACATCCGGCATTGCACGAGCGATTGATATAAAGGTATCAAGTCGTTTGCGAGGCTGCACTTGGCCATTACCGATGACGACGAAATCACGTTCTGTCAAATGTAACGCTTGACGCGCAACACGGCGATCATCAGCAGTAACCCGATATCGCGCCATGTCAACTGTATTATATAACACTTTGACGTTAGACAATTTCATGTCATGAACCAGCTCATCATGTACCATCTTGGAACAGGCCAACACAAGGTCGGCCCGGCTGTAGAAGAACTTTAGCCACAATTTACCAACTGGCTTCCAGTATCTGGCCGCCCTCAATGATCCAATGAAACTATCTGGTACCAAGTGTGCTGAAACAATTTTTTTACCGTTTTTGCGCAGTAACCGTCCCAATGCATACATACCCACTGTCTGGACATGAACTATATCTGCCGATCGATTAGTGTTAATGGCAATATCAATAGCAGGCTGTTTTTCCAAGGCACCAGTAATCTCCTTATAAGCTGTATGTACACCATGTCCTTGGACCGTAAACTCACTTTCCGAAATCATATTGACCACGATTCGGGATGTCTTTTTAGTCATATTTAGCAATTATACCATGATAATTCGTTGTATAATACAAGAATGCGATTATTTTCCTGGAACGTCAATGGTATCCGCGCTGTCATCAACAAGGGCGAGTTTGCCCGCTTCCTGCAAACCTATGATCCGGATATTGTATGCCTCCAAGAGACCAAGGCCGCCCGCGACCAGGTAGAAATTAATCTGCCAGAGTATCACGAACATTTCTATTCAGCCGCCAAAAAAGGTTATTCCGGCACGGCGATTTTGTCGAAAATCCGGCCGCTGCACTGGCGCGATGGGTTGCCGCCGGCTATCATCGAGCGGTTTAATTTGACCGGCGATCAATATGGCAATCCAGCGGACGAGGGGCGCATCATCACTGCCGAGTTCGACGATTTTTGGGTGGTGACCTGCTATACGCCAAATTCAAAGGGGGATTTGAGCCGGCTGAAATTACGCCATGAGCAGTGGGATCCAGCGGTGCTGGCGTATCTGGAGGAGTTGGAGCTCGTCAAGCCAGTACTATACTGCGGCGATATGAACGTGGCGCATCAAGAAATTGACCTAGCGAACCCTAAGCCCAATGTCGGCAGGCACGGTTTCACTGACGAGGAGCGCGAGGGTTTTCAGAATTATCTGGACGCTGGATTTATCGACATCTTCCGGGCGGCGTTTCCCGAAAAAACCGACGCCTACACCTGGTGGACGCACTGGGCCAACGCCCGGGCGCGCAACGTCGGCTGGCGGATTGACTATTGGCTGGCATCGCGTGAAATCGCCGGGCGCGTCACCAACCCACAGATTCACGCCGAACAAATGGGCAGCGATCACTGCCCGGTAAGCATTGAGGTTACGATATGAAAATTACCAAACGCTCAGGGAAACGCACATTATTCATCAGTCTCAGCGCCGTACTAGTCATCGCCGGGAGCGCTGTGGTGACGTATTTCGCTCTCCGTCATTTCAACCCGCCACGTACCACCGCTCAGCAGCCAATTAACACAAAGCAGCCCGATCCCGTACCAACACCCAAGGAAAAAACTCCCGACAGCCCGAAGCCCCCAGCGCCAGCCGCACCAATTATCATCGCTCTACCGCGCGCTACACCGATCCCCGCCCGCATTGTCAACAACGCTGATGACGCTGATCTCTGGAAAATCGCCAACAAATCCCGGGCCTTTGCCAATCCTCGCTATCAGCCAAGCGACCTCCGCATCGTTAGCGTACCGACATTACCCGGCCGCGGCCAAGACGAGCGCTCACTCCGCGCCGTCCTCATGCCTGATCTCGAGAAGTTAGTCGCCGCTGCCCGCGCCGCTGGCGTCACGCTCCGCGTCGGCTCAGGCTACCGCAGCTACGCCACCCAAGCCTCACTCTTTGCCAGCTACGCCCGCCGACACGGCGAGGCTGCAGCCAGCCGCTTTAGCTCGCGCCCCGGACACAGCGAGCATCAATCAGGCCTGGCGGTTGACTTCGCTGGCGCCGATCAAACCTGCTGGGTGGATAATTGTTTTGAAGGAACCGCCGCCGGCAAATGGCTGGCCGCCCACGCTCATGAATACGGCTTTATTCTGCGCTATCCGAAGGGTAAGGAATCGATCACCGGCTATCAATACGAGCCATGGCATTTTCGCTACGTCGGGCGGGAGCTAGCGGGTGCGCTGCACCAGTCGGGCTTGACGATGGAGGAGGCTTGGTCGTATATTGAAAAGGCAATGACCAAACTCAAGCAGCGAGGAACACAATAAATGAAGCACGGGGTGGGGCGCGCAGTCGTGGCCATGGTTTTGGCGGCCTGGACGACACTGACACTACTGATGATCAATGGCGGCACGCAGCTCGTCAATCGAACCTCAGAGTCGGTCGCTCATTCGCCGCTGTATAATTTCCAGCCGATCACCATCCGTCTCGACCGGACCAATCGCGACTTGACCTTTCCGTCGTGGAAATATTTACAAACTGGGAAAATCTGGTCGTACGTTTCGGGCAAGCAGGGCATCGACCCAGCCTTTGAGCCACCGCTGACTGATATTACTGATGGTACGCCGAGCTGGATAGAGGATAAGCGCGTGCAGCCGATGGTCAAAGAGCCACTGGAGCAACTGCGCCAAGCCACGGCTGAGGCCAAGCTACCGGTCCTCGTCTCTAGCGCCTACCGCTCCGGCACCGCCCAAGCCAAAGTCCGCACTGAAACCACCGCCAAAAACGGTGCCGCCCACACCGATGAATACGTCGCCAAACCCGGCCACAGCGAGCATCAGCTCGGCCTAGCGGTTGACTTAACCAGCTTTTCTGAGAAATGCAAGGCCCGCTTTAGCGACTGCGCACTTGATCCAAAAACCGCCAGCTGGCTCGCCACCCACGCCCACGAATACGGTTTTATTCTGCGCTATCCGAAGGGCAAGGAAAAAATAACCGGTATCGCGAGCGAAGCTTGGCACTTCCGCTACGTCGGAAAAGACCTAGCCAGCCTCATCCACGAATCGGGGCTGACCTTTGACGAAGTGTACCAAAACATGGTCAAATTACGCGACAATGCATCAGTTGCTAAGTCGTCTCCTTCATGATATAGTAAGCTATTGCGAGAAAGCCAAAAATACGAGATAATCAAGCGATGAAGCAGCAGAAATTCGCAGTTTTTGATATCGACGGTACGCTCATTCGTGGCGGGCTGTATCGGCAGTTGGTGCTCGGGCTGATTGATGCCGGCGCCATCCCCGAAGTCCATGCCTCGATCATTCAGCAGAAATTACTCAGCTGGAAACGGCGAGAGTCAAAAGATGCCTACGATGAGTACGAAATGAGTTTGGTCAATGCTATTTCCAGCTCACTCGCTGACATCCCGACCGCGGTGTTTGACGAGGTGGCGAGTAGTATCGCCGAGAGGGAGCTCGACCACGTCTACACCTACACACGGCATCGCCTGCGCGAGCTAAAGCAGGCGGGCTATTTTCTGATCGCCATCTCTGGCTCACAGCAGGAGTTAGTCGAGCCATTTGCTAAAAGATACGGCTTTGACGCCTGGGCGGCTCAGGTGTATGAACGGCAGGGCGATACCTTTACCGGTACAATGACCACCAAGACGTATACCAATAAAGACAAGATCCTCCAGGGAATTATTGATAAATACGGGCTAACGCTCGCTGGCAGTTATGCCTTTGGCGACAGCGAGGGCGACCGGCACCTCCTGGCGATGGTTGAACATCCCGTCGTCTTTAACCCGACGGAAAAGCTCCTTGAAATTGCCAAAACCAACGGCTGGCCAATTGTCCTGGAGCGTAAAAGCGTGGTGTTTGAACTCGAGAAAGGCGAACGTGGATACCTTTTGGCGCAAGCAGGAAAAATCTAAGCCGCTGTTTCCCGACGTCGAATGGAATCGGCCAGAGCGCCGCGACCAGGCCGGGCGGCTGGGGATCGTTGGCGGCAACAAGCTCGGCTTTGCGGCGGTGGCAACCAGCTACCAGGCAGCACGTGACGCCGGGGCAGGTGAAGTGCGAGTCGTGCTACCCGACACACTGCGCCGCACCGTGCCAGCAGCGATGACCGACGTTCTATTTGCGCCCACCAATCCGTCCGGCGGCCTCAGCAGCGCGGCAGCAGGCGAATTAGCCGCCCTCGGCGAGTGGGCTAACGTCATGCTGCTAATCGGTGACGCCGGCAAAAATAGCGAAACGGCCGCGCTGTACGAGCAATTTGTGCGCCAGTACCACCGGCCAGTCGTGCTGAGCCGCGACGCCATCGACCTGGTGCAAAACAGCTTTCCCGCCATCCTTGATAACCCCCACGTCGTCTTTGTCGCCTCATTCGCCCAAGTGCAAAAGCTCTTTCGCAGCGTCTACTATCCAAAAATCCTGACATTTAGCATGCAGCTAGCACAGTTAGTTGAGGCGCTACACAAATTCACCATCACTTATCCGGTCACATTGGCAGTTTTTCATGCCGATCAATTAGTCGTCGCACGGAGCGGAGAAGTCATCACCCAAGCCTGGACCGAGCCGATGCAGCTTTGGCGCGGACAAACTGCCGCGCACGCCGCGAGCTACCTCTTGTGGTCGCCCGAAGCACCACTGGCCGCCATCAGCACCAGCATTGCCGCTAGCGTATAAACCGGGGCGGTTCCCACCAGCTCTTGACGATTTATAGACTACGCGGTATAACAAGGATAGTTATGTCACGAAAATGCCTGATTTACCATCCTGTGACTGAATTTCCTCTATCAGATCCAGATTTTGCTCAAGAGATACAGGAACGATTTAGTATACTGAATGACAACCCCATACAACCAACGCAATCCGAGGAGCGTCATCTTACTATCCTAGGTGCACGAGAATACCCAAAGATTCTACATCCGTCTAGACTGCAGGTCCGCCTACCGGAACAATCACAAAAGAGCCTTGAGCTCAATGTAGTTGGCGCTCGTATATTAGGAGAGTGTGCACTCACTCTGGTATTCAATGACCTCAGCCAAACTTTACCGCGGGAAGAAAGACGACGTATCAAGCAAGCATTTATAGAAGCAGGGGCTACCACTCCTCACCATAAAAAATTCAAGCCACACGTCACCATTGCCAAGATTCCCAGGGGAATTAGTAGACGGCATGTGATTCGCTGGACAGAAAATATGCTACCGACAGACCCAACCGTCATCGTTGGCGGTATCACGCAGAACAATCTCTCGGGGAGAGAATTTAATGAACAGTCCCTCATCGAGTTTGACTTTAGTAATGAGGGTCATTCTCTCGATCTACAGGTTGCTGACTGTATGCTTCTGCCGCCACTAAAACAAAAGCCAGAGAAGAAAGGGTGCGGACATCATTCTCATTCTTAACATTAGCTTCTCATAAGGTATTGCCACCAATAAAACTCCCGCTACAAAACGGGAATAAAATTAAACAAACTGAGGCGACCTCTGGTACCGCGGGCCGGACTTGAACCGGCACGAGCTAATGCTCACCAGATTTTGAGTCTAGCGCGTCTACCAATTCCGCCACCGCGGCACGAGAGAACGCCCCAAGTCATCCGAGGGTAATTATACCACGGCCGCTACCACATCAGCAAGAGCCCGGATACTTTATCTTTCCGACGTTTTCCCGTATAATAAGGGGTGATGAATCCACATGACGATCAGTTTGGCAGGCGAGTGGGAGCGCCAATCTCGAGTCAACCTCGTCCACTGACGCCGCCACCACGTGATTATTCTGGCTCGCAAGCTGCTGCCGCTAATGTTATTCGTGATCAAATTAATGCTATCTATGGCGGTCGCAGCACCGAGTCCACGCCACACACCACGCCGGTGGTTCAGCCGCGGCCCACGGAGCAGCCACATCCAGAACCGACCGAGCGTACTACTGTCACGCCGCCACCGCGCACGCCAAGCCCACACGCCCTGAACACCGCGCCACCGGCAGCTCAACCGACCCAGCCAGCCACAGCGCCATCTCCCGAGCATCCCGCTCACATCACCGAGTCACCTCAGCCCCAGCCAGCGAACAAGTCAACGGACAAGCCCACCGCCGCGCCACCAACCACACAGGCGCAACCGACCGCCCCGGCCAAAACTCCCGCTCATCAGCCGCAAATCACCGCTGATCAGTGGAAGCAGTACCACAGCTCTTGGCAGAAATATTATCAGATGTACTACGAGCGCTATTATGCCTCACACCTTGACCAAAAGCAACAGGAATTTGACCGGCTGGTCCAGTCTGCTCGCGACGCTAACGCCGCCGCCGCGCCGGCCATGACCGATATGTTGTCCGCCCAAAACCCCATCAAGCGCCTCCGTACCCAGATCCAGCAAACCGTCCGCGACAAGGCCAAAAAAGTCACCAAGTCACGCCATTTCATCCCGGCACTGGCAGGTGTATTGGTGCTGCTAGCGTTCGTCTTTTTGCAGTACAACCGCGTCTTGTTTGGTATCGCCGCCGCCTATACCACCCCAGGCAATGTTGATCCACAAAACATCATCGTCAATCCAGCAAGTAGCACCACTGTCGGCCCCGACCCACGGCTGATCATTCCTAAACTCAACGTTGATGTACCAGTCATTTATGGCGTTAACGCGGCCGACCATAACGCTCAAATGAAAGCAATGGAGAAGGGCGCTGCTCACTTCGCGATCGCTGGCGCGAACGCCGTGCCTGGCCAAGTTGGCAATGCTGTATTCTCGGCGCATTCGTCTAACGATGCCTTTGCGCCCGGTGACCACAAGTTTGTCTTTGCTCAAAACGAAAAGCTGGTCAAAGACGACATCATCTACATGCACTACCAGGGCAAACGCTACACCTACGCCGTCACCAAGAAAGAAGTCGTTATGCCAAACGAGGTCAGCCGTGTCCAAATTCAAACCGATAAGCCGATGCTCACTTTGATCAGCTGTGTACCGCTTGGCACTGCTGAAAAACGCCTGCTGGTCTTTGCCGAGCAAATCAGCCCCGACCCATCTGGCGCTGCCAAATCAACCGAGCCAGTCACCACTCGATCCGCCGCTATCCCGGGTAAGCCATCACCAACACTACTGGAACGATTATTTGGCGCCAAGGAATAAAGCACGATAAAAGCACAATAAGATTCAAATTAGCGCTTAGCGCTTGATCGTCATCCGTAGCCGTGACATCGTCACCGTGCCGTTATCAGCTCGGCGGAAAGCATACAGCCAGTCGCCGTCGTGCGACAGTGACGCATCAAACCCTTCGCTGGCCTCCAGCATCGTCGATTGATTAGCGCCGTCGAACTCGCGCATCACCAGCTTGCCGCCCTCAACACTCCACACGTGATAATCATCCAGCCAATCAAGCGTCGTTCCCGTCGGCAGTGCCGTATCATGCGACATCGATTGCCGCTCAATATCATAACTCATAAAGCCAGCCGTCGTTCGCATCAAGACGAACCGCCCGGTACCGCTCAGATCCAGCTCGGTCAGTAGTTTACCGGCAGCGATCGACTTGACGCGACCAAGTAATTTTGACGCTGACGAGCTCGACCCGTCCAGCGCCGCGCCCATGTGCAGCGTCACCGCCGAGCCGACGCCAACCACCAGCACGTCTTTATTATCATAGCGCGAGAACTTGATCATCAACGGCGTCGAAGCCTCCGCCTCAGTCTGTCGCCGCACAACCACTGGCTCAGTCCAGTCCTTGCGCCAAATTCCCGCCAGCTGCAGCTTGCTCGTACCATTTGTCCCGACGTAGGTGATATAATCCGCACCATACACCGAGAATGACTGCACATGACTGATCAGCGGCGCAGAAATCGTCGCTGCGTTTAAGTCCGCTCGCCGCAGTTCGCCGCTCGACTGTAGTATGTATAGTTCGTTGCCGCTCTCACCGAGGAAGCGCACATCTTTTAGTTCCAGCCCGATCACTTTCGTGATGTCAGCCACTGTCTTATTCTCGCGGTCGACTTTCAGCCACTGGACTTTTTCGCCTTGGCCTTCGACCACGTAGGTGTGTTTGAGAATGGCGTAGCGATTACCGGAATCCCATTCAACGATCTTGAATGTGTGCGTCGTCGCCTGGCCGCCATAGCCCGCCACCACCGACGTATCCAATGTCACCTCATTAAACTTTGGCTTATCCGAATCACGCAAATCGCCCCAGACGATCTTCGGCGCATCGGTCGCTTGCATCACACCCAGCATGAACCGCCAATTTGGCGAAAATCGCACCGAGGCCAGCGACGAAAATTCCTTGACCGAACTCACCACCCGCTCACTCGGCACCAGCCGCGCATATGATAGCCAGGTCAGTGTCCCGGCCTTAACCTCGACGACCTTGCGCCACTCGTCATAGCCATCCAGGCGCATGGAAAATTGATGCTGCCCCTCAGGAAGCATGCCCTTGATATGTGTCTTGCCGAGCTCCATGCCATCGACAAACACCCGTGCGCCTTGCGGCCGCGAATCATACTGCACCAGCGCCCGCTGCTCAACCGTCTGCGTCTTAAGATTCAGCTGATAGCCAAGCGTATGAAAAATCAAAATGAACGCCAATATACACACCGCCAGTACCATAACTGTGTAAATCAGTGTCCTGCGGGCGAGCTCTAAACTGCGCTTTTGTTTTCGATACATAATGAGAGATTATACCACATTTCACCCCTTGCAAAAAGCATGTCCTCTTTGTACAATAAAATATAAGCATTAGGAATACGAGGGGTTCATGAACAAACAAATCATCCATAAAACCGTCCACAAAACTGCCGGCCAAAAATCAACGACGCTCAGTCGCCGCCATGTTGCCGCACCATCGCACGCCAAGCGTCGCCTGGCCAGTCGCCTCGACATCACGCGCGACACCTCCGTCCCGATGAGTGTTCATGTCAATAAATTTGCGCCGAGCGTGCCGAGTGTCCAGCTGCAACCAACCAAGCGTGACCGTCCTGCCGAACCGCACCCGACCATGGTGCGCGCCCAAGCTCGCGCCGCCCAGCAGCCTCATCAGACCACCCGAACTGCAACTCGCCGCAGTCCAGCCACATCACACCATCACTCGACTCGTATCGTTAAACCAAATCAAACTCCAGCCAAACAGCATCCTGCGACCCTCGCGCCCAAGCCAGCCGCCGTTCTCAAGCATGAAGCCATCACCGAAGCCCTGCAGCGCGCCACCACCCCGCAAAAAGCGCCGCGCCGCGCCAAAAAACCAAAGAGTCGCATGGGTCGCTGGCTGCAAGTCGCCTCCGTCGGCCTGGCCATCATGCTGATCGGTGGCTATTTCACCTACCTCGGCATGCCTAACATCTCCACTCGCATTGCCGCTATCCAATCTGGCATCAACGCCAAATATCCCGGCTACCGACCAACTGGCTACGCCCTGAGCGGCCCGGTTACCTTCAAGAGCGGGGAAGTCCGCATGAAATTTGCCTACGCTGACGGCGGCCAATCCTACACCATCACCCAGCAAAAAAGCTCACTCAACTCCGCCGCCCTCAAAGAGACCCTGACCGCCGACGGCGGCGACGTCCAAACTACCACCGCCGGCGGTCTGACTATTTACAGCACCGACCGGACGGCCAGCTGGATCAATGGCGGCGTCCTCTATCAGATCACCCTCGGCGGGGCATTGTCAAGCGAGCAAGTCACCAAAATCGCCACTAGTTTATAATCAGCCCCGTAAGCACGCACACCCCTCACGTTTACCAGCGCCGCGCCCGCGTGCTATAATCACCCCATGACTACACGCACTCGTTTCGCACCCTCGCCAACAGGGTTTTTGCATGTTGGCGGCATTCGCACGGCATTATTTGCTTTTCTCGTCGCCCGGCAGGCTGGCGGCCAATTTATCCTGCGCCTCGAAGACACTGACAAGGTCCGCGAAGTTGCCGGCAGCCGCGAGCATCTGATCGCCAGTCTCAAGGCACTGCACCTCGACTACGACGAAGGCCCGGACATTGGTGGGCCATACGGGCCATACATCCAAAGCCAGCGATTAGACCATTACCGCCAGTGGGCGCAGAAACTAATCGACGCCGGCCGTGCCTACGCTGATCCCTACACACCTGAGCAAATCCAAGCGTTTCGCGACGCCGCCCAGGCCGAGAAGCGCGCCTTCCGCTACCGTGATCATCGCCCCGACAATCCACCGGAGTGGGACGGCACGATGCCGCTGCGCTTCAAGGCTGAGCCCAAAAGCTATACCTACCACGACGAGGTCATGGGTGACGTCACCACCAGCCCCGAGGTAGTTGACGACTTCATCCTCATCAAGTCTGACGGCTACCCGACCTACAATTTTGCCCACATCATCGACGACACCGAGATGAATATCACCCACGTTATTCGCGGCCAAGAGTTCATCTCCAGCATGCCAAATTATCTGGCACTCTACGAAGCGCTGGGCTTGCCGCGGCCCATATTCGCCCATCTACCGCACATCATGAACGAGCAGGGCAACAAGAAATTAGGCAAGCGCGACGGCGCCAAAGACGTGCTAGATTATATCCGCGACGGCTATCTGCCAGAGGCGCTGGACAGTTTCATCGCCACCATGGGCTGGAACGACGGCACCGAGCAAGAGACCTTTACCATGGATGAGCTAATTACCAAGTTCAGCCTCGACCACGTGCAGCGCTCGGGCGCTCGCTTTGATGAAAAGCGGCTGCTGTGGACAAATGGGCAGTTTATCCGCTCGCTGACGCTGGATGATTTGGCCGAGCGGGTTAATGATTTTTGGCCGGACAGTGCCGCCGGGGCGGACGAGGAGTATCGTCGGCGCGTCCTAGCACTAGCGCAAGACCGCTTAAAAACCCTGCGTGATCTCGGCGGGTTTGGCTATTTTTTTGCGGAGCCTGAAATTAACATGGAGCTCATCAACAGCAACAAACAACTCAAGAAATTATCTGAGAATGAGCGATGCGAATTACTAGAAACTGCCCGCCACGAGCTCGCCACGCTCACCGACTGGACACCAGAGTTAGTCCAGATCCGGCTGAACGAACTGTTGGAAATCACCGGCCAAAAGCCTGGCATTCTCTTTAGTCTCATCCGCATCGTCATCACCTGGGCACCGTTCAGCCCGCAGCTGAATGACACGCTAGCGCTGATCGGCCGCGAGCGTACACTAGCCCGGCTTGAGCGGGGAATCGCCGCGTTCTCGGCGGGTGTAATATAGCCATCATACTATACCGAAATACTTCGATCAGCGAGCGCATCGCTCCGTTTACCGAACACGCCGCTTATGCTATACTAAACCCATGCACATCAAGAATCCTCGCCCAGCCACCGCGGCCCAAAAACCGACGGTAACATCAGCTAAATCCGATCATGCGTCACCAAACGCCCCGGCCAAAAAACGCTCGTTTGTCCAGTGGTGCAAAAAGCACTTGTGGGCCATCGTCTTGATTACTACCTCGCTGGTCATCGCTGGTATTTTCATCGTCGCTATCAATTCCGTCCAGCACGATAGCGGCCTACCGTTCTTCACTGCCAAGAAAAAGCCAACCAAATTCTACTCACCACTCACCGGTCTCGAAGTCGCTGATGAAGCAGCCACCAAGCAGCCCGTCACTGGCGTCATGATCGAGAACAGCCCCGACGCTCGCCCACAGTCCGGCCTCTCCGGAGCCGGTATCGTCTATGAGGCCGTCGCCGAGGGTGGCATCACGCGCTTCCTCGCTGTTTATCAGGGCGCTAAGCCCGGCCTCATCGGCCCAGTTCGTAGCCTCCGCCTTTACTATCTCAGCTGGGGCGCGCAGTACCAAGCCTCCATCGCCCACGTCGGCGGCAGCCCGAACGCTCTCGATACCGTCCGCAGCAGCGGCTACCGCGACATCGACCAGTTCTTTAATGGCGGCAGTTATTGGCGAGCCAGCGACCGCCGCGCCCCACACAATGTCTACACATCCGGTGAGAAACTTGACGCCCTGAATGCTAGTAAAGGTTTCAAAGAATCATCATTTACCGGTTTCAAGCGTGGTGATGGCAAGCCGGTCGAGACACCAAATGCCACCACTATCCAGCTCAACTTTAGCGGCAGCACTTACAATACCGCCTATGCTTATGACAAAGCGACCAACACCTACAAACGCTCACTAGCTGGCGCACCGCACGCCGACCGGGAAGGTGGCCAGATCGCCCCACGCGTGGTCATCGCTCTCGAAGCACCGCTCGAGCGACGCGTCGGGCCAGATGGCTACGAGGACACCGTCACCATTGGCTCGGGCAAGGCGACCGTCTTCCAGAACGGCACCGCTACCGCCATCACCTGGAAGAAAGATAGCCTCACCGCACCGCTCAAACTGCTTGACGAAAATGGCAAAGACTTTACCCTGGGTCGCGGCCAAACATGGATCGGCGTGTTTACGCCCGGGCGGGGATCCGTCACGTGGCGATGACAGCTGGCGGCACGTCAATTTGCAGCTTTCGACGATACCACCGGCGCATGTTGTTCGCTTGTGCACTGGCCGGGCAGATGGCGGTGGCGCTCATCAGTGGTGTCGTCCTCAATATCACTGGTCTTACCTCGTGGAATCACCCAGCGTTCTGGTTAATTACTGGTACGATTTTCATCGTCGGCAGTCTTTTTTCGACCATGTTGACCATCATTGCCGGTCGGCCACTGGATAATATCTTGACTGCCTTGATCCATAAACGCGGCGAGCGCACCACCACGCCGCTACCAAACCCGAACGCCGAGCAACACGCCAAAACCGGCTTCAAGACCGTCCTTGAACTCATCTACGACGAGCCGACTCAACCCGCCCCGCCGCCAAGCCCCGACGCGCTGCTGACCCAAGCGCTCAATCACACCAGCTGCGGCGTCGTCGTCCTCGATCCCACCAAACGCATCATCTCCGCCAACAAGGCTGCACCAATTGCCACTGACGCCGACGGCCAGCCGTATCTGGCGCTGGATTTTCTCAACGAGCAGTCGCTCGACGCCTGGCTCAGCGACGCCGACGCCTGCCAAGTCTCCGCCGAGCGTACCTGGCGCCACGTTGCCACTACCAACGGTGCCTTCAAAAAAACTCGCTTCTTTGACATCATCGCCTCCTACCAAAAAGACGCACCCGGCGAAACCGTCATCATCCTCATCGACCGCTCGGCCCAGTACCTCCCCGAGGAAGAAGACCTCAACTTCATCTCCTTCGCCGCCCACGAACTCCGCGGCCCGATCACCATCATCCGCGGTTATCTCGACGTCCTCGCCGAGGAGCTGGCCGGCCGACTCAAGGGTGACGAGCCGCAGCTGTTGGCACGGCTGACGGTCTCTGCCAACCGCCTGTCTGGTTATATCAATAACATTCTCAACGTCGCCAAGTTCGACCGCCACCACCTTAGCATCCACCTCGCCGAGGACTCACTCGCCGACATCTATGGCTCGATCGCCGACGACATGCAGCTGCGCGCATCGACGCAGCACCGCTTGCTCAATATCAGCATCCCCTCCGACCTGCCAACCGTCGCTGCCGACCGCTCCAGCATCAGTGAGGTCATCTCCAACCTCATCGACAACGCCATCAAGTACAGCTTTGAGGGCGGCACCGTCTCGGTCAGTGCCGAACAAAAGGGCGATGTTATCGAAGTCTCTGTCGCTGACAATGGCGTCGGTATGCCGCCGAGCGTCGTCAAAAATCTATTTCACAAATTCTACCGCTCGCATCGCAGCCGCGAAACCGTCTCTGGCACCGGCATCGGCCTCTACATCTGCAAGGCCTTTATTGAGAGTCACGGCGGCCACATCACCGCGCGCTCCAAAGAGAACGAAGGCTCGGTCTTTTCGTTTACCGTGCCGGTGTATGCCGCCGTCAAGGACAAGCTGCTCGAGGACGGACAGCTCAATCGCAATCTGATCCGCCAAGGCGGTGGCTGGATAAAAAATCACGCTATGTATCGAGGATAAGAGGAGGGAAGTATGGCGATCAAAACAATCTTGTGCGTCGAGGACGACCGTTTTATCGGCGAGATGTATGTGCGCAGCCTGCAAAAAGCTGGCTATGACGTGACTTGGGTGGTCGATGGTAATGACGGGCTGGTCATGGCCCGGAGTCAGCCGTTTGACTTGATTATCCTTGACTTGATGCTGCCCGAACAGCGCGGCGACCAAATTTTGGACGCGCTGCGCTCTGATGACACCGACCTGATCCCCAACAGTAAAATCCTCATCATGACCAACTTTGAGCAAGACGACGCCACCAAATCTGCCATCATGAACCGCGTCGACGGCTACCTCATCAAGGCCGACATCACACCCCGCAAGCTGATCGACGTCGTCAACAAGATGGGCTAGACGCCCCCAGCTAACCATGCTATAATGACCCGGTAGCTTACACGGCCCTATCGTCTAGCGGTTAGGACACTGGGTTCTCATCCCAGCAACCCGGGTTCGATTCCCGGTAGGGTCACCATACAGGGATGTATATTCCGTTCGGATTTGAAACAGCTCGTTTACCTCTGGTGGCGAGCTGTTTTTGTGGGTTCCAAAGTTTATTTGTTCGTAGGTTGGAAGTTTGTTGAACATAGCACCGAAAAAGGCGGCTTTTCGCAGTGGATTACAGAGGTCGAGTAGTAGTTCTGGCAGGTGTTCCAAAATATATTTTGCATATTGCAAAACTTGGTCAAATTCGGCTTGTAAATTCGGCTGCCTAGCAATTTCTTCATCCAGCTCTGCTAATTCTTTTTCGACGCTAACAATATCCTCTTCAAGATATTTTAGGGCCGTCTCGCTTGTGACAATACGCATCCGATTAACGGTTGCCTTGATTTGGCTTTGCAAGCTCTCGCGGTGCTCTAGGCGCTGCCGATTAGCATCAATTTGCCCAGTCTGACGCTCGCGCCACAATTCAGCGATAGCGGCGATAACATCGTCAACATACTCTGGCTTGATAGTAATAGCCCTCACAAAGTCTTCTATCGTCTTATCAAATTCAGGCTTCGACACACGGAAGTAATGACCATCGCGACTGCAGTGATAAGCTGGATAGTGTTTACCTAGCTTGCCACGAGCGCTACCAGATAGTGTCTTACCGCATTTAGGACAGGCAACTACCTGCTTATATGGATAATCTGGGTTATAAACTTGTTTATTTTTCAAATGATCTGGAACTGCTTTACGTTTAATAGTGATATTATCACGGCTATCAACCTCCACGAAGACTCGGCCGCGATTAGCTTCGTTGAATAAATCCACGCTAACGAGCCCATCAAACTGCGCTTTAACTGGCTTATCATGTGTCCATTTTTCTTTAATAATACCGCAATATACCAATTTGCCGGTGTATTGATCAATCATTTTGGCGGTCATTTTTCGGCCACCAATCTGTCGTTTAATTTTCGTTCGGTCGTATTTGTCACGTACAATCGTCACGCGAGAACGAAAGCCCATGGAATTAAGCTCATCGGCAATTTGCGGGTTTGTATAAACATGCGCAGCGCGCATCTCGTCCTTGGCGCGCTCAGCCTCCAGATACTCAGATTTTTGTGTTGGATTAAACTCACTCCAGTAATATTTGAACCCGGTATGCTCAAGAGTGTTAATTTGCTGCTTACCAATAACTCCGTACATATCCTCAAGTGCAATACCAAGCTTAGTCAACTGCCGCTTGAGCGGAGAATAGTAATCACCACCACCTCGTGTAAAGCGATCAATCGATTTGATACACATTCTTCGTAGTGACGCGGACATAGATATGTCTGAGTTTTTCAGAGACCTGTCTAGCCTTGCAAACACAATGGGTATTTGGTCTCATATTAAAGCTGGAGGCACGAAAAGCTTTTATATTAATCGATTGCATATGATAGAATCGCCGCAACTTTTGAGACAATACGAGGAATTTTGTGCGGATGAGTCGCTAAAAAGCGTGAACGGCTTAATCGTCTATATACCTAGACGACCTGCTTTATGCGGTAAAGAAATATGTTAAAGATATGCAAAAAACATGAATAATACATATGTTATACCCTCTCAAGGGGATGTTCATGATATGAATATCTTTCAAAATGGCTACCTTGTTGATTTTGAGGCGGCTGGATGGAACAGGCTATCTACTGACATATCAACATTTATCCATCACATTATGTGTGGAGGAAATTATTTTGGACCATCGTATGCGAAATGGGCAGAACCTAAACCTAATCCGCTAAGCAGATCTAAAGAAATCACTCATACTGACGGTAGGGTGTGGGTAAAACTCAATACATCGCGTCAAATAATAATTCGTGATTATATGGAGTGCTATATCAAAGGTATAGACAGGAATATCCTTAACAAAATTAATAGAGAGGCATGCGTAATGATATCCCTGAGGCTGCTGACTGTTTTTAATGTTACTTCCATGTCTCCAGATGATAGAAGTATTATATTTATCTTAGCAAATTACTTTTTCTCGCATTACACCGTAGAGGAGTCTGTAGGCAGCTGTTGCTTCAATGACGGTACATTTTAATTGCCTTAGCAAGAAGTTGTCTCGTGTTTTTGTGGGTGAGGAGCTGAAAAGCTTTTGGCAAGCTGACCCATAAGGGGCGTATATCTTCTCCTGTTTGAAGCTGTTGCTGCTGTCGAGGTACTGAGTCATTAATAGACGCGGCATAGTACGAAACCTCTTTTACTACGTGGCTATCGTCTGTTGAGAATTCATATATTAGAGTATCAATAAATCCTAGGATCGTTGTGTGGTATCCAGTTTCCTCAAGTATTTCTCGCACGGCGGCGTCACGGCGGCGTTCTCCGGGCTCTATAGAGCCTTTAGGAAAAGAATATTCCTTGACTGGCTGCAGTGATTCGATTATAAGAACTTTGTTATCTTTAACGATAACCCCTCCTGAACTATAACGGTGAATAATATTTTTTGAAGCCATGCGTGTCTAAGTATAGCACAGGGTTGTTAGTATTTTCTTAAACACAGCATAAATTTCACGAGGTACTTTAAATGACTTACGCTTAGGGCGTTTATCCGGGCAATGTTTTGACATTCAACTAAAACTCTGCTAATATTTACCTAGGGCTAAGTCAATTAGTCAAAATCCAGACAAATCTCGTACGATCAGTGAGCTAGACGAAGGCCCTTTAATGATGAAAGTGTTTAGCGAAAACCCACAAGAGGCCATGCTACACATTGCGCAATCAGCAACCCGTTCAGACGGAACTCCCTTTGATAACAAAACCAAGAAAAGTCTCGAGGCTGCACAGAGGTACTTGTCTGCGGGAATCGTTAGCGGCTATCGAAATCCCCTATCTCACGAAACACACAATGACTTGTCTGCGACAGGTGTCATTACCGAGCAACACTGTTTGGATGCTTTAAGCGTGCTATCCTTATTGCATACAAGGTTAGATGATTGCTAGGTAGTAGCAAAAGGCTATTACTCTTTTTTGGTGCCTTTATACTTTTCCAAAAACCCCTCAAAATCAAAGTCCTCACTCTTGCTAGCGACGTGCGCAAATCTTTGCATGAATTTCAGAAATCCGACTGCGTATTCGCGATTTGCATTGTCTGGGTCATGAAGCTCCAGGTAGTGGATCGTTTTCTGGATCGTTTCTTCGTCTTCGTACAGGTGAAGATCTTTGATTGTGTTCTCGTCGTTCATGATTATTTCACCTCCATAAATTTATTTAAGCCAATAAAATCTATCAACATTTCTGCTTCAATCACAGATACTGTCCTTCTCATTATCTCACAACTATCGTGATATGAGAGAATATTTAGGCTACCTTCATAAATAACCTGCCTATCAATGATGGCTAATTTACGGTGATGTTTGACTGTAAAAAGAACTTCGACACCCGCGAATTGTAGCAAAATTAGAGATTTTTGGACTTGCAATTTGTATATTTCGTCGTATTCTTCAAGCGGTTTGGCGTTAAGTAATATTGCCACGCCACGCTTTTTGAGCCGATGAAATATCGGGATGAATCTTTCAGCTCGGGCAGTTCTGAGAAACGGGCTTTCGATAATAACGCTTTTTCGGGCTCTTCGTAAGTCGCGCATAAACTGGTCGTCAAAAGTGTTTTGGTCGTAGAGTTTTGAGTCCGATTTTCGCAGATTAAACATCGCGCTCCTCCAAATCCGGCAAATACACCTCGCCATTTTTAATGACCATACCGAGTTCCCTGAAACGATCTCGCAGTACAAACAAATCGCGAAAAAGGAGTTCCACATTTATATTGGTTGGCTCACCAATTAGGTTTTAAATTTGGCGGAGTTTCCGTCTTCTTTGTTTATCAAGAAAAGTTTGTATGGTTTGCAGTGTATATTTATAATAAAGGTAATTGTTTTAATTTATTAAATGGAAAAATCATGAGCTTTATCGGCAGACTGATTGACAAAGATAAAGTTAAGGAACTAACTGATAAATATAACCTGACTAGACCAGGATTTGACGACAGCCACTCCCTCGATAGCCATATGATTGCAATGGCATACAGCAAAGAAGACGACGCAATATGTGTTTCAGTACAGTCTCAACAAGGGGTATCTCTTAACGGTCAGCTGCCCACAGGGGGAATTCCTCGAATAAATGCGCTTATATGGAAGGAGTTTAACATACGCATAGATTTGTATGAAAGTTTTATGGGTCTCAATGCGGAAGAGTTTAATAGTGGACATGGACAAATCAAGGAGTTCATGCTAGTAGCAAATCGTATTATAGCTCCGACTGAACTGAAGAGTGAAAAGGAAAAAATTGCACAACTAGCTGAAGAAGGCTCTCTTGCTCTTCATCAAGCCACACTTCTGCCCAGAGACAGTCAGAAGAAGAGTAGTTTTAGAGGGGTTGACATAACTTTTATGGATAAGGATGAGATATGGAAACTGTAGAGGGAGTTGTCAGTTGGTCTATTAAGGAAAAAAGGGGGTATTAACCTAACGGTTATAGAAATATTAGCCACCAAGAAGCTTGTTTAGAAAGGATGATATGGATTTTAGAAACGAGACGCTCAGTGAGAAAAAAGTTAAAGAAATAATACAAAAGTATAAACTATCCGCACCCTGGCCTGGTCGTGACGACACCATGGAGCGTAATTTAACAATGTGCGTTCGTGATACGAAAAAGGATGCGCTTTTTGCGTCTATACAGGGTCAGTTTGGTCGGGCACATAATGGTTTTCGTGTAGACAACGCCTTTGATGGCGTTGGTGTATTAATATGGATGGACACTGCTACAAGGATTGACTACTACGAAGACATAATAGGCCAAAATAAAGAAATCGTTATAATAGCTACTAAGATTGTTGCTCCAGAAAAAATACGTCCTCATAGCGACAAGCTATTATTTATGCTTAAAGAAGCATTACTAGCTTATCGTCGTTCAAGTCTACCACCAGCAAATAAAGACTTAAAACTTTCCTTCAAAAATACTGCAATAATAAGCTTCAATAATGGAGATAAGATATGGCAACAACAGTAGATGACCTTATTAGATTTGTATCAGAATGGCGAAGTAAGAATACTTACTCTACAACAAGTGAAGGAGTTCTTACTAGAGAGAGTTTACTTAAACTACTTAGCGATATCAATACCAAGATTGGGGACATGTCTTTTGAACCTCCTAAAGGTAAAAGTCGTGCATTTTTATACAGCAATATAGTCATAGAAAGCGACGGACATACGTATGCCAGCAAAGACTATATGTCTGATATCCTTAGGGCAGACAAAAAGGCATACAGTATATATGACATGGAAGCTAGCCGGCTATTTGGCAACAATGTGTTTAGAAAAGCTTTAGTCCATACTATAGGCGATGAATTCTTATTTGATGAAATCACCGGTGATACTATCCAGATTGACCCTGTTTCTGGAAAGCCTTTGCCACGCACGCGACTACATGCGGCGGATGATCGACGATAGCGAGGATATGGACGGCGCGATATATGTTGCAGAGGAGAACGGCCAGGTGGTCGGCTTTATTCAGGGCGTAATTATTGATCATCAGCCTGGTCAGGACACCGTTTTCGATGCAGTGCATGCGCCGCGAAAAGACGGCTGGATCGGGCTGCTCTATGTCGAGCCAGAGCAGCGCGGCAGCGGTATCGGACGAGCCTTGCTGGATGAAATGAAGCGCTATTTCCAGAGTAAAAATTGCGATACCTTGCGGCTAAAAGTGCTGAGCAGCAACCAGCGCGCCATAACGTTCTATGAAAAATATGGTCTTACGGCCCGCGAAGTAGAAATGATAACAAAACTACGGTAGGTTTTTCGGGATCTCGGCTTGAAGCGGCGCCCCACCGCGCGCTATACTGATACTATGGCCCGCGAAATTCTTACCATTGAGCATCTCAGCAAGACGTACGGCTCGGGTGATAGCGCCACGCGTGCGCTCAAGGACGTCAGTTTTTCGATTCGTCACGGCGATTTTCTAATGATCACAGGGCGCAACGGTTCGGGCAAATCGACCTTTATGCATCAGGTGGCGATGTTGGATCGCCCTGATAGCGGCACAATCTGGTTTGATAGTAGGGGTGACGAGGCACCAGCGATAGAGATCACTCAGCTACCAGAAAAACAGCGAATTGAACTACGCCTGCGCCAAGTTGGCTATATTTTTCAAGAGTACGCCCTGATTCGTGAACTCACCGCCCTAGAAAACGTCATGTTGCCGCGGCTGATGTGGTGCTCGGCGAAGATTGCTAAGCAAAAAGCTCTGCAAGAACTGGATCGTGTTGGTTTGAAGGACAGAGCGCGCCATCTGCCATCGCAATTATCTGGCGGCGAACAGCAGCGCGTGGCGATTGCCCGGGCTCTGGTCAATGAGCCGCACATTATTTTTGCCGACGAGCCGACGGCTAACCTAGATACGGTCGCCTCAACAAATGTCATGGAAACGTTGAAGGAAATTAACGCCAGCGGCATAACCTTGGTGATGATCTCGCATGAAGCTGATGAACTAGCCTATGCCAAGCGGCAAATCGTGTTTGAAAACGGCAAATTAAAAGGCGAGCGTCAACCCGCAGCCGGGAGGCTACTATGAGCCAGTCCCGCAAAACGCAGGAAACGCAAACGCCGCAGCCCAAGAACAATCTGTGGCGCGAGTTCTTGCTGGGTTGGCGATTGATGCGGCAGTACATCGTGCGCGGCCGCAAGTGGACGCTGGGCCTGACGACGCTGCTAGTGGCGGTGGCGTTCATTAATCTAGCCTTCATATCGTCGCTGCTAGCTGGCGTCACGTCGGCGATTGAATCGCAGATCAAGAACCTGATGGTCGGCGAGGCCTATATTGATGTCAAAAAGCCCGGCGAGTACATCACCAATGTCGATAACAAGCTGGCCGAGATCAAACGCATTGACGGCGTCACGTCGGCTGACAAAATCCTGGCTGTACCGGCAATATTAGGATATAACGATGACAAGCAGGTACAAGCTCGAATCAATGTCGTTAATCCGCAAGCCTTTCGCCAAACCCTGGAGGTCGCTAACCGCGTGTCGGACGGAACGTTTTTGGCGGCGAGCGACGACGAGATCGTGCTGGGTAGCCGGCTGCTCGAGAGAGGTTCTCTTGAAGGGGTCAAAGTTGGCGATCGGGTAACGATAAATGTTAACGGTAAAAAGGTCAACGTTAAGGTCGGCGGTATTACCTCGACGAAGTTCTATAATGCAGATATTCAGGCGTACATCTCGCGCGGTTTATGGCGCAAGCTCACCAGCGGTATACCGAGCCATTTGACGGCTGGCGAGAACGATGCCAGCATGATCGTCGTGCGCACCAGCCGCGGCAAGGAAGCGTCGGTGCAACGAGCACTTACTGACCTGAACTATCCGGGCCTGCGGGTTCACGATTGGCGTGACGGAGCGACGGTTATGGATACGATTACCGGTAGCTTTCAGTCGCTCAACGCTATTATGCTGATAGTTGGCATTATCATTGCGGCGGTGACGATCTTCATCGTGATTTACGTTGACATCATCAACAAGCGGCGGCAAATCGGCATTCAGCGGGCAATTGGCGTCAAGCCGCGAGTGATCGTCTTTAGCTACGTTCTACTAGCGCTATTTTATGCGGTGTGCGGTATAGCGGTCGGCTTGGTAATTTTCCTCGGTGGACTAGTGCCATATGTAGTGGCGCATCCGTTCAGTCTACCAATTGCCGACGTGACACTCAACATATCGTGGTGGGAATTGCTATTCCGTGCTGAGGTTGTGCTGGTAGTTGCCATCATCAGCGGCGCCATCCCCGCCATCATGGCCTCGCGAATGAAGATGCTCGAGGCGATTTTAGGGAAGGGCTAAGTGCGCCCCTCGGGGCAGCTGAATACGTACCATGCTTGACTTGCCGTGACGTGGCTCAATGTGGGTATCATTTTCGCCCGTCTCGGTCTATAATACAAGCATGAAGTGGGCGGGGGATGTTTCGCAAGTCGGTGAATTATCGCGATTTTGGCTGCGGCGACTATGCGAGGCGGCCTTGTTCGTCGGGCTGGTCATCGTCCTCCTCTATGCTTGGGCGCGTTTTATCCCGACCGGTTACCGGCTACCCATCGGCGAAGCCATCACCGACCTCGCCGCCGCCATCAGCGCCCTCGTCAGCCTTGCCGCCCTCATCCTCTGTCTGTGGCTACCGCGCCGAGCCATCACCGCCGCATCCATCGCTGTCTACGGCCTGATCATCCTTGCCGTCGGCTCACTGGTTGCCACCAGCGGCTTTCTGGCCTCGCCATTCGCCGCCGCCTGGCTCAGCGCTGCGGTGTTCGCCGGCTTCTTTGGCTGGCCCGTTGTCCTCGGCACCAGCCTCCTCGTCATCATCGCCATCACCACTGCCGCCATCACCCAGCACGCCAGCCTCATCGCCACGATTGGCGCCCTATTTTTTGGCCTGGCGCCCCTAGCTCTTGGCTTTATCATCTGGCGCCATCAGCCGCGCGTCAGTAAGCTCGGCGACATATCTGAACTCCGCACCAAGCTATCCACCGCCGAAGGCACCTCTGACATCGTCATTAACACCATCGACGACGGCGTGCTGGCCATCTCGCGCGAGGGCAATATCGAGCTAATCAACCCCTCGGCCCAGCGGATCATCGGCTGGAACCAAGGCGACGCCCTCGGCCTCAAATGGCAAAGCGTCATCCAATTAGTCACCGCCGATGGCAAAGACGTCACCGTCACCGAAAACCCGGTCATGCAGTCACTGATCAATAATCGGCCGGCGCACTCCGACAAATTACTCCTCCGCACCGCCTCTGACAAGCAAATCCTCGTCTCCATCGTCGCCTCGCCAGTCGGTAAAGACAACGAAGGCATCATCGTCGTTTTTCGCGACATCACCAAGGAAAAAGCCGAGGAGCGCCAGCAAGCCGAATTCATCTCTACCGCCAGTCACGAAATGCGCACTCCCGTCGCCTCCATCGAGGGCTACCTCGGCCTGGCGCTCAACCCAGCCACCGCCCACATCGACGACAAGGCGCGCGATTTCATCACCAAGGCCCACGCCTCGGCCCAGCACCTGGGTCGACTGTTCCAAGATCTGCTCGACATCAGCCGCGCCGAAGATGGCCGCCTCAAGAATGAGCCGCAGATCATCAATATCACCACCTTTGTCGGCGAGATCTTTGAGGGCCTGGCGCCACGCGCCGCCGAAAAAGGCCTCGTCTGCACCTTCCGTCCGGACGCCGCCGCCACTGTCCAGCCGGCGTACTACGCCAACGTCGATGCCGATCACCTCCGCGAAGTTGTTTCTAACTTGATCGAAAATGCCATCAAGTACACGCCCGACGGGGAAGTAGTCGTAGACATCACCGGTGATGACAAAACGATCACCATCAGCGTCCAAGACAGCGGTATCGGCATCCCCGCCGAAGATGTGCCACACCTCTTTCAAAAGTTCTACCGCGTCGATAATTCCGACACCCGCGAGATCGGTGGCACCGGCCTCGGCCTGTATCTCAGCCGCCGCCTGACCGAGGCAATGTCCGGCCGCCTATTCGTCATCAGCGAATACCGCAAGGGGAGCACTTTCTTTCTCGAGATTCCTCGCACCCGAACCGACGAGGCGATGCGCCAATTACCAACCACTCCCGCGCCTACCGCTCCACCACTGACCACCGAACCGCCAACCGCTGTCGCCGTCCAGCCAACCGTCCCGATCAATGCCACCCAACCGGACGCCGCCGCTACCGTCCTGACTAAGCCGGCCACGCCGCCGGTGCCGCCGCCCAACTTTAGCCCGCTGCAGCTAATGCCCGCACCACCACCTGAACCAACCACTCCCGCGCCCGCCATGCCATCCACACCGCCCGACCCAGCCCCGAGCCTCTTGCCACACCCACATCCCCTGAACCAACCGCTACGCCCACACCATCAACACCACTCGCTACCCCAGAGCCAGCTGCTGCCCAACAAAAACCATAACCACTATAGTATTTTGGCGCAAACTTCGGTATAGTAGGGGTAGTTATGACAAAGATTTTACTAGTAGAAGACGACAAAAGCCTGCGCGAGATTTACGGCGTCAGGTTACTAGCTGAGGGCTACGACATCGTTTCGGCGGGCGACGGTGAAGAGGCTTTGGCTATGGCTATCAAAGAACGCCCGGCCTTGATCGTTAGCGACGTGATGATGCCCAAGATTTCCGGCTTTGACATGCTGGATATCTTGCGCTCGACCACCGAGACACGCGACGTCAAAGTCATCATGATGACCGCATTGTCATCCGAAGACCAGCGTCAACGTGGCGAAGCCCTCGGCGCAGATCGCTACCTCGTTAAGTCGCAAGTTGGCATCGAAGACGTGGTGCGCACTGTCCACGAAGTACTCGGCGACGCGCCAGAACCGACTCCCGTCGCGCCCGAGCCGGCCGCAGAGCCCGTAGCAGCTGACGCGCCGTTGGCGGCACCGGCCACCCAGCAAGACGCTCCGGCAGTTACCTTGCCATCACCAACAGAGATAGCAATTGCAACCCACGTTGTCACTCCGGCACCGACCGCACCAATAACTCCGACGACCCACGATGATTCAGCCATCGCACCCGCTCAAGCTAGCCCAGACAATTCGACCCCTCCAGCAACCGACCCAGCACCGTTCGTCCTGCCGAGCGCCCCATTGGCACCGACGGCTCCGTCCGCATCGACTGAGCAAACCGCCGAGCCGGCCACTACAGAACCAGTGACGCCAGCCGACCCAGCGCCAACCCCAGCGCCCGAGGTAGAGCAAACTCCGGTCTCTGAGTCAGCGCTGACCCCATCTCCTGAAGCAGCACCGACCACCCCGACCGACACCTTGCCACAGCCAACAGCACCGACCTCATCACCATCGCCGCAGCCGACCAGCCACGGTGGCGAACGAGTAATCCAGCCACTGAGCCAAGAGCCACAGCCAGACATGTCCAAGATGATGGAGCAGGAGCTCAGCGACCAACTCGAGTCTATGCAGGCCGCACCACAGCCAACGCCAGATTCAGGCGACTTCACGCTGCCGACGCCTGATGCTATGGCGGGGCCGCACGGCGACCTGACACTAGATGCACTCGAGCCACTACCGACGCCAGCCGATGACCAGCTGCTTGATGCTGGTACCGCGATCAATGCCGAGCTCGCCAACGCGGCATCATCACAGCCACAAGATGACGATACACCGTTCGTCCTGCCCACCCCAGCACCGATGCCAACTGATCCAACCTCGACCCCAACGCCTGAGGCAGAGCAGACCTTGACCCCTGAAGGAGGGCCATCCCCCGTGACAGAGCCAGCACAGCCAACGACACCCCAGCCACCGACCAACGCCTTTCCGCCGCAGCCACCGGTAGCTTCCTAGTATGACGACACCAACGCAAGCATCCGATTCTACCAATTCATCTGCCCAGCGCCTCAACAAATTCGTGGCGCTGGCACTCGGCGTGTCGCGCCGCCAGGCTGACGAACTGATCGAGCAGGGCACGGTCACGGTGAATAACCAGCCCGCCAAGCTGGGTCAACGCATCACTGCAATCGACATCATTCGCCACGGCAACAAACGACTCACCGCCCAAATCCACCAACTCATTCTCCTCCACAAACCCATCGGCTACCTCTGTTCGCGCGCCTCTCAGGGCGGGATACCAACCATTTACGAATTATTGCCAACCAGTCTCCATCACCTCAAACCCGTCGGTCGCCTCGACAAAGACAGTTCGGGCCTCATCCTCCTCACCAATGACGGGGACTTCGCCCACCAGATGACACATCCGTCGTTTTATAAAATGAAGCGCTACCTGGTGACGCTCGACCAGCCGCTCCAACCGCTCCACCGGCAAATGATCAATGACTTTGGCGTGCAGCTGCCTGACGGGCCGAGCCGCTTGACGCTGGAACGTCAGCACGAGGGCGACGACCACCGCTGGATCGTCCAGATGAGCGAAGGCCGCAACCGCCAAATCCGCCGCACCTTTGCCGCCCTTGGTTACGCCGTTACTAAGCTCCACCGGACAGATTTTGGTAATTACAGCCTCGGCGACATCAAGCGCGGGGAATTTACCGAAGAGCCACTGACTACCTAGGCCTCCCCGGGCACCAAAAGCGCATATTATATCACATTTTTGACAAAATACATTGACATTTTATTCTATTAGTGATATATATATATCAGCTTTTGCTCAAAGTTTTTAGGGTGAAAGTCGCCCTTTAGCTTTGAGCTTTCTTCTCGAGAAAGGATAACAATGAGGATCATCATCTATTTTGTGGTGCTCACGCTCAACATCGCTGTCGCGACGTATACTTTCGTGGTGGCGATCAAACTCGGTCAAGTGACCGAGTCCTGGGTTGGTATTGCAATAATGGCTGGCACTGGGGTATTGAATGTCCTAAGCGCAGCAAACATGATAGACGCAATCAAGGAGGTTATCAAGAGCAAGGGCTAAGCCCACCGGAAAGAAAATAGCTCGCCGTATGCGCTCAATCTGATTGAGACAATATAATGTTGTCTCTCGGATTGAAAGATCCGTATACAGCTTGAGCTCGTTCGGTGGGCTATTTTCATTGCCTTTCGCCAAATCCTCACGCCTCTGGTATAATAGGCGTAATTATGTCTCATACATTACCTACCGTCGCCATCATCGGCCAAGCTAACGTTGGCAAAAGTTCGCTGTTTAACCGCTTGACGCGCGCCCGCACCGCCATCGTCGCCCGCGAAGCCGGCACCACCCGCGACAACGTCGTTGGCAAAGTTTCGTATAAGCGCCGCGCATCGTCTCCTAACGAGAATGCGGCAGGCGCGGCACCTCCTGGGCTGGAGCATGGCACGAACACGCACGCCAGCCTCTCCGACAAGTCGATAGCTCTGCGGACGGCGTTGCCGGATGCATTCGACATGGAGGAGACGGTTGGCGGTCGCGCTGCAGCAAACACGCACGCCGAATTCTGGCTCATCGACACCGCCGGCCTCAAGCCCGCCGAAGACGAATTCGAAGCCACCATCCAAGACCAAATCGCCGACGCCTCTGCCGCGGCCGACGTCATTCTCGTCATGGTCGATTCCACCGTCTATCCATCAGACGCCGACCGTCAACTGGCCAAAAAAGCCCTCAAAAGCGGCAAGCCCGTCCTCCTCATCGCCAATAAAGCTGACCTCAAAGGCTCGCTCCACACCGACGAATTCAAGCGTCTCGGCATCAAAACCATCATCAAAACCTCTGCCGAGCACAACATTGGTATCTCCGAGCTACTCGACAACATCGCCGATCTCATTCCGCCAGCCACTCAAACCGAAGCTGACGACATCATTCGCGTCGCCTTGATTGGCCGGCCAAACGTCGGCAAAAGCAACCTGTTTAACACCCTAGCAGGTAAGCAACAAGCCATCGTCGCCAATGTCGCCGGCACCACCCGCGACGTCAACCGCGTCCAAGTCCGCTACCATGGCCAGACCATTGAGCTACTCGACACCGCTGGCGTCCGCCGCCAAGGCAAGCAAGAAACCGGCATCGAAAAGTTCTCGGTCCTCCGCACCATGCAGGCCATCAACGAAGCCGACATCTGTTTTCTCTTGATGGACGTCAATGAATTAAACGTCGGACTAGACCAACGCCTGGCTGGCATCATCGACGAAGCAGGTAAGGGGCTCGTCCTAGTGGTCAGCAAGTGGGACTCCGTCGAAGGTAAAGACGCCTACACCCATGACGAGCTGGCACCACAAATTAGCTATCATTTCAAATTCACACCCTATGCACCACTCATCTTCACCTCATCAGTCACTGGCCAAAACGTCGCCAAATTGTTTGACCTCGCCCTTGATATTTACAAACGCCGCCGCCAAGAGTGCAAAACCCGCGTCCTCAACGACCTCTTGCAAAAAGCCGTCACCGCTCATCCGCCAGCCGGCCTGAAGAATTCACATCCAAAACTCCGCTACATCGTCCAGACTGATATGGCCCCGCCATGGTTCGTCATCTACGGCAGCAACCTCAAATTCGTCCACTGGAGCTACAAACGCTACCTTGAACGCACCCTGCGCGAAGCCTTCAACTTTGCCGGCACACCCATCAAACTATCTTTCCGTGACGAAAAACAACTGAAAGCCAACCGCGAACGCATCGCCCGCGGCCTAGAACCGGTCACCAAAGCCTACAAACAGGCCAAAAACGCTGAAAAAAGCATATAATACCACATTTTTGACAAAATCCATTGACATTTTATTCTATTAGTGATATATATCAGCTTTTGTTGACGAGTTGAGTAAATCCTTGTCCGAAAGTGTAGTTTGACAAGCAGAAGAATAACTAGGTACGAGGTGAGTTCTCGTAACACCATAAGAAGTGCTACGATATCTCATCTCGTACCAACCGGGTGCGAGAGAAGATAGTCGAGAGGAAAACAGTGTCTAACAACATCACCATTAATTTTGAAAAACTTCCAGCCTTCAAGGCAAGGCCGGGCCTCGATTGGACGAGAAGGATGGGAGACGCACAAGACGACTGGCTCACGGCGGCTGTCGTGAAGTATGCGGATCGATGGGCCCGCCTCATGCAGGCGGTCATCGACCATACTGGAGCAAGTGTTGCCCAGGTGGCAACATGGGCAAGCCATCAGGCTGATGATGTACATAACAGTATCAGCGGTGGTGGACTCTATGGAGCCGCAAGCGAGCTGTCAATCTACTGGATCTACGGTGAAGAACTCGCCGACTGGTACGAAAGATCGGCGACTCCGTTGACCTTCAAGGCTAGTAAGGAACTGGTAGACATGTTGCGTGATCCGTCTAGATGGGCTTTCACTGCAACTAGGCCATAGCGAATCACCAAACTGACAAGCAGAATAATTTGCTTGGCGGTTTATCTCCCGCCTCAACAATTCTCCTGCTTGTCAGTTCGCTCCATAGATGCGTGTCTATGCTGATGAGTCGGAAACGACGAAAGCGAACTCGATATAGAAAATACCGTAAATCTAGGCCGGCATTGGAGGGCGTGGAGAGTAGCCGATACGCGTCACATCTCTCGATAATCCGCCTCGGTGGCAACTCGCATAATTTTTTGGACAGCCTCAACCATAGGGGCGACTGTCTCAATCTTTGGCTCAAACTGATCTAACTCGCGTAGGTTTACCCACCGATACTCAGAATACTCATCATTGAGTGTAATTTCACCGCCAATAAACCGGGCATAATAATGTGGCAGCACCATAGCCTGTCCATTAGTTTTGACAAAATATTCATTAACGCTGATGTTCGTCACCACCGCAATTTTAGCGACCGAGCCAATTTCCTCGTTTTTCTCCCGCCGAAGACCATTCACCAAGCCACCATCCGTCGACTCCAACTTACCGCCAATAAACGAGAACACGCCATCATAATCAGCCTCCCCGCGGCGTCTAGCGAGCAGCACGGCAGAGCCGTCTTGATTGAATAGCACTATTTTTTGACAGTACTGAAACAAGGTTGTATCCATATATTGCCTTTCTCGCCTTACACTTCCTAGAGTCATCATACCATAGGTACGGGCAGATCTTACAGCCGCCTAGATAACGACTGAGACGCGGGGGGTAGCGTTCAGTTGCGACGGGGGCAGGGCCGCTCGCCAATCTCTGCTTTTTCCTGTAAAATAAAGGCAATGAAGCTCTATAACACTCTCACTCGCCGTAAAGACAAACTGACGCCGCTTGACGGGCAGACGGTTCGTATGTATACCTGTGGACTGACGGTGTATTCGCAGCCGCACATTGGCAATTGGGTTGGTTATATTTATTGGGATGTGTTGGTGCGGCTATTGCGCTGGCAAGATATCTCAGTGATTCGGACGCAAAATATCACCGACGTTGGGCATTTGACCAGCGATGATGATGGTGGTGAGGATAAGATGGAGAAGGGCGCGCGCCGCGAGGGTAAAACCGCTTGGGACGTGGCCGAGCAGTACATCGCCATCGCCGAGCACGAGGCCTACGAGGTGTTGAAACTAGTACGACCCGACCATCTGGTGCGGGCAACAGATTATATCCAGCAGCAAATCGACTTTGCCAAGGGCTAGACGAGAAGGGATTTTTGTATAAGATTGCTAGTGATGGCATGTATTTTGATACGTCGCGGCTGCCGGATTATGGCAAACTCGCGCGGCTGGACGTGGCAGGCCTAGAAGCCGGCACGCGGGTCAGCGTGGCAGGCAAACGCAACATCACCGACTTCGCCGTCTGGAAATTTTCACCGACCAACACTAAGCGCGATATGGAATGGGACAGCCCGTGGGGCGTCGGTTTTCCGGGCTGGCACTTGGAATGTTCGACGATTGCTCGGGAGACGCTGGGTGATACAATTGATATTCACACCGGCGGCATTGACCACATTCCGGTGCATCACACCAACGAAATTGCCCAGAGTGAGAGTTTGACCGGACAGCAATTTTCTCAAATGTGGCTACACAATAACCACATCAAAGTTGACGGCCGCAAGATGAGTAAATCCTTGGGTAACATCATCACCCTCACTGACATCACTGCCCGCGGCTTTAGTCCAATGGCTTTTAAGCTAGCGATTCTCAGCAAGCATTACCAAACCGAAGGCAATTTCACCTGGGAGATTTTGGAGGCAGCTCAGGCGCGGCTGGACCATTGGCGCGGCTATGCGGCGCTGCGGCACCAGACGCACGACACGCTGGATGATGACGATGACAAAGACGAGCAGGAGGGCACCGTGTCGCTGCTGGCGGCGCAGCAGGCGCTGGTCGAAAAGTTGAATGATAATTTGGATACACCGGGGCCTTGGCGCTGATCGATGAGGCGTTCTCACGGCTGGATCACGCGCCATTGGAGAAGATTCACCGCGGCGGTTTACTGCAGCTACTCGAGGTAATTGACGAGGTTTTGGGCCTAGAGCTAATGAATACCACGCCAGACATTGACGATGAAGCCAAGCGACTCATCCTCGAGCGCCAGCAAGCTCGCCGCGCCAAAAACTGGCAGGCCGCCGACGACATTCGCGCTCAACTCGACGAAAAGGGCATCGCCCTACGCGACACCCCGTCTGGTCAAGTTTGGTCATACCGATAATCTCTCGGCCGCTTACTCAGCTGGCTTCGTATCAGCGGCTTTTTTGAGCGCCTTTTTTAGCGGCGAGCGGCGAGGCGGCGTCTGCGGCTCGCGATTATGCGCCAGATAATCGTCCATCAGCACCTTGAGCGACCCAGCGATCGGAATAGCCACCACGCCACCGACCAAGCCGCCAACATACAGCCCGACCGTCACCGCCACTAAAATCGCCAGCGCCGACAGCTCGACTTTCTTGCCCTGAATGACTGGCGCGATAAAATTATTCTCAATCTGCTGGTAGATCACGAAATAGATGAGATAGATAACGCCCGCCGACACGCTATTGAGCATCAGCATCAGTCCCACCACCACACCGGCGATCGTTGCCCCAAACATCGGGATCAGGCTGAGCAAGAACACCAGCAGAATTGTCGGCATCGCCAAGTTGGCCGCGATCTCCGGAATAAACCAGCTCATACCAAACACGAACGCCCCGGCGCACAGCGAGCCGATCCCCGACACCGTCAGCTGCCCAACAATGTAGCCAGTTACCACATTATAAATCTTGCCAACCAGCACCTTGTGATGGTCGCGCCGCTGCTCATCCCGATACAGCCGCCACAGCCGCTCCATCCATTCCTGACCCTCGAGCAACATCAAGAACGTCAGCACCAGCACCAGAAAGGCCGATGCCAAAAATGACGCCAGAGAGCCGATACTGCCGAGGATATTCGCGCCAAAACTTGCTGCCCAACTGGATGCCTGGCCGCGAATATTGTTCATCAGCGAATCAATCTGCGGCTGCAAGCCATTTTGCTCGACAAAGCTCTTCAGCCCGTGCCACTGCTCATTAACACCATTGACCAGCCCCGGCAGTGTCTCGGCAAACTTGGCCGATTGTTGCACCAACGGCGGCACCACAAACCAAATCACACTAGTCAAGATGATGATCAGCAGCATAAACGCCAACGCCGTCCCGCCCAGCCGACTCTTGCCGGGCAGCCACGACGCCAACTTACGCACCGGCGCGTTCAGCGCCAGCGCCAGAAACAACGCCGTCCCGAGCACCATCAGCGCATCCCGCGCCGAATAAATCATCAACCCCGCCAGCCCAAAGCCAATCACCACCAGCCAAAACCGCACAAATGTTTTAGTGTCTATTTCAATGCGTACTTTCATACTTAAACTTTATCAGCTTTTCGCTTCATCCGCAACGCCGACAGAGACAACTTGCTGTCATATGACATCGCACCGTAGCGGAAAATCCGCACCGCCAGCATCATGATCAGTACCGCAGACACCACCAAGACCGCCACGCCGATCAAGGCCTCAATGAGCGACAAATTGCCAACCGTATTCCTAATCATCAACGGAATCGGCGCCGTAAGCGGGAAGTACGACATGACCATTGAGAACGTTGACTCTGGGTATGAGACAAATACTGACGCGGCATACAGCGGCCCAAACAGCAATATCATCACCAGACCAACCCACGAACCTGCCTCCTTGGCAGTCGGCATCATTGCTCCCATAGCCACCAACAAACCGGTCAGCATGGTAAAGCTCGCGCCGAATAACGCGACAGCAATAGCAATCCTGGTCGGATCAAACACAATTTGCGATAGATCAAAGTTAGACAGGTGCAGCTGCGAACCAAATCCAAAATAGCCAATCAACACCGGCACAACGATAACCATCCCCTGAATCAACGATAGAGCGATCAACGCCCAGATCTTACCAACGATCAGTGTCTTGGCTTGCACTGTTGTTAGCAGCATCTCGACGGTGCGGTTTTCTTTCTCCTCGACAGTACTGGTCAGCATCTGATTACTAAAGAAGGCAACGAGCATATAAAATAGCACCAGGAAGAACCCTGGCACGACCATCTCGTTCACACCGCCGCTTTCTTTACCGTCTTTATAGGTCTTGAGTGACGAATTAATTTTCTGCTTGATCACTGCCGCTTCTGATCCGGTGACCTTGCTATCAACCGACTGACTCAGTAATGTACGGACAACTGCCTCGTACTTATTATTCTCGAAAACTCCTGTATCTTGGCCGTATATCCTGATCGTGTCCTTCTCGAGATCCTTCGGTATATAGAAATACGCATCCGTCTGACGGCGTTTGACTTTTTCAACACCTTCAGCTTCGGAGTCAACTGACTGGACTTTCATCACCGCCGCGACTTCCGGCTTGATTAGCTTTGAATGATCTGTCATAGTAATGCTGAATTTTTGCTCTTGAAGCTTATCGGCCGCCTCTTTGGTCGCCTGATTTGACCAAATAACAATACCGAAAACCAGCCCGATCATGACCGGAAAACCTAGCGCTATCAGCCAAAAAGTTGGCTTCTTCAAGGTACGCAGCACCTCAAATTTGAATACCATTCCGAAATTATGCATCTTACTCATGACGTACCTCCTGCTTCTCGCCGCCATAAACCTTCACAAAAATATCATCCATTGACGCGCCGCCGAACTGCTTTTTCACCTCTGCTAGCGTACCGTACGCTGCTGCTCGACCGTCTTTTAGTAGAATCAGCCGGTCGCATAGTCGCTCGACCTCTTCCATCTGGTGGGTGACAAATACCACCGTTGCGCCGGCCTTGCGCCGCTCCTCGATAATATTCATCAACAGGCGACGGTTCACTGGGTCAAAGCCCTTGGTTGGCTCATCCAAAATGAGCAGCTCTGGATCACCCATGATGGTTACACCCAGCTGAATTTTTTGCTGCTGACCACCTGACAATTTATCCAGCCGGGTCTTTGCCTTATCACTCAAGTCAACTCGCTCCAGATAATTCATGGAGAATGTGCGAGCCTCTTCTTTGCTGAGACCTTTCAGCCGGCCAAAATAAATCATAGTGTCGATGACTTTTTCTTTTTTGTACAAGCCGCGCTCCTCTGGGAGATAGCCTAGCTTGACGCTATCCTCAACCGTATACGGCTTGCCATCAACCAGTAGCTCGCCAGCCGTCGGCTCGTATAGCCCTAACAGCGCCCTGAGTGTCGTCGTCTTTCCTGAGCCATTGCTACCTAAGAATCCGAACACCTCGCCGCGCTGCACCTCAAAACTGAGGTCTTGAATGACCACCTTGTCGCCAAACGCCATCTGAAAATGACGAATCTCGACAATCGGTCGCTGCTGTTTTACTGTGTCTCGTCCCATATATCTCCCTTTCTTTCTGCTTATTATACACTATGTGGGTGGAGCAGGGGGCGTAAGGTACTATATCTTATTTTCGCTCTACTCCCTCGGCGCTCCGAGCTATCGCCGCTACAACTTCACGCTCTACTCCGTAATGTACAGCTATACCAACCGCGCAGCGCATGACGTCCTGAATCTCTTTGATGAGATTATCATACTGCGGCTGGCCGTGCTTGCGGCGCTTGACGCCCATACCTTCAAGGTGGTTAACGGCGCTAGCGAGCTCGCCACTCTCCTCGCACAACCGCGATACGCGCTGGAATATGTCAGCACCATGAGGGAACTTCGCATCAAGAGCCTGACAAATGATTAGTAGATTGGTAAATGTTTTATCGTCCAGATGCATTGATTATAATTATAAGCCTATATACTGTGTTGAGCAACTCCAGGTATGAGATGCTCACTATACACACTAGCAAAATATTTTATATAATATACTCATGCGCCTCCTCATCATTGAAGACGAACCAAAGATCGCCCGGATTATCGCCGAGGCCTTACGGCGTGAGCATCACGCCGTGGACGTGACACATGACGGAGATGAGGGGCTGAATATGGCGATGAGCGAGCCGTATGACCTACTAGTCGTTGATCGGATGCTACCGGGACGGAGCGGCACGGACATCGTGCAGGATTTACGCGGGCAGGGCAAGGATATGCCGATTCTGCTATTGACAGCACTGGGGACGACCGAGGACAAGACGTTTGGCCTAGACAGCGGCGCTGATGATTATCTCGTCAAGCCCTTCGCCATCGCCGAACTCACCGCCCGCGTGCGAGCGCTCCTCAGGCGCCCGCCAATTCAGCAACCGGACACGCTCCGGATCGCTGATCTCGTAATTGACCAGACAACACAATCCGTCACTCGTGCCGGCACCTCGATCGACCTGACCAGCAAGGAGTACGCGCTCCTTGAATACCTGGCGCGCCACCCCGGCCAGACGCTTAGCAAGGATAAATTGATCGCCCATGTATGGGATTTTGATGCCGATATTTTACCCAACAACGTTGAGGCCTACATCAAGCAGCTGCGCAAGAAAATAGACAAGCCATTTCGTCGGCCGCTGATTCACACCGTGCGCGGCTTTGGTTATAAATTGGAGGCTGGCGAGTGAAATTATTTTTCTCAGCAACGCTCAAGCTCGCCGGCTGGTACTTGCTCATTTTGATGACCGTCAGCTTGCTATTTAGTGGTATTATCTTTCAGGTCGCCAGCTCCGAGCTCGACGTCCAGCTAAGCAACTGGAGTAAGCACCACAAAACCAACAACCATATCGAAACGACCATTATCCGCGACCATCCGTCAATCTCGACCACCAACCTGTTGATCAGCCTCGGCTATCTCAACCTCATCGTACTGCTCGGCGGCGGTGTGTGTGCCTATATACTGGCCCGGCGGACGCTTGAGCCGATCGAGGCAGCACATGACGCCCAGTCGCGCTTTACTGCCAACGCCAGCCATCAGCTGCGCACACCACTGGCTGTCATCAAGGCTGAGGCCGAGCTGGCATTGTCCGACCGACGCACCAGCAAAGCATCACTCCGCCAGACGCTCCAAAGTACGCTCGAAGAGACCGACCGTTTGACGCAACTGACCGAGACGCTGCTCAAATTGTCGTCTGCCAATCGACAATTAGAAACCACCACCGAAACTTTTGACATCACCGACCTCACCAAAAAGCTGATCACTGAACGCAAAGCCGATGCGCGCACCACGCTCACCACCGACGAGGCCATCACTCTGACTAGCCACCGTCTCATCGTCCGCGAACTCATCGCCATCATCCTCGACAATGCCCTGCGCCACAGCCCGCGTAAATCTCGCGTCCAGGTTGACATCAAGGCTGCCCATCACCGCATCACCGTCTGCCTGACGAATGATGGCCAAATCGCGGCGCGCGACTTACCGCATATTTTTGAGCGATTTTTCTCTGGCGATCAGCGAACTGGTGGCTACGGTCTCGGTCTCAGCCTCGCCAAGCAACTGGCTGGTGCCCTCGGCGGCCAACTCACCGCCGCCAGCCGCAAGGGCACGACAACGTTCACCATTTCGCTACCAAAAACTCTGTAATTCACCCCTGGTGGCGTGACTTTTTTTGACATTTTTACAATTTTTCAGCTAATTTTCAGAATGCCATGGTGTAATAAGTTACGGTGAGGTGAGCTTCACCGGAAAGGGTAAGAATGAATACGACAACATATCTCAGTAAAAAAGGCTTCAAAGAATTACACAAGCAGATCAACGAACTCGAAATCCGCGAAAAAGCACTCTCAGCTGAACTGCGTGACATCGGCCGCGCCAAGTCTCGCGACGACAAACTCCGCCGCAGTGACATTATTATGAATCTCGAAAACGTCCATGGCAAGCTCGCCGAGAAACGCACTGCGCTCAAGACCGCCAAACCACTGCCGCGTAAGCGCGATCGGCTACGCATCGCCATTGGTTCGGTAGTTGATCTCATTGATCAGCAGGGTCAGCTCTTTCGCTACACACTCGTTGACAGCCTTGAGGCTGATCCGTCTGACGGCCGCATCTCGGTCGACAGCCCCCTCGGACAGAGCCTCCTCAACCGCCATGCCACCGAAACCATCTCTCTCGGTCTCGGTCGCACCACTCGGCGCCTGCAAGTGGTCGGCGTCCGCTAAGTACAACCCAAGCGTCCCAATTTGACGCTGACCACGCGCCCCCTGCCGCTCGTTTACCACGGGCGGCACTTTCGGTATACTACTTATATGACATCAACGATTCTTATTGTTGAAGACGAACCTACTCTGCGCATTGGCACCGAGCAGTTCCTTCGCCAGCGCGGCTTTGCGGTGGTGACGGCGACCAGTAGCGAGGAGGCTCTCAAAAAATGTTCTGAGGCGGATGTGATTATACTCGACATTATGTTGCCGGGGATGAGCGGTATCGAGACACTGCACCAAATTCGCCAGACCAGCGATGTGCCGGTGTTGATGCTGACGGCATTGCATGATGAGTCGACGCAGATTGCTAGTTTTGACGAGCTGGCGGATGATTATATGAGTAAGCCGTTTTCGCTGGTGATTTTAGAAAAGCGAATTAAGGCGCTGCTTCGCCGCCAGCAGTCTGTCAAAAAAACCTTGTGGCGCCACGGTCTGGCTTCGGTGGATTTTATGGCATATCAAGGGTTCTATGATGACAATGACGCACACCTCAAGCCCAAGGAAGTGCAGCTCCTCAAGTTGCTGGTGGATAATCCAAACATGGTCTGGAGCCGGCAGGCTATCATTGATAAATTGTGGCGTGATGATGAGGTGCCGTTCGACCGGGTTATCGATGTCTACATCAAAAACCTGCGCAAGAAATTGCACCTGGACTGCATCATTACGGTGAAGGGAGTGGGCTATCGCTATGAAGAGGCTTAAATTATTTCCCAAAACATTTTTGGTGTCAATCGGCCTATTCACGGCGTTGATCATCCTGGTGCACGCGCTGGTCTACACCTTGATGCCGCAATTTTATTTGCAGCAAAAAGAGCGCGAGGCGGCGGACAATCTCACGGCACTGACGACCAAGCTGAGGGGCAAATCCACCGAGGACATACGTCGGACCAGTCAAGAATTTGCTCAGATGAAAAACGTCAATATCACGCTGACAATCGACGGGTGCGACCAGTATTTTCAAGGTTTTCAGTCGATCAACATCGTGACCGATAGTGGTAAATCGGTTGACACCAGCGTGGTGAAAATTGCTGACGGGCAGACTGTCGATCCGCGCTCGGTGATTTTGCGGCAGGGTAGTGTGACGGATAAACAGGGGCGAGCGATTACGGTCAAACTGCTCGCCGACGTAGCGCCCGTCACCCAGGCCAAACTCGCTACCCTGCACGTATTGCCATATACTATGCTCGGCTCGCTGTTAGTGGCACTGCTATTCTCGTACATCTACAGCCGTTTTGTGACGCGGCCGATTCGTCAGATGGCAGCAGTGACGACGACGATGCAGCAGCTGGAAAAGGGTGCGCGCTACCCGGTAAATAGCAGTGATGAAATTGGCGTGCTAGGGCGAAATATTAATGAGTTATACCAAAATCTATGGCAAACGATTCGCTCGCTGGAGCATGAGAATAAGCGGATCACGCAGCTTGAGAAAGAGAAAATTACATTCCTTCGTGCGGCCTCGCACGAGCTAAAAACGCCGCTGGCAGCCCTCCGGATCATGCTCGAAAACATGCAGCTGAACATTGGCGAGTATAAAGACCGTGATCAGTACCTGGCGAAATCGGTGGCACAGGTTGATCGCTTGGCGGCAATGGTGAATGACGTTTTACGCTCTGGCAGTGTCGCCGAGCAGGCTTTGCGTCAGGAAAAGCGGCTGAGGATTGATAAGATGGTCGCTGAGGTAGTTGAAGATTATGTGTTGCTAGCAAAAACGCGCGGCATGACTTTCACGGTTAACGCCCGTCCGACGACCATTCGCGCCAACCGCGACATGATGCGCCACGTCATCTCGAATCTGGTGTCGAACGCGGTGCGCCACGGTGACGCTGGGAGCGTGATAACGATTACCTCTAACCAGCACGAGCTGGCCATTGAAAACGCTTGCAAACCGCTCACTAAACGACAACTCCAGCACATCTTTGACCCGTTTTATCGCAGTTCTGACGGTGCGAAGCAACATGCCGATAGCAGTGGCATCGGCCTCTACACCGTGAAAATGCTGCTCGACACTAAGGGGCTGGATTATGAGTTTGCGCCGCATGGGCAGGGTATGCGGTTTGTGGTGAGATTTGAGTAGGAGGATGTAGTGGACAGAGAGCTAGAGAAAATGAGTTTGAAAGAGTTGTGGCAATTATTCCCCATATTTCTTGTAGAACACAATAGAGAATGGGCACGCTGGTATGATGAGGAAGTGAAAGCCATCTCCTCATTGGTGCCAGAAAAATACATAACACAAATATCTCACATTGGTAGCACGGCCATCCCAAATATACAGGCAAAGAATATAGTAGATATATTGCTTGAAGTCCCGTCGGAAAAAGAATTAGAGCCTGTAAAAAATATTCTTGTTGAAAATAATTGGCTGTGCATGAGTCAGAAAGCAAAACGAATCTCATTGAATAAGGGCTACACCAAACAGGGCTTTGCGAATAAGGTATTTCATCTCCACATTAGGGTGGCGGGAGATAATGATGAGATCTATTTTAGGGATTACCTAATTGAAAATAGTAGCATCGCCAAAGAGTACGAGAAATTAAAGCTGAATCTTTGGAAGGAATTTGAGCATGATAGGGATGGGTATACTGATGCAAAAAGTGATTTCATCAGAAAGTATACTAAGATAGCTAGAAAAAAATACGGGTCTAAGAATAGGTCGCCCTAAATTATGCGTGATTAAAGTCGTCAAACGAACTCTCAGCTCCTGCTTCACATAAAGACCGCGTCGCTAAGCATGTCATACTAAAGTGCTGGCTGTCTGTGTTAAAATCAAACCATGAATGAATTCATCCTAGTAGCAATAAAATTGTTGATTGGCTTTTTCGCGCTGACGATAATCATCAACGTTTCCGGAAAAGGTAATTTGTCGCCATCATCTGCCAGCGATCAAGTGCAGAATTATGTACTGGGCGGTATCATTGGAGGCGTTATTTATAACAATAGCATTCAGATTTTGGATTACATCGGTATTTTGTGCATATGGTGCGCGCTGGTGCTGACATTGAAATGGATAAAACAGTATAACGTGAAAGCAAAGCAGCTGATCGACGGCAGGGCGTTGATAATTATTGATAATGGAAAAATCAACATTGAAAATTGCAAGAAAGTTGGCTTGAGTGCTCATGATGTATCGTTCAAACTGCGGACTCATCATATCTATTCAACGAGAAAAGTGAAAAGAGCCGTGGTGGAGCAAGACGGCGAATTGATCATCACTCACGAAGGGGAAGAGAATCCGAAATTCCCATTGATAACAGACGGGCAGCTGCAAACTGATATTTTGCATGTAATTGGCAGGGATGAGAAATGGCTACTGAAAGAGATGAAAAAGCAGGGGCTGAAGGCGTATGGCGATGTGTTTTTAGGGGAGTATGTGGACGGTAAGTTAAACTTGACGGCTTATTGATGAGCAGGGGACTTACGGTTAACCGCTATTTTGTCTAGCCGCAGCTAAATAATACCGATAATAACTCTTCGGATCTGAAACGAAAAAACCGTCGTCCATGTCGTCATTGTCACGAATGTTGATGGGTTGAGTATTAGCATAAGGCTTGATAATATGGATGAACTCAAACTCATATTCACCAGAAATTTGTTTGAGCTCCTCACTCTGATAAAACGGATCAGGATAGTCTGTCATGACCAGCGCAAGATACTGCCCATCATGAGTAAACAGATGAAACGCTGTATCAGGATAGAGTGGCACAAGCGACGCTAGCTGGCGAATATATGATGCGCCGTCGAGAATTGGGAATGCTTTGTTGACTATTTCTGGAAATAGGATATTGCAGTAGTTGTTCATGTGGTAACTTTGATTATATCAAAAACAGCGGACGGCTTCATGATGTATCTAAGCTGCTAAAGCACCAGCCGTCTGTGCTACAATTAAATCATGAAGATGTTGATACCATAACCCTCGCCGAGCTTCGCCCGATGGCCGAGAGAATGTACGGGACGATGGTCAAGGCGGATGTCGATGTTGCGAAGAAAATTGTGGTGATCGACATGGATATGCATGCTGATGGCGAGGCGTATCTGTTAGAACGTGGATCGCAACAAGCAGATCTATGGGGGATCAACCTACATCCAGATAAGTTTGGCACTGATGACTTTATCGAGTTTGACAGCATGATAAACATCCGACCGCGGCAAAGCAACTCGTCGCGCGATGTGCTCGACCAAGCGATACGTCAGCAAATTATCGATATCATCGCCGGAGTCGTCCGTGAGTGAACATGTCTTTGATCGGCAAAAGTGGCAGAAGAGCCTAACGATATTTGAGCAAATGGGCAACATCGGCTCGGAGGTCGGGCGAGCCTTTGCCGCCCGGCGCCGCGGCGATACGACTGCAATGACCGGTGCTTGGCAGCGCGGATTGGACTTATTAGACGCCACCGCCGAGCAGCTTGCCCGCCAAAAATCACCAAAACTCCGCGAAGTCCTGCGCGCCCGCGAGCTATTCGCCGGCATGGAGGACGAATCGTTGGAGGATTACTTTATGTGGTTTGCAGTGGCAGCGAGGAGAGGGAAGTAAAACAGTAATTAGCACTACTGATCTATTATTCTATCGACCCCCTATGATTTAGATGAACTATGTAAATCTTCTTCTATCCTCTTGCGTAAACCATTGTAAATAGTTGGTTCTTTACCAGCTTCAAGCTCATCAATTAGATCATAAATATAATCATCTATGATAACAAAGTCCGCCCGAGGATCATAAATAGGTTTACCAATAAACTCATGAACTATGCCATAAATACTAGTCAATTGCTTAATATCTCTTTTTTCTATGGCGCTATCTATTAGGAACAATAATTCCTCGGCAACTGATATCTCAATTGGATCATTCATTAATTTTAACCCTCTTTGAAAGTGAGCAGTTTATAGACTTGCTCGGGTCTATTGTGTCACTCCTCTCGATAGGAACCACGATCCGAGACCAGATTACCATAAGCATCGTAGTGATCGTGATGCTTTTTGACACGAAGCTTCTTGTCGCCATAGAAGTCAACGCGGTCGAGATGGTCAGAAGCAATAAGCGCCTCTCCATCCCGCGGACCAAGTCCGAACGACACAGTGACATCATGACCACTACTAGTGCTGCCATAAACTGGCGGTGTCCAGTTACGGTTACCATACGTTTCGCCATCGCCAAACGTACAATCCGGGCCGCCGCGACAGACCGATCGACGATGTACCATGACAGTACCATGTGACAAGATCTGATAACTCAGATCGTCATCAAAGTTGCATCTGTACCAGTCGGTGCCCATAGGTATCTGACTAGGTGTAGTGACAGCGTGCCGTCCATTGGACAGCCTCCTGAGAATGCAGTTGTCACCGCATTCGACATCGCATCTCTCTGAGTAGCTCATAGAGACCTTTCTCAAGTAGAAGGAGCGGCGTTAGGATTATTCCAAAACGCTGATATATATATATATATCAATAATAGGACCCGAGGTCAAGCAATCTTACAAAAATCACCACAAACCATAGTAATTTCCTGCTCACTCACACTAGAATAAAGCTACAACCAATACCTAACCCCCAATAAATCAAGATAGTATCCGTCGCACAACTTTAGCATCGGCTTGTGACCTAAGTCGTATAACTCCATAATAGAAGGTATGAAAATTATCACCAAAAAATCTTACCCCGATTTATTCGAAAAAGTCCTAGCGGGCGAGAAAACGTTTGATATGAGAGTGGCCGATTTTGACATCCAACCCGGCAACATTCTGGAGCAGATTGAGATAAATTATGACGGAACGCCAACCGGCCGCAAAGTCCGTCATGTAGTCGGCGAAGTTTTACGCACGAAAGAAATCGATTTTTGGAAACAAGAAGACATTGATCAATACGGCTATCAAGTGATGTCGCTTGCCGAGCGGGTTGATTAGTGCAATAGCAGACCTACTTCGTGGCAGGTTCCGTCCTAGAAAAAGAAATCAAGAACGCCAAATTTGAAAAAGCTACCGAACTCTTTAACGCTATCACCTCTGGCAACAAAACCTCGAGTCACGACTATATGATGAGAGGCACCTATAAATTACGCATGTATAGCAATAGATAACTTGTATTACTGTATAAGTTATAAGACAATAAACTAATGCACCGATATAAGAAATCGTCAGTCGCTGTGGAGATCCGTAAAGCCAAGACAGGCGATGTTGATTTCGTTTTTCGCCTGATGACAGAAGCGCTTGAACCATTTTACGATGGCGATCATCAAGCTCATGCACAGCGGATTTTTACCGCGCATATCAATGGTAACGTCGATTCTGTCGGGCAGTTTTCACTCGGGCAGTACATGTTTATTGCAGAAGTTGATTATCATCCTGCTGGAATAATTCATCTAGTCATCAAAAAACAGGGGACAGTTAAAATTAGTCCGCTCATCGTTGCTCCAGAATATCGCGGTAAATTTGGCATTGGCAGTAAGTTACTTCGCCATGCTGAGGATTTTGCTCGCAAACACCACGCTCGGCAACTCTACTGTACAGTGGCTGCCCAAAACCAAGCCACGTTCAAGTTTCTATTGCGCAAAGGCTTTCATCTGGCTGGTAGGGCGCAAGATCATTATAAACCTGGTATCGACGAGTGTATGCTGTACAAGCCGCTGAATCAAAGTGCAGCTCCTGATTTGTCAGATATTTCAATCATCCCGTTTGACGAGAAAAAGCACGCTGTAGCGGCGCGCCAACTGATCCTGTCGCGAGTGGGCAGTGACTTTAATGGCGTGGATGATACATGGGTGGATGCGCTATTTGCTAGCTACCAACGACGTGAGAGCCGAGATATCAACGCTAAATATAAGCTCATTTTCATCGCCGAGCAGGATAGAAAGGTCGTTGGCGTTGTTCTTGCAACCCCAAAGAAAGGCCGGCCGATTAAAATCATGCCATTGGTAGCAAAATCAGATGCTGTTTTCGAAGCGCTGGTAGTTAACTTGCCACAACTATTAGCTGATTATGGTCACAAGCTGTACGTCCATATGGTCCCTGAGCCGTGGCAGGTCGCCTGTCTCCAGCGTCACGGCTGGACACTTGAAGGTGTGTTCCCGGGAGGATACGCACCAAACAGTGTCGTTCAACAGTGGGGAATCAGTCTCAACAAGAAAGGAATGCCTATGCGTAAGATGCGCATCAAGAAACCCTACTTTGATGCTATCATGTCGGGTCGCAAGACCTTAGAAGTTCGCATCGGCTACAACAGTATCAAGCGCCTTAAGGAGGGCCAACTATTGCAGCTCGAAAACGGGCATGCATCTGGTGTAGTGCGAATCAAGTCAATTCGAATCTACAGTAAATTCGCCGACATGCTGGCGGCTGAGCCATGGCAGCAGATCGTGCCGCAGGTGAAAAGCCAAGAAGAGGCACTTCGCCTCCTTCACAAGATCTACCCGCCGCATAAGGAACGCCTCGGCGTTCACGTTATCGAGCTCGAGAAGCAGGACAGCAAGTTAGAGAAACTCATCTGAATACTACCCATTTCACATTCCCTTCACACACCCTTGCTACACTGACATAGAACCAAGAAAGGAGATCTATGTCATTTATACAACGTGCCTGGTTGTATATCACCAGGAAAAAACTCAAAACGCTGATTTTGCTGGCGATTTTGCTGTGTATGTCGACGATTATGCTGAGTGGATTTGCCATCAAGCATTCGACCGACGCGGCGGCGCAGTCGCTAGACAAAACGCTCAAGGCCGGCTTTACGCTGGGCAATAATCCGCGCACCAATCCGGGAACCGCTCGCGGTTCGGGAACGGTGTCGAACAAAGATATCGACGCGGTGAAGAATCTGGAGGGCGTGACGGACTATGTCAAACGCCAGAACGCCACGGTCGACTTTATCAATACCAAGCTTGTGCCACTACCAAGCGGTGGCAGCGGCTATGATGCTGAGAAAGACAAGCAGTTTGGCAACGCCGCCACCATCATCGGCGTCAATAAGTCTGAATCCGAGAAGAAGTTCCGGGCCGAATCGCTCAAGCTCATCGCTGGCCGGCACATCACCGAGAACGATTCGCACAAGATTTTGGTGCACGAAGACTTCGCCAAGGCTAATAACCTGAAACTTGGCAGTAAAATTAAGTTAAAGGCCAACCAATACGACACCGACAACGAGCATCCATCCAAGGACGAGGTTGAGGTAGAAATCGTCGGTATATTTAACGGCAAGAACCCAAAGCAGGCGACGTACCAGGTGGAGTTGTTCGAGAATTTGTTCTTGACTGACATCGCGACGACCCGCCAGTTGAATGCGTATACCGAGCAAAATGAGATTTACCAAGATGCCACGTTCTTCACCAAAGGCACCAAGCAGCTGGACGAGGTGATGGCGCGGGCAAATAAACTGCCAGTTAATTGGCAAAAGTACCAGTTGAATAAGAATAGCCAGGAGCTAGCCGGTGTGACTGGTGCAGTCAATGGCGTGTACGGCTTGATCGACGGTATGCTGTGGGCGACGGCACTGGTCAGTGTCGCGGTAATCGGCATGGTGCTGTACTTGTGGATGAACGAGCGCAAGCGCGAAGCGGGCGTACTCTTGGCGACGGGCGTGCCGCAGTCAAAGATTGTGCTGCAATATATCGCTGAGCTAGTGATGATCGCGGTGCTGAGCTTCGGTGCGTCGTACTTTACCGCAGGGCTGATTGCTCAGCAACTGGGTGATCACGTGGTGTCGCAGGCGGCGCAGAATGCCACGCGTCAAGCTGGCAGTTCCCTCAACGGTGCGTCGCTCGGTGCTGACGCTGACTCGGTGACGTCGTCACGCACGTTGGACAAGGTGACGGTTGGTGTGCAACCGACGGATCTATTGGCGGTGTGGGGCGCTGGACTAGCGGTGATTATCATCGCGGTGCTCTTGGCCTCTCGACCGATTACCCAGTCAACGCCAAAAGAATTACTAACCGAAGTGGACTAGGGGCGAATGATGACGATTATCAAACGAGCCTGGACGGCTGTGACGCGTAAGCGGCGTCGCAGCCTGACCATCGCCCTGATCATGACGCTGATTTTCACGCTGCTCATCGGCACGCTGACGGTGCAGCAGGCGATGGCGCAGCTGAAGCAGTCAATTGAACGAAACATCCGCGCTGGCTTTAGTATCGCCAGCAAGCAGCCATCGGGCGAGGTGCCGATGGATATCGCGCAGCGAGTGCAGCACCTGGACAAGGTCAAAGCACACAATTTCCAGGCAGAGACCACTGCGGGACTGCCGGGCAAGCAATTAATCGACACGGCAGGCAGCGGCGTGCAGCTGGACGCTAACGTGGCTGGCGAGGCGAAGGTGACGGGCGCGACAGAAAGCAATCTGCTCGGCGAGTTCACCGGTCGATTTTACCAACTAGAACAGGGTAAGCATCTGGGGGCGAACGATCAGAACGCGGCCCTGATTCACAAAACCTTCGCTGAGAAAAATAATATCAAGCCAGGCGACAAGCTGGACATCACCAAAGACGGCCGGCGGGTGACGGTAACTGTCGCAGGGATCTTCAGCGGCAAAGGCGAAAAGCCAGCGGTCTTACAGTCTGACATGGCAGAGAATCATCTCATCACCAACTTGGCTGCGGCGCAGCAACTGACAGGTAGCCAGCAGTTGACGCGGGCGACGTATTTCGCCGAAAATCCGCATCAGCTGAAGTCGTTAACGGACCGCACTAAAAGCCTACCAAACGTCGATTGGCAGAAATTCAGTCTAACTGACAACGGGGCCGTGTTCGCTGGGGTTCTCCAAAACATCGCTGGCATTCAAAACATTTTGACGATTGCCACCATCGGCGCAGCCGCGGCGGGGCTGGCGGTGCTGTCGCTGGTGCTGGTATTCTGGGTGCGCGGCCGCTTGCATGAAATTGGCATCTTGCTGTCTATCGGCACGTCGAAGCGGCAGATTATCGGGCAATTACTGGCGGAGCTGGCGATCATCGCTCTAGTTAGCTCGGTGTTCGCTATCGCTATCGGTTCGGTCGCCTCATCGCAGATTTCTACTGCCCTGACAGCGCAAACTGACCAAAGCCAGCGCATAGAAAAGACTGCGGTGCAAGCTACGCCAGTAGCGACCTACCTAGAGGCTTTCGCCTTCAGCTACGTAGTCGTTCTGCTATCAGCCATCGCTGCCACCGCGCCAATCATGCGCCAATCACCAAAGCAAATTTTAGCAAAATTAAGTTAGGAGTTATCATGTCATTACTTACTTTACGCGATATCATTTACTCATATGCTGACGGTACCAGCAACGTGCTCAACGGCATCAATTATCAATTTGAAAAAGGCAAATTCTACGCCATCGTCGGTAGTTCTGGGGCTGGTAAGTCGACACTGCTGGGGCTACTAGCCGGGCTGGACACGCCGACTGGCGGGCAGATTTTGTTCGACGACGAAGACATCGCCGAGCAGGGCTATTCGCACCATCGCAAGCATAATATCTCGCTGGTGTTTCAGAATTATAACCTGATCGATTACCTGACACCGCTGGAGAACTTGAAATTGGTTAATTCCAAGGCCACTAACGAAACGCTGCACTCTATGGGCCTGGACGACGATCACATTCACCGTAACGTCATGAAGCTTTCTGGCGGACAGCAACAGCGCGTGGCGATCGGGCGAGCCCTCGTCTCGCATGCACCGATTATCTTGGCGGACGAGCCGACCGGCAACCTGGACGAAACCACCGCCGCTGATATCATTGACATCCTGCGTCGGGTCGCCCACGAAAACGACAAGTGCGTCATCGTCGTCACCCACAGTAAACAGCTGGCCAAGCAGGCGGATGTGGTGTTGAAGCTGAAGGATAAGAAGCTACGGGCATAGCGTCAGGCCTGGTGCGGCCCACGTCACTTACGGTACGTGGAGCAACCGAATCGACTGACGATGATCAACTCATGCAACCCCCATCTCAAGCAAGAGGTGCGCGAGGCAGAAGCCGGAGGCGCACCTTTTTGCCTGTAATTAACTGTTGCAGAATAGCGACCTCAGCTATACCGGGTACAATGACTACCCACTATTTCAAGCTACATCCCGAACCTCAAATTTCCCCCAAACAGCACTTCACGCTATAATAACCGTATGCATTTTTATCAATCATCAAGCGACGAGGCGCTGCGGCGACTGGGTTCCTCGAGCAGCGGCCTGAGTGCGGCCGAAGTCCAGCGCCGCCAAAAACGCTACGGCCTCAACGTCATCAAAGTCCAATCCGAACCGCTCTGGCGTATCATCCTCGAGCCATTTCTCGATATCTTTATGCTCGTCCTGCTCATCGCCGCCATCATCAGCCTCTGGCACGGCGAGGCCATTGACGCCATCATCATCTTTGTCATCGCCGCCATCTCGGCCGTTATTTTCTACATTCAGCGCTTCTCAACTGACCGCGTGCTGCGCAGCCTGTCCCGTCACGACGCCCAAAAAGTCGACGTCCACCGCGTCAATCGCACCACGCGCATCGACGCCAGCCAGCTGGTTCCGGGCGACGTCGTTTCACTAGCCGAGGGCGAGAAAGTCCCTGCCGACATCCGCCTCCTCCGCAGCGCCAACTTGCGGGTGGACGAGGCGCAACTGACCGGCGAATCACTGCCAATCTCCAAACAAACCGACACACTCACCGGCAATAAAGAAATGTACGAGCAAACCAACATGCTGTTTCAGGGCTCATTCGTGGTTAGCGGCACCGGCACCGGCGTGGTCGTCGCCACCGGCAATCAGACCGAGTTTGGCAATCTCGCCATGCTCTCAAAGCGCGAATCAACCCAAAGCCCAGTCCAGCGAAAAATCGACACCCTGATCACCAGAGTCATCGCCGCTGTCTCGGCTATCGCCCTCGTCGCCTTTGGGCTGAGCTTGCTGCGCGGTATGGACGTACTAGAGAGTCTACGCTTTGTCATGGCTCTGGCGGTGAGTGCCGTGCCGGAGAGCTTGCCGATTGCCATTTCCGTGGTGTTGGTCTTAGGGATGCGGCGGATGGCCGCCAAAAAAGCGCTGGTGCATCAAATGCGCGCCATCGAGACCATTGGTGTCATCACCACCATCGCCACCGACAAGACGGGCACGCTGACCAAGAACAAGATGACCGTTCAGCAAACGTGGACGCCGGACGAGGCGACAGAGAACATTGACCACATCATCGGACTGGTAGTCAACCGCGCTCACGCCAAGAGTCACGATCCGCTGGACATCGCCCTCAATGAATACGCCCGCAAGCAGAGCGCCGCCCCACGCCACGCACCAGTTCGCGACCTGCCATTCAGTCAAGCCCACGCCATGTCCGCCACCATCTGGCATCACGGCCGGCAGTTTCGCTTGTATGTCAAAGGTGCGCCCGAAGCCATTCTGGCAGCGTGCCGCGTGTCGGCTCGCACCAAAAAGCGCGCCCAGCAAATGCTTGATGAGATGACCGCCCGCGGCTACCGGGTGATTGGGCTGGCGACGGGCGAACTGGATGAGATAATTGATGGCTTTGATCAGCTCGGCAAGCTGACATTCGCCGGCTTCGTGGCCGTGGCCGATGTGCTGCGACCAGAGGCACCGCGGGCTATCCGGGCGGCTCTGAAAGCGGGTGTGTCGGTGCGGATGATCACTGGCGATCACTTCGAGACGGCCTATCAGATTGGCCGGGAGCTTGGCATGGTCAAGGATCGCGACGAAGTGTTTGACTGCCGTGATATGGCCAAGTTGTCTGATGATCAGCTGGACGCCATCGTCACCAAAACCAAAGTCTTCTCCCGCGTCATCCCCGAGCAAAAATACCGCCTGCTGACCATTCTCAAAAAACACCACATCACCGCCATGACTGGCGACGGCGTCAATGACGTACCGGCGCTGACCAACGCCCATGTCGGCGTAGCCATGGGGTCAGGCTCGCACATCGCCAAAGACGCTGGCGATATCATCCTGCTCAACGATAATTTCAAGACCATCATCGACGCCATGCGCGAGGGTCGCACCATCATCGCCAATATCCGCCGCATGCTGTTTTATCTGCTGTCGACTAACACTGGCGAGCTGATCACCATGCTCGGCGCGCTGCTCATCGGCATCAAGACGCCGCTGGAGCCGGTGCAAATCCTCTGGGTCAATCTGGTGACCGATACCTCGATGGTCATCCCGCTTGGCCTGGAGCCGGGTGAAAAGCAGGCTATGAACCGCTCGCCGGAGCACCCCGACGCACCGATTCTCAACCACCAAATGATCTGGCGGATGGTCATCGTCGCCGCCACTATGTCGGTCATGGCACTAGCGGTCTATATCTTTTTCGAGAAGCATTACGGCCACGACTACGCGCAAACGCTGGCCTTTATCTCGCTGGTGGTCAGCCAGTGGGCCAATGCTTTCAACGCCCGCTCCGACAGTGAATCAATCTTCAGCCGCCTCAAGGTCATGAACGCCAGTTTTTATGCCGGCATCGGCCTGTCGGTCATGCTGCAGCTACTCGTCTTCTTCGGCCCGCTTGGCACAATCCTCCACATAACGCCGATCAACTTCTGGCACGGCGCACTCATCGGCCTGGCCTCGTTCATCATCCCGATCATCACCTGCGAGATACACAAGTGGCAAAGTAGGAGGAATGACCATGTCTGAGCTCAAAACTATCCGAGCCGCCTATCGCGTGTCAGTCAAGGGCCTGATTTATGATGATAATAATGGAAAGTTGCTATTCGTCCGCGAGAGGAGCGATACGTGGGATTTACCCGGTGGCGGACTGGAACACGGCGAGAGCATAGCCGAGGCCTTGCGGCGTGAGTGCCGAGAAGAGCTGGGCACTGAGATAGAAATTACAAATGCAGCGCCAATCATCATCCCGACATGGAGCAAAAAGTTCGACACCCCGGTGCTTATCATCGCTTACCAGGTTCGCCTCGTGTCACCACCCACAACCACGACAGACGTCAGCGAGCTGCGATATATTGGAGCCGATGAGCTCAAGCAGGTTGAGCTTGACTCGACATTGTCGGCCATGATAGATCAGTTTTATGTATAGAAACGACCCGTGGTAGCCGGCGTAATAATACACAGCATCGATTGAACCGGAAACCGGAGGAGATTTAGAATGATTAGATATCTTTGCTTGGCTGGGCATCCTGAGCAAAGATCGAACCAAGCTTGAGTACGGGTATTTGAAACAGTTCCGCTCGCTGACACTGCCAGCAGCATAGGCCAAACCCATTTTCTGCATTATTTTGAGGTTTCGAGGAGGTGATTCTCAGAAAGTTTTATCTTACAGGGGTTCGGTTTGTCTACTACCTTGCTAAAGCAATCCGGGTGGAGCCACGATCGACAAAACCGAGACATGGATGATAAGTACCCATACGGCTAATCTTGTGAGGTATCAATCACATACTGAGCCTCGCCCTCTTCGATACCCTTTCTCGCCTTACGGAATGCCCACTGTGGTATTTGCGGGAGCTCCTGATTGAGATCATCGCGCTCTTTACTTAGATTTTTGAGTGTAAGTAATAGTTTATCATTCCTCTCTATGTCAATATCGATTTCGCCAAATATTCTTGCACGATTTCTTAAGCTATTATATTTATTGCCCGCGCTCAAATGCGTGTCCGCTCTTTCGACTGGATTTACAAAGGTCGCCACTGCTGAAAGTGCTGCAACAATAATAGCGAGTATGCCTGCGACTAGACCATGACTATCAAAACTTGATAGGGCTGTGGCGCCGCCTACAGCGGCCAAGATGGTTGTTGGTATCCCTATCCACAAGTTGAAGTTACCCCAGAAGCGCCCCGCCTGAAAGTGTCCTTTCGCAGAATAGAGACAATCCTCCTCAATGCGCTTAGCCTCATCTAATATTTTTCTTTTAATAGCTTCCGTATACTGGGAATTTTTCACCAAAAATTTGCCTCCATGTTGTTATTGCCCGCTGATGGTCGTTGTTTTCTCCATAGGTTAAGTACCAGGCGCTAAAAGCTTTGTCGCGTGCTGTCTTAAGACGCTTAACCGCCTCTGAGCGATTGACTGAATCTAGATAGCTATCAACATAGTCATCCTCATAGTACAGCGAACTTGCTACAAGCGTCGCGGCTCTGTCAAAAAACTCAGATACTGACCAAGAGTAATCACTGATAGTAGACGTAAATATCTGTAATGCTAACACCTCTATATGAAATGATTGCAGGTAGTCGCCATGCTGTTTATTCCACCATTTTATCATTTTGATAATACGTTTGAATTTATCCCCGCAAATACCATTGCGATCCGTCAATGCACTGGAGTGTTTTCTTGGTCGTGATTTAAGCCAGGTCTCATTATTCATGTTGGGAACATTGTAGTGATTTACGCTACCATCATCGTTAACTGTTCTCGATACGGGTACAATATCAACGTTAGGCCAAGTGTCGTAGTAAAGTGTTACTGCCTGTCCATTGCGTCTTACCCTTGTCTTATACCCACTTAGGCTTTTCTGAATCTCTGCCAACACCTCAGACGGAAGTTTATCTTTCATATGCTTTTCATAATGCAGAGCGACCATTATATCTAAGTCAGCATATCCTGATATAGCAGTGTAACGAGGAATTGAGCCTGTAGAAAACGAGTCTAAAATTGTAAAATCATTCTTCAATAGTGAGACTAATCTATCCCTACGCTTATTGGCGGTGTCATGATAAGTACTTGAAAGGCTAATATTCTGACAGAATTCATCAAACGCCGCTGAAACTGTATAGACCATAATACTTGTGGATAATTTTCCTATTGCTTAGGTTTTCTTTAGGTATTATAGTGAAAGCATTAAACAGGTGTCAACAAAGTCGCTGGGGCATCAAGCAGAAATATTTGACTTCATCGAAGCGTTTCAAAGAACAATATAAGAGTTACAATATTAAATAATTGTAATAACATAATATTGATTAACTTTCAATACATACTAGCGCATTGTTATAAAAAGTGCAAAAATTCCTCTTGGCTGGGCCGGAGGGATTCGAACCCCCGAATGCCAGGACCAAAACCTGGTGCCTTACCACTTGGCGACGGCCCAATACCAAGGATTAGTGTAGCATAATAATCACGTAATTACCAGCCTTGCGATTGGGCTCAAAACGCGCTACAATCGTCATATGCATAAGCAGTATGGTTTTACCATCGTCGAAATTATCATTATCATCGTGGTCATCGCGATCCTCGCTACCTTGGGCGGCCTCGTGTGGCGCAATACGTATAACACCGCTCGCGACAATGAGACCAAGTCAAATATTTCAATGCTCAAGGAAGCAATCGAGAAATATCGCTCGGATAACGGCGAATATCCATGGCCGACGAGCGCCTGCACCATTTATAACACCGCTAATATGAAGATTTGTAATGGTGGTGAGCTCGGCGCACTCCTCATTCCACGCTACATCAAGCAGCTGCCAAAAGACCACGAAGGCCGCGATTATTGGTATCTCGCAGCCACTGACACGACCCTCGCTTCCAGCGTCGTGCCGACCCGCTACGCCATAAAGGTGCCGCTCTCAGATGGTACCACCTGCCGCACTGGCCGCAATATGCAGAACGGCTGGTTTGGCGGCGTGCCAGAGTGTAATTTCTAATCTGTTATAATAACTCTTGATGAGACGGCAGATTTTTGAGACGCTGACACTGGAGAAGATCGTTGGCGGTGGACAAACACTAGGGACGCTGGCCGACGGGCGCAAATGTTTCGTATGGGGCGGACTACCTGGTGAGACCGTCACTGTTCGCATTACCAAAAAGAAGTCGCACTTCGTCGAAGCGATTGTCGAGGAAGTGGTCTCGCCAAGCCCCGACCGCATCCGGCCACACGACCCAGACAGTTATCTTTCGACCAGTCCGTGGCAAATCATGCCGCTCGAGATTGAACAGGCGTACAAAAGGCAACTGATCGACGACGCCTTCACGCTGCATGGTATTGCATTACCAGAGACAATTGACATTTATTGCGACAATGTCGCATATGGTTATCGCAACAAAGTTGAATTTAGCTGGTACAGCGAATCGGTAGTATCCCGAGCGGTATCTCAGAAAAAATCTGGGCTTGTCTCGGGTTCCGGATTATTTTCTGATGATACCCGAGAAATAGACGCTGATAGCGACCGTGAAGAATCATCTGGCGATACGCTTGATTTAGCATTTTTTCGCCGCGGCAGCAAAGGCAAGACTGTCGTCGATGGCACGAGCTTAGCGCACCCTGCAATCAATAACCTGGCACGGACTATCCGTGATTTACTGCACCATAAACGCGTCGTGGCGCGCCAGCTCAAGACCTTGCTCGTCCGCTGTGATCAATCGGGAAGCTGTGTATGGCAGTTGTATGTCAGGGATCGCTTGCCCGAAATAATTACCGCTGATGAAGCCGCCAAGCTACCGGCTCAGGGCGGAGAAATTATCTATTCCGATCCGCGCTCGCCAGCCAGCCGCATCACCGAACGCTTGGCGCATTTCGGCAATACCACCTTGACTGACACCATTCTTGGTGTGCCATTCCGCTACGCCTGCGAAGGCTTTTTCCAAGTCAATGTTCCAGTTTACGAGCAGGCGCTGCGCGATATGAAGGAGTGGGTGCCGTACAATAAGGCACACCAGGAGCGCCAGCTGGATCAGTTGGAGACACATGGCTACACCGATAATCAACAGCGAGCAATATCTCAGAAAAAATCTGGGCAACTTCACGTGGGTCCCGGATTATTTTCTGATGATATTCGAGCTGTCAGATTATCAACCATCGACCTCTACGCTGGCGTCGGCACCATCGGCCTGACCATTGGCGGCAGCAACGTCACGCTGGTGGAAATCAACGCCGACGCTGTCCGCGAAATGCAGCGCAACATCGCCGAACTTGACCGCACCGACGCCCGCGCTGTCCTCGCTCCCAGCGAACAAGCCCTCGACTATATTACAGACAAGGAAATCGTCATCGTTGATCCGCCGCGCGCCGGCTTGCATTCCGATGTTATTGCGACATTGTTGCAAAAACTACCGCCGCGTATTATTTATCTCAGCTGCAATCCTGTCACCCAAGCCCGCGACGTCGCCTTGCTCCAGCAACACTACCGCATCGCTTGGCACCGCGGCTACAACTTTTTCCCGCGTACGCCGCATATTGAACACTTAATCATTCTTGACAAAATTTCATAATCTTATTGCATTATTGACAAAAACCCTTGACGTTTTGTTCTCGTATTGATATATATCAGCCTTTCGTGCAATTTCGCACTGGGTTCGCATTTGACTCGTGCCATGTGTCAAATGTGCCGTTTGCGAGAAGGTCCATTCTCGCCCGACTCCAAAAGGAGTTTACTATGGCAACTGGACGTCCCCAAAAGGGATTGAACAGCAACAGGAACCACCACGACAGCTTCGGCCAGAGCGGCCAGCAGCGATTCGGTGGATCCCCGGGAAGCCTGCCGAAGGTGACCTTCAGCGGGCTCCCCACCTCCAAGTCGTCGACCCCGAAGGCCGACGCGCCCAGGTCGTTGACCAACCGTAGCGACTCGGGCACCTTGAACAACAAGGCTCCGTTCAAGAGCTTCTGAGTTCAAGAAGACCCCACCCCGGTAGCATAAAAGCGCTGGGGTGGGGCACTCACCCTTGTTATAATGAACCCATGATCCACAAGCTATATTCCGCCTACAACCTGCCAGCCGATCACGATGTTTGCCATTTGTTTGAGCACTTGGTTATTCGGCGGTTCTTACGGATGGTAGAAAAGTCCGGCGGCGAACGCGCCTTTGTTGGCGAATTGCATGGCACGACGTCTGAATCAAGCGTGTTTTTTGACGTCGCGTTCTTTACTGGCGAATCAATTACGCTATTTGAAAAAGTCATCGCTGACGTAAAGCCGTTTGATTTATCCATGATTCACGAATCCGTCGCCCATATCGAGGCGGAGATGAAGTCAAGCGTTGTCATCTGGGATGAAGCCGAATTACGCAAACAACTGGCTCGCTGTCAAAAAGCTTTCGCCAGGCGCCGCTCCGCTAGACCTGGAGAAATTACCGAACCAGTCACAAGCTCGCCGCTGGAAATTGACTACCAGCCAGAGGATTTTATAGACATCACGCTGACGATTGAGGTTCCCGATGCCAGCAAGCAGGTAACTGCCGCCTTTTTCTGCATGTATCCGATACTGCTCGACCTGGTGCGCAGCGCGTGCTTTGACCGAGTCTCGGCCTATCCGTCCAGCCATAGCGAATTCACCGCCTATCATGACGGCAACTCAGTCGGTCAAACCTACACCGTGAAAAAATCTTTTGATTGGCAAAATGCAGGCAAAACAGCGCAGAATTATTTACGAACATTTGACCCTGCACCGCACGCCAGCCGCCTAAATGATCTCGCCGAGGCGTTCACGACCGACCCATTCTATAATTCCGCGCCAATTTATTTTTACCAGAAAACCGCCACGCCGCTGACAAAACATGAGCTAGCGAAGGCCATCACCGCTACAAATTTGCAGACGATTTTGAGAGCGATAACGGTGACCATCTCCGCTGCGAAACATCTAGGCGAGTCATAATTAGCGACCCAGCATAGCGCGGGGAGGATGGGGCAGCCACTCACGGAAAACACCGGCTACTATTTTCTATAAAAAGTTGTCCATGATCATAACAGGGGTAAGAAAAAGTATTACACCATATTTTTGACAAAATCCATTGACATTTTATTCTATTAGTGATATATATATATCAGCTTTTGTTGACGAGTTGAGTGAATCCTTGTCCGAAAGTGTATTTTGACAAGCAGAGAAAGTTTTGATTTGAGATGGGATGTTGCGGTGCGTCACAAGAAGCACCAAAACACCCCATCTCGAGTCGACCCATTCGGGTGTCGACCAGTGTTTTTCACACGAGCATCCGCTCGGGTGGGGAGGAAGAGTATTATGCCCAACTATAAGGTTATTTCAATTAGTATAAAGTTCAATGATGGCACTAACCTGCTTAGCGCCATTATTGACGCGAAGATGCTTGCTCAATTGCACGACCGGGAGGGGCAGACTGTGGTTAGGTTCAAGTTCAATAAGCACACCATCCAAGTATGTTCCAATTCCGATCCAATCTCCATAACGAAGGCTCTCATGAAAGCAAAGCAAGGGGGACCATTGGACCGTGACCTACCTGTACATGACTCAAAAGGAGGTGATTGATAGATATACACTAGTTACGAACTGGCGGGCAAAGTTAACTTTCCTCCACCTTCTGCTTGTCAGTTCGCTCCATAGATGCGTGTCTATGCTGATGAGTCGGAAACGACGAAAGCGAACAATTTATTCAAACATCACTAGTTGCGCCGCCAAGGCTTCGCGCGTAATTTCATCCGCTCGTTTGCCGATGAGCACGATTTTTGCCGCCTCCTCAGGCCTGGCATTAGTTAGCTGAATCTGCTGCTCGGTTGCCTCCACATGCTGGCGCGCGCCGTTGTCGTTGATGAAGCAGCCCTTCATTCGCCGCAGGCCATACGCCGCAAATAATTCCGGCCATATTTTTTCCAAAGTCGCTGCCGTAATTTTCATGCCTGAAACGTCCAGCACGGCGTACGTCGGATTATCCGGCACCGCCAGCTCGCCGTCGTACGTATCAAAAAATGCCAGTAGCCCCGACGGCGTGGTTAATTTACTGAGTTCAAACCGACCGTGCGGCGCGCTGAACACCTTGGCGTAGGGCAGAGTGTGCAATTTTTCCTCGTACTCGGCGCGCTCATTTTCACTTAGCAAATCTTCCTTGGTCACTAAAATCACGTCTGCTGCTTGCAGTTCAACTTCGTGCGCTGGCTCAATCCCGCGCAAAATCTCGTGCGCATCGATCACGTAAAAACTCTGCATCAACTCATACTTATTGAAGATTTGTGCATTAATGAGTTTTTCCACCAAATTCATCGTTCGCGCCACGCCCGTCGCCTCGATAAACACTGGCGCCGGAGAATTCCGGCAGAAGTCCAGCAGCATCCGCGTCAGCGCGTGCTTCGACGAGCAGCAGACGCAGTCGCCAGCCAACGTCGTCACCATCTCCGCTAGTCCCTCCAGCCGGTAGCCGTCGACATTTTCATTGGCATATTCATTTTCAATCACCCGCGCACCCTTATAGCCACTTTGTTGCAATAAGAATTCCAGCACACTGGTCTTGCCAGCACCCAGCGAGCCATTCACCAAATATAGCGGCACCTTGTCAACAACCGCCCGCGCCTCGTCAAACGCCGCATTAACACTAAATTCCAAATCATCATCGCGTTTCGCCATACATCTATTATACGTCATCCTGGCCAAGGTGATATACTAAGGCTATGAAAGTCATTCTGGCCCTTGGCAATCCTGGCGAAAAGTACGTTCACACGCGGCATAATGCTGGCTTTTTGGCAATTGACCAGTTGGCGGCGGAGCAGGGTGCACAATTTAGCAATAAGCCCAAATTCTTTGCGGATATTGCTAAGCTAAATAATGTCAAGCTAGCCTCAACTGCTGACGCAAAGTCGTTAACTGCTAGTCCGCAGGAAAAAGTTCTCTTGGTCAAACCAACGACGTACTATAACGAAGTCGGCGTTGCCGCGCGGGCGCTCATGGATTTTTATAAATTGACACTGGATGATTTACTAATTATTCACGATGACACTGACCTTGATTTTGGCAAAATCCGCGTCCGCAAGGGCGGCCGCGACGCTGGCAGCAACGGCTTAAAATCGCTACATACTCACATCGGCGCTGATTTCTGGCATATTCGTATCGGCACCGACAATTTACTGCGCCGGCAAATTGGCGATGTTGATTTCGTCCTTAGCAAGTTCAATGCCAACGAGCGAACAATCCTGCGCGACTGGACGATTCCCGAATCCATCAAGCTAGTCGGCACATTTCTTGACGGTACCATCGAACCGCTCAGCGTCAAGCTCTAGTCCCCGGCACATCGCTACGCCACTACGCTTGCGACATTAAACCAAATAAATTCTTATTGCAACAATGTCGCAATAAGCAAACGCTCACGCCCGAAAATAAAAATCCAAATACCAACTACCGCCGCTTCCGCGACACAATCCTCGCCGCGCTGTGTTTCAGCCGCCGCTCAGCACTGTGCAATTTCGCCGCGGCTGCCTCTTGCAGATTAATCGCTCGCGTCTCTAGCATGCTGCTACCTACCGCCAAGCTCACAAACAGCAGCCCCAAACCGCCCGTTGCCCACTCCGGCAGCTCCAGATGAAACAGCTTGGCGATCATCATCATACCCAGCGCCATGATGGCCCAATGCGCGCCGTTTTCCAGATATTTATACTTGCCAAGCACGCCCGTCCGCAGCAAATACACCGTCAGCGACCGCACCCAAATCGCTCCGGCGCCGAGCCCCGCCACGATCAGCAACACACTGCTGGTGATGGCAAAAGCGCCGATAACGCCGTCAAAGCTAAAACTAGCATCCAACACTTCCAGATAGAGCAGGCTAGCAAACGCCGCCCAGCCAGTTTTAACCTTGACCGATTTAGCATCATCCTCATGAAAGAATGAGCCGAACAGCTCCAGCCCGATGTGCAGTATAATCCCCAACACCGACGAGATCAGCACCAGCGCCCGATGCGGCGGCTCAACCGTGAAATACAGCATCGCCGCTACGCCGAGCATCAGACACACCTTGAAATTCTCAAACCGGCCAGCCTTGGCCAGCCACGGCTCGACATGCCGCATCCAATGCACGCGCTTGTTATAATCAATGAAATAACTGAGGCCAATCATAATCAGAAACGCGCCGCCAAAAGCATCAATCATCGGCGAGGCTTCGTGCAAAATATGACCGTATTCCGCCGGCTTATTCAGCGCCAAATCAACCACTTCCATAAACCCATGACCGCTCGCCACCATCACAATGATAATCGGCAGCACGAACCGCACCACAAACACCGCCACGAAAATTCCAACCGTCAGGAAAATCTTCTGCCAAACCTGACTCATACTGGCCAGCACCTTGCTATTAATTACTGCGTTATCAAAGCTAAACGTCACTTCCAGCACCACCAAAATCGCAAACAACCACAGACCATTAAGGCCTAGTTGGGTGAAAATCAGCCCGCCCAAAGCTAGCGTCAACAACGCCGAAAACCAAAAAATCCGAAATGGGTGATGTGAGTAGAGCCAATGTTTCATACTGAGTTTTAGTATAGCATGCTAGGCAGAGAGTAGTATAATAGAGATTGTGTCATCACTTCATACCACGTATCAGCGCATGACCGCCTGGCTCAAAGACCATAGCGACGCAATCCGATGGACTGTCGTCGGCTTATTTGGCATCGTTGTGATGCAATACGGTTTACAAATTGACCTCTGGCTGATCGCGCATCCGCCGCAAACGTGGGCCGGGACACTAGCACCGCTGGCACAAGATTTTCTGACGCTAACCTGCAGCGTCATCGTTGAGGCCACGCCGTTTCTCATTATCGGCATCATCGTTTCTGCTCTCATCCGTCGTTTCCTGCCGCCAGACCGACTACTGAAAATCCTACCCAAACATACCCTCATCCGCCGCATTCTCCTCTCGCTCGTCGGTATCGCGCTACCGGTCTGTGAATGCGGCAATGTGCCGGTCGCCCGCAGCCTCCTAGCGCACGGCCTCAAGCCCGCCGACGTCATCAGCTTTCTCTTAGCCGCGCCGATCCTCAATCCGATCACCATCATCGCCACCATGACCGCCTTTAGCTTTGAACCGCGCATGGTCTGGTGGCGTATCGGCTTTGGCTTTCTGATCGTCCAGCTGACCGCTCTGATCGTCAGCTTTATTCACCCGAGGCACGTCCTCCAGCCGTCATTCGCTGCTTCTTGCACCGACCGTCATCCAACGACCTTTCGCCACATCCTCGCTGATTCCCGCAACGAATTCTGGCAGCTCACCACCATGCTCGTCCTTGGCGCCATGATCGCTGCCGCCACCCAAGTTTTCGTTCCACGCTCCATCATCAATGCCGTTGGCGGCGACATCATCCTGTCGGTCATCGCCATGATCGGCCTCGGCTTCGTCGTCTCCATCTGCTCTAGCGTCGATGCGTTTTTTGCGCTGGCTTATGCCCGTATCTTCACCAACGGCTCCGTCCTCGCCTTTCTGCTGACTGGCCCGATGATCGACATCAAGCTCATCCTCCTCATGAGAAGCACCTTCCGTCCGCGATTTATCCTGCTGGTTATGCTCATTATTTTCAGCCTGTCACTCGCGATAGGGATCGGAGTCAATCTATATGCGCGCTAGGTTCGGCTCATTGTTACGCGCTAGCGGCGGGCTACTCGCCTGTAGCTACATCATCCTCATCGCCGTCCGCGGCCAGCTCGGCTTTTACATTCATCCGCGCTACCATCTGCTCGCTGTCGTGGCGACCGTAGCTGGTGGCATGTTACTAATCCTCGATATCGTTCTAGAGCTGCGCCACACGCTAGCAGGGAAGCGGCGAGCCTCCGCTGGCGTAACGACCACGGAGCATCCAGAAAAGCCGCGGCGCAAGATCCCTATTCTCTCAATCGTCACCGCCGGCATCCTCGCCCTGGCCATCATCCTGCCGCCGCGCCCACTGTCCTCGTCCAGTGCTGCCAACCGCGCCACGTCTGGGCCGACCAGCACGACCGGCCGCTGTGAAAAACCAGAGCCGCTTGATGGCAAGCCCGTTTCCATGAACCGCTGGCGTAGCGCGTTTGATGACTGCCCGAATGACAGCTTTTTTGACGGCGTAACCGTTAACGTCACTGGCTTCGTGGCGCGCGACCCGAGCGGCTTTTACGACAACCGCTATTTCGAACTCTCACGCTTCGTTATCAGCTGCTGCGCCGTCGACAGCACCCCGATCAGCATCCTCGTTAAATCCCCAGACGCCGAGCGTTACCGCAACAACCAGTGGCTACGCCTAAGCGGCCAGGTTAAGCGTGAACTATCCGGCGGCCGAGCTGTCTACGTCCTCACCAACCCCACCATCACCCCAACCACCGAACCAGCCAACCCATACGAATTCCTCGGCGTGTAGTTATGTATCATTATTGCGACAATGTATCAATTAGTGCTACACTTCGTCACTGCACGGGCTTGTACACGAAGACTGAATTAATAATATCATCGGTCGGATGGTATTCCTCCATCAACTGCACGCCCTTCATGGCATCAGCATCAAACCCTGGGTAGAGCAGGGTACGCGCCCCGTACGCCCCGCGCGCGAGCAGTCGTCTGTCTGGTTTGAGTGCTGGTCGTACATGATCAACAATTGCTTGCTTTTCCGCCAGCGTTTCGCCAGCCAGTCCCGCTACATATATCGCATCATATCGCCCCTCATCCAACGCTACCGACTGGCCCAGACCGGTCATAAATTCACACGGCCAATCAAGCGCCGCCGCAAGGCCGCGCGATAACTCAATTGCCTCATCCGACGCGTCAATATGCGTAATCCGCGCTCCCGTTAATTGATGCAACCACCATCCCGTCAGCGGCAACGGCCCACTACCAATCATCGCCACCTCTGACGAACAACCACATAGCTGCAGCCCAGTCCGTCCCAGCAGCCCAATCTCACGCCGCGTCAACTCCTCATAATTTTTATGGTACGGAAACTCTTCTAACTTCGCCCACGGGTTGTCCGCCTCCGTGATACGCCTCGACCAGTGTCGTTCCAACTCTCCTTCGGCTACCGCGCAGCGCCGCTGCACCTGATGGCGAATATCCTCGTCGCATAGCAGTGACTCTTCACCGTGCACCACCACCGCATCAACTAATTTGGTAAATGCCGCATTAACTTCCTCAGAAGGTGTGAGCTGCGGCAAGCTCAGCACTCGTTCAATACATTCTTTCATAGCTCATCAGTATGGCGTATTGTGTGGCTTATTGCAATTTTGTCGCAATAAGTGCTACAATTGCGACATGGATACCTTACGCGACATCTTTCGCCAAGCCGACCTTCGCCTGACCAAATCACGCTGCGAAGTCTTTACAGCACTCGAATCCATCGACGTGCCACTGACCATCGCCGAAATCGCCAAGCGCTGTCCGAATACTAACCGCACCAGCATCTATCGTATCCTCGAAACCTTTCACGAGCTCCACGTCATTAACACCATCCACATCGGCTGGAAAGTCCGTTATGAGCTCGCCGAGCCATTTATCAAGCATCATCACCACCTCTACTGCACACGCTGTCATAACGCCGAACCGCTAGAGACACCAGAGCTAGAGCGACTCATTGCCTTGATCGGTCAGCGCCATCACTTCCGTGTCGAGCGCCACCACTTTGAACTCGAAGGAGTATGCCAGGCCTGCATGGCAGCTGGTGATACGCAGCCTGGCTCAACCAAGACGACGAGCCAAGCCTAATCGGTCGCCGGCAGCAGTTATCTCAATTCCAACGAACCACACACGGCCAGATATCTCTCCTACAAACTACACCTCAAGCTTTGCCCGTAGCATATCCCGCTCACGTGTCAGCGTCCGGTAGTGCTTGAACGCACCCATCAGTTCGTTGCGCGCGGTCGCGTCTAGGTCAAAAATTGCTAGCAGCACCGAATCAATTTCCTTGACCGCCCGCTGCGCCTCTGATAAATTCGCCACGCCCGGCACCGTATCGAGGTACTCCTCGCGAATCGCTTCGGTCTTTTTCTCGTATAGTGCCAGCCGCTTGGCCGGGCTCTCGGCCGCTTTTTTACTCAGCCGGCCCAGCGCCTTTTCGTACTCCTGTCGCGCTGCCAACACCGTCACATAATCAATATTCAGCCCGAACAGCCGCGCCGCCAAGCCGCCGCGCTCCTGCTCAATCGCCACCATTTCTCGCTCAATTGCCGCCAAGCGCCGCGTTACCTCGCGCCGCAGTTTCTTGACCTGACGGCCGGCCCGCAGTCGCTGCCAGCATCGTACCAGCCCCCAGGCCTGCTTGTCCACCACAGTCATACCAACCTCACCGAGCACCGCCCGGTACAGTTCGTACCGCATAAAATCTTCAACCTGCTGCCGACAGACCTCAATTGGCTGCCGGGCAAACGCTAGCGTTCGCTGATACGGCTTTTTCTCTCGCCTTGACGTAAACTGCGACCCCGCAAAGGCCAGTCGCTCCTCCTCGAGCCGCACCGGTATCATCATGGCGATCAGCCGTTGCTGCGACGACGTCTCGGCCAGTAAATCCTCCCGCAAGGCTTGTTGCAACATTGTCGCATTATGCGCCGAGGTGATCGTCTCTAGCCTCGGCAACCATTCGTCTCGCCACGCCGTCAACATGTCGTGCATCGTGCGCTTGCTACGATTCAGCACCCGCGCGTCTCGTCGAAATCGCCGCGGCACACGTGCCAAGACGGCGGCCGCTTGGGCTCGAAACACCAACGGGCGCTCTTGGCTTAACTTGACTAAGGTATCGTGCTCAATTATCTGCGTCATATGTATTCACTATACTATTTTAGAGACAAAAAGTCAATATTATGCTCACGCATATCCACCCAAAAATTCACTTTCTAGCAAACCATCCCACACCAATTCACACCCAACCTCCATTTACACGGTGCAAGATCACATCAAAAACCCAACTAAAAAAGCGCCAGGTAAGGGTGGGCATCACCTGGCGCTTTGTTACCCTTCAACCCACCCGAGCTCCCGTCTCAGTGAAGCGTCGTGACTAAAACTCCAAAAGTCCGCGCCTGATTATAATATCAACACCATCCAGTGCTCACCTTAACAGAGGTCGCCTTCAAAAAAGGGCAGTTAAAGGGGTTAGTATGCGCGTAACGTTGAATCGCAAAAAGTGGAGGGTAAGAATACTTAATGCCATTGCGCGCAACCTAACTTATTAGTTAGAATAGGGGGTATAAGGTGCTTTTGATTAGCGCTTTAACTAACCAATCGCTCCTGATTATAGCAAGCATTTGACAACATGTCAATACTTTTTATCACAAAAGTCATGGAAATCAATAGAATCCGTCCAGATGAGCATAATTTTACCCAGAGGTTGGCAAGTATTGCTAATCCGCCGAAAAGCTTGTGTTTCATGGGAATATTGCCGACGAGCGACGCACCGGTCGTGGCAATCGTTGGCTCACGCAAACCCTCGGCGTACGGCCGGGAGGTGACTGAGCAGCTGGCGGGCGACCTGGCAACAGCCGGCTGCATCATCGTCAGTGGCTTGGCGCTCGGCATCGACGGCATCGCCCAGAAAGCTGCCCTGGAGGCTGGCGGCACAGTCATCGGCGTCATCCCCAATGAACTGCCCGACATCTCGCCGCAAACCAATTACAAACTAGCCATGAACATCATAAAAAACGACGGCGCTATTCTGTCCGAGTGGAAAAAAGGCGACGGTAAAGTCGTCAATCGCTGGAGCTTTTTGGAGCGCAACCGCTTGGTCTCCGGCTTGGCTGATGCCGTTATCATCACCGAGGCCACCGAGCGTAGCGGCACGCTAAACACCGCCGCCCACGCCTTATCCCAAGGCCACGACGTCTTTGCTGTGCCGGGTAACATCACCAGCCCGCTATCTGCTGGCTGCAACGCGCTGCTCAAACAAGGCGCCCTCGTCGCCACCACTGCCACGGACATTCTCGACGTCATCGCCCCATCAAACGCTCGATCGGCTACCGACCAAGCCGTCATCCCCCTCGGTGAAACCCCGGCCGAAAACACTATCATCGACTTACTCCGGACCGGCCTCAGAGACGGCGACCAACTGCAGCAACAATCCGGCCTCAACCCAGCCGACTTCGCCACGGCACTAACCATGCTAGAGATCAACGGCGTGATCAAGCCGCTCGGGGCGAATAATTGGACGCTGCGATAATTGCGATAACATTGCCAATTTGACAAATTGATGATAGGCTACATCTTATGAAGGTAGGTCGGGAACTGGTATCTAGCAGCGAGGCGGTCAATGACGATGGTATCACCACCTTTATTAGGGACGCCTTGACCATTCCTAATGCGATGAGTCTAGCGGGCGGAAAGTTGACATGGGACGGTGCGGAAAACCTTGAGGAGGTTTCTGGCTTGGCACAGGTAATTATCGGACGATCAATTGATGTTGCCGACGGGGCGGTCGCCCGCGCAACAGGACAGACAAGTAATGTCGGCGCAGCCGTTGACGCAATCACCGATAAAGTGGTCACGCTCAAACTACTCTATGAAATGTTGAAAAAAGGCGCAGCGCCAAAGTCGGTTATCGGCACCATCGCCGTGTTAAACACGATAAACGCCGCCGCAACAGGCATCGCCAATTATCGTAGTAAACACAAAGGTGAAACGCGCCCAACTAAATCTGGCAAACTAGGCATGGCTGGTGAGATGCTGGCGTTGTCTGCCTACGCGGGCGCCCACACCGCCGAACAGAACGGTAAACCAAGGCTAGCCAAAACCCTCCGCAAGATTGGCCGCGCTGCATTTATTGGCTCGTTGCCGCTTGCTGCTCATGCCTCATGGACCTATATCAAACGAGCTATTTTTGGCGGCAATAGCGATGAGGATACGCCAGAGGCTTGACTTTTTCTCCAATAATTGATATATATATCAGGTTTTCGTTGAAAAACGGAGATTCGTCCACTCAGGAAGTCTGAGTGTTGATAATCCGGACAGAGAGAGAAGGTCTGACATGGCGAACTATGATGATTTCTTCGTCATCAAGGCTATGAATGGTGACATCACCATCCGTACCAACAGGGAGCTCTATAATGAGCACCTGTGGCAAATAATCCAAATCAACGGCGTGGAAGCCGCATGGGCCATTGATGAGTCTACTTTTGGCTTTAGGGCTAGCTATAGCGACCCCTTGGTTGTGGCCAATGTTCTGCTCGACTGTTTCGGCACTGGCGCCTGGCGAATCACTGGTGATCTCGCCGATGAAGTCAGGAAGTGGTGCTATACTATGCGCAAAGCACAGTACGAACAACTCCTCCACGAGGCCGTTATTGCAGAGGATGAAGATAAGTTTCTGAGATACCATGATCTCCTAGAGGAGTTGCTCGAGGAAGAGAGTATCGTTAGACTCATCTAGCGCCTCCGCGAGGACAGACCCATCTCTCTGTCCTCGCAACCAGAGCCACCGAGAAACACCCTCGGCGGTTGTGGTTGCGAGGTGATTTGATATAATATAGAGTTATGAAAAATCTCGTCATCGTCGAGTCGCCAGCCAAAGCTAAGACTATTGAGAAATACTTGGGCAAGGATTTTCACGTTTTGTCAAGCGTGGGACACATCCGCTCAATCGTCAAAAAAACCAAGGACGGTACGCCGCCAATTGATGTGGCAAATGATTTTTTTGCCGTCTACGAAGTCGATCCAGAGAAAAAGAAAGTCATCACCGAGCTCAAGAAAAACGTCAAGGCCGTCGGTAAAGACAACGTCTGGCTGGCGACCGATGAAGACCGCGAAGGGGAGGCTATCGCTTGGCACCTCTGTAAAGTGTTGGATTTGCCGGTTGAGACGACCAAGCGCATCGTCTTTCATGAAATCACCAAGGATGCCATCACCAATGCCATCCAGAACCCGCGCACTGTTGACATGAACTTGGTGCAGGCGCAGCAAGCCCGGCAGATCCTTGATCGGCTGGTTGGTTTTGAACTCAGCCCGGTAGTCTGGCAAAAAGTGCCAGGCGGTAAGTCAGCTGGCCGCGTCCAGAGCCCAGCGGTGCGGCTGCTGGTCGAGCGCGAACGAGAAATCATGAAATTTGAGGGCAGCTCACAATTCAAGGTGACCGCCATATTCATCCACGACAATCAAGAACTCAAGGCCGAGCTCAACCAAAAATTTGATTCCGAAGCAGCCGCTTACGAATTCTTGAACAGTCTCAAGCCAGCCACATTCACCGTCAGCGATATCTCGAAAACGCCTGGCACCCGCAACCCAGCCGCGCCGTTTACAACCTCAACGCTGCAGCAGGAAGCCAACGCCAAGCTTGGCTTCAGCTCCAAAGCCACCATGGCCTCAGCGCAGCGGCTCTACCAGGACGGTAAGATCACCTACATGCGTACTGACTCGGTCAATTTGAGCGGGCAGGCTATCGCCAGCGCGACTGATTTCATCAAGCGGTTGTACGGCCCGGATTATTCCACTGTCCGCAAATTCAAAACCAAATCCGCCTCCGCCCAAGAAGCCCACGAGGCCATCCGCCCGACCGATATCACCCGCGAAACCGTCACCTCAAACGAGTACGACCAAAAACTCTACGACCTCATTCGCCGCCGCACCCTGGCGTCACAAATGTCAGCAGCGAAGTTAGAGAAAACCACGGTGGTAATTGCTATCGGCGGCGCTCGGACATCTCATAAAACAATCCGGGACCCAAGACAATCCCAGATTTTTTCTGAGACGCCACTCGCGCCAGATGCGCCAGCAACAGCGACACCTTCTGCGCTGGGGCTATGGAGTATTCGCGAATAACGAGTGCTCCAGCCGAACGCTCGCGTAGTATCTCCAGTGGAGATATAAGCGAAAAGAGTACTCCAGCGCAGGAGTGTGGCGCTGGTGATGCTGATTTTGCTGACGATGTCCGAGAGGCGACCGCAACAGACCTGCACTTTGAGGCCAAAGGCGAAGTCATCGCCTTTGACGGCTTCCTGCGCGTCTACGGCGGCGGCAAAGACGAACTCTTACCAAAACTCCACACCGGCGACACACTTGAAACCCACGACATCACCGCCCGCCAAACCTTCGCCCGTCCACCGGCCCGCTACACCGAAGGCTCACTGGTTAAGAAGCTCGAAGACCTCGGCATCGGCCGGCCAAGCACTTACGCCACCATCATCGATACCGTGCAGACCCGCGGCTACGTTGAAAAAGGCGACAGCGAAGGCCAGCCGCGCGACGTCATTGTCCTGAGTTACAACGGCGAGGAAGTCAGTCGTGACGTCATCCAGGAAAAAACCGGCTCCACTCGCGGTAAACTAGTCCCAACACCAAGCGGGGAACTAATCGCTGACTTTTTAACCGACCATTTCACGCAAATCGTTGATTATGATTTCACCGCCAACGTCGAGACTGAATTTGATAAAATCGCCGCCGCTGACCTAGCGAAAAGCGCCATGCTCCATGGATTTTACACACCGTTTCACAAACTGATTGAGCAATCAGGCGGCATCGACCGCAGTAAAGTCGGCGCCAACCGTGAAGTCGGCATCGATCCAAAATCTGGCAAGCCCATCCTGGCACGCTTCGGCCGCTTTGGCCCAATGCTGCAGCTCGGTAATACTGATGACGAGGACAAACCGCGCTTTGCACCACTACCGAAGGGGACGAAAATTGAAACCGTCACCCTGGAGCAAGCACTAGAAATGTTCAAATTGCCGCGCGTCGTTGGTCAAACCGAAGACGGGCAAGACATCAAAGCCAACATCGGTCGCTTCGGTCCGTACATCCAAGTTGGCAAACTCTTCGTCTCCATTAAACCTGAAGATCCACACACCATCACCCTAGAAAAAGCCCGCGAACTCTACGCCGCCAAACTCCAGGCCGAAGCCGAGAAAAATATCGCTGATTTCGGCGACGGCGTCAAAGTCCTCAACGGCCGCTTTGGTCCATACATCACTGATGGCACGAAAAACGCCAAAATCCCCAAAGACACCGACCCAAAAACCATTACTCACGAGCAAGCCTTGGAGCTTCTGAAGGTCGCACCCGTGAAGCCCGCCCGCCGCGGCCGCACCTCAACCAAACCATCCAAATCCCCGAGAAAAAGCAGCCGCTCAAAGAAGTAATTGACCCATAAAATAACCCAATCAAGCCACATTTCATTAGGGCTGTATAGACCACATCCCCATAATTCACAAAATCAAAAACTATCACACCATTTCATTGCAAAAATTGTTAAATACATGCTATAATTACGGCGTACTACACGACTTGCTTGACACGAAAATATTTTATTGTATAATAGCAATATCGTCATATATCAACATAACTTCTGAGGTGAGGCAGAGAGGATTTAACATAAAGCCATGAGCGACATACAAGAACAGAGCGCACCAGACAGGCAGCTTCGGCAAGCAGCCGAGGATGTTTTGGCGCAGATTCCGCAAGAGCGCGAGAAAGAGATTATTAGCCGTCGCTTTGGCCTATACGGCAATAAAGAGACGCTGGAACAGATCGGCGACATGCTCGGGATCACTCGTGAGCGTGTCCGACAGCTAGAGAAGGCCATCCTCGTTCGCCTGCGCCTGTTGGTGGCTGACGGCGGTATACCAAGTGCCTCGGCTGCTGAAAAGATGGTTACCTCACACCTGTCAGAAATGGGTCGGGCGGCGCCACTACATAATCTCGCCAAGCACGTCCTCGGCCGTGATGTTACCGATAGCGAACGATCACATGTTGCCTTTATCGCTGAGCTCAATCCATCAATCAACATCATCACCGAGAACGATGACTATTACCACTCAGCCATCATCGGCACGCCGAACGACGAGAAGAATATCAAGAAGCAAGTCGAAGAAATCGTCAAAGCCATCAAACAGCACGGCCAGCCAGTCACCGCTGAGGAACTACACAAAACGCTCAATTACGAGCACCCATCCAACATCGCCGCGCTCGCCTCAATCAGCAAGAAACTAGCCCATCTCCGAGGGCTGTGGGGCCTGATCAAGTGGCCGCTCGTCAACCCAAAGACCATCCGCGACAAGATTTTCGTCATTCTCGACAGCAACGGCCAGCCAATGCACTTCTCGGACATCGCTAAGGCCATCAAGGACAGCGACTTCAAACGCAAAGATGTCACCATTCAAGCCATCCACAACGAACTCATCAAGGACAAGCGCTTCGTTCTGATCGGCCGCGGCATTTATGCCCTCGAATCGTGGGGCTACGCCCGTGGCACCGTCGCTGACATCATCGCCAGTGTCCTCCGCGAGGCCGGCGAGCCGCTGCACCGCGATGAAATCGTGAAGCGCGTCCTCGACAAGCGTCAAGTCAAAGAAACCACTATTCTGCTCAACTTGCAAGCCAAGCCGCAATTCCAACGCTCCGCCAAGGCCACCTACATTCTGGTCAGCGAAGCCTAGGTTTGCATTTATCTATAAGGGGTGAGATAATGAAATAGCATGGAAATTATCTCTTCAATGATTAGTTTTTTAACGCAGTGGTACGTCTGGATACCCATCACAGCCGTGCTGTCATTTTTGACGTGGCGCAACTATCAGCGGGCCGACGAATTCGAACCGACCGAGAGCGTGTTATTAGTACTCGAAATCCCCAAAGCCAACGACAAGAAAGAACTAGCCGCCGAGCAATTATTTGCCAGCCTGCACGGCATCTTGCGCGACAAACGCGAACTTAGGTTATCGGGCGGCCGGCAGGAGCATATCAGCTTTGAAATCGCCTCGGTCAACGGTCAAATTCGTTTTTACGTCTGGGTGCCCCGGACGCTACAAAGTTTCGTCGAGGGACAAATTTACGCCCAGTACCCAACCGTTCAAATCCACGTCGCTAGCGAAGATTACACCGAGCACGAGCGCGAACACTCCACTGTGTACACCACTGAGCTAACCTTGACGGCGCCAGAGTTCTTGCCAATCCGCACCTTTCAAACCTTTGAAGTCGATCCGCTGGCGGGGATTACCGGCACGCTGGCCAAGCTAGAATTGACCGGCGAGGAACTCTGGGTGCAGGTACTCATCAGGCCGATCGCCGACAGCTGGCAACAGTCCGCTGATCGCTGGATCGCCAGCGTCAAGAGTGGGCATAAACTCATCCCCGGGCTCGGCGGCGGTGGCTTGCAATGGATTGGTACGCTACTGGAGGCCCTCTGGAGACCACCAGGCCAGGGAAGTGATAGCAAAAAAGCGCCCGAGCTATCTGAGCGTGACAAGACGCGCGTCTCTGAGGCAGAGAAGAAGGCCACCAAATTGGGCTACGACGTCAAGATCCGCCTGGCGTACCTTGGTGAAGATCAAACCAGTGCCAAGCTACATATGCAGGCACTGGTCGGTGCTTTTAAGCAATTCAACTCAACCAACCTCAACGGCTTTCGCACTGTCAAGGGTGCGTTCGGCAAGGAGTTCCTCGACAAGTACCGCAAGCGCGCGTTTTACGGCGATGGCTACATCCTGAATATCGAAGAACTGGCCTCTGTCTTTCACTTGCCGCACACCAATGTCGAGACGCCCAACATCGTCTGGGCCAGCGCCAAAACCGCCGAACCACCGTCCAAGCTACCCGTCCTGACCGGCAGCGACGCTAATGACGACCAAATTTCCGCCTTTGGCGTCACCAATTTCCGCGGCATCAACCACCAATTCGGCATGCTGCGCTTTGATCGCTCGCGTCACGTTTACATCATCGGCCAGACCGGAGCAGGGAAGAGCGGTTTGTTGGAATTATTCGCGCTCAGCGACATCTTTCACAGCCAAGGCTACGCCATCATCGACCCGCACGGTGATTTTGCCATCAACAACATGAAATTCATCCCCGGCTCACGGCTGAACGACGTCGTCTATTTCAACCCGGCAGACACCGCCTATCCGCTCGGTTTCAACCCGCTGGAAGTCACCAACCCGAACCAAAAAACCAACATCTCATCAGAGGTCATCGGCGTCCTGAAGCGCATGTTTGGCGAGAGCTGGGGCCCACGGCTAGAGTACATCTTGCGCTACACCATCCTGGCGCTGCTCGACCGCCCAGAAACAACCATGCTCGACATCACTCGCATGCTGACTGATAAAAACTTCCGCAAAGAGACGTTGGGCTATTGCCGCGATACCGTGGTCTTGCAATTCTGGAATGTCGAATTCGCTAGCTGGAACGACAAGTTCGTCGCCGAGGCCGTCGCACCAGTCCTCAACAAAGTCGGCGCCTTTACCGCCAACCCCATCATCCGCAACATCATCGGTCAGCCCAAATCCACCTTCAATATCCGCCAAATCATGGACGAAGGCAGAATTCTCATCGTCAATTTGTCCAAGGGTTTGATCGGCGAAGACAACGCCGCCATCCTCGGCTCATTCCTGGTCACCAAGATTCAGCTGGCTGCTATGAGCCGCTCTGACATCCCCGACATCCGCGACCGCCGTCCATTTTACCTTTACGTCGACGAATTCCAGAACTTCGCCACTGACTCATTTGCCACTATCCTGTCCGAAGCCCGCAAGTACGGCCTCAACCTGACCGTCGCCAATCAGTACATCTCACAGATGAATGAAACTGTGCGCGACGCAGTCTTTGGCAATGTCGGCACTATGATTTCATTCCGAGTGTCTGCTGACGACGCACCGATCCTCGCCAAGCAATTTGAACCAAACTTTGAATCAGTCGACCTCTTGCAAATGCACAATCGTAACTTCGTCATCAATATGGTCATCGGGGGAGAGAAGACCCCGGCTTTCTCCGCGCGCACCCTCGAGCTCCCACCAAGCCAAGCCGACAACACGCCGCACATCATCGAATATTCGCGGCGCATGTACTCACGGAGCCGAGAAGACGTTGAGCGAGAAATTGCCGCCGTCATCATGCCGCCACGCCCGCAAAAACAGCCCACCCAGCCGCGCCCGCAAGCCGTCGCCGCGGCCGCACTGGCCCGGCCCGTTCAAATGGCTGCCAGCCAGCCGACCCAAAAAGTCAGTGCCGCCGCTAGCGCCCAACACCCCGCACCACAACCCGAACCCGTCGCACCCGTCACAGACAGCGGCGAAGTCATCTTGCAAATTCGCGGCAACAGTGCATTTGAATCAGCAGCTACCGACACCGTCACACCAAAGAAACGCCGACGACGACGGAAGAAGAGTGCTGCATGATATACAATAATTAAGCCCCTCGACAAAAATAGAAAACTTCTACACGGTAAAACAGCCCCCAAAGACAGTATAAAAACTGTAACTATTCAAATTTTTATCCTTTATTGATATACTGAATTCGTCTAGATCTGACTGGGTACCGCATGGTCTAGTTCACTTTGCAAATGGGCAACCATTGTGCGATAAAGTGGACGCATGCGTTCCCTTGTCAGATCTAGACAGTCAGCAAATGGCTGTCCTTTTTTATGACAGCTCGGCAGGCAATCTATATTATTAATAAAATCCTGAGGGGGGATTATGGGCAAAAACGAACAAAAGAAATCTGGGCTAGTCACAACAGGATTAGTTATAGGTATTATCGGGCTGGTACTATCGGCAATCCCGATTATTAACAACTTCGCCGCAATACTTGGCGTGCTCGCTATATTTTTTGGCATAGTTGGCATTGTTGGCGCTAAGAGGCACGACGGCGCGGGCCGCGGAATGTCAATTACCGTTTTAATCATAGGCTTGGTCTGCGTTGGCATCGTGCTAGCCAGTCAAGCGATGTACGGCAAAGCAATAAACGATGCTGGTAAAGCCATCCAGGATTCAGTGGATACATCGAGCGGCAAAAAGACTGATGAGCTGCTCAAAAACGATGTTAGTGTTGAGGTTGGCCAATTTTCAGCAACTACTGATGCATATGGTATCAATAAAACCCTGTTAAGCGTTAAGGTTACAAATAAGAATGCCGAGACAAAATCATATACTGTTAAAATAGAGGCTGTAGATGCTAGCGGCACACGACTTGCAGAAGATACGATTTACGCTAACGACCTCAAAAGCAATGGGTCTGGATCATACGAAGCATTTAAATATGTAGAGGCTGGTAAAGTAGATAGTCTAAAAACCGCAACATTCAAGGTTTATTCTGTTGGTCAAAGTTAAAGTTAAAATATAAAAACTATGCAAATAACTAAGCCAGCTTTTAATCTGGCTTAGTTATTTATTTTTGGTACTAAATGCGTTATTTATGCTTATCGCAAGCTATGCCGTCGCCGTCTCTATCAAGGTGCGGTGCGTACCCTGGTTGACCACGATGCATATGGCTATAACCAGCAGTGCGTGCCTCTTTACAGTTACGAAAGTGTAGCTTTCCGCCCGACGATGAAACTTAATAGTTTTATTACCGCGGCGTCTACCGTCAATAACAGAAATGATAACCTCACTGTCGCCATATTTGATATTTTTGATCTTACATTTAACATTACCAGTCGAGTCTTTACGCTCGCATATACTAGCTCTATCATCAGCCACTTTCACTTCAGCGAGCAGGTTTTGAACCATTGGTAATCCCCAAAATACCACCATTTTACTTACATTGGCAGAATAACCTCCATGTAACCCCCATAACCATACCACAAAGCAATACAGCACGACAATCCTAAAAAACCCATTTACTTAACCCGTCATAACATATTATAATTTCCCTTATGGAAATAAGTATAATAATTCTTATCATCATTGTCGTCTTTGGAATAATTGGGGCAAAAACAAACAGACGAACCACTTTTTCTAAGCCAAAAACAGGGGAGTATGCATACACCAAAAAGGAGCGCATCATAACACAGTACGAACTGGCCTTCTATCAAACCCTACACGAAGTAGTCAGCGGCTGTATCATTATTCCTCAAGCCCATCTGAGCATATTCTTGAATCATAAGGTGCGCGGACAAAACTGGAGCAGGGCATTCTCAAGAATCAATGGTAAATCAGTAGACTTCCTCATCTACACCAATGACATGCGACCACTTCTCGCCATAGAGCTTGATGATATCACTCACAATCGCCCTGACCGTCAACAGCGAGACGCTTTTGTCAATACAGTTATCACTAATGCACACATACCCCTGCTACGATTCACCGCCAGCGGCTGGAATACCGACACCATCAAGCAGCAAGTTGCCCAGGCCCTGCACGCATCAGTATTCGAAAAATAATAGAACAAAAAGAGAACTTATCGCATTAGCGGTTCAAGCGGCTTTAGGCTGCCAAGATTACGCACATACAGGCTGTATCGTTGTATCGCAGTCCATATATAGCAAGCCTGGGTGAATACGGCAACGGGTACGATACCGATCAGAAGCGCTCAATCACCATAAAACATAAAACGCCGAGGTAATAAAACAAATCTAAGTTTTCAATAAATTCCGCAAAACCGCATTTGGTAGATTTATCCGTCAGTCACGATATGGGGGCGTCCAGTAAAGGGCAGTCAAAGCTAAGCTAACATTACATACAAAACAAAAAATATTATCGCGAAGAGATGATAGAGTATGCGTCTTTTCGTAGATAATTTAATGTCGCACAAGGTAGCTTTTACGTATTATAGTTATTTTGATACACTGAACTTCGGTTATACATACACTTAATATACCATTTATAACTTTTTCGCCTAGCATCTCTTACGAGCGGGGGATCTCCTCCGGGTTTTCACCGCACTACGGTGAGTGCTAATACGGGATACGTTCAAGCTACCATAAACAAAACAGACCCCCATACTAATCACTTTCGACTTTCAATCGGGGGAGTTTGGGATACCTCCAGCGCCAGCGTCGTCTCCGCCTCTCAAATAAATATCGAGCTAGGCCTTACCAAACTGAACGTCGTTACGGCCTAGGCAAACTCGTAGACTTTTCCACATCATAAGGCACCGCCCAGCATGGGCATATGGCACTTGTGTACGAGGCCGCGCACGACAAACACAGCATCCCGCGCTGGTTAAGCCTACAAAATATTTGACTTTTTCCTATTTTATTCCTCTGCTCTATTTTTCCACAAGCATCTTATTTGATTTTTTACTATTTTGATATTATAATTATGTTTTTCTTAATCATCTAATAAACGAACAAAAAGCGAACTAACAGAGTAATGGGCTCCGTCCCTACCCTGTTAGTGGTGCGGCCCCGTATAACCCGGTGAGACATAGATCACCCCTATCCGCTACTTGTAAAACACTCGCTGATTAACGCGCACATCAATATACGTAGGCGTCGCGCCACTACCCTGGAGGAACGTCATAGCCTTGACCGCTTGCGCCACCTGTGCCGCCGCTTCCCTGTCGGTGGTCATTTTAATACTGTATGGACGGCCCTTGATTGACAGAAGCGCCTGGCGAACGGTGTTTTGCGGCAAGATAATTTCCGTGACTTCGAGCTGGTGCTCACGAAAGCCGGCGACAGCTTGACCAAGAAAGCTAAGGAAATGGCGATTGATGACCTCCTGGCCGGCGGCAGTCGGCACACCGCTCTGGTCTTTGACGATGACTGACGGCGAGCTCACGTAGATGGTCGAGAATGTCACACCTGCGTCGTCAACAAAATAGCTTTTATCACCAGAAGTCCACTGGACGACTGGCTGGCGAAAGGTAAGTTTGAGGCGCGGCCTGACGAGCTGGTCGGCCTCGAGGCGAACCGTCTTGACCTCCGGGGCTTTCTCGAGGAAAAAACTAGCCAGCGACTGGTGATTCAGTACAAACAAGAATCGCTCGACCGGACGTGCACTGAGATATTCATCGATAAGACGGTGGTAGCGATCGGCCTCTTTGGCGCTCGCTGCGTCTGGCGTTTGCACCGATACCGTGACGGTACATTGCCATGCGAGTAGACCAATGACGATAAGCACCAGCGCACTGCTGAGTAACATAATCCACCGCGTCCGGCGACGCCGAGATTTCGCATGCTGAACCGTGCGCTCTGAGGTCTCGACCGGCGAGGCAGTGTGGCGGGTGTTGAGATTGCGATTGCGGCGATAGGCTGTCTCGAATGAACTATCCTCGTTAATTAGCGCCGCTTGACGACGAGCCGCAATTTCGCGGCGTGTGGTCGGCGTAGATTTTGCCCGAGAAAAGGGTAATTTCACCGACGTCTCCCCTGCCGACGAATGACGGTGAGGAGCATCGCTGCCATGTCTTTGGCGGCGTTGGGCTTGGCAAATGTACCGATGTTTCGCCCGAGACCAGCCAAGATCCGCGGCGACTTGACGAGGCCAATAACCTTCTTGCTCAGCACCTCTGGCGTCTGTTCCAGCGTCGACTCTTCAATGATCACTGCCGCCAGTGCGTCCTGATACACCTTGGCATTCTTGAGCTGATGACCAGCCGTTAACATGCCATTCGGCACGATCACCGCTGGCTTATGCAGCGCCGCCAGTTCCAGCAGCGTCGTCGCACCGGCCCGCGCCACCACCACATCTGCTGCCGCCAATACTTCGGCCATACCGTGATGGACGAACGCCTCTAAGCGCCAGCCCGCTCGCTCGTCAGTCCACTCCTTCAGCTCGTCAAACTGATGTTTACCAGAGATCAAGAACACCGACGTCTCAGCCAGCAGCTGCTCGCGCGTGGCTACCACCGCCTCGTTGAGGCGCGCTGCTCCCAGTCCACCGCCAGTCACCACCACCAGCGGCCGCGCCGGATCGAAGCCAAACTTCACCTTTAGCTGCCGCCGCTCAGCCGCGCTATATGGTCGAAATTCCTCAGCCACCGGAATGCCGACATACTCCGCCTTGACGTCAGGATAATTATAGTGCTCCAGCGGCGCCCCAGTGCCGATCTTGGCAGCAAATGGCGCCAGTAGTCGATTGGTCAGTCCTGGATGCGCATCCGAATCATGTAGCACCAGCGGAATTTTCAGCAGCCGCGCCGCATAACCAACCGGTAGGCACACGTAGCCGCCCTTGATAAAAATCACATCCGGCCGCCACCTGAGCAACTTACAAAAGCTCTGAATAAACCCAACCCCCACCAAAAAGATATCGCGCAGATTCGGCAGTAAAATTGACGGTCGAAGATGAAATGCCATACTTTTACCGTGATAGCGACGGATCTTGCCAGCGATAATCAACTCAACCGGGATCGTCTCATCAAATCTACCAAAAATACCGCGGGCGCTAACACCAAACTTCCGATCACACCAAAACCGCAATTCGTGATCACCCGATGATCGCAACTCCTTACACACTGCTACGACTGGCGTAACGTGTCCGCCCGAGCCGCCGCCGACTGCCAAGATCTTTGCCACTTCCCTCTCCTTCCATTAATGGTTTGTGCGCCGTATAGGCTGACAGTTGAAATGCCAGACCCAGCGCCGCTGCGATAAATAACATGCTGGTGCCGCCATAACTGAGCAGCGGCAACGAGATACCAGTCATCGGAATAATCCCGGTCATCGAGCCAATATTCATCAGCACATGCGATGCCACCCAGCCAAATACGCCCGCCACCACCAGCCGCAAGTGCATATCAGCCAGCCGCGACGTCACCTTGAGCAGGCTCAGCAGCAACGCCGAAAACAGTGCCAAAATAACTAACAGGCCAACAAAACCAAACGTCTCGCCCATCACTGCAAAAATCGAGTCATTAATCGCCTCCGGCAGATAGCCCGTCGCCTGCACGCTTTTACCGATACCGAGGCCCAATAGGCCGCCCGAGCCGATGGCGATGCGCGCTTGCTGGATGTGATAGCTATTTTCATCGCGACTAGCTGATTGATGCGTATCACCCTGAATAAAGGTCATCACGCGCTCGATACGGTGCGGTGACGAGAACGTCAGCATCAGCGCTGCAGCCGCGATCACCAGCACGATACGCCGCAGTAGCCGAGCGTCCATCCCCGACACCGCTAACACCGACAGCGCCAGCGCTACGAGTGATACACCCGTCCCCAGATCCTTCTGCAAGACTACCACCACAAATATCGATACCGCCATAATAATACCAAGTGGGATCAGCGTCTCGTTGATATCGTTGAGTTTGCCTTGGCGCACCCGCTTGGCCAAAAACCCAGCCACAAACAGTAGCAAGCCAAATTTCAATAACTCCGCCGGCTGAAAACTACCCAGCCCACCCAGATAAAACCAGCGGTACGCGCCGTTGGTGTCCGATGCAAATGGCAGATGCAGCAGCGCCCCGCAAACCACCAACAAGAAACACGCCGCCAAGCCCGCGATGAACAGTCGCTTGGCCCATGCCTCGGTTAACCACCGATACGGCAATATCGCCGCCACCCCAAACGCCACCACAGCAGTGATGACGCTGGCCAGCTGTTTATTGAAAAAGAAAGTGTCGCTATAATTCGCGCCGTGCGTATGATTCAACACATTCGCCCGCTGCGGCCCCAGCGCATACATCACCACCAGCCCCAACATCAACAGCAACCCCATATACAGCACGATCTGATACATCGGCCGGTGTCGACGCACCGCCTTAGCGGTTGAGGTGGTAGTGCGGTTACGCAATATGACCCCCCGCCAGAGCCAGCATCACGCCGATAAACGCCATCACACAGCCAATCACCCAGAACCGCATCGTCACTTTAGTTTCTGGCCAGCCGCTGGCTTCTAGGTGATGATGGATTGGCGCTGACAAGAAAATTTTGCGCTTAAAGAGTTTTTTGCTCACAATCTGAATCAAGCTTGAACCCGCCTCGATCACAAACAACAGCCCAATCACCGGCAATAATAGCAACGAATTAGTCAACATCGCCACCACTCCCAAGCTAACCCCATAGGCAAAGCTACCAACATCGCCCATGAAAAACCGTGCTGGATAGATGTTAAACCAGAGATAACTCAGTAGCACACCAACCACCGTGAAGCAGAATCCCGCCAGTAACACCTGTTGTTGCAGCAAGGCAATCACCCCAAACGCCCCAAAGCTAATCCCCAACAACCCGCCAGCCAGTCCGTCCATGCCATCAGAAATATTAACCGCGTTACCAGTCGCCACCACTGCAAAGGCAAACAGTGGGATGATCAGCCAGCCAATAGACACATCCCCCATGAACGGCACATGGAAGCTGGCCACGCCCAGCTTGATATAGAAAAACCAGCCAAGGACGATGCCGATAAGCATAATCAGCGCAAATTTCACCGGACTACGTAAGCCGGCCGCACCACCGCCCAGCCCGCGTAGATTAATAACATCATCAATAAGCCCAACCGCGGCACCGCCGATCAACGCCGCGAGCGGCAGCCATGTCTGCGCTCGATCTAAATTACAAAAGAACGTCACCACGAAAATCGAAATAACACCGATAACTCCGGCCATTGTTGGAATATTTCGCCGCAATTTTGCCGCTTGGAATTTAGCAAAAACCTTCAACTCTTTGCCGTCGGTACTCTCCGAGCGCTGCCGCTTCCAAAACCGATACCGATAGGCAAAAAACGTATAAATTGGCGTCAGAAACATCGCCAATAAGAACGCCCCGACACTGAGCAAAAATACGTGTGTCAATTCGTTGGTCATTGTTTGTAAAGCAGTTGCCATGGCTATCCCTTCGGTGCTAATTTCATATAATCAATCATCCAGTTGGAGATATCAGTAAAAATTGGTGCAGCGTGAATGTTACCCTGTAAGTTCTTGCGCTTGCCAGGCGCCGCGACACGTACCATTATGACATACTCGGGGCGATTTGCGCCACCATAGCCGATATACGTCGCTACTGTTTCGTCCATGGTATAGCTACCATTGATCAGCGTCTCTGAGGTACCAGTCTTGCCGCCGACATCATAGCCCGGCCTGTCTTTATCGGGCATACGCTGATTGAGGACCGCCCGCGCCGTCGACAACATGCCCCGCATCGTGGCTGATGACTGCTCAGAAATAGTCCTGCGCAGTGGTGAAGCAGCCGAAAATCTCAAACCACCATTCGCATCCACCGTTCCAGCTACCACCGTTGGCCGAAAATACTGCCCGCCATTCACCACCGAACAAAACGCACTGGCTGCCTGCACCATCGTCGCATTCATACCCTGCCCAAACGTAATATTCGCGTAATTCACCTCCGCCCCGGCCGATTCGGCGTATAGAGTAGCCCCGGCGCCTCCGCTAGCTCAATCCCCGTCGCCTCACCAAACCCAAATTTGTCGTGATAATACTCATACAGCGTCTGCCGCGCACTCGGGGTGATCGTCGATCCATCGCCCAGCCGCCGCGCAATCGTGATCATGCCGACATTGAGCGAATTATTAAACGCACTCTGCATGCTCGTCGTGCCGCCAAGCCCCCTTAGAGCATTACACATTTTCCGATCCCCCACCTCAGTACAATCAGTGTTCGAGTACGTTGACTGCGGCGTCACCACACCCTTATCAATCCCCGTCGCCATGCTGAACGTCTTGACAATGGACCCCGGCTCAAACGGCAGCATCGTCGTCGCATTGCTAAACACCGCTGCGTCTTTTTGCTTGGTGTACTCGGCTGGATTATACGTTGGATAATTAGCCATCGCCAGCACCTGACCATTATTCGGATTCATCACCATCACGCTACCTTCGGTCGCGCCGGCCTTGTCGATCCCTCGTTTGAGCGCTTCTTCGGCGTAACTCTGCACATTTCGATCAATCGACAACGCCACATTCTCGCCCGACTTCGCCTCGACGCGCACGTTATCCTTACTCAGCGTCAGCGGCACATTACGCACATCCGCCACCGTTTTGAGGAGGCCATCGCGACCCTTCAGCTTATCATTCAGCGCCCCTTCAGCCCCGTACTGCCCCTTGCCCTCGGCATTAACAAAGCCCAGCACCTGCGCCGCCAGCTGCCCCTCCGGATAGTTGCGAATCGACCCCTTTTGATACAAGATACCGACAAAATCCTTGGCCTTTAGCTTCTCGGCTTGCGTGCGCGTGATGTTGCGCGCCAGCACTTCGTAGCGAGAGGCAGTGCGCTCCAGCCGCTTGGCCGCGTCACTCACTACCTCGCCGCCCGCGACTTCTTGCAATGCTGCGATAATCTGCTGACGCTGCTCCTGCTTGACCGTCTGCGGATCAGCAATAACCGTATAGACCGTCTGGTTAAGCACTACAGGGGCAGCCACGCCGCCATCCATCATATATAGCTTGCCCCGCTCGGCTGGAATGATGAAATGCCGCTGCTGACTAGCCTGTGCCAGCGACACGTATTCGCTGTGTTTAATGATCTGTAGATAAAACAGCCGCATCACAAAAATCGCCATCATCCCCAACAGAATGATAGCGAGTACGCCGGTTCGAGATTGCGTTAAGTGACGTTTCATACCGCTTGTCCTATTGTACCACTTTTACCCCCAGGCTAGCGAGCATAGTTCGTCTGCGTCGGTGTTTTCATCGCCGATGCAACATTGCTGTGCTTGACCTTTTCGAGCGCCGTCAGCCGCGCATTCTGCACCTCTAACTCTGATTTTTTCGTCGCCAGCTCATTCAACTGCGAATCCAGCCCCTCCGCCTCGTAACCATAGGCCGTCGTCTTGGTCGCCTGTGTCAAGTACACCAGCCCCAGCACCATAATCATCAGCGCCACCAGCACCGTATGCGCCACCGGCCCGAGCTTGGTCTGTGATCGAAAACGGGTGGCGTTCTGGTTACGGCGAAGCTGCGGCCCAGGACGACGCGGAGTAAATGTGGTGGATGAGCGTGTGTGCATAAATAATTTCTGTGTGTGTTTAATTTGTTACGGTTTAATGCTTTTGGTAGCGCGTCATAAAGACACGGGAAAACGCAGCCGGCCGGCCCGCCCTCACCCTAGGAGAACGAGCCGCCGAGCTTGCATACTTTTTCCGGGAAAACTATCAAACGAGCTTACTTAGCCGCGGCGTACCGCAACGGTCTCAGCTGCTTCTGCGTCCTGGAATTGTACTTTGATGTGGATTGGCATGGTGTCGCCCTCCTTTTTTTGTTTATGTTTTCACGGCGTAGCGAAACTGAGCGCTTCGACTGCGCGGGTTGTGAACATCTTCTGTTCCAGACACCGGTTTTTTCTCTGGGACGATCAGCTCGGCCTCGTAGCCAGCAGCTGTTTGCTCCCAGAAATATCGCTTGACCAATCGATCCTCCAAGCTATGAAAACTAATTATTCCAACTCGCCCGCCCCGATTAAGAAGGCGTGGCAGCAGCGGCAACAATTCTTCAACCAGCCGAAGTTCGTGATTGACTTCAATGCGCAGTGCCTGAAAGGTGCGAGTCGCCGGATGATGTTTCATCCCGCCGCGACCGACAGTGTGCTTGATCAGATCAGCCAGCTCGGTCGTTCCCCGAATCGGCCGTGCTTTGGCGATTGCCTGCGCAATCCGCCTGGCCCGCCCTGGGTTCTCCTCGCCGTAACGAGTTATCAGCCGCGTCAGCTCATCAACCGAATACGAATTGACGATATCCGCTGCCGTGATTTCCGTCCGATTATCCATCCGCATATCCAGCGGCCCGTCAAACCGAAACGAAAAACCTCTCTCTGCTCTGTCAAGCTGCGGTGACGACACCCCCAAATCAGCCAAAATCACGTCAAATGTACGTCCCTGCTTGACCAAATCCTGCGCTGCGCTCACAAAATCCTTGTGAATTAGCGTCGCGCCTTTCTCAGCCAAATCGCCCAGCGTGTTAATCGCGTTATCGTCGCGATCAACCAGCACTGCGCCCAAGTAATTATCCGTTCTCGTCAAGAATTCCCTGGCATGGCCGCCGTAGCCAGCCGTCAGGTCGAGATACCTCTCGCCTCTGGCTGGCCGCAACCTATCCAAGGTCACCTCCAGGAGTACGGGAACATGAATCGGTTCGCTCACTTGAAGCGCTTCCGACTGTGGTGGATGTTCTTTAATACTCATCATTGCTTTATTATTGTATCATCGGTCGCGGCGATTCTTCGAGATTTACTCCTCTTTACGCGCCAGGCGACATTCGTCGCTTGGGCTGCAATCGCTGTACGGAGATAAATCTCGAAAATCTTGCGACCAGATACAGTAGCAATGCTCGAGATCACCTAACTGGATATTTAATTCTGGCTGTTTTGTATTTGTGTTTTGTTTGTTTTTGTTGTCTTAAGAGTGGAAAATGGATGATTGTCAGTGACAACCATAGTTTCCAAAAGAGACTTATGTGTGAGGTGGAGTTTTTTGGGAGGTGTTTTGAGGAAAGAACGTTGCCGTTTTTATCGTGGAGCAAATTGCCACCTGCCATCTTCAAATACCCAGATAGTTGATCTCGAGAGGTTTTCAAATTGTTAAAGTACTAACCCAGCTAATCAATCTGCATTCTCAGTCGCCATCAGCCGAAAATACGCGCCCGCCCGCACCGCCACGACTTCCCGGTCAATACCAGCATAGTCGAGTAAATGCTGCTCAATCGTCACTCGCCCCTGTTTCTGGTCGAGCGCCGAGGCGGTTTTACCGCGGCGGAACTTGACATTTAGGTCGGCCACGCGCTCATCCAGAATACTTCCAGTCAGCGCGCCCTCCACTTCCCGATCCCAGACTTGCTGCGGATATAAGTGAAGGTAGTTGCCAAACCCGCGGGTCAATACGACGCCGGATGCAAACTCCGCCCTGAGCTCGGCTGGGATCGTCAAGCGCCGCTTGTCGTCCAACTTTCGCTCAAAGTAATCTGTCTGCACGTCGTCCTTCCTCCGTGGTAGATTAGTTGGTTTTTCGCAGTGGATGTTTGTTTTGGTTGATGCTCTCCATCAACTTTCGTTCCACTGATTCCACTATACTACCCACAACTACCCACATGCAAGCCCTTTCACCCACTTTCTACCCATTTCCCTACCAAACTAAAACTTTTCCACGGTTTTGTGGAAAAGTCTAGTGGTGTGGTATAACGGCGGAGCGCTACTTTCTCTAGTATGTCGCCTTACATTCGAATCTAGGGTTATGCGAAGCTGGTCACTATTTCCGCAGCTTCTTGATCACCACCGCGAACCAGCGCGCGCTTGGCCGTACCGTCCGGGCCATGGTCTGCCGATCGACTGCCACCAGACCAAACTTTGGCCAATAGCCCTTGTCCCATTCAAAATTGTCAAGCAGGCTCCAGTGCAAATAACCGATTAGCTTAATATCGCGCTTCAGCACCTCGTGCATGGCCTTGATCGTCTCGGTCAGCCACCATTGCCGCTGACTATCAGTGCCGTCCGCCAGCCCATTCTCGGTAATCATAATCGGCAACCGATAGCGCTCGGCTACGTCCTCCAGTAGATACTGCAATTTATCCGGCTGCATATCCCAACCAAGATCACTGACCTTCAGGTACGGGTCATGTGCCCGATAGCCATAAATCCGCCGGGCAAAGTAATAATTGATCGCCAAAAAATCACTATGCCGCCGCACTCGACGCAGCACCCACGTGTTCAAGAGGTAATTTGCCACCCGCGCACTAGCTCGGCTGAGAATCGCATCATCGCCAGGATAGCAATAGATCAGATGATGCGCCATCGACACTTTCCACTTTTTGCGAGCACGTGTCAATTTGTAAACTTTTTTGTGTGCCACAACAAGGTTACAGAGTACGCGCAGCAGATTACGCTTGCGAGTTTTATTCGGTGGCCAATGCCCCTCGAGGTAGCTCTCGCCGGCGTACACGGTCGGCTCGTTAATGGTCACGATCCACTCGATGTCGCGCCCCAGCTCGCTCAAAACTTTCTCGACATAATACACAAAATATTTGATGTTGCGCCGCTTTTCAAAACCGCCCTTGGCCATAAACCACTCCGGCAGCGTAAAGTGAAACAGCGTCACCACCGGCGTAATGCCCATCTTCCTCAGTGTCCGCAAATACGTCCGATAGTGGGCAATCGCCGCCGCGTCCCACGCACCCTCCTGCGGCTCAATTCGCGCCCATTCGATACAGAACCGAAAGGCATTCATGTTGAGACTCTTGAGAATCGCGAAATCTTCCTCGTAGCGGTGATAATGATCGACACCCCGCCCTGATACGTAGTTGTCAGGCCTGGTCGCCTCTTTTTTGATGCGCGGCCAGCTGTCAATATCACCAAATTGATGCGGCGCCTGCACGGATAGCCGCTTGGCGTGCTCGAGCTCCCACGTCGTCCACTGATTCACCAAGCCACCCTCGACCTGATGCGCCGACGTCGCTGCACCCCATAAAAACTTCTTCGGAAACACGATGCGTTCAGATTGCTTCGCTGTCATCAAAATATATTATACCAAGTTATCAGCTCATCTGCCAGCCCGGGGCTACTGCACCACATCCTCCCCAAAATGTTTCTGCAGCCGCATCTTGATTGAGCCTTCATGTCGGCCAAGTTGTTGACTAAGCTGCTGGATAGTTGCGCCCTGTAAAAATTCTTGTTTGAGAATGTCGTCGTCGGCTTTTTCCCACGGCATGTATGCTTTAGGATAGGTTTCGCGCATTTTGGCAATTTTTTGCTGCCAGCTGCCAGACTGAGGCTTCTTGCCGGATTTTTTCGGCGGTGGCTGTTTTCGCTTCATCTCCTCGAGCATCGGACGATAGTGTTTGGTCACCTCACTACTTGCTCGCTGCAACACTTCATCAATCGCCAACGCATCGGGCAAGACAGCCAATGCCTTGCGGTTAATGCCATATAGATACAAGTTATCCAAATCTCGTACCCGACTGAGCGCCACATAACCCATACCTTCAACAAACGCTTTTCTCAGGTCAATTTTTGCCGCGTCCAGCGTCATGCCTTGGCTTTTATGCACCGTGATGGCCCAGGCCAGCCGCAGTGGCACCTGCGAGATACTGGCCCGCTTGCGCTCACCGTCGCGTAGTTCCCACACATCCGGCACCATCATCACCTGCCGGCCACCACGAAACTCCACGATCGGATAATCGGTCAGTGGCTCGAAATCCACCACCGTGCCGATACTACCGTTGGCGTACAATTTCTGGGGCGAATTTTTCACCGCCATCACCAACGCGCCCAACTTCAACACAAGTTCACTCGGCGCCAGCACCGACCGCTGCAGACTCTCGACATACACTTTTGAACCAGTCGTCGTCTGCTGATACGTCCGCTCATCGCCCGCCAGCTCCGCCAGCTTCTGGCTATTGATGGCGTCAACATCAACATTGACGGTGTGTAGTTCGGTGATATCACCATCAGGCAGCTCGACTTCAGTCCGCGCCAGCAGCGTCTCGGCATGATGCCGCCTAATATCGTCATTTCTCAGTGCCGTCAAAATCTCGAGGAGCTGCTCGTCATTTTGCCGATATTGCCGCTGCAGATACAGCACCGCCGGCTGCAATTCCTGCCACGCTTCCGAATACACCACAAAACCGCCGCCCTGCTCGCCCGGACGATTGATCGGTGGCAATTGGAAAAAATCGCCACTCATCACCAGCTGCACACCACCAAACGGCTGGTCGTTTTCCCTGACGCCGCGCAGCACCCGGTCAACCATATCCAGCCGAAAATCATGCAGCATGGAAATCTCATCAATCACCAGCACATCAGTCTTGGTAATCACCTCACGCCGCGTTTTTGACAGCCGATCAAAAAAGTTGTTCGCCAAATAATCACTGACACCAATACCGCTCCAACTGTGAATCGTATTGCCGCCCAAGTGCGTTGCCGCCAAGCCCGTCGTCGCTGTTACCGACACCTTTTTACCCTGGTCACGTGCCTGTGCAATAAAAGTATTCAGCAGGTGCGTTTTGCCCGTCCCAGCCGCGCCCGTCAGCAGCGCCGACCGACCGCTCATCAAAATCGCCAGCGCCAATTCCTGGTCCATACTTAACCTCGCGGCGGCTCGCCCTCTGGCTCGCCCAGCAGTTTTTTCGACGTAATTTCGTAGCGTTTGCCGGTAATTTTGCTCTCAATGTAATCCTCGTTGATCAGGTTCACAAACATGTCGAGATCATTACCATCCATAATGATAATCGCACCGTTATCGTCGCTCATCAGCTCTAGCTGCATCTCGTCAGCATAGTCCAGCACCTGCTCCTGCTTGACCTCGCCGATCTCCAATTTCTGCAACTTATTAATGGTCTTTTTGCGTTCCTTGACCAACGCATTGAGGTCTAGTCCTTCAGGAAAACTCAATTTATATTGCTTTTCAATCTCTGCCACTTTCTTATCAGCAATCACCTGCTTCTTGTATTCATAGCCAAACATGCGCTCAAACTTGCCTGGATTAAAGGCAAATATATCCTGACCGATGATCAGCACCTGGTTATCGTCTGGCACCTTAAACCCGACTTCCGCCTTAAACGCGCCAAACTTGCCGTCAGAAAACTCCCACGCCAGCGCGCTTTTCAGCGTCTGCCCCTGCTGAATTAATTTGGCGGTGTAAAAGATTTTTTCTGGATCATTTGGGTCAGTAAACCGCGCTATCACGCCCTTCATCCGCTTGAACTCATGCTCGGTTTCCGAGAATTCCACGATGTCGCCGCGCTCATGCTCAATCAAATGAAGCAAGGTTTCCGCTCGGCCAACCTTGGCGAGGTCTGCTCGCAATAGCACGTTATCTTCCGCTTCGCTCAGCTCATAGTCGCGCACACTGAGGCCGGTACCCGCCCCCAAATTAACTTGATTGATATAATCAAACAAAAATAGCGGCCGCAGCTGCTGCTCAACATCGCCTTTCAAAGGCATAACATACGGCGTATAATTTTTATTAAATAAGAACAGCTCTATCTGTAAATCGTTCTTCTTCGCATCAGTTTGATTGGCCCACAAAAAAATATCAGTCGTTTCCCTCACTTCTTCCATGAGGGTAATTATAGCAATTTTTGTCAGATGTCGCCAGCTGCTATTTAGTTAATCGCTCGCCTTCACGCGCTCGGTTGGCCCACTCATCCGCCAGCTCATTGCCCTCGTCGCCCTCGTGGCCACGCACCCAGCGGAGTTCCGCCTGCGACTGCACATATAACTCGTATAATTCCTGTACGATATCCAAGTTCTTAATCTCGCCACCCTTCTTTGTCCAGCCGCGCTGCCTCCAGCCTGGCGCCCACTTGGTCACCACATTGATCCAAAATTCGCTATCAGTATAAATCACACATGGCGCGCCGTCAGCGTCCCGAAGCGCCGTAATCAGCGCCTTGCCTTCCATGCGAATATTCGTCGTCTCGCCGTTCTCCGAACCCAAAATCCACGGCTGAAGATCCTTGATCACCGCGAAGCCGCCCGGGCCGGGATTGGGGCTAGTCGAACCGTCAGTGTAGTAAATTGTCATATTCTGATTATACATAGTTTGCCGAGACTAGGCGAGCTCATGACACAAGAAATGATATAAATCCTCCAGCAACGCATCACGCGCCGGAGTTGAACGCTCATTTACTTCCAGATCATGGCTGGCATAGTCGCGCCGCTGGTGGATCTGCTCGAGCAGCTGAGACATCTCTCTAGCAATGGAATGTTTATCTTTGTCAGAGACTGAGTTCTGCTGCTCTAATTTATCTTCATCAGAGACTGGGCGCTGCCGCTCCAGCTGACGAATATATTTATAAATAATATGCGCCACCTCTCCCGTCCGCGATCGCCGACGCTCATCCTCGGTGACAAACTGCACTTCGACCGGCACGCCCTTGTCTAGCCCTGGATAATCCATCAGGAAAGTCGTCTTGGAAACCTGATATTTCTGACCGCGCTGCTGCACACTTTCAGCATCCTGGACCACAAACTCGCAGCGCTCTGTATCAAACCCGCGTTGCTCCATCTCCCGGCGAACGGTAGTAACATAATCCACCGTACCATGGACACAAATGGCACTGGATTTACTGGCAGCCTTTTTTAGCTGAAACGCTGGGGTTGTATCAATTCGCTGCTGCAAAAACGCCACAAAATCACGTGCCTGATCCGCTACCGTATCTGATATAACGGTCAGGCCGAGCACGTCCATCGGCGTATACTCCGGTTTGCCATTCTGACGAGCTTCATGCACCTTGGCTGCCCACGACCCCACGGTTTTCAGGCGATATTTTCCATAGACCACCTTACCGTTTTGCGCTACAAAATCTCCGATGTGAACTGACCGATTGTGACACGATGCTTCACTGCGCAAACCAACCACTGCTTCGGTCTCGACTTGTTCAGTACCAAAAATTGTATTAACTAAATTACGGACACCAACGTGGCGAGTTTTTTCATACTGCTCGCGGATCTCCTCGATGAGCTTACGCTTGCCCTGCCCCTCCAGCCGAATGATATGCGCCTGTGAACGCAGGCTTGCCGCCAGCCCGTCAAATCCCATCACTTCACACAGCGGCGCATAGAATGACTCCGCCTCCAAGACATCCTGCAGTTTGGCAGACTCACGCGATGATGACGGATAGCACATATTGTCGAGTAGCTCACAGGCCTTGATGATCACCGCCTCGATATTGGTTTTATCGAGGAATTCAGCCATCTGCTCCACATCAACAAATGGCTCGATCTGCCGCCATGCCTCAGCCGGTACCGATTCTTGATAATGATCAGTGATAATCTCTCTGATATCTTCAGGGATAGTAGTGGCCACCCGCACTCGGTGATGAGCAGAGGCCTTTTCCGTTGCAATAAAGTCCGCTAGGAGCGACGCTACATATGAACCCTGCGCACACGTCACCCCAGTTTCAGGATTCGTAAATACATCGGCCAGAGCCAAGCCAGCAGCCTGTCGACGCTCCGGTGTGCACTTCTGGCTGTCTCTGTTGTGAAAACGGTCGACCACGTCATGCAGCAGCACGGCATAAAGCGCTTCGGGCGGTAGTTTCAAGCCGGCAAACTCCTCCACCAGTTCCATCGTCCGCTTAGCATGCTCTATCAGATCTTCTCGCTCACCCACTCCATCGGCTTGGAAATATTCCTCAAGCGCCAACTGAAAAGGAAACTCAAGAGATGGACGTTCGAGGTCTATCGTTTTTTCAAATTTTTGCGGTGTGCTTGGCTCTGGCTGCTCACTGCGCGAAGAACATAATTCACTCATAATTCAGTTCGTTGTCAAACTGGGCTATTATAACAGATGAATTAAATTTAGTCAATAAAATACGCGCCGGCATCCGGATACGCATTGTACCGTTTCAGCGACATGCTCTGGCAATACGCCCCCGCATCAAAGATCACTAGCTTATCACCAATCTCCGCCTGAGTTAGTCGTCGCGATTCGAGATTTTCTGGATTACTGGGTGCCGGTGTCAAGATATCGCCCGTCTCGCAGCAATGCCCTACCACGATGTACTCTCGCTGCTCCTCGCGACCCGACAACACCATCATCTCGTGCTGCGCGCCATACATTCCCGGCCGGGTGATGTCATTCATACCGGTATCAAGGCGCAAAAATGTATGACCATCCGCCCCGGTATCAACAATGTCCACCACCTCCGCAACCAACACACCAGCGTGCGCCACCAGCCAGGTTCCCGGTTCAATTTCTAGATGTAATTGCCGCCCGGTTTCTTCAGAAAACTGAGCTAATTTCCGAGAAAACACCTCGCAAATTGCTGCCAGATCCGCCTCCTGCTCATCACCGAACCGATACACCTTAAAGCCGCCGCCAATGTCTAGAGTGGTCACCTCTGGCAGTCGCCCAACAAGCGCCAATGCCGCATCCATCGCCTCGCCCCACAACCGTGGATCAGCACCCGAGCCGATGTGAATATGCAGCCGATCAATCGTTATGTTATGACGCCTCGCCAGCCCTAGCGCCTGCTCGGTATACGCATGCCACAAGCCAAAGCTGGAATTAACCCCACCGGTCATCGTCCGATTATTATGCCCCGAGCCCATGCCAGGATTGAGCCGCAGACCGACCGTATTTGGGCGGTATGGACTCGAGGCAAACAGCTCTAATTGACGAAGCGACGTCGCCACGTAACGCACGCCAGCCTGGAGCAGCTCATCAAGGTTGTGCGCCGGCTGCTGGCTAGAGAGGCTGATTGTTGGGCCGCTCACCCCCTGCTTGAGTAATAGCGCCGCCTCGTAACTTGAGCTGGCATCAAATTGCAACCCCAACTTATCAAATAATCGTATAATCTCGGGGTGCGAATTTGCCTTGGCCGCGTAACGCACCGTCAAGCCGAACGGCACTTGGCACGCCAACGCCTGCCGCGCCTGCTCCCGTAGCATCCGCCGCGAGTATACAAAACTCGGCGTATCAAGCGCTTCGGGCAGTTGATCAATTGGAAAGTTCATACCTATCCACTATCTCAGGAATCTGACTCAATGCTGTCGCCACTAGCCACGCTGGATGTTCTGGCGCCACAATGCCGTTATATTCTGCCGTTTGGATAAATCGCACAGTATCAGGTAGATCACCGCCAATTGGCTTATCATCAACCATCCACGCCTCACTAGTAGGGTGCTGCTCGCGGAAATAATCACCTTTCGGCTGCAAGGTAGTGATAATCTCTATCTCCTTAAGCGACGGGCATAGCGCCGCCTTGAACTGCTGGTAATCCTTTGGCCCATAGGTCAAAACATGCACAGATCCGCACTGCCTGGCCCACACCACCAGCTCAGCCACTCCGTCGTATTCCATTCGCCCATCAGCCAGTGCCGACTGAAGCAAGAACGAGAACGTCTCCTCATCATCAAGTCCCGCCGCCCGCACATGCGCCGCGAAATCATAATAGTATGCTTTCTCAGTGCGCACATGAAAGTCAGTCCGCCGCGCCAGCTCTACCTCGCTATCAATACCAAACTGCCGCCCAAGCAGCCCCCACTCTGCCGCATCCAGTTCACTCGTCCGAAACAAGGTGCGATCAAGATCAAGAAACAACTTCAAACTCATGAAAAGTAAATCCTCATTAGTTCTCGCGCGATTTTATCGCTGTCGTGACGGATCAGACTACGCAGCGCCGCCAGCGGATCGGCCTTTTTATTATGCTGGCGAACGCCGTTAGCGATCAGGTGCTTGCCCGAAGCATAATAATGCTTTTTCTTGAGCTCCGCCTCGTCCCATTCCACCAAATATTCACCATTGTGCGCGTATTTATCAAGCAGTGCCTGTGGCGGACGATAATTGTTATACAGTACATAATCCATGCTCACCCCAGCAAACCGCTCGATCTCGTCAACAAAATCCGCCACCGTAAAGCCATCGGTCTGCGTCGGCTTGGTCACTAGATTACAGACATAGACCTTCTTAGCCTTGGTCTCAGCCAAAGCCCGCGTTACACCGCGCACCAGTAGTGCTGGCGCCAAACTACCATACAATAACCCTGGCGCTACCACCACGAGATCAGCATCCAGAATCGCTTGCCGAGCATGCGGATTAATCGTTGCTGGCGGGCTGAGTTCCAGCCACGGCCGCTCATCGCCTGGAATATTCGTCACCTCAATAGCATGCTCGCCCTCGACGATTGTGCCGTCACGCAGCCTCAGCGATAGCTTGGTATCATCCAGCGTAATCGGAAACACCCGTCCGTTAACGCCGAGCACCTCGCTGGCTGTCTCGACTGCCTGCGAAAAACTCCCCGTCATCTTTTCCAGCGCCGCCATGAACAAATTACCAAATGCATGCCCCTTCATACTACCCTCGTCAAACCGGTAGTTGAACAGATCGCGCACCTTTGGCGAACTGCTCAGCGCCACTAGACATTGCCGCACATCACCCGCCGGCAACACACCCAGCTCATCGCGCAGCATACCTGTCGAGCCGCCATCGTCAACCATGTTGACCAGCGCCGTGATGCTGTGGGTATACTTTTTCAAACCCGATAGCAGCGTGAAACTACCAGTTCCGCCGCCAATTACTACAATTTTTACTCCAAAATATTCTCTATTCAATTCGTACGTCATGCCCGCATTATAGCACTTCAGCGAGGTTAGACCAACGTACCCTTTGGTAGTGGCCATTCGAGGAATGTCTGGTACTGCGTGTTAACGGCGATCAATATATGCTCAGCCACCTTGGCTGGGTCATTGAAAAAGACATAATCATCCGGCCGATGTCCCCGCCAAAACGGTGTTTTCATCGCCCCGGGCAAGAATAGCGCCACGCGAATCGGTAAATGCTGCTCGTCCGCCTGCAAGGCCAAGCTGCGCGCCAGCCCCGCCTGGGCGTGCTTGGTCGCTACATACACCGCTTCGTCCCCGCGAGCTTTGATACTACTGGTTGAGCCGATTACCGTTAGTGTGGATCGTATTCGCTGCTGCGCCATCCTATGCCAGGCCCACTGCACCAGTGGCAACGGACCAGCGAAATTAACCTCCGCCATCGAGCGCGCATCAGGCTGATCCTCGAAATTACCGCGCCAGCCATAGCCCGCCGCCCAGACAAACTGCTCAATATCATCGCCGCCCAACATCTGCTCAATCCGCGCTGATGCCGCCGCTACTTGCTTGAGATAGTACACGTCCAACGGGAATCCCTCGCCGTGCTCCTGAACGTTATGCGTCTTCCCCAACACCAGCACGCGCTTGCCACTTTCTCTGAGCTGCCTGGCCATCTCCAGTCCAAGCCCGCTCGTCCCACCAAGAATAATATGCATATGGTTAGTATAGCAGGAGGAGTGATGGACTGTAAAATGCCAAGCGTAGGCACCTCAGTTAAGATAATTGGGTGTCTTTACTGCGCCCTCAACTTCTTCATTAGGATATCATAGCCATCAGTCACCTCATCGTCACGGCTACTAATCCCCAACTCGGCCATCTCGCGCCACAGACAATTGACTATAGCAGCAGGATCAGCATCCTCATCGGCTAATTGCTCCAATTCCATAAAGTCACCTAAGCCCTCCACCGAGTCGACACATACTTCTGTACCATTCAACGTGCCAGTCTGGCGAATCTTTGACATATCCGAAAATGCTACAAAGCCTAGACCCTTAACGATAGCGATCATGGCATCTGGATCATCGACCCCTGTTTCATGCTCAATACTGTCCAGCTGCCCAGTCACTGATCGTTTGAAAGTGAATAACGCCCGCTTCGTTTCATCTTCACCTTGTCTACGCGTCTCGGTACGCACCCGTAACCAAGGCGCTGTATTGCCGTCACCGCCAGCTTCTCCTGGCGAACCAAACACCTGATCACGCTGATGCACTGGCTCGCTGAGGACAACACCCTTAGCCGCCAGCGCAGCCAGCAACCCTTCTTTATCTCGCAATTTAACTTTTATCTCAATTTCTCTCATACCTAAATGGTATCATACTCAGGACACGCGCATTTGCGAATGACACTTCAGCCAATCAGCAATCGCATCAATATCGAGATGATCGGTCGCGGCGCGGACAGCGAAATTTTCTAGTTCACCTCGCTGTGCTGTAAAATTATACCCTTTCACCTCCAGCAAAGTCAGCCCGGCTAGCATTGCCGTCCGCTTATTACCATCAGCGAACGGATGGTCGCCAATAATCCCGCGCATCAACGCCGCTGCCTTGGTAAATACTGTTGCGTACAATTCCTCGCCAAATACTACTTGATGCTGTGTTGACACCGCAGCCTCCAGCCGTCCGACGTCACGCACGCCATCTGCACCGCCGTCTTTTACAAGAACTAGCGCATGAAGTTGCAAGATCTGCTCGAGGGTCAAACTAACCATTAGCGCTTCGCCAAGTGAGAAAAGTCCTCTTTGTATCGCTCAAGGAGCGAATTTGCAACCTTTAATACTTTATCACCATCGACTGCCACCGTCCGCTTGCGTATCGTAACCTCAATCTCATCACCATCACGAACGCCCAGCACCCGTAGTTGCTTAGCCGGCAACGTCACGCCGCGGCTGGAACCAATCTTGATAATCTTCTGAATTGTAGTGATTGTCATGCAAAAATTATAACAAATTTATAATTTTATTGCAATATTACTATAAATAGCCTAGATGATCCGCTCCATCTAAATTCTGCGTCATGAGATCTCCGCTTGGGAAGATTCGTCAAGGACATAAACAAAATTTCTTTGATAAATTTATATCTTATCCGCTTCTTTCTTTATTAGCTTTACTGTGTTAGTTTAACAAGCTGGGAATTACCTACTCGTGATACTCTTTTATTTTACCGGCATATTCAGTTAAAAGATTCTTTGAATAAATTTTTTCATTTTTTGAATTTCTGACTTCTTTCCAAAGAATAGCAGCTACTTTTAATTTGTTAGAATAGTCGCGGCTATTTTCATCTGCACAGAAATCCTTTAAGAATTGATTCCATTGACAAACCGAATTATCATACTTGGCATAATCTGACTCTCCATAATAAACTTTTAGCATATCTTGAATTGTAAAACTCAAATCTTTTTCTTTCTTTACTTTTCTCCAAGCGGTAGCCATATCAGCAGTAAATTTAAATGGTGAGATACCCGTTAAAGCAGAAAAATATTCTCTGAATTTTGCGTTAAAGGAAAAACCACATTCAAGCAATAGCGTATCTAACGTAATATTTTCAACTTGCTTCTTTTCATTTTTTATTGATGACTTTTTAATCAAATTACCCTTAAAGTATTGCTCAATAATATAATTGAGTTCCTGTTTTGTACCTTTATATTCTAATCCTAATGACCTACATATCTGTGAAATTTCCTCACGATACCAATAGTATTTATTAAACTCAGCAAACGATGTAATTTTATCAAACTCAGGTCTATTTTCTATCAATATTTTAGCTCCTCAAAACCAATTTGCTTTTTCATGTCTAGATCTGCAACCCCTCAACCCTCACTCTCCTCTGCGCCGTCGTATCTCGCTCGCGCACGGTGACGGTGCCGTCCTCCAGCGTCTGGAAGTCGATGACTACGCAGTGCGGCGTGCCGATTTCGTCTTGGCGGCGATAGCGTTTGCCGATGTTGCCATTGTCATCCCACATCACCCGACCGGGGTTAGATTTGGCGAGGCTCGCGTAGACGTCGCGGGCTTTTTCTACCAATTCTGGCTTGTTCTTCAGTAGTGGCGAGACGGCAAATTTGACTGGCGCCAGATGCTCTGGCAACGCCAAATACACCCGCTTTTCACCGTTTTGCTCGTCCTCACGGTACGCACTCGACAGCACCGCCATCAGCGCCCGCTCCACGCCAAACGACGGCTCAATGACGTGCGGAACAAATTTTGTGTTCGTTCCCTTGACGGTATATTCCATGCTCTTACCACTGGCACGCTGGATGTTCACCAAGTCAAAATCAGTCCGGTACGCGATACCCATCAGCTCCTCGCGACCAATTGGATAATCGTATTCGATGTCGATCGTCTTTTTGCTGTAATGCGCCCGATCCTCCGCCGGCACGTCCAGCTCGTGGATGTGCTCTTGTCTCAAGCCCAGCTCTGCCAAAAACGCATGCGTCGCCGCCAGCAGCTCATCAAACGCCTCCTGCCAATGCTCAGGGTCGACGAAATATTCAATCTCCATCTGCTCGAACTCACGAGAGCGGAAGACGAAATCGCGCGGCGCAATCTCATTACGAAACGCCTTGCCCTGTTGAGCGATACCAAACGGCAGATTAGGATAAAAACTATCGACGACGTTTTTGAAATTGGTGAAGATACCTTGGGCAGTTTCGGGGCGGAGATAGCTGATACTATCCTCACTCTCGGTCGCACCAACGTGCGTTTTGAACATCATATTGAAGGTGCGCGATGCGCTCAGTGGATTACCATCCGGGCTTTTGATGCCTTGTTCTACAATCGCCGCATCCATCTGCGCCATGGTCATACCATCCGCGTCAACACCATTATCTTTGAGGAGATGATCGGTGCGGTAGCGGCGGTGGTTGACCGTATCTTCGCACAGCGGATCAACGAAGGTATCGACATGCCCACTGGCCTGCCAGACCTTCTGGTTCATCAAAATCGCCGCATCCACACCGTACATGTCATCGCGCTCGTCGACAAACCGGCGCCACCACAAATTCATGATATTACGCTTCAGCTGCACACCCAGCGGACCATAATCCCACGTACCGCTCAGACCACCATACACATCCGACCCCTGATAAATAAAGCCGCGGCGCTTGCACAGGCTGATAATATCTTCCATTTTTGCTTGACTCATCAAAAACCTTTCTCCATGTTGGCAACATGGCGATTCATTAACTAAGGTTTATTATAGCATGCTTGACGGTCGCTATTTATTGTGCAACAATCGCACATAGGGAGTATCAATGGTGTTATGAGTCAGGAACAGTACAACACATCGTCTACAGATAAAATTTTTCCAGATTCCCCTGTAATACGTCACCCCCAGGAATACTCATTGGAGGAGGTCCGTAGATTACTAGAGATTTCTGATAAATACGAAGGAGCGGATGATAGAGCTAGAAGCATAGTCGCCGAAGGGATCCGCGTCACTGGTTTCGCTGCTTTTAGCTCCACAAGCCCGCTAACAGCTCAGGAGCAAGGTAAAATTAGAGAATACTTTGGGCAATGGATGCTACTCAGAGATCAACTCTCAGGACTCATCACCCCCTATGAACACAATACTTTTCTCTCGGCAAAGCGTAATTTTGACTCTGCCTGCACCAGTAAAGTGTCCGACCAAGTAAAGGTGGCCTTCCTAGATCAAGCACTAGAAGATGCTCACAGTGTTTACGCCAGTCAGACCAAAAGAACAGATATTTCTTTTAGTTCCGTCCTCAATAAAATATTCCTAGCGCGCACGTTACGCGATCTCGCCGCGATGGGTCGATTTGATGACGACGCTAAAAGAAGCGCGGTTGCCCTGCTCTGGGAATGTGCCGATGAGATTATCAAAATAAGTAAGCCAGATCTCGAGCTGGAGTACTGCAAGGAGTCTTATTTACATGAGATTGAATATTTCCGTGGCCAATACTCGGAAGAGATAGGAATTAACCCCGAAGAGAACCCCGATATTTCAACACATAACATACTCACCAAGCTCGATCAGTCGAATATTGAGTCCAGGCAAAACCCTAATACTTTCATGGAATCTGCCTTCTCCCCCCCTACGGAAAGCAATTGTGAAGCATGCTCTACAAGACACAGTTACACCGCGGCATGCTGCCTAGCTACCAGCCAGCAACTAGCGATGACTGGGCCGAGGCCACCGATGTGGGTGAGGTTTTCCAGCGGCTTGGCCTGGATGAGGCGCAGCAGCTTGATATGATCGGCCGTTAGATCGCCCTGCTCGCTTGGCCTTAGGGCTTTTTCGCTTGGATCGTACATGTATGATTTATCGCTCGTCAGCATCCGCCCGGCCACGTCAGTGCGGAGATTAAGCTCGTCACCCAACAGCCCGGCGTACTGCATATAAAACCACGTCTCGACCAGCAGCCGATCAACCGCCGGCCGATCAAGCCACGCCAACACCTGGCTAAGCACCGCGAACCACTCCGGCCCATCAACGGTCTCGGTCGCCTGCGCCACCAGCTTGAGCGCCTGGTAAGCGAACTGCATCCGCTCATAATCCTCGAGGATATGCCGATAAAACGCGCTGAGCCTGGCACTGGTCAGCAGCCCCAGCTCGCCGCGGCCCGAACGAATCACCACGTCACACAGCGCCAGGAGTTCAATGCCGCCAGCCAGCTTGCTCCGCTCGCGGCGCACCCCCTTGGCGATCACCGCCCGCCGCCCCTGAGGCGTTAGTAGCTGCAACACCCGATCGGCTTCTGCATAGTCCGTCCGCCGGAGCACGATCGCCTTGAGCCGCTCACCGTCTTTCATTCAGCCTCCTCGCCTAGCACGCTGAGCGCGGCTCGCACGTCGTCGGGCGTCATTCGCGCCTTATCGAGCACCGCCCGCACGCCAAACGACCGCAGCTGATCCAGGTCAAGCACTACGTTACTACACACCACCACTGGCAGCCGCGCCAGATCCTCGTGGCTTTGCAGTTCATTCAGTAGCGCCATCCCCGTCTCACCCGCCAGCAGCATATCGAGAATCAAGCCATCCGGCCGCCACTCATCAAGCATCGCTATCGCCTGTCCAGCCGCCACCACTATTCGGGCCGTATACCCCGCCTCCAGCGCATACCGCTCCAGCACTGCCGCCCACTGCGGATTATCCTCGATGATCAGGAGTTTTTTCATAATAAGCTCATCTGCTCGCTGAGCGGCACATCAACATAAAACGTCAGTCCGTCTCGGTGGCGTATCAGCCCGATCTGCCCGCCCATCGCCCGCGCGAACGTTGCAGCGATATACACTCCGAGACCACTGCTATCCGGCCGGGTTCTGACTGATTTACGCGTAGTCATCTCATCCACCAGCCGCCGATACTCAGCCAGACTCATCATCGGCCCAAAATCCCGTACGCCCAGCCGCACCATCGTCCCTGCCTGGCGAACAGTCACGCGAATTGCGGCCCCAGCCTCGCTATAGCGCATCGCATTATCGAGAAAATTCATCATGATCCGCCCGAGCAGCAATGGATTAGCCACCACCAGCCGCTTTTTGCCCGTACGCGGCCACGTCACCCGTCGGTCATACAGCCGCAGCATGTCGCGCGACTGGTGCGCCAATTGGGTCAGTAGCGCCAGTGGATTAACCGGCTCCAGCGGAAACAGCGTTGGCTGCACATTCACGGTACGCGCTAAGTCCTGTACCAAGGCCAGCGAGCGCTCCGCCGTCAACGTCAGCCGTCGCTGCATCAGCTGCGCCTCAGCTGGACTGAGCTGGCCGTCCTCGATCAATAAACTCATCTGCCGAATCAACGCCAGCGGCGCTTTTAGCTCATGCGCCGCCACCGCTATGCTGGGCATTGCGGCAAACTCCCTATCACTCCACTGTGGCTGCGCCATATACCTCTAGTATAGCAAACCGAGGCGCCAAAAAGAACCGCTGCCGCTCCGTATCATTTCACGCACCAGCCGCGACCAAGAAAATTACTGTACAAATTTCACTGTTTTAAGGATGGCCTCAAAATCTGGCTTAAACGTATCAGCATCGGTTGAAAAACGCAGTGTCTTGTCGCGCACCTTCATCAGCACCACGGAGCCGCGCAGATCCTTACTAAACGCACCGTCAATGCGCGTGGCGGTGTTGCCGTTATATTCGACGCTACTCGAGGTCAAATCACCCTTTTTCAGCAGGCTGGCGTACTGATCTAGCGTCTTGTTGAAGTCACTGTTAAGAATCTCGAGGCGCAGCGCAAACTTGTTTTGGTTGCTACTATGTGTGTTCGTTGGTGGCACGATAACCGGATGGAGATATGCTTTATAATCACCGCGATCGCTGCCGTCAGCCGCTACGTAAACACTCCAGGTCTTTGGGTACATAAACGACACGCGGCCGTACTGCTCAGGGCCAACGAATTCAATACGTGGATTTTTGGCTTCTTCGTTAAATTTCTCGCGGTCAGCCTTGGATTGCTCTTCGCGCGCCTTGGCCGAAGCCACCGCCATCCGGCTCTCGACCGCAGTTTTTTCCTGTGAATATGCAAGGTACGCCCAGATCGCCGCGCTACCAGCCGCCACGAACAGCACGATCGCGCTAATCGCCACAATCATCCAGCTATTGACATATCCCTGTTCCATCTCTGTTTTTCTACTCATATGCATCAGTATAGCTTATGCTTCGGGCGATGTAAAGCCTCCCGGCAGCCGATAGAGAAAATAGCCGTGGTATTCTTTTGTCGGCTGCGTGCCGGGGACAGAAAATCCGTAGCTCACGAAGGTCAGTGGCCCGGTCTGGGCGGCTGCTTGACGCTCGGCCAGCTGAAACATTTTTGCGATATCGCGACCATCGCTAAAGGTGTACATCACCGTCACCTTGTCGAGCACCGACTGCCGCCAGATATTCGCCCAGCACACCTGCGCGCTCGGTAGTTTTCGCAGCCGCCAGCGCGATATTAACACCAGAAATGGATTAATCTCATAGCCAATCACCCGTGCACCCTGCTGAGCTGCCACCATGAGCACCACACCGTCGCCCGATCCGATATCAAGCACCACATCACCTTTACCGAGCGGCAGCGCCTCAGCAAACAGCCGCTGCACCTCGCGCGACCGTGACGGCACATACGGCGCACCGATCAGTGCTGGCAGTGCAAAGATCATCAGAATCGCTCCGCCAAGCCACACGGGCCATATCACGCGCTAAAATCCTCGCTAATCACTGTAATGTCGTGCTGCATGCCGTCCAGCGCCGCCGTGATGTCCTTCGCCAGCTGCCGCGCCTCAACAAACCGCTGCTTGGCCTCGTCCAGATTAAAATCATCGCCCTGAAACCACGCAATTCTCTCGTTCAACTCCGCCATCATCTGCTCAATCGTTTTTTCATTTGTTTTATCGTTTTTCACTACTCTCAATCCTCGCTTTCATAATCATATCTTTTGTTGTAATCTTTACAATACTACCAATTTGACGATCGCCGCTGATCATCGCATACCCACGCCGCAGCACCATCTCTGGATCGTACTCAGCGATCATTCGTTGTTGCGACAATGCCCTATTTATAGCGATCTCGACGCGGTGCGACCACTGTTCGAGCGCCGCTTGTTGCAACATTGTTACGTGAAGGCGCCGCTCCTGAATCTGCTGCCGAATCACTTCCGTCACGCCACCCAGCCGCAGCGCTAACTGCCGCCTCACCTCGTGTTTATCCGGAAATAATAGCTGCGCAGCATTACTCGGCGTGGCCGCCCGCACATCGGCCGCCAGATCGCACAAACTCTCGTCAACCTCATGCCCAATACCAGTCAGTACCGGCACGCGGCTACCAGCCACCGCTCGCACTAAGCATTCGTCACTAAAACTCGCCAAGTCCTCCGCGCTACCGCCGCCACGAATCAGCACAATCACCTCTGGCGGCTCCGCCAGCTGGTTGCAGTGGGCGATCGCCCGCACCGCCTGATCAGCCGCGCCGTCGCCCTGAACCTTGACGTTAGCAACGATAAACTGCACCCCACCCCAGCGCTCACCAGCAATTTTCATAAAATCCGCGTAGCCCGCCGCTTGCGTGCTAGAAATGACCGCCACACGAGCAGGATATGGCGGTAAGGGGCGCTTCCGTTCCGCATCAAACAACCCTTCGGCCGCCAGTTTCGCCCTGAGTAGCTCGGCGCTACGTTTGAGGTGCCCCGCACCCAGCGGCTTAACTTCTTGTACTGTCAGGCTAAACTTACCCTTGGCAGTTAGCTTGGCCGAGGCTCGCACCACCACGCGCATCCCTTCCTCGATCGGCGTCCTGAGCTGCCAGGCCATCATGAAACAATTGACCGCACTCTCATGGTCCCTGAGCGTAAAAAAGACAAACTTCTGCTGACGCATGGTGAACTCAGCGATCTCGCCTTCAACCTCGACGACTGGGACAGCCGTCTCCAGCACCTGATTGACGACCGCTACAAAATCGCTAACGCTAAACCGCGGCGCCATCGTCATCATCTGGCTGCCCATATTTGATCAGCGCGTGCTGGTAGAACATATACCCAAAGATAATCGTTCCCGCGAGCAAGATCACCCGCGTCAGCACAATCCCAGCGATGGCAACGTCCGGCGCCACACCGGTCATACTCAAGAAAACGATCATAATTGCTTCGTACACGCCCGCACCACCCGGCGTAAAGGCCACCAGGCTCGCCAGCCCCGCCACGCCGTAGCCGATGATCAGCACCGCCGGATTGACCGACACACCCAGCGCCCAAAAGGCCACGATGAACATCAACACATCGAAAATGGCATAAATTGCGCCCCAGACCAGCGGCTTGATGAGTAGGCGCCGATGTTCTGACAGTTCCACGAAATCATCATGCATCTCAGCAAAAAATGCCTCAATTTTCGTCGAAACCAGCAACCGCTTGATCTTGCCCAGCGTCGCCCAACGCACCACTGCATTCACGACTCGCGACACCCGCACCGCCGTGTTGTGCATACGCTTTCGTGACGAGAACATAAAAATCAGCCCAAATGTCAGCGCCAGCACCACCAGCACGAGGAGGAAACTTGACGTCACGATGTAGCGATTGACCTGCCCATCAATTGACAAGATCAGCACCGCCAATATCAGCAGCACCATCAGCGACAAAAAGCCCGTCACGTAGCGGATCACCTGAGCAAAGGTCGAGCGTGCCGAGCTGACGCCGAGCTTGTGCATCCGCCACGTTGTGTAGGATATACCGCTGACGCCACCTGACGGGAAAATGTGATTGACCAGATTTAGCTCCAGCGCAATCCGCGTCTGCTCAAACCGCGAGATATGCCCGATCAGTTTTTTGTCGCGAAGATAGGCAAAAATCATCTCGCCGCCCGCGAAATACACGATAATCTGAAACGGCACCAGTAGCATCAATAGCCAGATATTTGCTCGGCCAAATAATTCCCATGCCCGCGCTAGCTCGGCGCGCGACAGAAAAATAATCAACACCAGCACCGCCAGCGTCACGATACTCATGATCGTCCGCGGTGACTTTAATGCCTCCAAAAGTTGCCGTATCCCTTTTGATACCATATCGTCAATTATATCACGCGGTTTTTGCTATAATCAAACCATGTATATCGCCCTGCTTGGCCGCCAGCCAGAGATCTCGCTCGCCGAACTTGCGGCGGTCTTTGGCGCGGACTGCGTCAACCGTATCAGCCAGCAATTTGCCAAAGTTCAAACATCTCAATTTGACATTACTACATTGGGCGGCACCATCAAATGCGCCAAAGTGATCACCGAGCTCCCAGCCAGCCGCACCGACAAGGCCTCGCTCCTCGCCGCTTCACGCTTCATCACCCAGCATTATCACGCCAAGTGGGCTCACTCGCCGCACAAAATCACCCTCGGCCTCAGCGCCTATAACCTGGCTGTTGGCACCCGCGACGTCCAAAAAACTGGCCTCATCCTCAAATCATCCCTCAAAAAATCTGGCACCAGCCTCCGTCTCATCCCAAACGACCAGCCGGCTCTCTCTACCGCTACTGCGCACAATAACAAGCTTGGCGAATCATCACATAAAGTCGAGCTGCTACTCGTCAAAACAACCGACCACCGCCTCATCATCGCCGAGAGCTGCGGCGTCCAAAACATCACCGCCTACACCCGCCGTGACCGCCACCGTCCCAAGCGCGACGCGTTCGTTGGTATGCTACCGCCCAAATTAGCGCAGATTATGCTGAATTTAGCGCTGGGTGCTGGGTCGCTAGCTCATCAAAAATCGTGTAGTAATTCTGCGACGGGGTCGGCTTCTAGCCTCTCTGACAAGTCGATGGTTCTGCGGACGGCGTTGCCGGATGCATTCGACTTGGAGGAGATGGCTGGAGGCCGACCTGTTGTGACAATCCTCGACCCCTTCTGCGGCACCGGCACCGTCCTGCAAGAAGCCCTACTCGCTGGCTATGATGTCGTCGGCACCGACCTCAGTCAAAAAATGGTTGACTACACGACAGAGAATCTATCGTGGCTACAATCAACTTTCACCACGCCCGGCAACGTCATCGACATTCATCAAGCCGACGCCACCACGCACCGCTGGCCAAACAGCGAGAGCCTAGCCGCTATTGTCTGCGAAACTTACCTCGGCCAGCCCTTCTCAGCGCCGCCCACACCCCAAAAACTAGCAGCAGTTGTTGGCAACTGCAACCACATTATCACCAGCTTTCTCACCAACATTCGCCCGCAACTGGCGCCGAACACGCCGCTGTGTATCGCCGTGCCAGCGTGGTACGACGCGTCCGGCCAGGCCACTCATGTGCCGCTGATAAAGCACCTCCAACAGCTCGATTATCACCATCTCAACCGTCGTACACCGCTCATATACCGCCGCCCTGACCAGGTCGTCGCCCGCGAGCTACTGATCCTGCAGACTACCTAAGCACCGGACGATTAAGTTGTAGCGCCGGATCATAGTCTGCGAGCTGCCCCAAGCGACCTACCAATTCCTTTTCCAAAAGATCAAGCTGCGCTTGACGCGCCTCTGCCATTTGCTTGGCCGCAGAAGGAGCGATCGCCTCCTGATGATACTGTTGACACATCGCTAGTAAATCCTTAGCGCTCAGACCGATCCGCCGCTGATTCAACACCATGATCAAAAATGCCAAGGTCGGCCGCGCCTGCTTGGTTATTTCCGTCGTCATTTGTTGATCGGTATCAGCAAACATATCTTGCCCAATCTGGCTCAATAGTCCATCCACCATATTCGCCCCGGCTGACGCATATGACCCCTCGTCTGAGATATATTGCTCAAGCGGCTCGGAAAGCGCCACCTCAACCTTTGCCGTTGCACCACTCTCGTGCTGCAGTGTCGCTGCAATCATCTTTTCCGTTGTCGTCTGACCATTGACACCGCGCTCAGCAACCTCTGCCGCCGCCGTCTGTACCGCGTGTAGTGCCTGCAGCGCTTCTCCGTCACGAGGCATTTCTCGAGATTCGTGCACAGCACCACCGAATGCCACTGCACCAACGGTGCCCAAGCCACCCAGTAGTACCGTTCTTCTATCCACTCGTCTGTTGAAAATAGCTTCCATTGTCGTCATATTCTGCTCGTTCATAGCCCCTAGTTATATAACACTTGGCTAATCAAGTAAAGCCCCTTGACTTTTTATCAGCCGTCACTTATACTGGTACAGATTAGGTTTAGAAAATTTAAGGAGTTTCAATGTCAAAAGTCAAAGCTGGTGGCTCAAGTAAGAACATCCACAACAACCCTGGCCAACGCCTCGGCGTCAAGCGCTTCGGCGGCCAAAAAGTCAACGCTGGCGAGGTACTCGTCCGCCAAACAGGCGCCACAAAAATCGCTGGCGAGGGCGCGTACATGAGCCGCAACTACACTATCCACGCCGCTAAGTCTGGCGTCGTCACCTTCAAACAGGTCAAGAAAACCAAATTCACCGGCAAAACTGAGCGGCGAACTCAGGTTTGCGTCGGCTAGTCAAGTATCATCTTGTTCACAGCGCCGCTGGTCGCGTTCGTTTTTTCAGCCGCTTGCCTTGCTCTGCAATTTTATTACTGTAACGCGCACCTTCGACACGGTCGTCAGCGTACCCATCAATCTGGTCATGTAGCTCACGACCCACGACTGCCAACGCCGTAAATATGTCACCGAGCACTTGATTATCAGGTGTCTCGCCCTGCAGGGCATAGAAAAACGCCATATCATCTACCAGCTCGACATCGAAACAAGATGACTTGTCAACCAGCGCCGCCATAACATCCGGCGTCAGTACGTAGCGCACATCAACATCATACTGCTTTGGCGCGTATAGTGTGAAATACGTATCAAAATCGCCCTCCAGACTGATGCGCTGACTGTTCGAAATCACCACCGGCAAATTACTGATCAGCGCCTTGCCCATCACGATTCCGTCATTGGATTTCGAGTCCAGCACCAAGTGCGGCACCCTGCGAGGTAGGCGCATCCCAGCGTAGTACCAGGTATACGTCCGCCGCTGTTTACCGCTACCAACCGTATATTCGTAACGACCGACTTCCAGTAGTCGCTGTCCGTCGCGTCCATACGACAACACGCCGCGATAATGCCGCGAATAGCCGACATCAAACAATAGACCAAGGCCGATTGTGTCAGCTTTACCGACTGGATCATATTCCAATCCACAACAAGACGCAAAGTCAGCCATTCGTATATGCCGACGTATCGCCCGCCTTGAGGCGCGGAAAAAGACAATCATTGACGTGGTGGCCAATATACCAATCATCACCACCAAAACGAGCCAGTGCGGCACAAGTGACATCAAAACAGCAAGTCCGATACAAAAGATAACCCACACGACCGCCAGCACCGCCATGTCGGCTAGCGACGTATCAAACCCCAGCGACCAACGAGAAAGTCCCATACGCCGCCGATACTCCCTCGCTTCTGCCAACGAGACCGGCCGGCGTAGTACTGTCAGCGTATCTTCGGTAATTTTTGGCAACCATTCCACGCCCTTATTATAGCAAACTACCTACGCGGGGATGGCCCAACCTAGTTTTCAAACGACTGCGACATGCCCAAATGATGCTTCACTCGCGCTACCACATCGCCGATCACCACCTGTGACTTGACGAGGTATTCATCCACGCCCAGCGCCTCTGCCCGCTCTCGGTCTTTCTGCTGGCTGAGCGCCGTCAGCATGATCACCCGCACGTTGGTCGTTTCTGGCGTATTGCGCAGGATATCGAGCACGTCAAAGCCGCTAATTTTCGGCATCATAGCATCCAGTACGATCAGATCCGGCCGAAACGCCACCGTTGCCGACAGCGCGTCCTCACCATTATGCACCTCACGAATCTCAAAGCCCTCCAGCTCCAGCCGCGACCGATAGACTGCCGCCAGTGCTGTATCGTCTTCAACCAATAGTATTTTTTTCCTGTGTTGCATATCGTTACCCTCCCCTTTTGAGCCTATACACTCTTTGCTTTTTCCAATTGTGGATCGCGTCCATTATCTGCCGCCCCAGCCGTCATCTCGACCTTAATATCTGGCTCGATACCCGACTTGTCAATATTCTTGCCATGCGGCGTATACCAGCGCGCCTCGGTCACTTTTAGAACCGAGCCATCCGCGAGATCAATCGGCCGCTGCACACTGCCCTTGCCATAAGTTTTTTCGCCAACCAGCGTCGCCTTGCCGTGATCCTTGAGCGCCCCCGCCACGATCTCGCTGGCGCTGGCACTACCACCGTTAATCAACACAACCGTCTTGATATCACCGAGAAGCGGCTGGCCGGTCGATTTCTCCGTCGAGATAACCTGCTCACCGCGCCGTTGGGTCATTACCACCTCATGATTGAGCCACAACCCCGCTAACGCCTGTGCGGCCGCCACCGTACCGCCAGGATTTCCTCGAAGGTCGAGGATGACTTTCCTAACACCTGCCGAGCGAAACTCCTCGGCGGCTTGGCGCGCTTGCTTGCCGGTGTCATCATTAAAGCGACTGACCGTCAAAATACCAATCTCACCATCAACCTTCCACTCGGCAGCCGGCGCGACGACCTCCTCGCGTGTCACCGTTATATCTTTACGCTCGCCGCCACGCGACAGCACCAACTTGACCGTCGTGCCAACGTCGCCACGAATACGCTGCACCACTTGATCAACCGGCATATTAGTCACCACCGTGTCATTGACCTTGACGATGGCATCACCAGCTTTGACGCCCGCCTTTTCGGCTGGGCTATTCTTTAGCGGCCGGATGATCGTCGGCACGTTATGCCGCTTGGCAATTTCCGCCCCGATACCGCCACCAATATTGCCCGACAAGTTCTTCTCAAACTCCTTGGCTTCATCCGGATCCATGTACGCCGTGTGCGGATCGCCCGTCGCTGCCACCATACCGCGCGCCGCCCCACGCGTAAGTGCTTGCTCATCCAAATTACCGTCATAATGAGCCTTTAGCTCACGGTACACGCGCTGCACCGCTGATAAATCCAGCGACCCCGTTGCTGTTCTGAGACCAAACAGCGACCCGACCTGCGCCACGATCAGATCCGACCGCGTCCCGGCCGCAAAACTCACAATCGCGATCAGCAGCCCGCCCAAAAACAAGCGAGCCCGCGTTCCTACCCTCCGTTGCTCTGTCATATATCTATTGTACACAAAAACCCCCGCTGATGCGAGGGCTTTATTCGTTTGTCACATATAACTAGAAATATATATATATAAGCCCAGAGGCCGACATTCTAGATCCAGGGGCATCAGGTCCACGATACAAACCATCCCATCCTCTATTATAGTCACTTACCGTAATTGTGCCATCACCATTAACCGACTCGACATACATAACATGACCATATTGACCCGCCATTGATACTGCAGCCGCACCAGCCTTTGGCGTCGAACCGCTCTGGATGCCGTATCGCGCCGCTGTTGATGGCCACTGATTAGCGTTACCAGCCCCACCAAAGTGTGGCACAAACCGACCGGTACTGTGGATCTTCCACGCCACATAGCTCACGCACTCACGCGTATATAGGCCCCATGGATCGACGTAAGCATCTAGCGGTGCATTCGCCCAAGCACTTGGATATCCGCCAGTCCCCGCAGATCCAGCCCCAATGATAAATCGCCTCTTGTTTTCTCTAAGCTGCTCTTCGCGCAGTTTCGCTGCTTGGTTATTCCGCTGCGTCGCCAGGGCCGCGTAGGCATTTTGGTCATTCTTGGTGTCATTAACCAGCTTAGCCTGCTCTGCTTGCTTGGACGCTAGTTGCGACTGCTGAGCTTTCTGGTCTTTGAGCACATTCTCAACTGACTTTTTATTCTCTTCTAACTTCGCCTGCAGCGCCTTAATTTCCTTGATCTTATCGTTCAGCGATGATCGCAAACTACTACGCTGCTCCTGCTTATCGACATAATCGCCGATTGATTTGGAGCTCGCCAGCATCTCGAGCGGTGAAATCTGATCATCGAGGTAAATATCCGACAAGATTTTACCCATGACTTTACGATTTTTTTCAATCGCTAGCTTGTTCTTAGCAATTTCGGCAACCAGCGTGTCGTGCTTTTGCTGGCTCTTGGCAATTTCCGCCCGAATCGAATCAATCTGCGCGTTAATGCGCCCCAGCTCTTCCTCCAGCGTCGCTGCCATCGTCCCGAGACGATTGGCCTCGTTCTGCGCCTGTTGCGCCTGTTGGTTGAGAGCGTTAATTTCCGCTTCATAGTCACGCGCGAATACGTGTGGGCCGAGCTGGAACACGCCAGCGCCCAAAACAACAGCACTAACCGCCACGAGAGCTGCCCGTGTGGCTCGTGATGTCGAAACTGGTGTGGTGGACCGTATCTTCATTGCTTTTTATTTTAGCACAAGCGACATATGGACGTCAAGCGCCTTGGCTCAGTAAATATTCAGGGGTCAGCGACAAAATAACTTATAATTTTAAGTATTTGCGCGTCGCAATCAATGACGAGACGATACCGATCACCGCACCGATCATGATCATCGCCAACACCACCAGTCCGGCATACGTGGTGCCAATATTCATCAAATTATCCATCGGCAGCCGCACCGCCAGCTTGTCATGCGCCGAGAACAACAACAAATAGCCGACTCCTGAGGCCACCAGCGCCGCGATAAATCCATACATAACTGCCTCGACGATAAATGGCCCGCGAATAAACCCACGATCAGCGCCGATCAGTTTCATCATCTGGATCTCGTCTTTACGGTTAAAAATTGCCATCCTGATAGTGTTAAACACCACCAGCGACGAAATAACCACAAACACCACCGTAGCGATCGAGCCGGCAATACTGGCAAACCGCACCCAGTCACCGATGGCGTTGATCGCCTCACGCCGATCACCGATGAACGACGGTTCTTTGGTCGGATCTTTGTGCTTCTTATACAGCTCGTCATGCTTCGTAAACTCAATCAGTGCCCGCTGATCGTTTAAATCCTTGAGCGAAGCCCGAAGCGATGCTGGCATTTCGTTACTTGATTCCTTGATCGCCTCGAGAGTTGCTGGATCATTCTTATACTTCTCGATTTGCTCCTGACGCGCCTGCTCTGCCGAGATATACGTCACCTTTTCGACATTCTGGAGCTTGCTCAGGCGCGATGTCAGCTCGTCGATCACCTTTTGCTCGGTTGAACCTTTGAGGAAAATCGACATATCGGACTTGCGCGAAATTGTATCGACCGAGTCAACCAGCACCTGGCGAGCAGCCATAGTAACGGCAATAATGAGCAGCGTCACCGCCATCACCGCAGTCGCTGCGATCGTCAGCCAGGTATTACGGCTAAAATTATTGATACCATACCGGCACATTCGCCAGAACGTCAGCACCCGACGGCGACGCTGCCGCGTGCGCTTGAGAACTTTAGGATCGACGCGCGCCTTGGCGGCGGCTTTACGTGAGATATCGGTCATTGTTTGTAACTCCCCTTGGCTTGATCAGAGGTGATTTTACCGTGATCAATGGTGATCACCCGGCGTTTGAGCTTATTGACAATATCGACATTGTGCGTGGTCAGCAGCACCGTGGTGCCGTATTTGTTAATTTTTTCCAGCAAGCGCACAATATCCCAGCTATGCTTTGGGTCAAGGTTACCAGTCGGCTCGTCAGCGATCAAGATCTTTGGCTGCCGAACCACTGCCCGGGCAATCGCCACCCGTTGGCGCTCACCGCCAGACAGTTGGTTTGGGAAATTCTTTTCCTTACCTTTCAGCCCCACCAGCTCGATCACCTTTGGCACCGTTGATTTAATCTCGCGGTTGGTCATGCCAGCAATCTCCAGTGCAAAAGCCACATTTTCAAACACCGTTCGATTTGGCAAAAGCTTGAAATCCTGAAACACCACGCCAATTTTTCGGCGCAGCAACGGGATGTGCTTGTCCTTGAGCGTATCGTAGTCAATCCCACCGACGACAATCTTACCACCAGTCGGCTTTTCCTCGCGGGTCAGCAGCTTGAGTAGCGTCGACTTCCCCGCTCCCGATGTCCCGACCAAAATCACGAACTCGCCCGGCTTGACATGAACACTCACCCGGTTCAAGGCCGGCTTGTTGTCCTTGCCATATGTTTTGGTAACCCTATCTAACAAAATCATTTCCACTAGTATAGCAGATTTTTTAGGATGGTGCGAATTAGCGCGACGAACCATGCTACACTAGGTATATGAAAACCTCAGCTACATTACTCAATCGCCTCAGTATCATGTTTATCGCCCTCAGTATCATCGGGGTCGGATTAATAATTATCAGTAATATCAGCGTGCCATTCCTGCCAGATACGTTTGACGCGGCGCGACCGCAAGATACATGGTCATGTTGCGAGGCGCCTGGACAAACTGCTAACGCTCTACGCTGGCCACTCTTCCTAACTGGCGGTCTACTCCTGTTTATCAGCATTGTCTGGGGTATATATTGTCTTGGACGGGGGCTACGACAGCTCGTGGGGCAATCGCCTGATGAGTCAGCGCAACCCGTACGGCACACCTATAGGATACTGGAGATTGGCTTGCGACTATTGGCGCTACTTATGGTCATGTCACTTGGCGCCACGCTCATATGCCTATTCCTCACACCCCACGTCACGCTACTACAAGACATAGCACAACACAGCAGTATTTTCGTATATATCATGTACACTGCAACTGGGCTACTCCTGGCTACTGGCTGTCTCGCCTTGCCGCTTTATACGCTTATCGGCACCAACCGCTGGCAGAACAAGGCAATTACCGATAGTAACAAGTGGCTCGCACGCCACACGTCAGCATTGGTATGGTACGGCCTCGCCATGGTGTGCTTTCTGGTGGGTACATGCGCGTGGCTCTATTACATCATCGGCGATGACACCAACCGAAAATATCCGATCGACGTTCTTGTCAGGCAAACTGCTTGGCCATTTGGCGTACATTTCCTGTCCGTCATGGTCATCAGCCTTATCGCCTTTGCCGTGATGATCACCATTGCTGTCTTCCGTCAGCCACGCGATTCACGCAAATAAGCCGTCATAAACTCATCAACATCCCCGTCCAGCACGCCCTGGGCGTTGCGGTTCTCGTGCTTGGTGCGGGTGTCTTTGACCAGCGTGTACGGATGCAGGACGTAATTTCTGATCTGACTGCCCCAGTTAGCTGACTCACCAGCCCTGAGGTCAGACAGGGTTTCAGCATGCTGCTCCAGCTTCATCGCCAGCAACTTGGAGCGCAAAATCTTCAGCGCCGTTTCTTTATTCTGAATCTGCGAGCGCTCATTCTGGATCGCCACCGTAATGCCCGTCGGTACATGTGTCACCCGCACCGCCGAATCAGTGGTATTTACGCCCTGGCCGCCCTTGCCGCCCGAGCGATACACATCAATCCTCAGATCACTCGGGTCAATTGCAATTTCATCCGGCGTATCAATTTTTGGCAGCACTTCCACCAGTGCAAAGCTAGTCTGGCGCAAATTATCAGCATTAAACGGACTGAGGCGCACCAGCCGATGCACGCCGTTCTCTGAGCGTAATTTTCCATAGGCAAACGGCCCAGAAATCTCCAACACCGCTGTCTTTATTCCCGCATCATCATTGGTCGAGCGCTCCAGTGTGTCGACTTTCATCCCCGACTTCTCCGCCCAGCGCAGATACATCCGCTCCAGCATGGCCGCGAAATCCTGAGCATCCAGCCCGCCTACGCCAGCCGAAATCCGCACCACCGCCTCGCGGTTGTCATACGGGCCGCTGAACAGCAAATCAGTCTTGCGCCGAGCAAATTCCTGCTCCAATGCTGATATTTGCGCTTCAAACTCCGGCAGCAGATCATCGTCACCCAGCTCCATCAACTCAGCGATATCCGCCAGCTGCACCCCGAGCGTCTGCCACGGCTCAACTGTCTGGCGCAGGCTAGCCGCCTTTTTGGCCAGCACCTGCGCCTCGTCCGGATTATGCCAAATCTCCGGCTGATTAAGCCGCTCATCCAGCGCCGCCAGCTCCTGCTCCAATGCCGCAAAATCCAGCGTCGCCTTGGCCTGTTCTACTTCTGACTGCAGGGTTTGGATGTGTTTTTTGAGTGGCTGCATAGATACCATTGTAACAATTTTGCTATACTTTTTGTATGAAGATCGGCATATTCGATACGGGAACTGGCGGCAAATTAGTAGCGAAAAGACTGGAAAAATTGCTGCCGCAGCATACATATACTACAGTCATTGATAGAAAGCATGCACCGTACGGTAATCGCTCGTCAGAAGAAATTATCACACTGACTGATACCGCTATCCAGCCGATACTATCATGCGACATTATTGTTATAGCATGCAATACCGCCACGACTAACGCGATTAGCTCGCTGCGGCAACGTTACCCAGATGTATGCTTTATCGGCTTTGAACCGATGATCAAATCGGCCGCCGCTTTGACCAAATCGCATCGTATTACCCTGCTGGCGACAAACGCCACCAAACACAGCCAGCGTCTGCGCGCGCTTATCAGTGAATATGCTGCTGGCGTTCGCATCGATACGCCAGACACCCGTGCGTGGGCGCAGATGATTGATCAAGGTTTGGCCGACGATATTGTGCTTGATGAAGTATCGGCCAGTGTTGCGGACGGCAGCGATGTTATTGCTCTAGGCTGCACGCATTATCTGGCAATTAAGAGGCGGTTACAACGCCTTTTTCCGCAATGCCGCATTCTTGAACCCACTGCAATTATCGCCAAGCGGATTAGCGATTTTGCTAGCTAATTGTTATACTTATCCTAATGAATCAAGACATTGCTAAAATCCTCGTGACTACTGAGCAAATTAACAATGCAGTGGCGCGGCTGGGCCGAGAGCTGACCAGCGAATACCGCGACAAGAATCCGCTGGTCATCGGCGTCCTGCGCGGTGCGGCGCCGTTCATGATCGATCTGGTGCGCGCCATGGATTGCTATATGGAAATCGATTTCATTGACGTCTCTAGCTACGGCGACGCGACTGAATCATCCGGCGCGGTCACCATTCTCAAAGACATTGATAGCGACGTTACCGAACGGCATATTCTACTGGTTGAGGACATCGTCGATACCGGCCGAACGTTGGAAAAATTGCTGGAATTATTCTCTGGTCGCGGTGCAGCCTCAGTCAAAGTCTGCTCACTGCTCGACAAGCCCGAACGACGTATCGCCAACGTCGCCGCAGATTACGTCGGCCTGTCCGTCCCCAACGAATTCGTCGTCGGCTACGGCCTAGACTTCCGCCAACAATACCGAAACCTACCGTATATCGGAGTGTTGAAGCCTGAGGTGTATCAGGGATAAAGCTTCTCCACCGCCGCCACAAATTGCTCACCGCGGTCGACGTAATTTTTGAACATCCCAAAGCTAGCGGCCGCCGGGCTGAGGATGACAACATCACCTGGGCGAGATAATTGATTGGCTTGAGCGACGACATCCACCATCGTTGTCTGGCCGAGCGCTACCATCGTCGCCGTGACCGATGCTTGACGCAGTGACTGCTCAATCTTCGCCGCATTTGCCCCGATAATGATCACCGCCCGCACCGCTTGTCTGGTAATCTCCACAGCCATTTCATCATAATCCGCCCCCTTGTCGTACCCGCCGACGACCAGCACTTTCGGCGCCTCAAACGCCCGCAGCGCCGCGATGGCACTGCCCGGCGTGGTAGCGATACTGTCATCGTAATACTTCACACTGTTTTTCTCAGCAACGAATTTTAATCGATGTGGCAATCCCGTAAAACTCTCTAGTCCAGCCGCGTACTGCTCGTCGGTCACTGTGATCGGCAATTCTGTCACCGCGCTCATCGCCGCACAGGCGTTCTCAAGGTTGTGTGCGCCCGGTAGCCGCAAGTGATCAGTGCGACAAATCCGCCGATCTTGCACGCAGAAGTAACCATCTCGGACATATACTTGACCATCATCGGGAACGGCGTAGCGCTGCGCGAAATTTAACGCATCACCTCCGCAATATTCACTACATGTCTCGCAGTCACACCCATACAACGGCCTATCAAGCGGCGTGGTGGCTACCTCCCGTGAGTATTTATTCGTTGGATGATATAAACACGTATCAACAACACTCTGATGACGACGAATATTTTTCTTGGCATCAAGGTACTCGGCAAAACCCGCATGCACCTCCAAATGGTCCGGCTCGATCATCAATACCACGGCAATGGTTGGCGATTTCTCGAGATCCCACAGCTGAAAACTCGATAGTTCATAGACAACGAAATCGTCCTTTGTGATCTTCGGTAGCGCGTCCAGTGCCGGCACACCAATATTCCCCACCAAATGCACCGTCTGACCCGCCGCCCGCAAGATCGCCGCGATCAGACTACAGGTCGTACCCTTGCCTTTCGTCCCTGTCACACCGATAATTGGCGCTGGACATTTGTCGAAAAACTCATTGGTCGCCGACCATATTTTACCCGACGTTTTGAGTAGCCGCGGCGGCACACCCGGTGCTCGCACCACCATGTCGGCATCCTGCAGCTGCTCGGCGAACACTGACTCGCCAGTCCGCACCGCCACATCATCCGGCGCACTCTCAACCGCTTTCTGATCAGCAATGACAAACTCAGCATCAGGAAAAGCCTGCTGAAAATATCTCAAACTTGATATACCCTCAAGACCATAGCCAGCGATAATAATCTTCATGGTTTCATTATAGCATTGAGCACTACTAAAACAGCCCCTCAAGCTTCTCCTGTAGTCGCCCGAGCAGTTCTTTATCGCCGCTACTCACGCCAGCAAGCACCCAGGTATTTGCTGCAAAAAACTCTCGTGCCACCCGAACGATCTGATCAGCGGTCACCGCCAAAATTGCTGTCGGTACGCCCTCGTAATCCTTGACGAAATCATCGGCAAAATAACGCCCGGTATAAAAATTGCTGACCTGTGCCACCGTTTGTGCCCCCATCTGATAGCGGCCCAGCGCATACGACTTGGCATTCTCGATGTCCTCCGAGGTGATCGTCCCGTTCAGCACTCGGCGCAGTTCGCGCACGATGATATCGAACAGTGCCTCTGCTGTCTCGAGGTTGACCTGGCCGCCAAAGTCCCACGCCGAATCATAAAACCCGACCGAAGTGTCGCTGAACACGCCGTAAGCCAGCCCTTTCTTGCGCGCCGCCCCGAAAATCCGCGAGCTCATCGTCCCGGTCAAAATATGATTCAAGCAGCCCATAGCGTCAGAATCCTCATCGCTCAGCTCACGTGGCAGATTCATCGACCAGCCAAATGTTAGATTCGAAGCCTCCTTGCGGCGGATAAAAATCGGTGCGGCACTCGACAGGTTATCGTGCGGGATGGTAAACCGCTCGCCCGGCTCTAGCTGCCACTGCTCCAGCGATTCACGAATTGTCGCCATCCGCCCAATCAACTTACCAGCCACCACAAACCGCATATTATTGAGCGTATGCGTCCGCCGATGGTGCTCCTTGATGTCTTTTAGGGTAATCGCGTCAATCGTTTTCAGTCGCTGATTATACGTCAAAATATCCTCGCCCAGTGCTTGCTGCACCCGCGGCCACATCACGCGGTTGTGGTTATTGAGATAGCCGGTCAGCTCGCTCCGAACATTACCCTTCTCGGCCTCTAATTCTTCAGCATTAAAGCGCGGCGTAGTAATTGCCAGCCGCTGTAATTCCAAAATCCGATCCCATTCAAAATCCGCGCAGGCCGCCTCGTACACCATTGAATAATCAGAGGTGAACGCATTATGATAGGCGCCATTCTTGGTAAACTCCTGCTCATACGCGTGCTCCGAACGAAACTTCTCATTCGCCCCGAATGCCATGTGCTCCATGATGTGCGCCGTCTCGTAGATATCCTCGTCGCGGACGTAGCGGTTGCCCGCCCGAAACTGCACCTGAAAGCTCATCACTGTCGCGTCCGGCACGTCAATAAACAGGCCTTTCGCACCGTTTTTCAATTTTATTTCTTTGACCGTATGTTTCATCTGTCTGTCGCTCTCTGCCCACCGGTTTTAGATTTATTTGCGGTTCTTTTTGCGGTTTTGGCGCTGTGCTTTTTTCTTCTTGCGTGCTTGGTTTTTGGCACGGTTCGACTCAGCGTTAGATTTACCCTTTTTCACTGAAAAGTCACCGTCGCGATTTTCCTCGCCCGCACCAACTTCATTAACACCACGCTCAACTGCGCTTTCCGCTAGGCGCGTTAGCTCGGTATCATACTCATCATCCTGCGACTGGCGGATTACCGCGTCGGATTTATGAATATGAAAAATTGTGTTCAGAACTTCGTTACGCAAATTTTCCTGAAGGCTGGTGAACAATTTTTGTGACTCCGCCCGGTATTCTACCAATGGATCGCGCTGCCCAACGCTGCGCCAGTGAATCCCTTCGCGTAGGTGTTGCATATTCTCTAAGTGCTGCATCCACAGGGTGTCGAGCACCGCCATATACACCTCGCGCTCCACACCGCGCAACTCTTCAGTACCGATTTCTTCATCTTTTTCCCGGTAGGCCTGGTGTGCTAGTTTCAGAGCTTTTTGGAGGCGCAGACGGTCCTTTTTCTCGCGGCCAACCTTGCGCACGGCCGCCTCATCGACTGGAAAGGCTGCCGTAAATTCCTCGATAAACTTCGGGTTGTTCTTGGTTGGTAGCGTCACTAACTCTTTGACTCTGTCGCGCAACAACCGCTCAATTTCCGGCTGGATATTGTCGCCTTCAAGGATTTTTCGCCGCATCGTGTAGACCACACGGCGGTGACGATTAATCACGTTGTCGTACTGAACAACATTTTTGCGCGTATCAAAGTTGTAACCTTCGACGCGCTTCTGCGCTGCTTCCAACGTCTTTGACACAGCACGATTTTGAATCGGCGTATCTTCATCCACGCCCAGCCGATCCATCAGCGCCGCGATGCGCTCGCCCTGGAAAATTCGCATCAAATCATCTTCGGTTGACACATAGAACTGCGTCTCGCCCGGGTCGCCCTGACGACCGCCGCGACCGCGCAGCTGATTGTCAATGCGGCGTGACTCGTGCCGTTCAGAACCAATCACCACCAGTCCACCTAACTCCTTGACGCCCCTGCCCAATTTAATGTCGGTACCGCGTCCGGCAATGTTTGTCGCTAGTGTAATCGCACCCTTTTCACCAGCCTTCTCAATGATAGCCGCCTCACGCTCATTATTCTTGGCGTTTAGAATCTCAAACTTGATGCCTTCTTTTTCCAGATATTTGGCGATCTGCTCGTTCTTGGCAATCGAGCCAGAGCCAACCAACACCGGCCGGCCTTGCTTATGATAATCTTTGATAGCTTCAGCCACCGCCTTCAGCTTGCCCTTTTCGGTCTTGAAAATCAGGTCTTCTTTGTCGTCGCGAATCACTGGCTTGTTCGGCGGAATTTGGATGACGTCCAGTGAATAAATTTGTTGAAACTCTTCCGCCTCGGTGAATGCCGTACCGGTCATGCCGCTCAGTTTATTGTACAAACGAAAATAATTCTGGAACGACACGGTGGCCAGCGTCATGCTTTCTTCCAGCACTGGTACGCCTTCTTTGGCCTCAATTGCCTGGTGCAGGCCTTCGTTGTAGCGGCGTCCTTGCATCAAACGACCGGTGTGCTCATCGACGATAATCACCTCGCCGTCATTAGTCACCACGTAATCTTTGTCACGCTTGAACAATGTTTGTGCTCGCAATGCCTGATCCATGTGGTAAACGCTGCGCACATGGTCTGGCGTGTACAAATTTTTTATTCCCAGCAGTTTTTGGACTTTTTCCACGCCCTCGTCGGTCAAGGCCACGCTGCGGCGCTTTTCGTCCAAAACATAGTCATCTGGCACTAATTTACTGGCAACTTTGGCGAAGGTGTAGTAGTTGTCCGGGTTTTCCGCTGCTGGCGCCGAGATGATCAGCGGCGTACGCGCTTCGTCGATCAGAATGGAGTCCACCTCGTCAACGATAGCAAAGTTCAGCTCACGTTGCCTGAGCAAATCAACGTCGTTAACCATGTTGTCGCGCAGATAGTCAAAACCAAACTCGTTGTTGGTGCCATACGTAATGTCGGCCGCGTAGGCTTCCTTACGAGTGACCGGGCGGAGCTTGCGCATGCGCGGATCGTCGTGATGCTCATTATCATACTCTTTGTCATAGATAAACGACGCTTCGTTGATGATCACGCCAGTTGTCAAGCCCAAAAAGTCATACACCTGGCCCATCCAGCCGGCGTCGCGCTGCGCCAGATAATCATTGACGGTCACCACATGAACGCCTTTTTCCTCCAGTGCATTCAGATAAGTCGGCAGCGTCGCCACCAAAGTCTTACCCTCGCCAGTCTTCATCTCAGCCACATTACCCTCATGAAGAACCATGCCGCCGATCAGCTGGACATCGTACGGACGCTCGCCGATGACGCGCTTGGCTGCCTCACGAGCCACCGCAAAGGCATCCGGCAAAATCGTATCCAGCGTTACGTTTTTCTTTGTCAGACGCTTTTTCAGCGCCTCCGTCTGCGCCCGCAACTCCTTGTCCGACATTGTTTCATATTTTTCGGACAGACCGTTAATTACGTCAACTTGCTTACGCAGCCGCTTTAAAATCTTCTTCTGCGGATCGCCAAAAATCTTACTCAGCGCCTTTTGTTGTGTCATTGCCATAAACTCAAAACTCCCTCACTTTCAGGCATTTTCAAAAACTGTATATAATTATACCGTGCAGGGCTAGAAAATTAAAGGGGTTGATTTAAACCCCTTCTACTGCTCGCGCTGGAAACCGCGCTTGAACCGTGCCAGTACGCTGCGGCTGCTGCCAACGTGCGCCAACACATCATCCTTATACTTACGTAGCTGCCCATTCAGCTTCGCCTCAACGATATCCACTGCTGCTAGCACGTTCATTGTCGAATCTTTAGCGGTGATTTTCTTGTCTGGCACATTGATAATCACCTCAACCTCGTACTTGTTGCCGCCAGGATTATCAATCTGCTTGATCTTTACATCAGCGGTAGCGCTCTTGCGGGCATGTCGTGGCAAGTACTTGCCCAACGCACCGATTTTGCGCTCGACGTATTTCTTTGTGGTGTCCGTCAATTCGTATTTGACGCCAGTAATGGTAATATCTTTGATCATGGTTCCTCCTCTTATCACGTGCTAGCGCGGCAAAACAACACCCGCGTCCTTCGCCATTTTTAGTAATTCTTCGTTAATCACGAGCAGCTTTTCTTTCGACGACATTTTGGCAAAGCTGGCGCTCATAAATGATTTGTTCGGCTTGCCGTAAATAACATCGTATATCTCTTTAATGTCGTTCGTTAGTGCCTGTAGTCTGCCTTCGACCACGCCATCAGCGATCGCGCCCTTGATCCATTGCTTGTCATCGTTCGTCAGTGCCATATACCCTCCTAGACTCCATTATATCATCTCGCGGCCATTCATATACGGACGAAGGGCTTCTGGCACTACAACGTCGCCCTTGGCGGTCTGGTAATTCTCGATAATCGCCACCATGCAGCGACCCAACGCAAAGGCCGTCGCGTCATTCGTATGGATCAATTCAACTCCGTTATCCGTACGTACACGCGTCATCAAACGGCGCGCCTGATAATCCGTCATGTAGTCAGCAGTATGCGTCTCGCGGTACTTGCCCTGACCCGGTAGCCACACTTCCATATCAACACCGCGCGCATTTGGCTTGCCGATATCAGCCGTACACTTCATCAGCACGTGGTATGGCAACTTCAGCTGGGCCAACAACCACTCTTGGATGGCAATAAATAGCAGGTGCTCGTTATAACTATCCTTCGCCTCGGTGAAACTCTCCATCTCCAGCTTATCAAACTGGTGCATCCGAATCAGCCCTTCCATATCCTTGCCGTACGTCCCCGCTTCTTTTCGAAAACTAGTCGCAAAGCCTAGGTATCGTAGCGGCAACTGCTTGGCATCAAAAATCTCACCCGCATGCATACTGCCGAGCACATGCTCAGCACTTCCCTGTAGCCACAGTTCCTCGCCCTCGATTTTGTAGCGATCATCACTCGGCTGGAGGCGATCCATCTGGTCATACGGCTCAGTCCGGATCATCAATGGCGGCAGTACTGGGATGAATGGTTTTGTATTGACATCAAGGCCAGCCTTTTCGGCGATCTCTTTGATCACCGCTGGGTTCGTGAGAGATATGATCACAAACTGGATAATCGCCTGTTGCAACAACACCAAATCCCCCATGACATAAGCAAAGCGAGCACCAGCAACCTTGGCAGCCCGCTCTTTGTCGAGCCAGCCTTTTGCCTCGGCGACTTCATAGTGATTTTTCGGCGCAAAATCAAAGGTTGGAATATCACCGACGACCTTTACTTCAACGTTTTCATCCTCACTCAGACCAACTGGTACATCGGCGTGCGGCATATTAGGAACCTGCTTTAGTAGTGCCGTGTATCGTTCCTCGACCTCGCTCAGCCGAGTCTCGAGCCCGCTCAGCTTGACCTTGATGGCCTTGCCTTGCTCGATCAAACCCGGCTCAGGCTTGCCGCCCTTCATTTTGGCAGCAACCTCATTACGCTGCTGGCGCAACTCATCAACCTGGCGCTGCACCTCACGACGCTCGTCGTCTAATCGCAACAATGTCGCAATAGACACGTCACACCCCTTGTGTTTCGCCGCAGTCTGCACTGCCTCGGCGTTATCTCGAATAAAGCGAATATCTAACATGGTATCATTGTAGCAGATATACGATAATTTATCTCGCTAACTTGACTGCTAACTTCACTAGTTTGAAAGCTTGGTGATTGTCAGGCTTGCGTCGCTAAGCTGCACACTCTGGAGGTCTGATACGACGATCAACTTTAGTTTGGTACCAGCCGTGGCCCGCATCATCCGTGAATATGGCAGCGTCGAACGACGGACACCAGCTTGGTTAGATGACCACGTGCCCTCTGGACGATCACCGTTCACATCATTAACAATTTGGTAAATGTTACGCATCGGCGAGTTGTCAACGGTACGAATACTGGAACGGATGAAATATACACCGTCGCTTGGAATGGTATACGTGTGATTCACTGGATCCCAGGTGCCACCGCCGGTATTCGTGGTGATCGTTGTCATCGGAATGGCTGTATAAGTGTCAGCATTAATATTCACCGCCGTGATGTTACCATTACCGACACCGATGGAACCAGCAAACATCGTTTCTTGCGGCAAACTTCTCCACGCAACATCACAATCTGCCGCCGATTTTTTCATCAGTACCTGACCAATTGACCCACCAGCCGGAATATTTGATCCGGTGAACGTCAGTCCAATATTTGGTGTACCATTGCCCGTAACGTTGAGCTTAGTCGAACATGGCTGAGTACTATTTGTCACATTGACTGTTGCATTTGCACCAGCTTCACCCTTTTCACCTTTATCACCCTTTTGTCCTTGGGGACCAGCGTCGCCCTTCGGACCTTTAGCTCCAGGTGCACCGGCATCTCCCTTGGCCCCTTGTGGGCCGGCAGGGCCAGTTTCACCCTTAGCCCCTGGCTCGCCTTTGTCACCCTTAGCACCCTGAAGACCCCGTGGCCCCGCTGGACCAGTGTCACCTTTATCCCCCTTAACACCTGGTATACCCTGGGGACCGGGCAGGCCCTGAGGACCTACTGGGCCGGTGTCGCCCTTGTCGCCTTTTTGACCTTGAGCGCCTGTCGCTCCAGTATCACCTTTAGCGCCTTTGAGTCCTTGCGGGCCGGCGGGACCGACTGGACCGGTATCACCTTTGGCTCCCTGAGGACCTGCAGGACCTTGTGGGCCATCATTACCTTTTTCACCTTTCTCACCTTTTTGGCCTTGGGGACCAGCTGGGCCTTGCGGGCCGGCAGGGCCAGTTTCACCCTTTTGGCCTTGTGGACCAGCAGGCCCCTGAGAACCTTGTGCACCGGTTGCACCTTGAGACCCTGCTGCACCTTGTGGGCCAGCGGGACCTTGTGGACCGGTATCACCCTTATCGCCCTTCGGACCCTTCAAGTCAGATAATGCAATGAGGTTGTTCCACGTAGCATCACCCCTGTAGCGCCACTGGATATACAACGCGGTTTTCTGTAACTCAATCTCTCGCCCATCGTTACCAGCATCACCCTTTTGGCCTTGTGCGCCCGTCGCTCCAGTATCACCTTTAGCACCCTGTTGGCCGGCATCGCCCTTGTCGCCCTTGGCGCCGGCGTCTCCTTTATCTCCCTTAGCGCCAGTATCACCTTTGTCGCCCTTATCACCTTTTTGACCCTGTTGGCCAGTATCACCTTTGTCACCTTTGGGACCCTGTGGGCCAGCCGGACCGACGACACCATTGGCATCGCCCTTCTCGCCCTTGTCACCCTTTTGGCCCCGTGGACCAGCTGGACCCTGAGCACCGGTGTCACCTTTTGGCCCGGTCGCACCGTTTTTACCATTCGCTCCATCCCGACCGTTAGCTCCACGCTGTCCTGTACTTACGCCGTTTTTACCGTCTTTACCAGCAGCTCCGGCCTCACCAGTGTCACCTTTGTCACCCTTGTCGCCTTTCTCGCCCTTATCGCCTCGCAACTCAGAAAGAGAGACAATATCCTGCCAGTCGCCGTCCATAAACTGCCATTGCACCTTGCCATTACTTTGGCGCAGGCTAATCTGATCTGGACGAACCCCCTTGTAAAAGCGATTACCGCCGCCCCACGGCCACCACCACAGCAGTAGAATGATTAGTATCGTGACGATAAATAAACATATTACCAGTTTACGACTCGCATATGTTTTATCTGAGCGCTCGTTCATGTTGTATTATATCCCCTATTTGATCTTGCTATACGCCTATTTACCGTGATTATAGCATGAGCACATTCTAAAAGCCATAATTTTTATCAAAAATCGCGGGTAATTACGACAGGTCAGCCACAATTAAGTAGTACAGGCCAGTCATTCCCTCGCCATCAACCAACACTTCGCCTTGCTCAGGCTTATCCCCAGTCCCGAGATGGTGTGCATCAGCGTCGACTTGCCCGAACCAGTTTTGCCTAAAATCGCTACACTCGCCCCAGTGACCATACGCTTTTAACGACAACTAAACCGCACTGATCGCGCCGCTCATCAGCAAAACAATAATCAGCACACCCAGCCCGACTCGATACCAAATAAATAGCGAGAAGTCATTCCGCGCCACAAACTTGAGCAGCCACGATATCGCAAGGTAGCCAACCACAAACGATACAATTGTCGCAAGTCCCGTCGCTGTCCAGCCGACACCGCCGGCAATGTGCTTTGAGGCGGTCAGCATCTCCAGCAGCCCCGCTGCCACCAGCGCCGGGATACCGAGGAAAAAGCTCAACTTCGTCACCGTCACTCGGTCAAATCCCCGCAGCAGCCCCACCGAGATCGTTGCTCCCGACCGACTGATACCCGGTATCAAGGCCAGGCACTGCCCCACACCAATCGCCAGCGTATCTCGCCACGTCGTTTGCTGCTCGCTGCGGTGACTGGCTTTCTCTGAACGCCTATCGGCCCACCACATCACCAGGCTCCAGCCGATCAACGCCACCGCCACAAACCACAAACTACGCAGCACCGTCTCGACCTGATCCTTAAACAGTAGTCCAATCACTGCGATCGGCACCGAACCGATAATAATCGCCCAGCCATACACATAATCAAACTGTCGCCGCGCCCGCTTCCACCACAGCCCACGCCACCAGGCGCTTAGCACCCGCCAAATATCGCCCCAAAAATAGATGATCGCTGCCAAGATCGCGCCGATCTGAATTACTGCCGTGAACGCCGTCAGGCTCGGATCATCAATCCTCATCCCCATCAACTTCTCGACGATCGTCAAATGTCCCGTCGAAGAAACTGGCAGAAACTCCGTTACGCCTTCAATAATACCGAGGATAATCGCCTGCCACCACGCCACTTGCTTAATAGCTCCTTCTCATCCCTTCAGTGTAGCAGCTCAGTAAGCATTCGCCAACCTTCACGCTCACTATGCGTTGCTTGATTGTGGTACGGGCGATGGCGATAGCGGCCCAGACACATGCAGCCGCACAAACCCGAAGCAGTCGACGTCAAGCTCTGGCGAGAGGCCAAACCACGTTGTGCGACAGCGACTACGCTGATTTTCAACTCTGAGTACAAGCTTATCACCGTCACGTACCGCCGACACCTTTGGCTGCTGGCGCTTACCCTTAAGGTCTATATAGCGCAGCTCAACCTTGATATCACCTCGGGTCGTATCCCCAAAATGTAACGACACATCCTCACCCTCGACATGGACATACTTCACACCCTTCATATCACTTGGCAGCTCAACTGGCACAACTTTCGTCAAACGCTCCTCGTCACGTGCTAGCTCATTCGCCATACCTACACCAAACAGCGTCATCCCTGAAACCGACAACGCCCCTACGATCAACGCCACCACCGTCATAATCACCGATAGCCGCTTTAACGTCCATGTGAAAGCACTGTGGCTCAATATCGCGCCCAGCCATACCGCCGCTACGCCACCAATGAGTAAAGATGCCCACAGACCCCACGCCCACGGCTGTGCATAGAATCCATCAAGCAGACCAATCACCGCGATGCCACTGACCGCCCCCACGATGAGTGCAATAAATAATCCCAGCGTTACCATGAGAATACCAACACCAAGAATAAATCGAAATACTTTTGCTGCCGTATGACCCGTGTTATTATTCCGCCCTACGGATGACTCATTCCGACTGGCCTGACGCTTCAGCGAATCAAACGTTACCGCCTTGCCGCGCATCTGGAGCTTATCAGAGGCAGTCCGCGCCTCTGGAACTGACAGCCACATCACGATATAAATCAGTACCGCCGCACCAAAGGTAATAAATGGCGAAAAAATGAACAACAATCGTACCCACAAAGGATTGGTTCCCCAATAGGCAGCGATGCCTGCACATACGCCACCAATCAGCGCATGTTCCGTATCGCGCATCAGCCGTCGCTCCGAACGCTCTGAACGCTCGGGCTCGTCATCGGTCTCCACCGCCTCGTCATCGTCCGAAAAATCGCGCGGTTCGCCCATTTGTTTTTGCACCGCCAAAACATCATCGTGACTAATGACACCGTCCTTCGACACGCCGCGCTCCGCTAAAAGCTCCACCATTCGCGCCTCGATTTCCCGCATAGCTTCTGGCTCGGCGTGCATGTTTTTCTGGATTAAATTCAGGTATTTTTCCAATGATTTTTTAGCATCAATCTCCGCGCTAAACGGCGTTTTCGCCAAATGGATTCTGGTTATTTCTTTCATCGCTTTGCTCCTTTCTCAAGATTTTTTAGCGAAGTATTCAACATTTTGATACGATTTTTCAGTTCATCCACCAGCTGCGCGCCCACGTCAGTGAGCGAATAATATTTGCGCGGCGGCCCCTGCTCGCTCTCTTGCCATTCGTGCTTGAGATAGCCATATTTTTGTAAACGGCTGAGTAGCGGATAAATCGTCCCCTCCACTACCATCAGGTCTGACTCGCTCATTTGCTTGACAATATCGCCGGTGTATTGCGGCTGCTTAGCGCACACCAGCAACACACAGTACACCAGGAAACCTTTGCGCAGCTGAATCGCCAAACTTTCGGCATAAGCACTAACGTCCATGCTTCATCCCTCCTGGCACGGTTGATTTTTCAATCCGACCGTCTTTAATGATAATTTGATGATCACATTTTTTCGCCAAATCAGCGTCATGCGTCACCACAATTAACGTCACACCCTTTTGCTTATTATAATCAAACAACAATTCTTCCACTTTCGCGCCTGTTTCGCTATCCAAGTTGCCCGTTGGTTCGTCGGCGAAAATAATTTGTGGATCACCGACAATCGCCCGAGCAATCGCCAGGCGCTGTTTCTGTCCGCCCGACAAGTCCTTGGCGCGGTTTTTGCGCTTATCATACAGATCCACCGCCTTAAGCGCCGCGTTGATTTTGTGCGCCCGCTTTTTGCGCGATAGCCGGGCAATTTCCAGTGGCAAACTGACATTGTCAATCACACTCTCATTGCCCTGGACGAAGAAACTTTGGAAAATAAAGCCAATTTTTTTAGCACGGAATTCATCGACATGCTTTGACTTCAGCTGCAAAATATCTTGTCCATCAATAATCACTTGACCTTTCTGCGGCTTATCCAAGCCTGAAATAGCATGCATTAGCGTCGATTTACCCGAACCAGATTTTCCGAGTATCGCCACGCTGGCTCCTGTCGGAATGGTCAAGCTGATATTTTTCAGCGCCGTAAATTGGTTTTTCTTTTTGCCATAAACTTTTGTCACATTTTTCAGTTCAATCATGATATTTCTCCTATTCCGTCCTTAATGCCTCAATTGGGTCCAATTTTGTTGCTTTGCGGCTTGGCAGCCAGCCGGAAATAACCGCCATCACCACCAGACCAACCACCAGCAAACCAATGTGTAGCGGATTAATCACCAGCAAATTCGTTCCCACGCCCAACTTCAGCGCACTAGTAATCACTGGATTCAGCAACGTCACCAAACTCGCCAAGCCAACGCCAATCAGTCCGCCCAGCAAACCAACCCACGCTGCTTCATAGCGGAATAATTTACCGATATCACGGCCGCGCATCCCCAGCGCCTTCATTAAACCAATTTGGCTGGTACGCTCCAACACCGAAATATACATAGTGTTAATAATCCCAAATACGCTCGCCAGCAATGCTAATCCACCAAATGACGCCAGTGCCGCTTGAGCCACATTGACCATTGTCAGCAACGTTTTTCGAATATCCTGAATCGAATACGCACTGTAATCTTTATTGATTTCGTCTTTAGCAACATCAATATTCTTCTCGTCATCTACCAAAGCAATCGCCGTTGAATACTGATGTGGTTGGCTCTTGTCGTGGCTAAATTCATAGATAGCCTTAGCGTCAGCTGTTGAAATTCTCAACATTGGTTCATAAAACAAAACAGTGTCTGACTTTTTATCCACTGCCGCGATCTTGAATGATACCTCTTTGGCAACATTACCACCCCGCGCCGCGCTACGCACACCCAAGGTTATCGTCTGGCCAATTGCCGACTGCGCGTCCTTAAAGCCTAACTGTTTCACATAATCATTCGGGATGATAATCTCGCCCGGTTTTGGCATAAAATCCTCCAGGGTTCCTGCTGCCAATTCCGCCCGAGTCCTATCCATTTTAACAGCCACCGTCAGTGCAAATTTTTTATTACTCGCTGAACTCTTAGCATACGCCACGCCATCAGTCGAATACGCCGGCGTTACCGTTTTTACGTGCGGTGTTCGTCGGATCTTTTCCAAATCCTTGTCGTTGAGCAAATATTTGCTACGCGCCGCCGATGCTTTATTTTCGTCAGCTTCTTCTGCCGAATTGCCATATTCTGGTAATTTATCTTTCTTATCTGCTTCAATCTTTTTATTGACCATAATTACTTTTTTATCGCCAGCCGCGTCAACGATACTATTGGTGTACAGTCGACCACCCTCACCAGCCATCAGTGCCAAGCCAATCGTAAACGCCCCGACAGAAATCGCCAGCGATGTCAAAATTGTCCGACCCTTTGACTGGCGAAGATTCCGCCCCGCCCGCTTAATGATGTCGATTCTCCTCATACTATACTCCTTGCATTTTCATTATACATAGTACTATGTTATACAAGGTACTATAAAAATTCAAGTAGTTTTGAGAAAATAAATTATTTAGAAATATGTATTCTTATCATTTAATAGAAGATACAGTATGCTACACTAATATCATGGATAGTACTCAGAACCATCAGATACACCAGGCAATCATTGCTCGTGAGATTATTGATATCTACAGATTCGCACCAAACAAAACAGATGTCGCAGAATCGTTAGACGTACTTTGTTTTGCCATGGCTCGCCTCACTGAAAAACACTCCGTAATTGATTGGGATTTTTTAGCGACACTATTTGATCAGCTTGCACACACTAATAACCACACATCCTTTAGCGATATAGAAAAATTATATCAAAGAATAACATCTCTAATTCCAGATCCAGACTCATAAATTCAAGAGTCGAGTGGACGTCCCTGTCGCCGCCCTGTCCAGTGTCTCGCGAGAGACGGTATCCGTCAGAGTAGTACTGGGTACTGTGCTCACGACCGCCGTCACGACGAGCGAAGATTCCGCTAGCCCCAGCAGGCTCAGAACCAGTCCTAGCTCCACGATCGTACAGCGTGCCGCCGTACTCGCTTCCGGAAGAGTTGGACATAGTAACCACTCTCCTTGAGTAGTCGATCTTATGCGGATGTATTCTCAATCCACATACTACCGCGGTTTCGGTAGTCAAAAATCATTGTAATTCCACTCCCCTCGTTTGTCAAGCATAGGCAGCAAAAACAATTAAAATCAGCTATCGTACTTCGTCGTACTCGTCCTCAATTTCCTGGTCCAAAATCTCTTCAATCACGTCCTCCAGCGTGATAATCCCCAGCTCATTCTCGTCGTCCATCACCACGAACAAATGATTGCGGGTTTGGATAAATCGGCTGAGCACCGTGTCCAGCCGCGACCGCGCATCAATGTCATGGATCTTATCACGGTATAGTTGACTAATCGGTAGCGGCAGCTCGCGACCCGCCACATCTTTAACATATAAAATCCCCACCAGCCGCCCATCAGCCCGCACCGGGATCCGCGAATGTCCAGCGTGTTTAATCTGCGCTAGTAGCGTCGCGTTCAGCTTATCATCCAACTCCACGGTAAATACCTCATCCATCGGCGTTGCCAAATCACCAGCTGTCTTTTTACTAAATTGCAGCGCACCCGCAGCAATCCGGCTTTCGTCGTAATCAACCGGACTGTCCGACCGCGCGGCATGTTCGTGAATAATCTGCTCTAGCTCTTGGTGTGAGTACAGCTGCGGTGCTTCCTTGCCTAGCCAGCGGTTCAGCAGCTTCGACATCGGCCGAGCCAGCGGCCAAAATAACACATAAATCACATCCAGCAGCCAAAAGAAATGCCGCACAAAACGGTAGCCGCGTTGAGTAAAAATCGCTTGCGGCAAAATCTCGCCAAACATCGTGATCAGTAATGTGGCAATCAACCCGCCAATCACGCCGTTCGTCATATTACCCAGCAAAATCGACATCGCCGTATTGACGCCGACATTGCCCAGCAAAATACAAAAGATCAGATAATAGCCATCCTTGCGGTAGCGGTATACCCGGGCAGCGATCACATCACCCTGCCTGGCCTTGCGTCGCAAATCATCGGGCCGCGCCATCATCAGCCCAATATTAAGACCTGAAAACGATCCCGACAGTACCAACAACACTGCCGCCATCATTAATAATAAAGCGTCAGACACGGTTACCAGCCGCCACCTCCGCCGCCTCCTCCGCCGCCTCCAACGAAGCCGCCGCCAGTTGAGCCACCCGTCGAGGACTCAAAGGAACTGACGCTTACGGCCGTACTCGACAAATTACTCATTCCTGCCGAAAATACTGCCGCATTAAACGCGCCCTGGCCTGCGTACCAATCCGGCTGCTCACCAGCTTGCTCATAGTACTTACCCAACTGCTTACTCCACTCTTTTTCCTGCCCAAACAACACCGCATAAGGCAATACCCGCTCATACAATTTCACCAATTGTTTCTCATCAGACGCGTTAACCTTTACTTTTTCCGCACCCTCAGGACTCTGAAGCATCTGTAAACGCTCGACCTCAGCCACGCCAATATACCTCTTCAGACCCGCCAGATGCCGCCTGAGCGCCAGACCCTTGTCGGTCAGCACCTTACCAAACGACAGATAAAACACCATCCCCGCCAACACCAAGAGCACCGGCGACAACAACAGCACCGCAAAAATACTGATAATTATCGCGTACCGTCGAAATCGTCGGGTGTGCTGCGGCTCGCGCGCTTGCAAACCATAGTCGTCGGTAAGCCGCCCCTTCATTTGCTTTGCACTGTAGCGTACTCGCGCCGCGTATCGCGCATTGTTACGCAGCGTTTTTAGATTTAACCGCTTACCAACTTTCGGCGAGGAGCCAAATATATTCCTCAGCATTTCTTGCTCCTCGGCCAGGAGTTTACCCGGAGCTTGTATCACTTTCACTTCGTACTCAGCTGTTCGCCATGTCGTACGCGGCTTCACCTCGATAACCTGAATGTAGTGGCGCACCGCCAGGTCTATCATTTGCGCCGCCATCACCGACCCCTTGACCATATGAAACGGCTGCACCAGCTTGGCCGACGTCGTCACGCTCGTACCTCGCGGCGGCAAATACTCCGGCGGAATTGGCTCCAGTTCTTTACGGCGACCAATCGACCGATAATAAGCCACGATGGTCACCCCCGCCAATATCAGCGCCACCGCTAGCAACACCAATTGCAATTTCGCCCACCAATCAATCAGCTGTTCCATGAATGACATCTGATACGCCGCAAACGTCCCCGGCGCAAATCCGACCGCGATCGTCACGCCCGCCCTCTTTGGTAGTGCACGGGCTGTCGCCGTCAACGTATCGCCCTGTTCACGCACCTCGCAGCGCTGATTACTACCAAACCGACCCTGATAACACTGGAGGTTCGTTCGTTTAGCGGCCACCAGCTCGGGACTCAGCTTGAGCGTCACCGATGCTGACTGAATTGGCACCTGCCAATTAGTGCCAATCGCATCCCAATAAAACTCCTGTTTACCCGTATCGTGATATGATTTCGTCACGTCCCGCTGCGTATAGGTAATGACATAGGTCTTTTTGCCCTTGACGTAGGTGTCTTTATTGCCAATTCTCAGCTCATCATTATGCCACGTATACTCCAGCGGCGCACCTCGCTCATCCGTCACCGACTCCAGCGTAAAGTGAGTCGGATGTCCATTGTACTTCTTGACAAACACTGGTGCAATACCATGGTTCTGCCGCGGCGGAAAATTCGCAGTAATGGTCAATTTTGTACGCAGTGTCGAACGCTGTTCACTATCGCGCCCCAGCTCCATATCGACAGTATACTTACTAATCGTAAAATTATTTGTCGCCTGCACCGTTGACCCGAACCCAACCAACAGCACAATCACCGCGACCATCCCAAAGAAAAACCGCTTCATATGTTAATTATATCACTTATTACTGATGCGCTTTTAATAAAATTATCGCCAATGGCCTTGCAAAGATGAAGTATTTATTGGATAATGGAGAACGATGTTCAAGGATACGCTGCTAACAAGAGATGAAACCCCGACGCCCCCAGAGACCTCGACGTCCTCATGGGAAGTGGACTCGCCCGATGGCTGTGACGACCCAGGTCAAGCAAAGAAGCTCTACCATAACGCTCATTCGTGGATAGAAGAACTAAGGAGCAGGACGGAACCCCCGGCCTACCCACTCCGTGCCCTAATGGATGTGGTCAATGTGGCTGATTTACTCCGTGAAAAATATCCAGAGGAAGCATACGCTCTCGAGGACGCGCTCAAGGAATTGGAGCGTAAACCTGGTGGGCTTTCTAAAGAAATGCAAAAGCGTCTCGGCCGAGTAACTCTAGCAATATATAACTTTTATCATCCAAAAACTGACGCTACACCAGCAAAAACGATCATGGAGCAGTTTAACCAGCAGAACTTACCAGTGCAAGATGATATCATACTCCAAGGGTTATCTGAAAGTGGGTCTCAGCGACTGATGCTGAAAAAAGTACGGAAACAAGCACGTCAAGCTGTACAGAAGAAATTAGAAAAAACGACGAGGCAGCACATATTTAGAAAGCAACATACACTGTCGCGCATACTATATCGCATCTTTCGTAACGTATTTTAAGTAACAAACTGTCGCAAATATCACCTCAAGATCCTACCGTAGCGCTACCACCGCATACGCCAACTCGCCTTTTGGTGTGCTGATCGTTACCGTATCACCAACTGCTTTTCCCATCAGCGCCTGGCCAATCGGTGACTCATTCGAAACCTTCCCTTCTAGCGGATCCGCCTCGACCGGCCCAACGACGGTATAAACCACTGTCTTGCCATTGGCCTCCAGTTCTACTGTACTGCCCAGCACTACCGTCGAACTATTACCAGCCTGAATGATACTCGCATTCTGCAAAATTGTTTCAATCTCGGTAATACGCGTTTCTAGCAGCCCTTGAGCCTCGCGCGCTGCGTCATACTCTGCATTTTCGCTCAAATCGCCAAAATCCCGCGCTGCCGCGATTTTATCAGCGATCTCGCCGCGCCGACTTTTCAGCTCGTCTAGCTCTCGTTCTAGCTCACGTTGGCCACTCTCAGTAATCTGATATACCTTATTCATGTTACTCTCCTCACTCCATATATAGCGTCTACAAAAACAAAAAGTGCTATATATAGCGCTTATCCATATGGTTATTTAAGTCTCTACGAGTATAGCAATCACCCAAAACCATGTCAATACATGGCGTTGCCCCCGTTTCGCCTAACTCTTTGTCAGCCATATACCGGGGCGATACGATCACCGCTCACCCGCGCTCCAAACAAAAGGCGACGAGTTGCTGATAATCCAACTTCTTCGTCTCGCCAGTCGCCCGCTCGGTCAGTTCAAATAACCCATCGCTATCAATCGCTCGCTCGCCAATCGTAATCCGCCACGGCAGACCCATCAACTCCGCATCGGCGAACTTGACACCCGGCCGCTCAGCCCGATCATCCAGCAGCACTGTCACGTTCTTTTCTGCCAGCTCGGTATATAATGTACTCGCTAGCTCCTGACCCTTATCACCAATCGCCACCACATGAACCTTGAACGGTGCGATATTCTCCGGCCAGACCAACCCCTTATCATCCGACATTTTCTCGGCAATCACGCCCATCACTCGCGTGATGCCAATGCCATAGCTTGCAAGGTAAATCGGATGCTGCTTGCCATCTTCACCGGTGTACATGATACCCATCTGTTCAGCTTTTTCGGTACCAAATTTAAATATATTGCCCACCTCCGCACTGACAACTGGCAGCAGATCATCTCTACTGATACCCAATTCCTTAGTAGCATCATCCAACACTTCTTCGTTGACGGCTACCGTCTGGTCAGCATTGACGTACAGTGTATCCTCACCCGCTTCACATATCGTCTGGAACTCGTGACTAAACTTAGTAAACGCCCCGCCGCCAGCAAACGTCACAAATGTACTATCACCAATGCCAAACCGCGCATAACAGCGCTTATACGCCTCGATAACCCGCTCATAATACTGATCCATGTCCTCCTGTGTGGCGTGCAGGCTGTACATATCCTTCATGACAAATTCACGGCCACGCATAATACCGCTCTTTGATCGCAGTTCATTGCGCAGCTTGGTCTGAAACTGATACACGCTGACCGGTAGATCCTTATAGCTTTTAACATATTGCTGCATCATTTCCATAATCGCTTCTTCGTGGCTCCAGGCTAACCCCAGCTCAGTGTCGTCTTGCAAGCGAGTTTTGAACCACACATCGACCACCTCATCACTCCAGCGACCAGTTGCCTCCCAGGTCTCGCGGCGCTGCAAATTCGTCATAATCAATTCTTGACCACCAATCGCATTCATCTCCTCACGGACAATTTGTTTGATGTTTTCCAGCACGCGCAGCCCTAGCGGCGTGTACGCATACACGCCCGCCATCACCTTATACACAAATCCCGCCCGGATGAGGAGCTGGGCATTTTTCGACACTTCGTCCGCCGGCGCGGTCTTGGCCGTTTTGGTAAATAGTTGACTCATTCGCATCTTACACTCCTCCGATAAGCGGCAGCAGCGCCGACTTTAGTTGCTCTAAAAGGTTTGGATTAACGTATAGCGCATAAAAGGCAATGCTGTTTTTCGCGATATGCATCAGAACCGGCACCCAAATTGCGCCGGTATACTCCCGCGCTAGGCTCATCACAATACTCAGCACAAAGGTGTCTGCCGCGACCGCCCACTGCAATGACCCGCTGCCTCCCCACAAATGCGCTGCCCCAAACGTCAGGCTGGTGATCAAAACCGCCATCCAAACTGGTGCCGTCCGCCGCAATTTACCATACAAATAACCGCGAAATAGTAGCTCCTCCGCCACTGGCGCCAACACTGCTATCGTCATAAACGCGGCGATATATTGCCACTGAGTACCAAGCATCGACTGCGAGAATGGTAGTGCTTGTGGTTGGTGAATATCAATTGCTATCAGTTTAGTCACCACTGTTAAAAACACCGCTGAACAAATCGTGTATACAATAAAGGCTGCCGGTGTAATCACCACGTCCCACCACGACGGCCAATCGGTCACTCCCATTTCCTTCAGCGTCGTCCGGCGACGACGAATATAAAACGGCAGGCCCACCACCAAGGTCACCGCCAGTACATACACAACAACCGATCCCGTCGCGTTCAGCAGCACCTCATTCACCGAACCAAGTGGCACGCCAACATGACTAAGCGCCCACACTAGGCCGAGCACAATTAACTGTGCCATCCAGAACGCCGCATACGTCCACACTGGCAGCACAATAAGCAGCCACCAATTATGTTTATTCAGCCGCCCCTTTGTCGTCGACTGACTATTTTCCTTTTTGGCCCACTTCCTCACATTCACCCCCTTAATACCTTCGCGATGTCACTCCACGTCACTAAAACCGTCAGCGCCATTAGCACCAAGAAACCGATACCTTGAATCGTTTCCTCGCGCTCTTTGGTCAATTTTTTCTTGAATAATTTAAAGCCCGCCATCGTAAACCACCGCCCACCGTCTAGCGCTGGAATTGGCAGTACGTTCATCACCGCCAGCGTCAGTGAAATGATTGCCGCCAGTAGTAAAATTTGCGTCACACCAGAACTCAGCACTGACGGAAACAACACGCCCAAGATGCCGACCGGCCCAGCCACGCTTTCGCCAACTGCCGCCAGATCAGCCTTGGCCGCCTGGCGAGATTCTGATGAGCCAAATAATTGCCCGATCGTCCCGTTGATCGTTTTTATGAGGATTGAGCCAACGCCCGCCACTGTCTCATACGTCAATTGCCCCGTGGTCACCACTGCTGCGATTGGTGCCGACCAGGTACTGTGAATCGTTTCTGTCTGTTGCGGACCGACGCCGAGATAGCCGCCATTTTTTGCTTGGTCGGCAGTTTGCAATTTGACCCGCTTGGTGAGCACCTGACCGCCGCGCACCAGCTCAATCGTCATCTCGCGACCAGCCTGTGCTTTCGTGGCTGCCGACAGCTCGGCTGGTGTTGCCACACTATGATCGCCGATCTTGCGCACTTCATCGCCACGCTGAAGGCCAACTTTTTCTGCCGGCGAGGCTGGTGTCACTCGCGCCACCGTCAATGCCGAACGTTCCATCCGTGAATCAAATGGCAGCACCGCTTGCTGTGGTAAAATTTTTGGCATCCCCACCAGCGCCAATATCATGAACAACACGACGGCCGTCAGCCAATTCATCATCACGCCGGCTAGCAAAATCTTGGTCTTTACCCAAAAAGTAGCGCCGCCATACGTTCCCGCGCCTTCGGCAGAATCGTATTCGCCCTTCAGTTTGACGAACCCGCCGAGCGGCAGCCAGTTTAGACTAAACACCACATTCTTGCCGAGAAAGCTCGTTTTAGGCCGCCATTTTTTTGCAGCTGGCGGAAAGCCGATACCAAATTCTTCAACCACCACACCGTTACGCCGCGCCACGATCGCGTGACCCAATTCGTGCACCACCACCAGCAAAACCAGTATGATCAGCCCAACCAAAATTCCAATGAACACCATTATTACCCTCCAAAGCGCCGATTACGTTTTTTGTACTCTTCCAGAATGAACTCCACATCTTTTATCGTCATATCCGGCCAGTTTTTCTCGATAAACATTAGCTCACTGTATGCCGCCCGCCACAGCATAAAATTACTCAATCGCTGTTCGCCGCTTGTTCGCACGATGAGGTCACATGGCGGCACTTCCGGTGCATACAAGTTCTGAGCGATCAGTTCTGGCGTCACGTCTTCGGCTGTCACGCCCGACTGAACAATTTTTTTAACTGCGTCGGCAATTTCTAAATGTCCGCCGTAGTTAAGACACAAAAGCAGCTCGCCACCCGTCAAATTCCGCGTTCGCTCCTCGGCTCGCTCAATCGCTTTTCGTAAGGTCTCTGACAGCCCCTCGCGTGAGCCAATCACCCGCATCCGTACATTGTGCTCCAGAAATATCGGCACGTCTGACTCCAGCACCTTGAGCAGCAGACCCATCAAATGCCCAACCTCCTCCTCAGAACGCTTCCAATTTTCTGTACTGAACACATACGCGCTGGCATACTTGACGCCACGGCGCAACGTCTCTAGTAGCACATCCTTCAGGCTGTTGTATCCCGCCAAGTGCCCCTCATAAGCCGGCAGCCCGTGTTTCTTCGCCCAGCGACGATTACCGTCAACGATAAAGCCAACGTGCCTCGGCAATTCTGTTTTTTCACTCATGTTTCGCCCTCCACTCATCAATTAACCTCACATCCTGGATATCTTTTTCGCGCCCGCGCCAGTTTTTCCAGCGCCGCAGAAAATCTAGATTAACAAACTTCACACCGTCATATTCCACCGCGTAGTCCAGTAGCTCGTCATACTCAACAATTCGCCCATCAATCTCCCAGCCGTCCCAGATCTCGGCCGATCCATCACACTTCACCAAATACCGGCGTTGGTTTGTATCAAGCTTTTCGGCCCAGTCGCTATCACCAGCAATCTTTTCTAATGTCGCCCGGTCAACCGCCACGTCAATATCAGTGGACTGACGAATTCCTAATTGATCCAAAATACCACTGCCGATGATGATAATCTGATCCAGCGGCAGCCCTAACTCTTTCACGCGCTCGGCAAACGTCTGATTCATCAAACCGTCAACACATCCTTTTCTTTTGCCTTAAACGCTTCGTCAATTTGTGCCTGCACCTTACTCATCAGCGCATCAATTTCCTTCTCGACTCGCTTATAATCATCCTCACCGAGATCCTTGGCGTCTTTCATACGCTTGGCCTCCTTCAGGGCGTCCTGACGAATTGTCCGCATAGCGATCCGCGCCTCTTCGACTTTTTCGCTCACTTGCTTGACTAATTGCTTGCGGCGTTCCTCAGTCAATGCCGGCACTGGCACCCGCACCACCCGACCGTCATCGGACGGATTAAAGCCCAAGCTCTGATTATCGCGAATCGCTGCCGAAATTGCCGTAATATTACTCGGATCAAACGGCGTCACCAGCAGCATCTGCGCCTCCGGCGCCGTCACATTTGCCACCTGGTTCAACGGCATCCGCGTCCCATACGCCTCCACCATCACGCCGTCCAGCATCCCGGCGTGCGCCCGGCCTGTCCGCACCTTTTTCAGCTCGTCCTGAAAATGACTAAACGCCTGCGCCATTTTATCCTCATATGGTTGTGTGTCAAACATATTTCCTCCCGTTATCTGTCATCCATTATAGCAGACTGTTGACGGGGTTGTCTGCTTGACTTATCCAAATATTCATGCTAAAATCAAAACGTTAACGTATAATTAAACAGAAACTTAGAAGATGGCCTACGATATTGAGCGACTAAAGCGAACTGATGAGACGAAAGAGCCGCCGCTTAACCCTGAGGAAATTGCAGCACGCAACAGTGGCTATAATGCAGACCTTTACGGTAATCTCCCGGATGGTATCAACGAGCCTACTGGCGACGTGAAAACACCAGGCGACCAAGACGAGAGTAATCAATTCTTTGATGAGGCTACCGCAATCGCCGCTGAAAACAACGACACTCTTGATGCCGACAAAGAACGCTCCGACGGCTTCAAGGCCGTAAAAGTTAGATACGAGGGACAGGAATTCACCATCCGCCGTGCAGAAGCCTGGTATATAGAGGAGCACCCCGAGACGCCACGAGCCACCATTGAATTTCCGCCAATGCCTATTGATTACTTGGGCGTCACCGGCACTCACCATGTCAAGCTCATCGAGAGCGTGCCCGACACATGGGAATGTGTCATCAAAAACGATATTACTAGTGGCAGCGAGCAAGACCTACCGCCCGAATATAGAGACATGCAACGTCCCCTTTCGCTGCGTGAAACCCACATCAAACATAGCATTCTCTCTCATCCAGAGCTCATTGATCCAGAGGATCAAAAAAATCTCCGACGGGTAGCCGATCCCTATGCGGAACTAACCTCGCCAGAAGAAGCCGCGTGATATAATTATCATCAGTGATAACACACATTAAACTATATCATTTTCGCTCCTACGGCCTTTATGAGACGACACTGGCGCCAGGCGGCACCGTCATCGTTGGACCAAACGGTACGGGCAAGACAAACTTGCTCGAAGCGATATACGTAGCCCTCCGCGGCAGCAGCTTTCGCGGCAGCCTCGCCGACTGTATGCAGCACGACCAAACGCAAACCATCATCCACCTCGAAACCAACAACACCTCTCGACGCCTCCAGCTGCTCCGCACAGCCGACGGCACGATAAGCAAAGAATTTACGATTAGCGATAGCCACAGCAAACTCCTTCCCCGTAAACATCGCCTGCCAGTCGTTCTGTTTGAGCCAAGCGAGCTACGACTCATCTCTTCCTCACCATCGCGGCGACGGGATTTTCTGGACGGTATATTGTCTCGACTGGATGCTCAATACGAAGCCACACTCCGCGCCTTTCATCGAACCTTGCTCCAGCGCAATGAACTACTCAAACACCCCCACGAGACGACCCAAAACTGGCGCGATCATCTTTTTGCCTGGGATATTAAGTTCGTCCAGCTAGCGACTCACATCGCCCAAGCCCGCGCTGAATTCTTGGCTAAGCACGAGGCGGCGCTGAGTAGTTTATATGCAGCGCTGGCAGGATACGAAATAGCCTTTGCAGCCGCCTATCAAGCCAGTGCATCGCTTGATCGATACGAACAAGCACTTCTCGACCGCCTGCAGCGCGCCCGCGACTATGAGATCGCTACAGGCCACACCTCGGCCGGCCCGCACCGCGAAGATTTTACGATTTTCCTCCACAGCCAGCCAGCCATCAAGGTCGCCTCGCGCGGCGAGATGCGTACCATTATGCTGGCTTTCAAGCTGCTTGAGCTGGAACTACAAACGAAGGTCAGCCAATCGCGACCGCTCATCCTCCTGGATGATGTGTTTTCTGAACTAGATGCCACTCGCGAAAAACTCCTCCAAGAGACCATCCAACATCATCAATTCATCGTCACCACCACTGACGCCCGCCACCAGAGGGATGATTGTTTGATAGTCTCAACGCGCTAAAATCCCGCCATTTTGGCGGGATGTATCATGCTAAGCTAAGCGTGACGATATTATTCACTCTCGCTCGGCTTCAGGTTTTGGTTGTTGAATTGCATCAATGTCATCGGCGACTTCGCCAAGTACAATCATAGTATTATCTTCAACTATTTGCTCGTAATCCGGTACTCGTGTACGCAACCACTCACTAATCTGATCGCCCGGTGCACCATTATCCTGCATTGTGATTAATTCTTCCAGCTGTTCACCTGTTAGAGACTCTACAGCCTCCTCGCCAATCCGCTCATTAATCGTATCTTGCACGTGAACAGCCAACTCTTGCAACTGCTGTTCTGGCAGATTAATACCCATCTCTCGTAGCCGACCGACCGTAATCAACGCTTCATCAAGATTAACCTGTGGTGTATTGTCGTTATTCATAAACTATCCTTTTTTTATTTTATTAGTTATCTCAACCGTCGTATCAATTTCCTCAACAAGTTGCCTACTATTTATCTCGTTAGGATTAGACTCTATCACCTACATTAGAATTCGGGTTTTGCATCTCCTGTGTGAACGCTATATGACCTGCAACCGCTGCCCTGCCGAACCGTCGGGTGAAGTCACCTGTTGCCGTGAGCGTTTCTTTTGTCTTACGCCCCATGAAAGCAAACGGACGTGATAGGTAGCTACCGATATCCCGCAGTCGCTGCGCTACGGTAGTGCGCATCTCACCGATTCGCTCGGTTGCACGGCCAGCCGCCCTACCTAACCGATCGGCAGTGGCACTGACCCGCTTGCCAGCAGACTGAAAACCATCACCGATCACCTCCTTTACACCCGCCAGCTTTTCCTGGCGCGCCGCGCGGCGTGTCACCTTCCTTTCTTTGGCAGCCGTTATGCGCTCACCTCGCTGCTCATTTATCTCACGAATCTTATCGAGAGCCTCTTGGCGCTGACCCTCAAGACTTTGCCGTTCCGCCTCAAGTCCTTGCAAATCGAGCTTACGCATATTGACTCGACCAGCTGCGGCTTGCCATGCACCTTCCGCTATACTCACTGCTAATGCCAGTCGTTGACCTTCAGTAGAATCAGCCAGGTGTTCGCTATCCCTATACGCTTTACGCGCCGTTGTCAGTTGCTCAAACGCAGCCGCCAGTTCGCCACTCGACATTGCCTCAATCTCTGCCTTTGTTCCAGCAATTTCTGTATTAATACCACTTTGCTCACCTTCTATAGTCGCGATCTCTTCCCTGAGTCCAGCCCTTTTTCGCAAATCCTCAACTTCAGCATTTCTGTCATTCCTAGCCACCTCGCGGCGTTCGCCTGCCGCCTCTTTGCGCTTCTGGGCCCGCTCCTGACGCTCCTGCCTTTTTGTAGCCAACTCATTTTCACGGTCCTCGCGAGCCTCCTCGCGTTGCTGACGGCGTTCAGCACGACGCTCCTTAGCACTCTGAGCAGCCTGACCGATAGTCTCTTTTAGACTCTTCCCGGTCTCAGCTGCCTTATTGAATACTTCACCAATCTTTCTCTTTGCCGCTCCGCCATGATTTGCTAGTTTTTCTCCTAAGCCTTTCAGACCACCAACAATTCGTTTTGCCAAAGACTCTCGACGACCACCTGGTGTTTGCTCAAACGGATCAACCCATCCTTGAGTCTCGTTCTCTGGTGACACAGCAGCGCTCCAGCCGTCCGTTTCCCCTGAATGAGATACATTACTATCAATAATCTGTCGGCGGATCTCTTCATACCCAGGAATTTCTGCAAACTTTCGATTATTTTTATCGGTGGTTGTCTCGATAGCCATCACCCCATTACGGCCATCCTGTTCAGGAGTAGTAGAGTCTGCCCCTTTTTCAGAGAGGCTCCCCCACCCATCAATCATGTGGCCAGTGTAGGATGTTCTTACGCTTGATTCGGGGCTCATTTTATGCATACAGACCTCATATTCTTCATATGTTTTAATATCACTGTAGTTAATCTTATGCTCTATACTATCACAGATTTAATATATTGTCAACACATAAAATCTTAACACCCTTACGGATCAATATGCTAGCACCGGGGGTCTAGCTAGATATGAACGACACCCGAATAAGCTCAGAGCTACTCGCTCACACCCAGCTCGATTCGCCTGAACTGGCGCACCACGATGTTCTCGCCAAGCTTAGCGATTGCTTCCTTGACATGCTGCTCAACTGTCTTAGAGTCATCTAAGATATATGCCTGGCTCATCAACACCTGTTCGACAAAATGCTTTTTCAATTGACCTTCAACGATTTTTTCGCGCATCTCTTCAGGCTTGCTTGCGAGTGCTTCACTGGCCATCAGCTCTGCCTTCACTCGCTCCATTTCCTTAGCCGGAATGTCCGTCTCAGAAACATACTTCGGACTCATCGCTGCAATCTGCATAGCGATTTCGTGCGCCAACGTCTTGAAATCATCCAAGCGTGCCACAAAATCAGTCTCGCAGTTCACCTCAACCACCACGCCAATTCGGCCCGAGTGTACATAACCCTCGATCAGGCCTTCACGCGCTTCGCGGTCACCCTTTTTCTCAGCCTTGGTCAAGCCTTTTTTACGCATCGCCTCCAGCGCCTTGTCAAAATCGCCATCAGTCTCGACCAGCGCCTTCTTTGCATCAGTCAAGCCCACGCCAGTTAATTCGCGCAGCTTTTTAATGTCGTCAACTGAAACTCCCATCCTATTTCTCCTCTTTTTTCACTGGTTTTTCTTCAGCCTTCACGCTACCCGCACCCTCAGCTACCGCCGCCGTGAAGTAGTCAAGCAGCTGCTGGATGCTCTTGATCGCATCGTCGTTGCCTGGGATAACGTAATTGATACCCGTTGGATTGACATTGGTATCAACCACGGCAAATACTGGGATGCCCAAAGTCTCCGCCTCGCGCACTGCATTCGCATCAGTCAGCGCGTCAACCACGACCACGGCGCCCGGCTTGCCCATCAAGTTCTTAATACCGCCGTATTTGAAATTCAGGTTGTCAATTTCCTCCTGGAAACGCTGCACCTCTAGCTTGTTGTAGCGCTTCTCCAGATCGCCCGACGCCATCCGCTTCTCGAGGTTCTTCAGTTTCTTGATCTGCTGAGCGATTGTTGCGCCGTTGGTCAGCATACCGCCGATCCAGCGCTCAACCACGTACGGCTGATTGATGCTCTCGGCCGCCTGGCGCACCACGTCCTTAGCTTGCTTTTTCGTACCGACGAACAGTACCTTCTTACCGCTAGCGGCGATTTTTGTCAGCTCCGGCAGCGCCTTCTCTAGCGCCTCAGCTGTCTTTGCCAAATCAATGATATGGCTATCCTGGCGTTTTGAATGGATGTATGGCGCCATCTTTGGGTGCCAGCGGCTGGTTTTGTGTCCGAAATGAACACCAGCTTCAAACAAAGCTTTCATGTCTACTGTTACAGACATTAGATTACTCCTTTTTCCTCGCCCGCCACTTTTGGAGCTGCGACGGGCTGTGTCGTTATATTTAGTTACCTCGTCATTTTAACACGAGTCGACACCAAAAGCAATCCGTTACTGAGCAGAGCGAGACACTATGAACTTATCTAACTCTTGCTCGAGTTCAAGTGCCTCATTACTTGAAGAGGAAAGCTCGTTAACAATAAGTCTATCCTGCCCCGGCGTCACGACTTGCGCCTCGACAGATTGACCATTCTCCTCTGTTGGATCCTTACGGCGCAGCTCTGACTGAACGACATCGCCACTCGTTTGAACAATCTCAAAATAGTCAATTGCGCTATCGCCCACAAGAACACCATACGTACAATTATCACCCCACGCTAAGTCCTTTGCCGTCATATCCGGCACCGGCTCATCAATAAGGCGAGCCGACAGCTTAAATAATAAAATCGAACCAACCTTTGCCCCGTCTCGTCCAACAGAGCCAGGCCCATAAGCATCAAGTGCTACAACTGAAGTATTTACTTCCATTGGCACGACAAGAGAGTTGTCGACGACACGTTCGTGGGGATTAAACAGCTTTACCTTCACAGTATCGCAAGAACCAGAAGCGAAGTTCACTTCAAAAACCTTGCTAAGTGCCCAGCTAAGGCGCGACAATGTGTTCTCAGATAGAAAACCTATAGTATTTGCCTCATTACGGTCGGGGTAATTTAGTATTTCACCAACAGCCTGCGCCTTCTCTTTTTCCTCATTGCGCCGAAACGCTTCCTCTGCCAACCGGTTGAGATTATGCCCACCCCAAATATTTGGCTGCCTTTCCTTATCCATGTCGTGTAACTCCTTGGTTTTTAGCTATCGGAGTCAACTATACTCTCTCTCTTGATTTGTCAAGTACATAACAATATTTTTTAATAATTTACAAGCATAATTGTTGAACGGCCCTTACCAAACAGCGGGGGCAGCTCCATCATGCGACTACGCTGACGGCGGTATTTGCAATACCTATACTTTTTTGCTAAAATACCAAGGTTATGAAAAGCAGTATTCACCCACAGAACTATCGCCCGGTCGTATTTAGCGACGATCAAGCGGGCTTCGCGTTCTTGACACAGTCAACAGCGCAAACTACGGATACCATCGTTTGGGAAGATGGCAAAACTTATCCACTCGTCAAGGTGCACATCTCTAGCGCCTCGCACCCATTCTTCACCGGCGAAGAAAAGATCATCGACACCGAGGGTCGTGTTGACCGGTTCAAGGCACGCCAAGCAGCCGCTGAGGCTCGCAAGACAGCCCTAGCAAACAAAGCCAAGAAGGCTGCCGCCAAAAAAGCTGCCAAGGTAGCAGATGATGACACAGACGACACGAAGAAGAAAGCAGCTACACCTAAGGCAAAAACTAAGAAGGTTAAGAAATAGCCCCAACTTATCAATATTTTTGACATTAACGTAATAGCTCCGTCGAGGCGGAGCTATTACGATGAGACTACATTGAATTTTACACTAACCCTTACTAGGTGCTTCGGGTTTGGTATCAAAATGCTCCATCATGCACTCGAGTCTCCGTAGATACGCCAGCTCTCCCACATCCCTCCGATACAACGTACCTGGTTGCCGCACGCCATTTTCATCAGTATCAACACATTCGACGGTACCATCGGGCAAAATCCATCGTATCTTACCGTCAGTTTTTATCACCTCATAATCACCGGTATACCTGCGACCATTCTTTTCCCTTTTTAGGTGATTTGTGAGTTCAACTTCCTTTATCAAGCCCGTCGTAGGATCATAAGCGGTTGAGGTGCGAACGCGCCGAGCATCATGATCCGTACCCCCAACGCTACGCTCCTCAACCATACCGATAATCGGTCCACCGTTGGGTCCCCTAGCAATAAAATCACCGTAACACGAAACCTGATTCACTGTCATCTCTTCAGCTAGAGACGGAAGGTCGTACATCATTGGTAGCCACTTCTCTGTCGAGGTACCACCCTCCTTGTCTGACATGTACTCGCCGGCCTTTTCAAACATCTTAGCAATGAACTCAGGAGACCCCACCTTTGTCTCCGGGAGACCTGAGCCATTTTTTAGTTCTGCTATGCGCGGCTCGTCAAGGGCTAAACTCGCTAACTTCCTTTCTGTCTGCCGGCGTGCATGTTCAGCATTTTCTTCTTGTGCCATCTCCCAGGCCTTCTCGACATTACGAACCCGCCCAAAGTTTGTCCCGAAAGCTTCGTTGACCATACGTCGTGTTGCTTGTAATAATTTGCCCATACTTTTTATTTTCCTTCTCTTTGCTACTGCAATATGTAATGTATTTAATAGTCTACACTTTACTTTATTTTTCTTTATTTGTCAAGTATCCCTACGCCATTATCAGTATTTTACTAGTAGGCCCGCCACCCCCACCAATATGCTATAATAATCCATATGACAAAAATCTCTCTCGACCTCGAGGCGTTGAAGGCGGAGCGGGCGGCGCTGGGTGATTTTTTGGCGCGTCCCGACGCGTATGGCTCGCCGGACTTCACGAGTAAAAATAAGCGATTTTCAGAGCTGGAGACGCTTATTGCCAAGGGCGATGAGCGAGCGACGTTGGAGCAAAATCTACGTGACGCCAAGGAATTAGCGAATGACGGCGGCGAATTGGCAGAATTGGCAAAAGCTGAAATCACTGAGACTGAAGCGCGCCTGTCAGAGCTGGAGGAAGAATTATTCATCCTACTAACACCAAAAGACCCGAATGATGAGAAGAATATCATCATAGAAATCCGCGCCGGTGCTGGCGGCGACGAAGCATCATTGTTCGCGGCGGAATTGTACCGTATGTATTTACGTTGGTGTGAAGCAAATGGCTACAAAACTGAGCTCATCAGTGAATCTGCCAACGACTCCGGCGGGTACAAAGAAGTCATTTTCATGGTCAAGGGCGACGCGCCATACGCCAAATTGAAATTTGAAGGCGGCGTCCACCGCGTCCAGCGTGTGCCAGTCACCGAAAGCCAAGGCCGCATCCACACCTCCACCGTCACCGTGGCGGTACTGCCAGAGGCCGAGGAAGCCGACGTTGAAATTAATCCAAGCGACCTACGCGTTGACATCTACCGCTCCAGCGGCCATGGCGGCCAAAGCGTCAACACCACCGACTCGGCGGTGCGCATCACTCACCTACCAACTGGTATCGTCGTCACTAACCAAGACGAGAAATCACAGATTAAGAACCGCGAAAAAGCCATGAGCGTGCTGCGCTCGCGGCTGCTGCAAATGAAAATTGACGAAGAAAACGCCAAATTAAGCGCTGAACGGCGCTCATTAGTCGGCACTGGCGACCGCTCCGAAAAAATCCGCACCTACAACTTCCCGCAAGACCGCATCACCGACCACCGCATCCACTACAGCCGCAGCAATATCCCCGCGGCGATGAACGGGGATATTGACGATTTGATTGAGCAATTACAGCGGTATGAGCGGGAGTTGAAGGCGCAGAACACTACCTAGCGTGACCCGCTTACCCATTAATTAATTATTGGCTGTCATCTGCATTGCGTAATAGGGCAATTCTTGCGAGTATCTGCCGTTCCCGCTTAGGGTACATTATTCCCTCGGCATCTTCTCTCTCATGGATCTCTTTCAATTGCGCAATAATCTCTTCCCGTACCTGCTGAGAAGCGTGGTAAAGTGGTTCAGGCAGACCAGCAGCAGCATGATCCTTGCTGTCTGATTCTTTCACTAGGCGGGCCCTACGCCTCGCGTCCAACTCGGGACCATCAAACCCAGGAGGGGCTGAGATGGGGAGCTTAGTAAAGCCTGTATCCACTCCTTCAAGGTACTTCTCTCCCTCTTCAAGAAAAAGATCCTGTTGAAGTTCAAAATCATTTGGGTCGTCAGTAAGATAGAGACTGCTGTCATAGCCATTATAGTAGTCAGGATTATAATGTGCCACGTGTTCACATCCTTTCATTTAAAAATATAATTTGTTGCACGAATCGTATATTACTCTCTCTCTCTTAATTTGTCAATACTTTTTACAACTTTCTAGCTATTTTGCAACCGCAACCACTTTACTCATTCCTAGCTATGTAGTATAATTAACAACATGAATATAGCAACCTGGCTAAAGAACGCCGCTAAACAGTTAAAAGCTATCGGTATCACATCGGCGCGGTTGGACGCCGAGCTGATACTGGCTAACACCCTGCGGAAGAACCGGACGTACCTTCACGCACACCTGGATGAGGAGATTGACCCGCGGCGGGTTGATATCGCTGACGCCAGGCTGAGCCTGCGCCTCGACCGAGTGCCGCTGGCGTATATTTTGGGCTGTAAGGAATTTTACGGACGGAAATTTATTGTTTCGCCAGCTGTCCTGGTGCCGCGGCCGGAGTCGGAGGAGATGATTATTCTGTTCTTGGCGCTGACAGCCGGTGAAATCGCGCCAAAGACGCTGATTGATGTTGGTACTGGTTCGGGCTGCCTCGGTATTACAGCGGCGCTAGAGCGACCGTCCCTGCGGGTTATTTTATCGGACATTAGTCCACGAGCCATAAAAATTGCCGAGAAAAACGCGAGCAATTTGCAGGCGCGGGTGACGCTGCAGCAACAATCGCTCCTTTCCGGGCAGATTGAGCCGGTGGATTATATCTTGGCTAATCTGCCGTATGTCGACCGAGACTGGGATGTTTCGCCAGAACTGCGTCACGAACCCGCTGAAGCGTTATTTGCAGCGGACAATGGGCTGAGGTTGATCGAGACACTCATTGAGCAAGCGCCGCGCCACTTGACGGCAGATGGTTTGCTTTTTCTGGAAGCCGACCCGCGACAGCACCAGGCAATTCTCCATCAAGCAAGGCAGCACGGCCTTCACGAGGTAGAGACGCGCGGCTTTATCATCGTCCTACACCTTGTAAGCACCAAGCGTTAGCTTGACCTTCTGTTCCTTGCCGTCGCGCAGGATAGTCAGCTCTACTGTCTCGCCCGGCAAGAACTCAGAAATAAGACTACCGAGGCCGCCCTGCTCGCCGATCAGCTTGTCATTCACCTTGGTAATGACGTCGCCGTCCTTGATGCCTGCTTTATCTGCCGGCCCGCCAGCGACGACCGCCGATTTGTCGCGTGAACCACCGACATAGGCGCCGCTTTTGGCGGATAGTTTATACTCGGCACGCACTTCAGGCGTGATAGCGATATATCGCACACCGATATACGATTTCTGAATTTTACCAGATGCCAATACGCTGCGGACTAGCCCCTTGGCAGCACCGATCGGAATCGCAAAACCTACGCTTTGTGCATCTGAAACGATCGCTGTGTTAACACCGATAACCTGGCCCGACATATTGAGGAGTGGCCCACCAGAATTTCCCGGATTGATCGCGGCGTCGGTCTGGAGCAAATCAGTCAAGCTCTCGGCTTCGCCGCTCCGCTCGCTAGTGGACGCCTGAACCGGCCGACCCTTGCCCGAGATAATACCCATCGTCACGGTATTTTGGTAACGACCCAATGAGTTGCCGATTGCAATCACTTTCTGACCGACACGAACGGTACCTGAGTCACCCAGGGTGGCCGCTGGCAGATCATTAACGCCGTTAATCTTGAGAAATGCCACGTCGTTGAGTGGGTCAGCTCCAACAAACTTAACATCAGTATATTGCGTGCCGTCGCTGCTCACAATTTCAACACGATCAGCGTCCTTGACAACATGTTTATTTGTCAAAATATAGCCGTCCTTACTAATGATAATGCCCGTACCAGCACCCTGCCGCACGTCACTATACGAAAAGGATCGACCGTTTTTGGTTGTAACAATTGAGACTACGCTTTTAGAAACACGCTGCACCACCTCGCTAACATCGGCTTCGTCTCGCGATATAACCCGGTTGCCATCAGCCACTGGCTGCGGAGATTGCTTCGTCAACTGAAGTGTTAACCACGACCCAAATGCCGCTGAACCAAACGCCAGCCATATGCCCGCAATGATACATATACTTATCAGCGCAATCTTCTTGCGGCGGTTCGGTTTTGGCTGGTTGGTTAGATTCGCTTCTTGCTCCATAGGTTTACTCCAATTTTATAATTTATAGTGTCACCGAGTTAAAGAATAGTAAAATGGTCAGGATGAGCGCCGACGCCAAGACAGCTGGGCCAGCAACTTCAGCAATAACAATCGTCTTATGCTTATGCCAAGAAGTATAAATACGTTCGGCTACGAATGATAGCAGCGTAAAGATAATCGTCACCTGCGGTAGTTGCAGCGCATTCACCCCGAGCAGCGCATAGCCAAACGTCCAGTAATGCGCCAGCCAGCCAATCTCCGCAAACACCAGCCCCCAGGCTAGACTGAGTACAGTAATCTGCTCCTCACGAAACGTCGATAGGAAATGCCGAGCCGTGCCATACCCAATGACTAGCGCACACAGCACAACCACCGCGGCTGGCCATTCGTGTGACACTGCAAACAGTGCTGCCGTGCCGATAAATACCGCGAGACCCGCCTGCAATGTCATCTGCCAGCGCTTTGATAGCGGCTTGATAGCGACAAGCCATATCGCATAAAATACCGCTAGCGCAATTCGTAGCACCAGCGTCGCCTGCGGCGCATACATCAGCGCCACCACACCGAGACCAACCACCACGTCAACCAGGCTTCCTTGAATATTCGTTAGCCAAAACTTAGGGCGCACCGACAATGTCCGCCACTTGCTTAAGAGTACCAGCACAATCGCCGCCAACGGATAATGAATCTCCTGCGACATCCAGAACAAGACTGCCACCATCCCTAAATTGAGTGCATAATAAGCGATATTACTGAGAAGCGACCGTCGCCTGGCTGTTTTTTTCAGAAACTCCATTGCCACCCTATTATACCAAATTACGGCCCGATTATCACCACGAAGTCAGCCTCAGCTGGCAGGTTGAATGGCGGTTTGCCTTCGGTTAATGTTACACCATACAGTTCTTTAATCTTGTTGGCAGAAGCCTGCTTGGACTTGCCTGACTCCAGCTGATAAACCCTGTACTTTTCGGTAATTTTCTGTGGTGAATTGCCAACGCTCACCACGTTGAGTGATGCCGCCTTTAGGCGATCAGCTTCGGATTTGGCGGCTCCGACCACGCCACTGCCATTGAGCACCAGGACGCGCGCCTTTTCCTTGGCAAGTGCATCACCGTATATTTCCACCTTGATAAACGATCGAATTTGCGAATAATCAAACTGGCCAGCTGTCGGCACGACCACACTGGCGCCACCAACACTACTCGTGCCAAGCAGGACATTATCTTTTTCAATAAAGCTGAGGCGGTGAATGTCCGTATCCTTGATCTTGGAAGCAACATCCATCACCGTACGGACTTCCTTGGCATCAACGTTAGTGCGCAGATTCTTGCCCATGGCGTCCATCAGCGCCGTCACCTTGCCAAGATCAGTCAGCGTGCCTGTCGAGGCTGCCTTGTTCTTGAGCGCCATCAGCACCAACTGTTGGTTTTTCTCGCGGTCAAAGTTCGACTTGTCCAGCCCATACGAACCGCCCAGCGCTCCACGCGCTCGCGAGAAATACAGCGCCTTGTCACCGTCCATCTCATTTGGCCCATTCTTGAAATGAATGTAATGCCCCGTCGGACAGCGCCGTTTCCGCTGCTCCGCTGACAGTCCCTTCTCCCGACACATCCAGTCGACGCTCGGGTCAAACACACCTCGTGGATCGTCGCTCTGAACATTCACCGTCACACCACCAACCGCATTAACCGCGTCCTTGATTACCTGAGCATTAACGTGTGCTACGTACTGTATATCCATATCAAAAATCTTGCCAACAAACTCGCGGCTGGCATCTATCCGCTTCTTTTCAGCCTGTTCATCATTACCCTTGGCAACACAGTCAAAATATTCGTTAATCTTGCCGGCACGACCAGAATTACAAACTCGCCCAAACTGCACGTATAAGTCGCGCGGAATACTAAACATATAGGCATCGTGCTTCTTTTGATCAACACTCAGCACCATCATTGAGTCGGTCAACGTTGCGCCCGGATGGTCTGGATCATCATCCGTCGTACCGAGGATCAGCATATTGCTCCGCCCGTGTGCATCCATTTTCAGTGGTTGATTCTGAAACAAGTCAATCAGATTACCGCTACCAAACACTCGCCCCGCATTGACCCACGCCTTGTACAGCAAAAATCCACCCACCAGAATTATCAGCGCCACGATCACCAGGATAATAATCTTTAGCTTGCGACGTTTTTTATGCGATTTCTTGCGCTTTTCACGGGGTGCTTCGGGCTTTTGGATGTCAAGATCTTTGAGCGAATTGCTAATATCTTCGTCGATATCAGCAGTTGACGAAGCCGCGAGGCGCACCCGATCAGCTTGTGACAGTGACTGGCGCGGTAATTGGATCGGCTGCCGGCCAAGTATCTGCGGGGTAGGCTGCTCCGCCTGACGAGGATGAGCAGCTACCTGCTCCGGCGATACACCACCCAAACGAGACCGCTGAGCCCTCCGCGGTACAAATCCATCGACCGAATTCCTATTTGAAATTTTCACTGCTCCTTATTATAGCACACTTCTCTATTGATCAAGCTTTTGGTTTTCGCCGCCAAACCATGTATAATAAGGCGGATGGATGCTCACTTTCTCGATCGACACCCGCGCCTGAGAGACAGTCTGGGACTGATTATTTTTGTAATCGGGGTAATCATCGGAACAATTTTGATCAATACCTTTGTTTTTCGTAGCTTTGGCGTGCAAGGTCCAAGTATGGAAAACACCATGCACACCAACGACCGCCTGATCGTCGACCGACTATCAGTCACCATTAAACAGCTTCAAAATCAGCAGTATATCCCCAAGCGCGGCCAAATTATCGTCTTTAAAAATCCCAATTACAATCCAACCCTAGGTCACGACGAATATATCGTCAAACGGGTAATTGCTTTCGCGGGTGAGCGCGTCACCGTCAAAAACGGCGTTGTCACCGTTTATAACAGTGAACATCCGAACGGCTTTAACCCTGATACAACCGTCAACAAAAACGAACCAAAGTCGCCCACCTCTGGCGATGTTGATACCAAGGTGTCCGAGGGGACGGTTTTCGTGATGGGTGATAATCGTGAGGGTAATTTTTCGTGTGACTCGCGTAACTGCATGGGCAACATTCCGCTGTACGACATCGTCGGGCCGGTCATCGCCCGCATTTTCCCCTTCACACAGATCAGAGGGTTTTAATAGTCAGCCAATCAAGTCGCGGATCCGCTCAAAATCTGCTTGATCTTTGAACGGGATGATAATCTGACCAGCACCGCGCTTACTGGTACGAACCGTGATGTCAGCACGGAGTTTTTTCGACAGGCGCGCTACCGACGAGGCGTGCGGCGAGCGGGCTGGCTTTGGAGTTGGCGCGGGGCCCGACGACTGCTGTGCCCGCTTCCAGGCAGCGATCATCTGCTCGAGCTTGCGCACGCTCCAGCCCTGATGAATCGTTTGCTGCAATAAATCTTCCACCACGTCATCTGGCAGCCCCACTAACGTTCGCGCCTGCCCTTCAGAAATCTTATTTTCAAACAGCGCCGTCCGCACCACACTCGGTAATTTCAAGAGGCGCAGCGTATTACTAATAGCACTGACTGATTTACCGCCAACGTGCTGGCCGATTTGTTCCAGCGTCATATTGAACTGGTCGCGTAGCTTCATGTAGGCCGTCGCCGTCTCCAGCGGATTGAGGTCGCGTCGCTGCAAGTTCTCGATCAGCGACACCTCCAATCGGTGCTGATCGCTTAAACTGCGAATGATGCTCGGCATCTCTACTAATCCAGCCAGTTGCGCCGCTCGCCAGCGCCGCTCGCCAGCCACGATCATGAATTGTGCCCCACGTGGCGTCACGACGATCGGCTGCACCACGCCATGACGACGGATCGAATCGGCCAGTTCACGCAGCGCCTCCTCATCAAAGAACCGCCGCGGCTGGTCTGGATCTGGCGTAATATCGGTAATTGGTATCTGACGTAATTGCGACATTGTCGCATCTTGACCAGCCGTCGGGTCAAAAGCCTCGTCAAACAAATTTGTCGGTATCAGCGAATCAAATCCCCGCCCAAGTCCCTTTTTCATCCTTCAATCCTCTCGATAATTTCTTTGGTCAGCGCGTGGTAGGCTCGCGAGCCCTTTGAGAAACGATCATACACGCCAACTGGTACGCCATGGCTTGGCGCCTCGGCAAGGCGAATGTTACGCGGAATCGTCGTCTTGAAAATCGTATCAGCAAAATGCTTTTTAATTTCATCGTACACCTGGCTTGATAGAGTCGTTCGCGAATCAACCATGGTGGTCACCACGCCAAGTAGCCGCAGATGTGGATTGAGCCCCTTGCGGACCAACTTCATCGTCTCCATCAGCTGCCCCAGCCCCTCGAGTGCATAAAACTCTGCCTGCACTGGCAATAGAACGTACTGCGCTGCGATCAGCCCATTCACGGTCAGCAGACTCAGACTCGGCGGACTATCAATGATCACATAATCATACCCAGCGAGGCTCGCCAGCGCCTGGCGCAGCCGCACAAACCGCCCCTCGGCTTGGGCCAGTTCAACCTCGGTATTTGCTAGGTGCGACGTGGCCGGTGCGATTGATAGGTTCTTGATGTCGGTCTGAATAATTATATTATTCAAGGCCGTCTGACCAGTTACCACCTCGGTCATCGTTGCGCCCAGTTCTTGCTTATCAATACCGAGACCGCTGGTGGCATTTCCCTGCGGATCAAAGTCAATGATCAGCGTCCGCTTACCGGCTTTTGCCAAAAAATATGCCACGTTGATTGAAGTCGTCGTCTTGCCGACGCCACCTTTTTGATTTGTCACCGCAATAATCTTCGTCATCGATACCCCTTCTGCTTACCTCATTGTACCATAGTTTCGGCCATAAAAATACCGCCCTCATCACGGGGCGGTATGCTAATTCATCGGTTATTTGATCGAGGTAATCTCAATCTTGGTGTACTTCTGGCGATGACCCGTTTCTTTGTGGACACGTTTCTTGCTCTTGTAGCGGATAACGCGGACCTTGTCACCCTTAACTTCTGCTTCAACAACCTTTGCCTTCACTACCACACCTTTTACGGTTGGTGTGCCAACTGTTGTTTTATCACCATCAATCACTAAAAGTGCGTCGAGAGTGAGTTCTTTTGTGCCTTCAGGGAGGAGATCCACCAAGAGGGACTCTTTTTCGCTGACAATGTATTGCTTGCCAGAGATTTTTACGACTGCTTTCATTTCGTTCCTTAAAAATTAGTTTTCAATCCGTTCCATTGTACCAGAGACGCACCAACAAATCAATACTGCCCCAGTTTCTTTACCTCGCCGGCGCTGTGCTATCATCCTAAAATCAATTACACGAACACGACCCTGACCGACCGCATACCACATTGTTTGCGTGCAGCCAGCCCTCGACATTACCACCGTCAAGATGCATGCCCACTGCCGGCACAACCTTGACGACGCCACCAGCTCGCGCATAATTACTGACTGCATCAGTTAACTCATACTCACCACGCGGCGATATTTCAACATCAGCACAAGACTGGATAACTTTCTTGGTGAGGACGTATTTACCGATGTTGGCAAAGTGACTCGGCGCCTCTTCTGGCTTTGGCTTTTCCACGATCTCTACAAAATTACCAGCCTCGTCTATCACAATCGCCCCGTACCGACTAATGTCATCGCCCGGTACTTCCTGAGCCAGCAGGCTACATTGACCGTCTGGCGTCGCCGCCAATAGCCGCGCCACTTCGCTTGAGCCATCGGCATTATACATAAAGTCATCACCCATCAGCACCACTGCCGACTCACCATCCTCGAGATAATCAGCCGCCAAAGCTACCGGCACCGCCGAGCCATACTTACCGTAGCTCGGCTGCGTCACAAAGTGAAGCTTCGCATCAATTGGTGCCACTAGAGCCAATTTGTCATCCTTGCCCTTGCTCCGTAAATAATCGTTGAGCAAAATATTGCTCCGATAATAGCTCTCCAGCTGTGAACTCTGCTCACCAACCACAAAAATCAGCTCGCGCACACCAGCCGCCAAGCAGTCCTGCACCACATAATCAATCAGCGGTCGATTGCCAATTGGCAGCATGCATTTTTCAATTGATTTAGTAATTGGTAGCATTCGTGTGCCCCAACCAGCGACCGGAATAATAGCTTTGGTAATCATATTTCCTCCTTACATCTTGAGTTCTTTATGTGATTTCTGCAAAATATCCATCATCTCCGCGTAGCGCATCTCGCCCGCAGAAATTTTGGCATAGAGATAAACGATATTATCTACCACCTCAATATTAACCTTAATGTCCTGATCGTACAACCAGGCCATGAAACTTGGATTGAGCAGCTCAAAGCTCGTCACTTGGTTCTCATCGGTGGCGTAGACTTGGTAGCGCTTGTTAAAGTCACCCCACTCCAGTTCTACCTTTTTATAACCCGACGGCGCCCTGAACCGCTTCAAAAAACGTGAATCCCGACGCTCCACCAAAATTCCGCCATACGACTTTGGCAGATTGACCTGTCCAATGATGTACGTAGCCGCCGAATCGGTATTTGAAGCGTCAGCCACATAGGTGTATAGCTGCACCAATAAATTGCCCGTCCAGAATCCAATGATATGGTTGTTGATATCAGTGCCCTTAAAACCGCCCTTGAATAATTCACCGCAAGTTGGTAGCAGTAACCGCCCCCAGTCCGGACTGAAGTACATGTCGTATTGCGCTGCAAACTGCTGCATAGAGGCAACAAGCTGGGCGGGATCTTCCGTTTCCTGATCAATACTATCCAGTAGCCAGCCATCACCCGAGCGCACAAAGTTCCACTGCTCACCAAACTCGCCCGTATCACGATGTAGCACCGCACCACTCGCCACGTCAACCAGCTCATCATTTGCCGAGGCAACAAAACTCACACTTACTCGGTCATTCTGATCATTCGCATCATCATACGCCCGGGTGATAATCGCTTCACTGATCGCCACATTCTTCATGCGATTGACTCGCCCCATCTGTTGTAAGGCATACAACATTAGTCCAATGTGCCGCGCATAATTCAGCGTGACGTATTGCTGAATTGATGGCAAATCCATCCGCTCCCAATCATATTGAAACCGATTAAACACCGTTGTTGCATAATTGACAATACCCTGTTCGTTCCAAGCGCTGTCCTGAGCCGCCGCTTGTCGGACGGCTTGCTGCGCGGCCTCACTGCCCTTACGAAAACGGCTGATCTTATCCGTGAACGCCCCGATAATCGCACCGACTAATGCCAAGATGGCCACCAGGATAAATATAACAACACCGCCGAGTAGGTAGAACAAGCTGGCGAGTAGGCCGGCCAAAAACCCGACCGCTATGGCGGCCATCTTTGACTGAGTGGCTCTTTTCACAAAACCACTTGCCGAAATTGCAATTACCATCGGTATCCCGAAAAGGACAACGCCACCACCACCGCCAGAACTTGACCCGCCACCACCAGCTCGCGCAAAAAAGAGTAACTGACTGAGAACTGCTAGATTACACATAAACCCATTGTACCGCGTTGTATGGCGATCGCCAAGGTCATGAATGTCCGATCAGCGCGAGACCGAGCAAACGCTTGCCACACATTAGTTTTGAGGTCGCAACTTTTATTATGATGACTATTTTACAACAGCAAGAGCAATCTCGAGCTTAGCCCCTTCAACCGTCACTGTCGACTGATTGTCATGTACCTCGCCAAACACCGCCAGCGTCTCAGTAGCAATCGCCTCAGCATGCTCATCGATCGCTTGGCGGAGCTGCTCGTCATTCGTCGTCAGCTGTAGCATAATCCGATCGTCCACTTGCAATCCCGCCTTCTTGCGCGCGCTCTGCACGTGACGAATGACTTCACGCATCAGGCCCTCGCGTTTGAGCTCGGGCGTCAATTGTTTGCTAATTTCGATCCAATTCTCTGGCTTGATCACGCCCTCGGTCACCTCATAATCAGCCAAGTGCTCGTCTAAATTCTCAATCCAGCGAATCTCCTTAACATTGAGCTCCTCAGCCATGATTTGCTCGTAGTACTCAGCCAGCTTCACACCTGCATATGCCGCAAATTGCAGCGGTTGGCGAACCTTGATTGATGCTTGGTGCTCATCCTGTTTCATACGCAAACTAAGACCATTGTTGATCAATTCACGCGTCCGAGCCATGTCGGCCAGTACCTGCTCATTCACCTCGCCCGCTGGCAACCAATCCTTCAGATGAATCGACTCATCGTCGCCCGTCAAATTATGATACAATTCCTCCGCCAAGAACGGCGTAAATGGCGCCAGAATATAGCTCAGGCGCACCAGCACGTAATGTAGCGTGCGATAAGCATCGTTCTTATCGCCATCATCCTCAGACTTCCAGAAGCGGCGGCGGCTGCGGCGCACGTACCAGTTGGACGCGTCATCAAGGAATGGCAAAATCGGCTTAGTGGCGTCTTGCAAATTGTAATCATCAAGACCCTTTTCAACATCCATCACCAATCGATGTAAACGGCTAACAATCCAAATATCCAACGGATTGGTCAACTCACCGAGTGGATCTTTCAGCTCGCCATTAAATTCCCAACCGTCAACTTCCGCGTACATCGTGAAGAAATCATACATGTTCCAAATCATACTGAGCTTACGCGCCACATCCATGACATCCTTATCCGCTAGCGCAAAGTTCTCACCATTTGTCAACGGACTAGATAGCATGAGAAAACGGAAACTATCAGCCGACGTTTTATCCATTAATTCCATCGGATCGGTGTAGTTTTTTAACTTCTTACTCATCTTTTTGCCATCTGCCGCGTTGATGAATCCAGTACAAATCAAATTTTTCCACGGCGACTTACCGAATAACGCCACATTGACCGCTGTCAAACTATAAAACCAACCACGGGTCTGATCAATCGCTTCAATGATAAAATCGGCTGGAAAACTCGCTTCAAATTTTTCCTTGTTTTCAAACGGATAATGGAACTGAGCAAACGGCATTGAGCCAGACTCAAACCAGCAGTCGAGCACCTTACCGATATGCCGCATTTCCGCACCATCGCACTCAAATGTCACGTCCATCACTTGCGGCAAATGATAATCATCCAGCCTACTCCCCGTCAGCTCTTCAAACTCCGCAAAACTACCAATCACCTTGACAACTTCCGTGCCGTCATTCTTGACGCCTTTCCACACTGGAATCGGCGTTGCCCAATAGCGATCACGGCTCAAATTCCAATCTGGCGCCTGCTCAATAATATTATGAAACCGCCCCGTCCGCAGATTATCTGGCGTCCAATGAGTCTGCTCGTTCGCCTCCAGCATTTCTTTTTTCTGACTTTGAATATCCATAAACCAGCTCGGATGCGCTCTATACATCAGCTTCGTGCCACAGCGGTGACAATGCGGATACTCATGGCGAATATAGTCAATCTTTAGCGCTCGGCCTTCCTCCAACAATGTCTTGGCAATCTCTTTATTGACCTCCCAGATATTACGACCGAGCCATCTACCCTCAGTATAGTTACCATCACCATCTACCAACGACAAAACCGGCACGTCATGCTTGCGGCATAGTTCATAATCGTCTTCGCCATAAGCCGGCGCAATGTGCACCAGTCCTGTACCGTCATCGGTCGTCACAAAATCAGCATGCAGCACTTTATGAGCGTTTGGACCGCGGTTCTCAAACAGCGGCTCAAATCGCTTGCCCACCAATTCCGAGCCTTTTATCGTTTTGACAATCGAATATTCAAGCGGCTGATGTTTTTCATCGGTCATAACTCTTTCGATAGCATCACTTGCGATATAGAATTTCTTATCGCCGTACGCCACCAATGAATAGTCAACATCTCGGTTGATTGCCACCACCATATTCGCTGGCAAAGTCCACGGTGTCGTCGTCCAGGCAAGCAAATATTCATCTTCGTCTTCTAATTTGAAATAGACAAACAAGCTTGGGTCGGTGTCCATCTGGTAGCTGTTTTCCATCGCCACCTCGCTTTTGGAAATTGGCGTAGCATCCTTAGTGCAATAGATTAGAATTTTCTCGCCCTCATAAATCTTACCCTCTTCATAGAGCTTCTTAAACGCCCACCAAACTGATTCCATGTAATTATTATCCATGGTTTTATAAGCACCCTTAAACTCAACCCAGCGGCCGATTCGCTCAATTGTATCTTCCCACTCAGTGCCAGTTCGCACCATAGCCGCACGGCATTCCTTTACATAATCTGAGACGCTAATCTTCGTACCGATTTCTTTTTTATTAGCAATGCCAAGTGTTTTTTCAACATAAACCTCAGCCGGCAATCCGTGACAATCCCAGCCCCAGCGGCGCTCAACTCGCTGACCCTTCATGGTATGGAAGCGACCCATCGTATCCTTAACAGTACTCACCAACAAATGCCCATGATGCGGCGTACCAGTCAAAAATGGCGGCCCGTCATAAAACACCCAGGAATTATTAGCTGGCCGATTTTCAACCGATTTGTTGAATGTATCGTCGTCCTTCCATCGCTGTACCCAGTCCTTCTCATATTCTGCCGCTCGGCGGCGAGTGCCGTGTTTGAATTTCATATTATCTCCTTTATTTAACCTTTTATATTCTTTTTAAATATCCTGTCACGCACAATCACCATTGATTTTAGTATGTTCTTTGCGCGTGCTATCATACGCTCCCCAATATCACCATAACCAATCCGTTGATTCACTTCATCGATATCCACCAAGCGATAGCCAATCACCAAGCCACCGACATCACCTGCAAATTCACCTAACTTCTCAAGCTTCGCCACTGCCCGAAATTGATGATCTATTCTACCGTCAGGATTGGTTAAAACTTGATAACCAATCGGTCTCCACTCAGCCACTCGCATATTTAGCTCTTCTTGTACTTCACGACATAATGTTTGTTCGAGGGTTTCGCCTGGCTCAGTATGCCCACCAGGTAAATTTTCCCTACCATGTGCGTAATAAACCAACGGTACCTTGCCATCAAGATCACCAATCACATAAATCTGTTGCCATGGTAAATCGGGAATCACTGTCTTGTCGTCAACATCAAACCATTCTGCTTGAATTACCTGATTCCGATAGACAAAGGAGGTTTTTAGGACTGACACCTTTAGATCTGGATCTTGTGAAATTATTTCTTGCTTCATTTTTTGCCCTTACCTTTCTTTATTAACTCGGCACAAGTTACTTGAATTAATTGGCGCATTAAATCATAATCTTCAAAATCATCAATTTTAAACATCGGCGTTTTGGCGCCACTATAAGCTAGTCCAGTCGAATAATTTTTACCCAAAATCACCTTGCCAGCTTCTGTTATTTTAATAAAAAAGGTATCGTCACAAACCAACGCAAAAAATACACCGTCGCAATAAACACCATAATCACCAAACATTTTACGACAATAAATCTCACCAGCGCCACTCGCCGTCAATTGCTCTTTGAAATATTTGATAAATGCTTGAGAACTAGCCACGGCAAGCCCCCAAATTAGTTGTTATTTTCGTTAAATCACCGTTTAATTCGATCGGCTCTAGCGCCGCTAAATCCACTGCGTAATCAAGTTCCGTTGGTAACTGATTCAAGATAAAAATCGGCTTATTTGTACCAAACGCATACATCATCTCACCCAGCGTACTCACACCAATATAATTATTAACTTGATTTTTTGGTGGATTAACGACCAAAACTGCCACCGACTGATCGATTTTTGCCAAATGTTGTTTAATTAAACGATGACGGATCGCTTTCGCACGCTCAACATCCACCGTAAATTCCGGCTCACCAGACGCCACCGGTCGCAACACTTCAAAACCAGCCAGCTCCAATTGCTCAGCCACGCTCGTCATTACATCAATGAATTTAATCGATCCACATAACGTAATGATTCTTTTAGGCAAAGCTGCGTTTTGTTGCATGCTCATCCTCTCTCCTCCATAGCCTTGCGCAACCTACCGTGTGCATTTCGCAATGGCGCGACTGTGTTGAGCTCAATTATCCGTGCCATGGTATACTCTCGTCCACTCGTCTTCGTCCGATACCATACGACGCGGTAGAGGTCGTCTTCTGATGTCTGCTCAATCAGTTGGTCAAGCGCTGCCACCGTTTCATCAAGCTTTGTCAGTACGGCACCATACGCTATATCAGTATATTGCATATAGAACTTTTGCGCTACCGCGCCATAGCCAGTGGTAATAATCGTCGGCACCGTATGAGTCTGATGATATGCACTACCCCACTCTAGCACCGTGGTAGCCCACCCCAGTAGATAGCTGGCTAGCTGGTGAGTATTCATCATCGTGCCTTTTATCTGCCCCGGAAGCACCAGCTCATCCGCCCAGGGAGCGGCTGCCTCGAGCAGTGGCCACAGCGCCGCACACTCGTGGCGAATGGCGTGCTGCAAGGCTGACTTGTGGGCTGGTATTGGCATGGCTACTCCTTATACAAACAAAAATCACCTCTCTTGACTTCGAGAATCCGCTGGAGGTGCTTCAAACGGACGGTACCATCTCGATTCCAAAAGAAGTGATTCTTCGCGATCTTTGCCAAGTTGACCGGCATCCACGCACTCTTTTAGCGCTCACTTGTCACTTTGTCGCAGCGAGTCACGGCGGGGTCTAATCTCAGCTGATAAAAAGCCAATTTCTTCCCGCAGGCTTCGCGGTTGATAGCCGCTCATTTCGCGCTAGTATCGCCAAGACTACTCACCCAGCACACACGAAAACGCCCTACTCACATTGTAGCGCGTTTTCGACGGAATTACTAGATACTACCATCTCAGGCCATCTATGATCTGGTTGAATTGCTCATTAATCTTTGCGTCATCCTTTGCCCGACGTAGCTTATCCAGGCATTCCTGTACGATAGAGGAATATGTTCTCTCAGTTTCACCATCACCCAACCAACAGTTTTGACAATCCTCGTCGGGAAACTCACGCAGATAATCTAATGTTTTTATCAGACCGACCTCAAAATTATTAGCATATCGTTGGGCATAAGCCAATGCCTCAGGTGAATGATTCGCCTGAATTACTTGCACAGCCTTATTAGTTATCCGCACAATTACATTTTCTATGCCAGCATCTACATATGGCCAAGGCTCTAATAGCCTCTCATCATCAGCGTCGCCCAAAAATACAAACTCCGGCAAAACATTTTGTGTATAATACGTAACGGCATCCTTGAGGTCTTTATAGACTCCCATTGCCTCTTTGGCCTCAATAAATTCCCCGTAAGTATTATAAAGCTTATCATATCCCTTGTCTTTAAGTTCTTGGTATCTTTTAGACAAAGCTTCGGGCACATTGATGCCCTGTGCCGCCTCATCAATCCGTATGAACTTTTCCATTTCTTTCCCTACCCGACTCTGGAGCTCATTTCTATCGGCATCAGCAATACCTTCACGATACTGACCCTTACAGCCCTTCGCAATTGCGCTTCGGGTCGTCTTCAAAACATCTACTACTAGTCGAAGGTCATCACCTGGTTGTAGGTTCTCCACATACTGTACAAATTTACCAACATCCTCCAGTGAATCACCCGGAACAACCGGATGAATTTCACCGTCACCGATCATGGTCTCGCTAGAACTACCGATTATCGCCATTGAGCCGCTCTCGTTCGCCAGTCGAACACCCGCACCACCAAGAATTTCTGCATGCCGCAGACATTGGATATCGGCCTCGATACGATTCTTGTTGGCCCGATCCGATAAAGCCTCTTCGAGACTACCACCGTCTACCTCGGCTGCTTTGGCTTTGTTTGTTGCTATTATAGCAAGTACTAGGTCTCTAAATGGACTAATTCCCTTGTTGTGCTCAATGATTCCATCATAGGCCTCATTCACCAATGATACCGGTGGTATCGGATACTCATGTCGTGGCGATAAATGATCATGCATTATTTTTACCTAATTCCTTTTTTTCTTACTTTACTGAATTATCCAAATAATACTCTATATATCTATATTTGTCAAGTTTATAATGCTTCTGCCGCGCACTACTCTTAAAACATAAAAGCCAGTAGAATTATCCACTGGCTTTTTGTATGGTAAAAAGCTTATTTAACTTCCAAGCCGCCCAAAATACACTCACCCCTCAGGTGGATTGTCTTTTTAGCAGAAGACTTCGGCGCAGTTTTATCCTCACTGCCGCCCAAAATACCGCGAACATCATTTTGGACAATTACGTCGTCCGGCAAACTAATGCTGGCGCCGCCACAAAAGGTAAAGACGTCGATGACTGCACCATCCTTGATCTTCGCCTGGCGCAAATCCAAATCTACGCCGCCAAATACCGCTGTCACCGAGCCGCCAGTATAATCGCCTTTCACCCGCGATTCTTCACCGTAAAAAATTGCAACTTTTTCACTATCACCATCATCAGCCACCCGCTTTTTAGGCTGCCGACGGCCTGAACCAATACCAAACACGACCGACAAACCAATAGCAATCAGTATTACCGGCCAGAATGATTTCCACGTACCAATATTAATTACACCATAAGCACTCAGCCCGATCAACACGCCAACAGCTATCAATAACAGCCCCCACACCCAGTCTATCGGTCTGCGATAACTGAATAATAGTATCAATAAGCCAGCAAAGGCCCAAAAAGCGCCCCAAAACAGGGGCCAGCTATTAAAGGTAATAACTCCGAGATTCCGCAGCAGCAAAATCCCGCCGAGCGACACAATGGTAACACCCAAAAACGCTCTAATGAGAAAAATTTTCTTCATATGCCCAGTATACGGATACCAGCACCATTATTCAATACGCCTACTCTTAATTTATGCAAATAGCTCACGCCCAAATGTTGCTAAAATAACAACAACGATCACAACGGTCACTAGCGCCAACAGGAACGTGTCAAATCCCCGGTCGACAAATTTTCTCATACGCCTACCGCCAACCATCCTAGTCACCACATTATATCTCGTCAGTCCGTAACAGACCAGCAGCATACCCGCATCCAGCGTCAAACACCACGGACACAACGCACCAATCTCAACATAACTCATATAAAACATCCAACCAGCAAACAGAAGGCCCGCCACCGCGCCAAGCTGCGCGCCCCACATAAACCACTTCGGAAACTTCGTGCCCGCTAGCAGCGCCACCGCAATTGTCACCATCACCGGCAGCGTCATCATACCAATAAAACTATTAGGAAAGCCGAGTAGTGTCGCCGACCAATGGTTTGCCACCGCCGAACAGCTTATCACCGAATTCAAGTCGCAGTTCAATGCAGCATGCGAATTTTTAGCAAGCGTCAGCGCCTCGATCGACAGTACAAACGAGGCCAACAAACCCAAACCGCTGCCGAGCAGCAGCGCTAATGCTGCGAACTGCCGGCGTTTTGAATCTTTGTTCGAGAGCCACTTACGCAGCATGTCAAACATAAAAACTCACCTCACTAATCGTCGGTAGCGGTAATCCGCGCCACATGTTCTGCATCTGGCTATCAGCGCTCAGCGCGATAACAGTCGGGTATTCAACGACGTCGTATGTCCGGCAAAAATCGCTGCCCTCAGCCGAATCTGGGTCAAGCTCTTCAATCGTGTGCCCCGTCTGCCGACTAAAGTCATGCAGAAAACTAGTGACTTGGCGCGCGTAATCACTTTCCGCCCGGTATACGACAACGACTCGCATTATTCTTGTCCTTTCTGGCGACGCTGTTCCAATATCTTGACGAAATCATCCAGCGTTTCAAACTTCTGAAACACGCTGGCAAAACGTACATACGCCACCTCGTTACGCTTCGCTAATTCATCCAGTACAAACTCGCCGATCTGCCGCGACGGCACTTCTGAAGCGCCCAGGGCATACAACTTATCTTCAACCGCCGTGATAATCGACTCGACTTCCTCGTCGGATTTAAGGAATTTGCCGACCGACTGGCGCACCGCATGCGCGAGCTTGACTCGATCAAATAGTTCACGACTACCATTTTTCTTGATCACAATGAGGTTTGGCTTTTCTACTCGTTCATACGTAGTGAAACGCCGTCCATCCGGCGTCTCGCGGCGGCGGCGAATCGCCACGCCATCAGAAACCTCTCGCGACTCGATCACGCGGCTATCACCAATGTTAAATCCGCTCATTTATTCCTCCTTGTTCTTTTTGCGGCGGCGAAGGAAGGCTGGCGTATCATCTTCGTCCGCCTCATCCTCAGCTGGCTGATCCCAGATGTTATTTTCCTGCTCAGACGTAAAGTCCGTCGCTCCGCTCTGCTCACTGAGCTCCAGATCAATCCCTTCAACCACCTCATCATCAACTTCAGTCTCTGATTCATGCGATGCTTCACTCGTCAAACTCACCTCGTGATCATGATAGGTTTCACTATCGAACCCGGTGGCGATAACCGTGATAATCACCTCGTCTTCAAGTTCTGGCTTGAGCGTCGCTCCAAAGATAATATTGGCATCAGGACTGACCGCGCTGGTAATTACCTCAGCCGCCTCCTGAATCTCTGCCATGCTCATGTCATAGCCACCGGTCACGTTAAACAACACGCCCTTTGCACCGTCAATCGACACCTCGATCAGTGGACTCTCGATCGCTTGCTGAGCGGCCTGCACCGCACGGTTCTCGCCATCGGCCCGACCGATCCCCATCAGCGCCGAACCAGCCCGACTCATCACCGCCTTGACATCAGCAAAGTCGAGATTAATCAAACCATGCTCGGTAATCAGCTCAGAAATACCCTGCACACCTTGGCGCAGCACGTCATCAGCAATCTTGAACGTCTCGAGCAGCGGCGTCCGCCGATCAATCGTCTGCAGCAATCGGTCATTCGGAATAGTAATCAAAGTATCAACCTGTCGGCCCAAGTGAGTAATTGCCCAGTCTGCATTCACCCGACGCTTCTCGCCTTCAAAACTAAACGGCCGCGTCGCCACGCCAACCACCAGGATGTCCATCTCGCGAGCGATCTCCGCCACGATATGCCCAGCGCCCGATCCGGTGCCGCCACCAGCACCAATCGTCACAAACACCATGTCCGCACCCTCAAGCGCCTGGCGAATCTCCTCACGCGACTCATTAGCCGCCGCCTCACCAACCATCGGATCAGCACCGGCGCCCAACCCATTAGTCGTGGTGTGCCCGAGATGAATCTTGACATCCGCCTTGGAATTGTGCAGCGCCTGAGCGTCAGTGTTCATGGCGATAAACTGCACGCCAGCCAGCCCCGCATCTTTCATCCGATTAATGGCCGAACCACCAGCTCCACCGACACCGACAACTTTGATACTGGCAAACGTTTGAACTTCACTTGGTGTAATCTGCGGCATTTTCCTCTCCCTATCTTTCTCTTATCAAGTATACCATCTTTGTCTACTAGCTCCTACTTAAACCTCGCTAGTAATCGACTAATCATCCCGCCGGCTTTCTTGGTCACCGAACCTACCTTGCTATGCGTCTGCTCGGCCCGCTCAGCCCCTGCCCCGTCAATGAGCATCAGGCCAATTGCCGCCGCAAACTCCGGCCCATTCGCCTCGTCGCTCACGCCTGCATATCCTGCCGGCACACCTAGTTTAGCCGCCACGCCGAGGCTATTTTTCGCAAATTCGACCAGATCCTTGACCTTAGCGCCGCCACCAACCAGCACCACACCGCTCGGCAGCCGTCCAATGCCGCCGGCCCGCTTCAATTCTTTGGCGACTAGCTCGAAAATCTCCTCGTAGCGCGCCTCGACAATCTCATCAATCTCGCTTTGTTCAAATGTGTACACCTGTTTGTCATGCTTGGTATCAACGCGACCAGCCTTGCCACCGCCCAGCCGGGCATGCGCCAATTTGACTGCCTCAGCGATCTCCGGGTCAGTCTTTAGCCCAATCGCCACATCATTTGTCACATTCTGCGCTCCCATCGGGATCACCGCCACATGCTGCAAATCGCCCTCTTCAAACACGGCCACACCGGTCGTGCTACCACCAATGTCGATAACCGCCACGCCGTTCTCAATCTGCGACTCGCTGAGCACCGCTCGCGCCGCTGCCAACACGCTCGGTGTTAGGCTCGAGGCAGTGACATTGGCCATCTCGGCCGAGCGGCGTAAATTCGCCACATACGGCGTCAGACCCGAGACCACATTAGCCCGCAGCTCCAGGCGCGTCCCGCTCATCCCCACCGGATCCTTGATGTTATCCTGTCCGTCCAGCCGATAGGCATGCGGCACAATCTCCAAAATCTCTCGATTAGCCGGCACCTTCCCGGTCGTCGCCACTTCTTCAATCCGCAGCACATCCTCGTCCGTCACTTCACCGCCACTCATCCCCACCGCGATCATACCATCAGCTTTGGTGCTCAAGATATGCGACCCATTGACGCTCAGCGCCGCTGCATTAATATGATGACCGCTCATGCGTTCGGCCGCCTCGAGCGCCTTGTCAATCGCCGCCGCCGGCCCCGTCAAGTTCGATACCGCACCCTTACGCATGCCGCTATTTTCACTCACGCCGACACCAACAATGTTTGGCAGCCCCGACTCCCCGATATGTCCGACCACGCAGCGCACGGTCTTCGTACCAACATCAATTCCTACCACATATCGAGATTGTTCTTGCATATGCTTAGTATACCAGATAGCCTAGAGCGTCGTCAAAATCTCCGCACCCGTCTCGGTGATCAGCACGGTATGTTCAAAATGTGCACCCAAACTGCCGTCTTTCATGCTAATCGTCCAGCCGTCATCCTCAGTCACAATTTTCTCGCCGCCGAGGCTGGCCATCGGCTCGATGGCAATCGTGTCGCCTGCGTGCAGCACTGGCCCGGTACCGCGTCGGCCATAATTTGGAATCTCTGGACTCATGTGCATTTCCAGCCCCACACCGTGGCCAACCAGCTCGCGAATGATACCCAATTTAGCCTTCTTCAATACCGCTTCCACGCCAGCCGAAATATCGCCAACGCGCGTTCCCTCACCGGAAATCGCATCAATTCCCGCATACAAACTTTGCTCTGTCGCGTGCAGCAAATGCTTCTTAGCGCCGCGCGGCTCTTTGTCAATCACCATAGTAAACGCGCTATCGGTCTTCATGTCGCGGTAGCCAATCACCAGGTCAAAGCTCACTACATCGCCCTTCTCAAACACATAGTCTGTCGGAAATGAGTGCACCAATTGCTCATTAGTCGACACGCAAATCACCCCTGGGAATTTCACCTCATCCGTCAAATACGTCGCCTCCGCACCAAAATCCTTGATTCGCCCGGCCACAAACTCATTGACATCCAATTCACTCATACCAGCCGTTACCCGCTGGCGCAACTCGTCATAAATCGTCGCCAACATCCGCCCGCATTCGCGCATATCCTTCATCTGCTGCGGCGTTTTCTCACCCGTAATTAAAGTTGGCATGCGTACGCCACCTCTTCATAAATCCGGTCATGTACTTCACCAGCCGTCCCGACACCGTCAAGATGGACAATCCTAACGCCTGCCTCAGCAAAAATCCCCAACACCGGATACATTTTTTGCCGATAAATCGTCATTCGCCGGGCAATCGCCTCTGGCGTATCCTCCAACCGGCCACGCTTTTCTAGCCGCCGCATAATTTCCGCCTCCGGCACTTCCAGTGAAATCACCGTATCAATCTTCTCACTCATCCGTGCCATATACTCATCCAGCCATGCCGCCTGTTCTTTCGTCCGCGGAAAGCCATCCACAATGATATTTGGATATTTTTTATCGCGCGCATCCTGCACCGCCTGCTCAAACACTTGGTAAATCAACGCATCGCTCACCAGCTCGCCCGAGCGTAAAATATCAATCACCGCCGGATCATTACTTCGGCGCAACATCTCGCCGGTCGATAGCCATTTCCAACCCTGGCGCGCTGCCAACATCTGCCCCTGCATACTTTTACCAGCCCCCGGCGGCCCAAACAATAAGATCATCCTTTGCTCCTTTTTCTGTGTTGTTATTGTTTTGCTAGCGTTTCTTTGGTAATTTTCGCAATCAAGGCGCCGTCAGCCGCATTGCCAGCCTTAGCCTTCACCGCACCGATCACCTGACCCATCTGCTGCATCGTCGCACCCAAATCAGCAACCGCTGCCTCGACCATTGCCCGAATCTCATCTTCGCTCAGCTGTTTAGGCAAAAATTCCTGTAAAATTGCTGCCTCTTGCTCCTCCGGCTCGGCTAGTTCTGCCCGGCCATTTGCCCGGTATAACTCGGCACTTTCTTTGCGCTTTTTAACTTCGCGGGCAACTACCCTCTCGACTTCTGCATCATTTAGACCTTCATCGCGCTTACCGAGCGATACCTCCTCATTAAGGATTGCCGCCTTCAAACTACGCAGGACGTCACCCCGAAAACGATGCCGCCCTAGAAGAGCGGCTTTCATCTCATCAGCAATACGCGCTTTGAGCGCCGACATTAACGCGTTGCCCCCATGCGCATCCTGGCTGTTTTCTCGGCCCGGCGCTCGCGGCGAATAATCGCTTTCTTGCGGCGCTCAACCTTGGAAATCGGCTTGGCAAATCGCATCACCGACTTTGCCCGCGCAAGGACACCGCTCTGCAGCACCTTGCGATTAAAGCGACGAATCACATTCTCGTTCGCTTCCTTCTGATCTTTACGTGTTACTTGTACCATACTTCCTGCATTATAACAGATGAGAAAATATTTGACAAATTAGCATCTAAGATCGGTTAGACTGAGCACGAAAAGACGCCACCCGATATTTATCCATGCGGCGTCCGGCAACTATATTTTAGCCCAGCCAACTAAAGCTACTCTTCTCCAGCGGTTTGGCTATCTTTTTTGTATGTTGCCTCAAACGCACCTCTTTCAATAATATATCTCTCTTTTTTACCATCACTGTTCTCAATTTGACTTTCTACAATTATGCAATTAGCCCCACCTGTCTGTCTACCACCCCACGGCGCATCAATGACAATCTCTTTACCCTCTGGGTTCTCCATGCACTTCACAACATTTTTAGGCAAATACTTGCCATTAGCGGCTACACCATTCTCTTCCGTAAGTGGCTCATAGAGGTTACGAAAATCTTCGGCATTTATGACATAACGCTCGCCTTTCTTGCCCGTAACGATTGCATCACCAGGATTCGCTGTATTAACCGTCTCAACTCGCTCTGTTCCGTCTTCTTCTGTGATAACTGTTTCTACCTTCTGAGTGGTTTCTGAAATCTCAACCTCAATAGCCTTATTGGGATCTTTGATCTTACTGTAAGTCTCTTCTACTTTAGAAAAATCTAATGTAGATAGGTCCAGATAAACTGGTCCATCCTCCCTACCGATCTCGGCCCAATTAGCAGCGTTTGGATTTGGACTTCCATTGCCATTATGTTCATAACTTTGTGTCATGTTTGTTTCCTTCTTGCATTTAGCAATTTTATATTATGAGTTCATGCTACTCTCTTTTTTGTGATTTGTCAAGTTACTGACATTGCCCGAAGGGGATACACGGCCTCAATGCATAACGTCGTTGCTAATTTAACAACAAAAAACTGCTGCGCCCAAGCAACTGGTGATCACCCTCAAACAAAAGTTGTAATTACCACATCAATCCAACAAAGCCATGTGAACGAGCCGCCCCTCAACCGTCCGCACCCCCTGCCATTCGTTGATAGTTGGCTGAAACCACGCTACCACCTCGTCGCCTGGCTCGCAGAAAAACGCCTCGGGCGCATTGAACGCCAGCATTTGCAGCGCCTTGCCATTTTGGTCGCGCAAAGTCAGTTTAACGTGCTGCCCATCCGCGCCCATCCGTCGCGCGCTCAACACGCTCGCTGTAGTGATTTTTACTACAGGCTCGGGATTACCATTACCAAATGGCTCCATTCTTGCCAGATTCTCTACTAATTCCTCATCAATTTCCGAAAAATCAGCAATTTCCACGTCGGCTCGCGGCAGCAAATATCGCTCTTGGTTTGTTAGTTGCAGCGAATCATAAAAATCATTCACGCGACGACGAAAATCACCAATCTTTTCAGTCGCCAGCGTCACGCCAGCAGCCGCCCCATGCCCGCCGCCTTTGATGATAATGTCGTCCGCCGCCCGCACTGCATCCGCCGCTGAAAAATCACCGAAACTACGCGCCGAGCCAGTCGCCTCCTCACCGCGTTCGCCAATGATAAACACTGGCTTGTTATATTTCTCCACCAGTTTCGACGCCACGATGCCGATAACGCCGTGATTCCAGCCGTCGCTACTGACTACCAGCACCCGGTCATTCGCCAATTCCTCGGCTTGCACGCATGCTTCCTCAAAAATCGCGTCCTGAATACCGCGCCGCTTAGCATTTAATTCCTCCAACTTCTCGCTCGCCTCCAGTGCCGCCAGCCCATCGTGCGCCACCAGCATGTCCAACGCGTGCTGCGCCGTCTCCAGCCGGCCCGCTGCATTCATTCGCGGACCCAAACCAAACCCCAAATGCCTGGCATTGACCTGCTCCGGCTCAATACCCGCCACCGCCATCAACGCTTTCAATCCTGGACGTTGTTGTTTTTTCAACACTTCTAAGCCCCAATAGACATTCGCTCGATTTTCATCAGCCAACGTCACGATATCGCACACCGTCCCTAGCGCCACCAAATCGAGCAGCCATTTTTCATAGCCATCAGGCAGCCCGTCCAATTCAGTCTGCAGCGCCTGCACCAACTTAAACGCCACGCCCGCACCACACAAATCACGAAATGGATACGTATGTCCTGGAAACTTCGGATTCACCGCTGCCACACTCGGCGGCGGAGTCTCAGCAACATTGTGATGATCGGTCACCACCGTATCAATCCCCAAGCTAGCGGCATATGCAATCTCCGCATGGCACAAACTACCGGTATCTACCGTCACGATCAAATCCGCCCCCATGTCGCATACCTTGTCCACCGCGCCCATGGTCATACCATAACCTTCAACAAACCGGTTCGGGATGAAAGCGTCAACGCCCTCAAAACCAAACTTACCAAACGCATCCAGCAGCAGCGCCGTGGCGCTCAGTCCGTCAATGTCATAATCACCGTAAATGACGATTTTTTCGCCCTGCTTCTGCGCTTGTTTCAGCCGCGCCACCGCCTTATGCATGTCCGGCAGCAAAAATGGATCATGTTTCACCGCTGCATAATCCGGCTGCAAAAAAGCCTCGCGTGCTGACCGCGTCGCGAGACCCCGCGCCGTCAAAATCCGCTCAAATAAGGTCATCAATCTCTATCAACCGAGCCGCGCTTCGGCCGGGCCGCATGTTGCTGCGACTTAATCACCATACTCTGTAATTCCTTGAAAATCGGGAACTGCTTGTTCGTAAAGTATGCCCGCGAATTACCCTGCTTCTCGCTCCTCAAGAAGCCAACTTTTTCCAGCCGCTTGAGCTCGCGCTGAATGTTACCGGGATCTTCCTTAATCAGCTTCGCTAGGCCACGTACGTGCGTATGAAAATCAGGATACTTGGCATACACAACTACGATTTTGCGTCTCACTCGTGATGTAATAAAAATGTCAAGCATTCTCTCCCCATATTCCCTTTCGCTACCACTCAGTGTATCACAATTTTACAACACCCGACAAGCTTTTTCGACAATTATACGCCCTACACCCTCAGCATACGTGCTTACACCCTAAAACGCTCATGATTATATTCAACCAGCCAGCGCGGTATAATAAAGCAAGACATGTACTACTATTTAGTATCACCGATCAAGATCATTCGTGCCGATGCGCATTCGTTTACCTATGCACACCCCGAGCGGCTGCCAGTCGGTGCGCTGGTCGTTATAGAAGTTGGCTCAGCTCAGTGCGTCGGCATCATTATGTCGGCAGTCGTCAAGCCCGAGTTTACGGTTAAAGAAATTGTCCAGATTTTAGATGACGCTCCCGTGCCGCTACCGCTCATCCAGACGGCTCTGTGGATGAGCAGCTATTATCATACGCATCTCGCAACCGTCTGGCAAACCATCCTGCCACGCGGTTTAACGAAGAAGCGCCGCCACATACCCGCACGCGCCGCCAGTCCGCAGGCCTCACAACCACCGACAACAGCACTCACGCCCGACCAGAGGGCCGCCATCACCGCCATTGACGACATGCTCCCTGGTAGCGCGCTGCTACATGGCGTGACCGGATCTGGCAAGACGCGTGTCTATATTGAACTCGCCCGGCGGCTGATGGACGAGGGCTTGTCGTCAATTATTTTGGTGCCAGAAATCGCCCTCACCTCACAGCTCGTTACCGAATTTGCGAGGTATTTCGACAATATCGTCCTCACCCACTCGCGCCAGACCGAAGCCGAGCGGCACGTGACTTGGCAACATGTTATCAATTCACGCGACCCACCCATCGTCATTGGCCCTCGATCAGCCCTGTTCATGCCCGTCCAGCAACTGGGCCTCATCGTCATTGATGAATGTCACGAACCCAGCTTCAAGCAGGAGCAATCGCCCCGCTACTCAGCGCTGCGCACTGCGGCCATTCTCGCTCGCCAGCACGAAGCCAAGCTCGTTCTCGGCAGCGCCACCCCTACGATCAGCGATTATTTTCTGGCAAAAACCGCTGGCCGGCCCATCATAACCATGCCCACACCCGCCCGTTCAGACGCCGTTAAACCGCGCGTCTCGCTGATCGACATGACCAAGCGTACGAACTTTACTCAGCATTTCTTTCTCTCTGATCAACTACTCACGGCTATCACTGGCTCGCTCAATGCCGGTCATCAAGCCCTCGTTTTTCACAATCGCCGCGGCACCGCCGCTATCACCCTATGCGAACAATGCGGCTGGAACGCCGGCTGTCCGCGCTGTTTTGTGCCACTCACCCTCCACGCCGACCAGCACCAGCTCCTCTGTCATATCTGCGGCTTCAGGGCGTCCGTCCCTACCAGCTGTCCCGAGTGTCATCATGCCGATATCATTCATAAAGGCCTCGGCACCAAGCGCATCGAAGCGGAATTACGCAAGCTCTTTCCCACAAGCACCATCGCCCGCTTTGATGCCGACACGACCGCCGACGATGCGGCCGACAAGCGCTACGACGAGCTCAAAAACGGTTCAATTGACATCATCATCGGCACCCAAGTGATCGCCAAGGGCCTCGACCTACCGCACCTACGCACTGTTGGTGTCGTCCAAGCTGACGCTGGATTGACGCTGCCTGACTTTTCCTCAAGCGAGCGCACCTTCCAGCTGCTGGCCCAAGTCGTTGGCCGCGTTGGCCGCTCTCATCACGCCACCGACGTCATCATCCAAACCTTTCAGCCAGACCATCCCGCCATCCGCGATGGGCTTGCCCAAAACTACACTGATTTTTACGCCCGCACTATCGCTCGGCGACGCGCCACCGACTTTCCGCCATTTACCTATCTACTCAAATTAACCTGCGTCTATAAAACCGAAGCCGCCGCCATCCGCAACGCCAAAAAGCTCGCCCAGACACTGCAGGCGGCCGCCCCGACCGACGTCCGCATCCTTGGCCCAACACCGGCATTTTATGAGCGCGTCCGCGACACGTACCGCTGGCAGCTCATTCTCAAAAGCCCGCGCCGCAGCGACCTCGTCAGTCTCCTTGACCTCGTGCCACCGGCTCATTGGCAGGCTGAGCTCGACCCGACCAGCCTCCTCTAACCACCTGTGCTATAATAATCACAATGACTAAAGACGATATTATTGCCCTACCAAATCCGCATCTCCGCCAAAAATCAGCTAAAATTCACGTCATCACCGACGAGGTGCGCCAGTTATCAGCCAATATGATCGCGGCCGCTCTTGACTGGGAAGATTCTCGTCCCCACGAGATCAGCGCTGCCCTCGCCGCCATCCAGGTTGATCATCTCGAGCGCGTCATCATCGTCCGCAGCGACTTTGACGACAAAGCTACTCGCGAATTCACCACCCTGATCAATCCTGAAATTGTCAAATACGAGGGAGAAATTGTCGCCGATTTCGAAGGCTGCCTCAGCGTCAAGCACGTCTACGGCAAAGTTCCCCGCCATTCTAAAATCCGCGTCAAGGCTCTTGACCTCGACGGCAACGAGATTCGCCTCAAGGCCGAAGGCTTCCTCGCCCGTGTTATCCAGCACGAGATCGATCACACCAACGGCGTCGTCTTTATCGACCATATCCGCGACCAACACGACGCTTTTTACACGCTTGATGATTCTGGTGAATTACAGCCGCTTGATTACGAAGCCGACATCAAAGATAATGCTCAGCTGTGGGGCTAACATGCCACCAATCATCTTTTTCGGCACCGAAGCGTACAGTCTGATTACCCTTAAAGCACTCTACGAGGCAGGTTTTCCCATTCGCGCCGTCATCACCAAACCCGATATGCGTAGTGGCCGCGGCCATAAGCTTACCGAGCCACCAGTCAAAACCTTTGCCCGCCAACATGGCATCCTCGTCTGGCAGCCCAACAAACTCCGTGACCTAATCCCCGATATCACTGCCCTCCAGCCTGTCGCCGGCGTCCTCGTCGCTTACGGCAAAATCATCCCCCAGTCAATCATCGACCTCTTCACTCCCGGCATTATCAATCTCCACCCTTCACTACTGCCAACATGGCGTGGCCCTTCACCGATCGAGGCGGCCATTGCACACCAAGACTCAGAAACCGGCATCTCCATTATGCAACTTGACGCCCAGATGGACGCTGGCCCAATTTACACCCAACACCGTCACCCGCTCACCGGCACTGAAACCAAACCACAGCTGTATGATGAGCTGTTTGCTGCCGGCAGCGACCTGCTCGTGCGCACGCTGCCAAGCATCCTTACCGGTACGCTTCAGCCGACCCCGCAAAACGACACCGATGCCACGTATTGCCAGCTGCTTTCCAAGGATATGTCACTCATTGATCCTGCCACCATGACCGCCGCAGCCGCCGATGCCCATGTGCGGGCGTATCTCGGCTTTCCACGTAGTCGTCTGCGCATTCATGACCGTGAACTCATTATCACTAAAACTCGCGCCTCAGACGCCCCAGCATCGCCGCTGAGCGTCAAGTGCTGTGACGGACGATACGTAACCATCCTCGAACTGATCGCCCCAAGCGGTAAACAAATGACCGCAGAGGCGTTTCTCCGCGGCCATCAAGGCTAAGTTCATGGGCTATAAGGTAGCTAAAAGTCGTTCTAAGCTTGCCCCGGCGCCGAGGATGCACCCATGCCGCCTAAAATAGCCTCGCGGTTAGTTATGATCTCCTTCTTCAGTTCGTCCATTGTCGCCGCTACCACATCGCGATAATCAGGCCGATTTACCTCTAGCCACTTCGTCGCCGCAAACTCGTCTTTTAGACCCGGATTATTCGGATCAGCCTTAGTTGCCTGCACCAACCGCTGAAACATCGGCTCCTGCTGGTAATTTGGCGCATATTTGGCGAGAAACTCATCTACCGCGCCCGGCGCCTTGTCGATAATGTTCGCAAACTCATCCAGCTGCGCGTCGCTCATCCCCTGACTCAACCGCTCGCCGACCCGTAGCTCCAACTCGCTATAAATATGCTGTAAAAACGGCTTCTTCTGCTCATCCGGCAGTTGGTCTAGTCCTAATTCTTTCAAAAAATTATCATCTAGTTGGAACATATCGTCTCCTTTGCTTCACTGCTCTTCATTCTATTATATCAATTCTTCATATTTATACCAACTTACTAGCGATTGCAGCCAAGAGACCCGACCCATAGCCGCTAAAGATCTCACTCGATATGCCCACCTCTCTACAAAACCTGCGCTTTTGCCCTGCGGCACTCTCACCTCTTTCCTGCGTTTGTTTTATTTGTTAGATAGCTCGTTATTATACGGCTCATTAATGCCGTACCGGATGGCCCCCAGCCAAATATCTTCCTTATACTGGCTACTCCCTTTTTTTCCGAGCCATTTTTCAACTCAAGGTCACTCCCCTGTTGCTTCTGCTTTGGGTCATCGCCTTCTCGCCCTGGATCTAGTTTGGCTGCTTCACCATCTCTATCAACAGTCAGGCGCGGTGGCTTATTATTCTGCCACCATGCAAACTCATCAAGTAACTTCTTTTCTTTTGATAGATGAAACTTTCTCACTTGCTCTGACAAGGAGGGCTTGTCAAGTTTCTCCTCCGCCTCCTCGAGGGCAGTAATAATATCACGCACTTTACTGAACCACGAGATCAGATCATATTTAGAGGCATCTTCTTCATAGCTATTCAGAAATTCTTTATGCTTTTCATACTCCTGCTCGTAAGCCTCTCTCAGTTTCTTGACCTCGGCAACTGTTGTCAAGCGATTCTCTCTAGCACTATCATTCAAAGATACTTCTGGCTTCACAGCGCTAGACCGTCGTGATTGCTCACTATTATCCGGTCCGCCTGAAGCACCGCCGCCAAATATATCAAGCTGCTTATTAATCTTATCAATCATACCGTCTACTATTCCAATACGATGTAGCAGCCGACGCCCCTTTTCACTTTTCTTATCTTTAAGATCATCATACTCTTTCTGCAAAGCACGTCGCCGGGCCTCTAATCGACCGCGGTGATCCTTCAGCATCTTGATTCTCTGCTCCTCCTCGGATGGCTCACCTGCGCTCTCCGGCCCGCCTTGACCACCGCCGCTCTCACTGGTCGCCGGTGCTGGTCGTCCGCCAGCTTTCAATGGATCAGTAGCCGAACTGTCGAGAGCGTCGTTTAGACCCTTCATCAGCTGTCGCACTTCACGCATCAGTGCAGCTTTGCTTACGGGATCAATATTTGGGTTGCTAATAACTGCTTGCGCGTCGCGCATAAAGCCAACGGCTTCATTCATCAACTCTTTTTTTCCAGACCCTTCCCCTTCACTACCTGAAGCCCCCTCTGGCCCCCGCACCGGCCTCACTGGAGCTGTTGGCACGGTCTGGGTTGGCTCGGACTGTGCTGCTGGTGTAGACTCTGGGGCTTGAGGTGTGGCCGGGAAAGAAAGAGTTCGCTGGGTGGCTGCTTTGGCAGCTTTTTCTTTAGCGACATTTTCGGCGTTATCCATGATCTTAGTAAGCTGACGGATACGTTGGTCGATGGCTTCTTGGCCTAGCTCGTGCTCGTAGGTTTCGGTTCGGTCAATGAGTCTTTGGAGGATCTCGTCTTGGAGATCGCCAGCCATGGTCTTGTCACCACGAGCAAGGGCTTCTCCGGCAGCGGTTGCAAGGTCAATGAGACTCGTGGCCTCACGTTCACGGCGTGCTTCGTTGAGGGTTTGGTCGTAGAGGTCTTCTTCGGATGAAAGTATGTTGCCATTTGGATCTTTGCCGTATTCGTCGGGGCGTTGGTTGAGATAGGCTTCCAAGTCATCTTGTGCGAGTTGAGCTTCTTCCAGTTGCTTTCGTCGGGCTGGATCAAAGAGTGCTTTGGCGTCGAGATTGTAGGCGTCAAGTTTTCCCATAAAGCGAGGGTCTGAGTCTACGTCTAGGGTATATGACGAGGAGGTTGCGGCCTCTGGGCCGAGAGACTCAGGGGAGGATGTTGGCAAGCGGTTTGGGTTTTGAGGCATTGTGGTGGTTCCTTTCTGGGGGGATACGATGGTCGGCATTTTTGCTACCGACTAGCTTATGTTTTGAATGGTAGCAGATTTAGGGGGGAAAGTCAATAGATTGCTGCCCGTCGGACAGAAATATGATAGATATTGTCCTACAGCGTCTTCTTCACCAACTCCCGCGTAAAGAACTCCAGCGTGTCACCTTCCTCGACAACAACTTTTCGCGTAGTTTTGAGGCTGAGCCCGCACATTTCACCTTCAAACACTTCTTTGGCTTCCTGATGTTGACGCTGAACGGATGATACTTCAACCTCGGCGATGTGCTCATCGCCGCGCTTCAGACGTGCCAACAGACCCTTATAAACCTTACCCGTCATCATTTCACCACCAGCGATCACCTCTTCGCGCACCGTTCGGAACACGCCCTTAACACTCAGCTGGCCGACCTCGGTCTCGACGACCTCTGGGGCCAGCAGTGCTTCCATGGATTGCTTGGCATTATCAAGTAGTTCATAAATCACTCGATACAGCCGCACCTCAACGTGCTCACGCGCCGCCAGACGCTTCACTGCCGGCGGCAACTCGACATTAAAACCATAAATGACTGTGTTTTCGCCAACCGCCAGGTGAATGTCATTTTCTGAAATATTACCAACCCCGCTACCGATGACATGTAGATCCACCAAGCCGCCCGTATCAATCAATTTCAGACTATCAATTACTGATGTTAATGACCCCTGAACATCAGCCTTGATGAGAACATTGAACGACTCAGCGTCATGCTGCTGACTCATCATTTTCAAAATATCCGAGCTGGTGACATTGGTGCTGGCAGCCATTTTTTCCTGCTCTAAGCGCGCCGCCTGCGCCAAATGCCGTGCTTCTTTCTCGTTTTTGGCCAACCGAAAACTATCCCCAAACTGCGGCAGCTCCTTAAATCCAGTTACATTAACCGGTGTGCTTGGGCCCGCCATTTTCATTGTCTGACCACGAAAGTCCGACATTGTCCGTACTCGACCGTACGCCATACCAGCCACTAGATAATGCGCTGGTTTCAGCTGACCGTGCTCAACGAGTAGCCCGACCACTGCGCCGCGCCCGATTTCCATATGCGCCTCAATCACCAACCCCTCCGCCGGAACGTCCTCATCCGCCCGCAGATCTTCCATATCTGCCACCAGTAGCACCATATCCAGCAACTTATCCAAATTCTGACCGGTCTTGGCACTAACTTCCACCATCACCGTATCGCCGCCCCACTCCTCAGGATTAAGGCTGTGTTCAGATGCCAGCTGCGTTTTTACCAGCTGCGGGTTGGCGGTATCTTTATCAATTTTGTTGATCGCCACCACAATTTTGGCATTAGCCGAACGAGCAAATCGAATCGCCTCGACTGTCTGCGGCTTGACACCGTCGTCCGCCGCCACCACGATGATCACCACATCGGTCAGCACCGCGCCGTGCTGCCGCAATGCTGCAAATGCCTCGTGCCCCGGCGTATCCAGCAGCGTAATCATCCGCCCATTATGCTTCGTTTGATAGGCGCTAATGTGCTGCGTAATGCCACCGGCCTCGCCTGCGGCGGTCTTGTTACCCAAGACGGCATCCAGCAAGCTCGTCTTGCCGTGATCAACATGCCCCATCACCGCCACAATCGGTGGACGCGGCACTGCCCGTTCCGACAGCGTATGCTCCACACGCGTATGACCAACGGCCGCTTCCTTTTTCTTGAGCGTAACCTCAAGGCCCAGCTCTTCAACGATGATCGACGCCGTCTCAAAGTCCAGTCGCTGATTAATCGTCGCCGCGATACCATTCTTAAACAGCTCGCCGATGAGCGTCGTGACCGGTAGGTTCAAGGTGGTAGCGAGCTCTCCGACGGTTACTGAATCTGCAATTGCGACAATCTTTTCTGTCATCTGCTCGTGCTCCTTTCATCGCCCGCGTGACACCTCGGCGAACTGTTTACATTACTCTTTTTCTATAGGCTATTTTTTCTTGCCGCCAGCCAGCGACAGTGAAATCTTGCGATTATCTTTATCAATTTCGAGCACGGTAAAGGTCTTGCGCTCATTTAATGTAAAGACTTTCTCTGGGTCAGTCCCATCGCCACCCAGCTCCGAAACGTGAACGAGAGCCTCAACAGCTGGACTTAGCTGCACAAACGCACCAAACGGCGTAATCCGTGTGACTGTGCCTTCGACGTCCTCACCTGGCTTAAATTGTTCTACCTCATCGAGCCATGGGTCTTTCGTCAGCTGCTTCATACTCAAGCTGAGGCGCTCCTTGTCGATAGCGATAATCTTCGCCTCCACGGTCTGGCCAACCTTGACGTAATCACTCGGATTGTTGACCCGCTCCCAGCTAATTTCTGAGATGTGAATCAGTCCCTCAATTCCCTCAACATTCACAAATACGCCAAAGTCCACCACGCCAGTCACGATACCCTTGACAGTATCACCAACCGACAACTTCTCAAACCGCTCCGCCAGGCCTTCTTTGATGGCCTCCTTTTCGGAAAAGATGAGCTTGTTCGCCTTGCGATCAGCGTCCAAAATCCGGACGCGAATTTCCTTGTTCACCAGCGTATTCAGCCGCTGCAAGATCTCATCCTTATCGCTTGAACCAACTCGCGGGTAATGCTCAGCCGATAGCTGCGATACCGGCAAGAAACCGCGCACCCCTTCATATTCAGCCAATAGACCGCCACGATTGGCGTCATACGGCGTCACTGTTACAATTTCACCGCTTTCCAATTTGGCGGCGACCTCGTCCCAACCACGATCGCGCGCCGCTTTACGCATACTGAGCAGTGAGTAACCGTTGTCCAGCTCAACCTCGACAACACTCGCAGTTACCTCGTCGCCTTCTGCATAATTGTTCGACATACTTACCTCACGGCGCGGCACCAAGCCAACGCCCAAAGGCCCCAGATCAATCAGAACTTCGTGTTTCTTTATTGATAAAATAGTTCCGTGCACAACCTCGCCTGCGGTTAGTTGCTTCACGGAGTCGCTCGCCTGAGCAAGCAGATCGTCCATGGTCAATGGATTTGCCATACGTCCAAATAGACTCCTGTATTACGTTAATATTCTTATCCAAGCGGCCTGCCAAAACAGCTACCTCTTGGGGATCTCGTTTTATTATATCGTAGATAGTGCCCCGAGTAAAGAGAAGGAAGCTAAACTACCAACATTGACCGACGATACGCAAAGCCCGCAGCCACAATCAGTCCCAACACGAAGCCAGCTGCCAACGAGTCAGCCGGCCCAGTTGCTGGCAAGCGGGATGACCCACGGCTATTGCTTTGAGCTGGCGGCGTTGGTTGATTCTGCGCGTGTTGTTGAGGCTGCTGCTGCGCGGACTTGTTTGACTCAGCTGAAGAAGTGTCTTTTTTCTCATCGCTCTTCTCGTTCTTCTTCTCGGCCGATTTATCGTCAGTTTTCGTGTTGTTCGTCTCTTTTTGCTGCTCACTCGTCGCAGCATTTTCCGTCGATGAGGCGGCCTGGTTCTGTGCTGATAATTGTCGCAACCCGTGTAGCGTTGCCAAAGCGATCGCCGCCAAAATAACCCCTACAATCACGTAGATTACAACATATCCTCGCTGGCGGTTCTGCTTCATACCATTATCTCCCTGATGTTACTAGTACTTACTGTACCATATTGTCACCACTCTCGTAAAGGGGTATACTAGTTTCATGATTATTGCGATTGATACTGGAGGCACAAAAACATTGGTCGGACGATTTACCGACAACGGCACGCTAGAGACAACAACTCGGTTTGCCACCCCAACAGATATTACAGCATATATCAAACAAGTCGTTGAAACCATTACCGTAATTGCCGAGGGCGCACCTGTTACAGACATCTCGATCGGTCTACCCGGCACCGTCACTGGCGGTGTCGCTACATATTGCATTAACCTCGGCTGGTGCGAGGTGCCCATCCGCGACCTCCTAGCCGAGCACTTTCCCGACGCCCAAATCATCCTCGAAAATGACGCCAACCTCGCTGGCCTCGCCAGCATACGTCGCCTTGAACCACAGCCAGCCTGCGGCCTCTACGTCACTATCGGCACAGGCATCGGCACCAGCATTATCCTCAACGGCACACTCCACCCCAGCCTACGTAGCAGTGAAGCCGGTCATATGCAAGTTGCGTATCAGTCAACCATTGATTCGTGGGAAAACCTCGCTTCCGGACGAGCGCTCAGTCAACAGTTTGGTGAATTATCGGACGCAACGCCGCCCGAAGCTTGGTTTGAGGCTGCCAAGAGACTCAGTTTAGGACTGCAGGCACTGATCGCTGCTATTCAGCCAAACGTTATCGTTATCGGCGGCGGTATCGGCCGCTACACCGATAAATTCTCTGCGTCACTAGCCGGACTTATCACCGAGAAACTACCGTCATTTATCACCTGCCCGCACATCGTTGGTGCAGCACACCCCGAGGAATCTGTACTCTATGGTTGCTACGATAACGCTATCGCCCATCGTTAAGCAGCTGGCCAGCGACTATCCAGAGTATCAGTTCCAGGCTGGCGATGTTTTTTCGTGGTCGCACCGTTCACGGACTATCACTTATATTAACAAGGTGTCACCAGCCGCTATCGCCCAGCTGCTCCACGAAACTGCCCACGCCATCCTGGGCCATCAGCACTATACTCGTGACATCGACCTCATCGCCATGGAGCGCCAGGCCTGGGAGCTAGCTGTCCATCGGTTAGCCCCGCGCTATAACATTACTCTGGCCATGAATGACGACGTCGTTCAGGATACGCTTGATAGCTACCGCAAGTGGCTACATGCCCGCAGCACGTGCCCAACATGTAGCGCTGTCGGTATAGAAATCGCCAAGCACCACTATCGCTGTCTCCACTGCGCTAGCAACTGGCGCGTCAACGAAGCTCGATCCTGCGAACTCCGCCGCTACCGCAAATAGCCCTCTATGGAAAGAGGGCTACCGCATCATTTTAAGCAGTGTGGCTACGCGGCCAGTGTCACGTCGTCTTGAGCCGTTGCCTGCACTGTTGATACTGTCGTTGTCGGATTAACGGTTGTCGTGGCCGTCGTCGTTACCTTACGCCGACGAGAAATGCGACCACCTTTAGCACCAGCGATCCGTGCCAGAGCTGGGTTTGCCGCAAAGCCACCGGTCCGTCCGTTCCGACCGCCCTTCGCGCCGATCTTGGCATAAAAGTCTGGGTCACGCGCTAAGTTTTTCGCTGCCGCTTTCATACCGCCAATTTTTGTACCTGCCATGTGAGTTTTCCTCCCGAATTAAAAAGATTTCCACATCATCTACTATGGAAACCCTCGCCTTTATATATCACACATGATATGTGTTATGTATGCATATTATCATACTGCTCATACTTTGTCAACATTTACATAAGCCGTTTTTATTGTGAATAAAATATTGCAATCAGCGATTTACTTCGCTATAATGAGATCTGTCACACCTTGTGACGGCACCTGTTGGAGCTTAGAAATGATGAGTTCCACCACTCAAAAACCACCCTTTCTGCGAGATGGGTGGTTTTTGATTGTGAAAGGAATTTCGCCAATAGCTAAAATTATCTAGGTCAAAATTACTCCGACGACGAGAAAAATACATATACCCACCTTCAACTTTCCGACCACAAAGCCCGCGTCTATAGAGCTATCTCAATAACAAAGACGCGGGGCCCCCGACTATACCATCCTCACTTCAGTACCGATTAATGCACCGCCAACAGCTGCGCCGCCGGCCCAGCACCAGCTGTCATCGCCACAAACTGTGCTCTTGTCCAATAGAGTCGTCCCGAGATCGGGTCATTAACATAAAATCCAAGTGGATCGTGCGGTTCACCCCGAACCCCAACAATGAGACGCACATGCATCGGTATCGGCCCACTGACCGTCCGACCTGACGGCGTCCTCCAACTATCAATTTTTGCGCCAATCCGCCATACGCCCCACGCAATGACTGGATTACCATTGTGAATTTGCTGTGCTACGAAATTCGCATTGGCGCCATATGCCACTGACGTTCCGCGGCCATATTGACCGGCCGCCCGCGCCACCGGACCGGCATATACACCCCAGCCCGTTCCCGCACCTTGGTTGCCGTTTACGTCGCCCACAAACTGCACATTCGGATCGTCCCACTCATTTGTCGCCTTGTCTCGTGGTCGTGGACGATACCCAAAACGCTGCAAGATATTCCAATCACTATCATGCACACCACGATATGCCAAGGCCATACGCAGTGAGGACGCTTCGCAGCTTTGGGCGTACGCCTGACGATAGAATGGTACGTTATTGAGTTTGACGACCCGTGAATTAGTTGTGAACGATGTCGCAATTCGCTCCACACTCGGCAGTCCAAACACTGGCTGTACGCCTGGCTCTGCCCAAACCTGAACTTGCCGCTGAAAGCCCATATTGACCACCCGAGCAACCATCGTATTACCACGCCAGGAAATACTCTGAACTGTACCAGATGAAGTCCTGAGACGGTCCTGGGCGCTCTTGTGGTCAACTGCCTGATCAAAGGTTATCTGTACATCCTGCGCCGCTTGATCAACAGTGGTTCGCCACGGGGACGCCCCTGCACCACGCACATGCCCATTAGTGGTAAATGTCTTTTTTACTTCCTCGACGAGAACACCTCCACGAGCTGTCCGCAAGCCTTTAGGAATGGTGTATGTGTACGTTTTGCCCGGCTCCAATTTATCTGCCTTAAACACGTACTCGGTATCGCTCCGCCACGAACCATTACCAGCCGTGTCAACCGCTATATTTGACCGATCCTTTGCATCAATTGCTTCCTGAAATGTCAACTTCAATTCGTCTGATGGCGTCACTGAATGCTCTTTAATCGGTGAACCAATCGCTGGTAGCGGCGCACTTTTCACCGTAAAACGTTTTAACTCTTCCTTCTGGGCTTTATCGTATAACTTGAAGGTATACTGCGTGTCAGGTGCTAGTAGGCCAGCGTATTTCCATGAAAATGTTTGATCATCCGACGACTCACGCTTCAGCTCAAGCGCTGGCTCAGTCGTCAATTCTAGATCACGCAATTTACCCGCCCGTGAGCCTAAACGCACCGTCAACGCCTGATCCATCGCGATCACTTCTTTACCATCCAGTGACGCCGTGTCCACTCGTGGTGCTTTTTGCGTCTTGAACGATACATCATGGATCGTTGCATGACCAAACAGCGAACGTCTCACCCCCGGGAACGCCACGGTGTAATTTGTATCAGCTGTCAGTGGCTGGTCGGGCGTAAACTCCATCTCAAAAACGCCGAACAGCTGTCGCTTTTCGCGCCACACGCCACGCACTTCTGGTGTAATCTTCGGTTTTACTTCGCCCAGTTGCTGACTAAACTTTAGGCGAACTGGACGGTCGACTTCCTGTAGGGCTTCATCGGACACACGCTCGACGCTGACATTACCACGTGTTGTAATAACAAATAACGTCCCAACTACTATCACCGCCAAGGCAACGATACCGCTACTAATAATAACCCACGATTTTGGCCGCCTTAACCAAGACGCGCATATCGCCACACCCCCCTACGTTCCGGCCTAAGGGACTCTGGCTGTTCTGTTTGTTTTTTATCCATTTCCCCATCATTATATCATACTTATGCTACTCGCAAGCACCTCTGGCAAAACTGAAAAAAGACCCCCTATTCGGAAGTCTTTTTTATAATTCGGCACCGTGCTAGTTTCCCACTTTCGCAGTATAATCGCCGCTGAGGAGCTTAACTTCTGTGTTCGGGATGAGAACAGGTGTTTCCTCCTCGCCATGGGCACCGAAGGAGGGGGTTACGACGCTTGGTTCCGCATATACTCCGCGGTGGGCCAAACCCCTTTCTTCGATGTCCAGTTTACTGCACGGAATTGAATTGTTAATTGACTGGCACTCGTTGAAAAGCACCAATTACTAGTCAAGTCTACCTTATCCGCGAGCGTTATGCAAGCATAAACGCTAGCAGACAAGGACATAAAAAGGCAATGGGACTATTAGTACGCTTTAGCTCCATGCATTGCTGCACTTCCACCTTGCGCCTATCAAACAGATAGTCTTTCTGTGTCCTCATAGGGAAACCTTATCTTGAGGTTAGTTTCGCGCTTAATATGCTTTCAGCGCTTATCTAGTCCGCACATAGCTACTCGACAATGCAGCAGGTGGCCACAATCGATACACCAGAGGTGCGTCCGCCCCGGTCCTCTCGTACTAGGGGTAGATCCTCTCAAGTTTCCTATCGTCCATACCGGATATAAACCGAACTGTCTCACGACGTTCTGAACCCAGCTCGCGTACCACTTTAATCGGCGAACAGCCGAACCCTTGGAAGGTGCTCCCCCTCCAGGATGTGATGAGCCGACATCGAGGTGCCAAACAGCGCCGTCTATGTGAACTATTGGGCGCTATAAGCCTGTTATCCCCAGGGTAACTTTTATCCGTTTGCGCTGTCGATCCCACATTCATGTACAAATGTACGTACAGCGGATCACTTGCTCCGACTTTCGTCTCTGATTGGAATGTACTCCTCACAGTCAAGCTGGCTTATGCGCATACACTATCACTTCGATTTCCATCCGAAGTTAGCCAACCTTTGAACGCCTCCGCTACTCTTTAGGAGGCAACCGCCCCAGTTAAACTACCCACCATACACGGTCCGCTAACCGGATAACGGTCAGCGTGAGAACACAATCACAACAAGGGTGGTATTTCACTTGGTGACTCCACAAATACTGGCGTATCTGCTTCAACGTCTCCCACCTATGCTACACATGTTGAAACCGTATTCAATGTAAAGCTGTAGTAAAGCTCCATGGGGTCTTTTCGTCCTGGTACGGACAGACGGCATCTTTACCGCCAATGCACTTTCACCGAGTCCTTCGCTGAGACAGTGCCCACATGATTACTCCATTCGTGCGGGTCAGAACTTACCTGACAAGGAATTTCGCTACCTTAGGACGGTTATAGTTACCGCCGCCATTGACTAGGGCTTCAGTTCGCACCGTGAAGCGCTCCCCTTAACCTTCCAGCATTGGGCAGGAGTCAGCCCCTATACATCCACTTTCGTGTTAGCAGAGACCTGTGTTTTTGATAAACAGTTCCGTGGGCTCTTTTGCTGCGGCCCCCACATCGTTAGATACAAGAGATTCGCGTTCAAAAGAGCAATTCGTTTGCTCGTGTCTCAGAAAATTCGTTTTGTGATTAAAAATGTACTCTTTAACCTATTATTCACTGAGTGAACGCGGCTGATATCCACCGAAGTGGGGGCAGACCTTATCCCGAAGTTACGGTCGCTGTATTGCCGAGTTCCTTAGCGAAGGTTCGCTCGTAAGCCTGAGTCTACTCGACTCGAGCACCTGTGTTGGTTTGCGGTACGGGCGGCTAAGTCCACGCGTACACCTGCTTTTCTAGCCAGGGCTTTCACCAAAATCGCGACTCCGAAGAATCACTTTCACTCCCTTTGCGTTCCCGCTCGGTTGGACGGATAAACCATGAATCCGCTTCGATTACTTCCCCGTGAACAGTGTACAAAACTTAACCGGTTCAGGAATATTAACCTGATGTCCATCGCCTACGCTCTGCGCCTCGGCTTAGGCCCGACTAACCCTGAGATGATTACCATGGCTCAGGAAACCTTGCTCTTACGGCCGAGAGGATTCTCACCTCTCTTATGGTTACTCATTCCAGCATTCTCACTTCCTACCGCTCCACCGAACCTTCCGATTCGACTTCACCGCTGATAGGAACGCTCCTCTACCACGCCAGATAAATCTGACATCCATATCTTCGGTATAACGTTTTAGCCCCGTTACATTTTCCACGCAAGATCTCTTGACTAGTGAGCTGTTACGCACTCTTTAAATGAATGGCTGCTTCTAAGCCAACATCCTAGCTGTTTAAGAAATCTCACCTTGTTTCCCACTGAACGTTAATTTAGGGACCTTAGATGATGGTCTGGGCTGTTTCCCTTTCGAGCACCGATCTTAGCACCGATGTTCTAACTGCCGTGGTTACACACATGGTATTCGTAGTTTGTTAAGGGTGGGTACAGTTGCCCGCCCCAGTCCTTTACAGAGCTCTACCCCATGTGCTACTAACACGACGCTAGCCCTAAAGCTATTTCGAGGAGAACCAGCTATCTCCGAGTTCGATTGGCATTTCACCGCTAACCACAAGTCATCCAAACACTTTGCTGCGTATCCTGGTTCGGTCCTCCACCACCTGTTACAGTGGCTTCAACCTGCTCATGGTTAGGTCACCCGGTTTCGGGTCTAATCCTTACAACTAAACGCCCTATTCAGGCTCGCTTTCACTGTGGCTCCGTCAATTGACTTAACCTCGCTGTAAAAATTAACTCGCTGGATCGTTCTACAAAAAGCACGCCGTCACCGGACAAGCCGGCTCCGACTCCTTGTAGGCACTAAATTTCAGGATCTATTTCACTCCCCTCCCGGGGTTCTTTTCACCTTTCCATCGCTGTACTAGTTCACTATCGATCGTATATTATATTTAGCCTTGGCTGGTGGTCCAGCCAGATTCAAACAGGGTTTCTCGTGCCCCGTCCTACTCGATAAAACATACATAAGGTCAGCGTCGTTTTCGCGTACACGGCTTTCACGTTCTTTGGCTAGTCATTCAAACTATTCTGCTAACCACGCAATTTCTTACCTTACTACCAGTTAATAGCCTGGTATCGCAAATCAGATACCTTCAAATTGTTCTGAAGTTCTCTGACTTGGTCATATGTAATATCACAACCCCTTATTAAGTATTCGTCTATCAACTTATTTGCCTAAATAAATAGGCAAAAACTTAAAAGGTTTGGGCTGTTGCGATTTCGCTCGCCACTACTTTCGCAATCGTTATTTACTTTCTCTTCCTCATCCTACTAAGATGTTTCAGTTCAGATGGTTCCCGCTCGCTTGCCTATGTGTTCAGCAAGTGGCAACATGACATGACTCATGCTGGGTTTCCCCATTCGGAAATCCCCGGATCAAAGCTTGTTGACAGCTTCCCGAGGCTTATCGCAGTCTTCCACGTCCTTCATCGGTAATATACGTCTAGGCATCCATTTAGTGCCCTTGAGTACCTTTTTATGCATTGACTTAACTAGTAGTTGCTACCTTGCAATTACTGTTACCGTCAATTAAAAACTCAATTTCTTCTCTTCAAATTGTTAATGATCATGCCTCACGCTTGAGTGCACATCTCGACCCGTCAAAATAACGTCATCTAATCTACACTCAACGATACTATCACCACTGCCCTCGCACATTTTGCAGTGTATTGCCAGAGGTTCTCCTGAACATTCGCGTAACTAGTAATCAACTATACAGCAGCCGAAGTTGTTTTGCAAGAGTTTTTTCAAAGTTTTTTCGTCTTTTTTGACCGGCTGCGAAAATCCGCGCCAACTGCCTCGGAGATATGAGAAAAACCGTCTTTTTTCAATAGCTCCACCAATCCGCGATTGATTTGCCCAACCAGCTGCGGTCCTTCAAAAAACAGACCGGTAATCAGCCCTACTAGGCTGGCGCCAGCCTTAATCTTGGCGTACGCATCCTCAGCCGAAAACACTCCACCAACGCCAATGATCGTCAACCGGTCGCCATATTTCTTATACGCATGGCGAATCAGCTCTAAGCTGTGTTCGCGCGTTGGCGCACCACTCAGCCCACCGCGAATTTCATCAGTCAGCGAATCTTTGATGTTAATTTTACTACGGTCTTTGATCAGATTTGCCACCGTCACACCTTGGATATTATGCCGAACAATAACCCCTAGCAGCGCATCAAACTGCTTTATGTCATATAGATGTGGCATTTTCACCCAGAACGGTACGTCACGCGGCACGATATCAAGTGTTGTTAATAATGCATCGAGCGACTCCGCCTCAATAAACGGCTCCTTGCCGGCATTAGGGCATGATATGTTAATTTCTACAACACTCGCCAATTTGTTGTGAATAATACATTCTGTTGCTTTTTTTACGTCATTAATGATCGCCTGTTCGGCTGGATAGCCACCAGCCTGCTCAATCGTTGTTTTATTTGCAATAACCGCCACAGAGATCACACTGACTGCGTTGCTTGACCGACGGGTGTTTCGTTCGATATAGTTACGGATCTTTCGCAAACCTTTATTCGGCATACCCGCAAAAACTACGACTGACTTCGTCCTCGGCAAGCGATGAAACCACGGCCGTCGATTCCCCTTCCTCGGCTCTAGTGTCACCGACCCACCCGAAGCAAACCCAAAACCAATGTCTTCCATTAGTGACAACAGCTGAATATTTTTATCAAATCCTGCCGATAAGCCGATCGGGTTACGAAAAGTGATGCCGCTCACTTCCTGCTGAAGCGAGTTGTCTTGAAAACCCCACGACTTACGGATACCCCACCGAACAGGCGGTAGAGCCTGCGCCACGCGACCGCAAAAAACAATCAGCTTATGCGTAAAGTCTGGCGTTAACAAAAATAATAGGGGTTTTATAACATACTTATACATCTACTTACAGTATAGGGTAATTATTTATTAAAAGCGATATTATCCGGGTTTATATTCCATGAGGCAGCATTCATCCGAAACTTATTGGCATCGTAATCAGCCTCCTTAATGACTCGCTGTCTATGATCTGTTAATGACTCTTCACCATCCAACCCTACTGGATTTTCCCCAACCGCAAAACCAGGAGCGATGGCTAATGGGATAGCTCCCGTTTCCCTGCCTTCAAAAGCACTCTCATACTGAAAGTAAACCTCTTCAACTATCCTCAGTAACTTGTCTTTAGACTCCTCAAATCCATAAAATACTATCGGATCTCGTCTTGTTTCCAGCCGCCCAGCGGCTAGTCCGGCGCAATAGTCAACCGCCTTGTCTACAAGGTGCTTGGTGTAACCACTTGGCGCCATAATCTTTGCCTGAAAGCGAAGCCTCTCTCTTGTAGCTTTCGCAAAAATCTTTTTATAGATATCAAGACTATCTTGTAACTGAGGATTAAGATATATTCTTACCGTTGGGTATTTGTTGAGGGTTTTACCATTTTCCCGCAGAAACTCCAAAGAGTTATGTTGTATCCAAAGTAGGCTGCATTCATCTGCCAACATTTTTTCCTTTATTTGATTACCCCCGCCGTACCTCTGTCGATATTTGTCAGAAAAAGCATAGAGCCCTTCGATATGCTGACGCACTCCTGTCCTATAAAACTCGACATCATCGGGGTTGTTCACTGACGTGTCGGTATCAAGCCGCCCCAACACCTCTTCTATAGAATTACCTGGCATCTTTCTTGCCTCATCAAACGATTGAGGAAGTCTAGTATATCGCTCCGCAGAAGACGCATTGAGCGCAGCGCCCCCCCATCGCCCGTTTTTCATGGATAATCTCATGTGCTAACTTATAAAAACCTGCATCTTCAAGGTCCTTATCAAACGCAAGGTGCGCAATAGTCTCTTGTTAGTGTCGTCAAGATCACCGTAGGCAGAAAACTGCTGCATAAAACCTAAGCGTTCACTATATGGGTTATTTTCTTAAATTATGTTTGTTCTTTACCATATACGCCTAGCATAATAGCATAGTTTACTGCATATGTCAATCTCGACACCTCTAAATAAAAACACCCCCAAACGGGATGACTATTTATTTGGTGGGCGACAAGGGACTCGAACCCCTGACCCTCTCGGTGTAAACGAGATGCTCTAGCCAACTGAGCTAGTCGCCCTTATCAAAAACGTGATGGGTAATAGGATTACCCTTCAAAAGGTCATTATACCTCGCTCTGTTCAACATAATGACGTTATGGTGGGCGATGAGGGACTTGAACCTCCGACCTCGTCATTATCAGTGACGCGCTCTAACCAGCTGAGCTAATCGCCCTCATTGCAGTCTTGGTGGAGTGTCGTAGACGTAAGCCTACTTCACCCCATATGGTGGAGGCACAGGGACTCGAACCCTGGACCCCCTGCTTGCAAAGCAGGTGCTCTAGCCAACTGAGCTATGCCCCCATCTCGCCAAGACTTTATTCATTGTACCGTATCTTTTTTATTCTGGCAAGTGTATAATGGAGATATGTATTATAAATTTACCTTTGGATCTTTTTTTGTCGGGCTCATCGTTTTGATTATCGGTGCCGTCATGACCGTATATCATCAAAAACTGGCAGACAATCTCGCGAGCGGTATCAGTAGTTACGAGCGCTTTAAGTTCTGGGGTCTGGTCGTCTGTGGAGTTGGCTTTGGGATTATGCTGTGTCTCCACACTATCCCGCTGGGCTGGCTGGCAGAATCGCTATTCGGTCGCCGATAGTTCCGCAGCCATCGCCATATCGCGTTCTAGTTATAATCGATTAGAGACAGCCACGTGAAAGACCCCGTCATTAGTCATAGACGACAAAACACCCTCCACATAGGAGGGTATTTCCATATTAACAACTTGACTGTGCAATTCATCAATCGGCTTATCGTAGAGAAGGTTTTTGAACTTTGTCTCGTCCTTAGAAGGACTGTTGTAAATATGTAAGCTCAGCATATTTACGAGACCGACCTAGCTCAATTTGTGATTACTCGACAAATTGGCATCTATTCTCCCTAGAAAGGAGGTAATCCATCCGCACCTTCCGGTACGGATACCTTGTTACGACTTAACCCCAATCATGCCCCCCACCTTAGGCCGACGAATCGGACTTCGGGTGTTGGTCACTTTCATGGTTTGACGGGCGGTGTGTACAAGACCCGGGAACGTATTCACCGCAACTTGCTGATTTGCGATTACTAGCGATTCCGACTTCATGGAGGCGAGTTTCAGCCTCCAATCCGAACTGGGACTAGCTTTGATGCGATTTGCTTCACCTCGCGGCTTCGCTGCGCATTGTACTAGCCATTGTATTACGTTTCTAGCCCAGGACGTAAGGGAAATACTGACCTGACATCATCCCCTCCTTCCTCCCCGTTACCGGGGCAGTCCAAGTAGAAAAATACAACTACTTGCAAGGGTTGCGCTCGTTGAAGGACTTAACCTAACATCTCACGACACGAGCTGACGACGGCCATGCATCACCTGTCACAGGGTTCCAAAAGGCACAGTCTACTTTCGTAGACCTTCCCTGGATGTCAAGCCCTGGTAAGGTTCTTCGGTTATCATCGAATTAAAGAACATAATCCACCGCTTGTGCGGGTCCCCGTCAATTCCTTTATGTTTTAGCCTTGCGGCCGTACTCCACAGGCGGGATACTTAACGCGTTAGCTTCGCTACTGAAGGGGTCGATACCTCCAACAGCTAGTATCCATCGTTTACGGCGTGGACTACCCGGGTATCTAATCCGGTTCGCTCCCCACGCTTTCGTGCCTTAGCGTCAGAAATGGCCCAGTAACCTGCCTACGCCATCGGTGTTCCTTCTTATATCTACGGATTTCACTCCTACACAAGAAATTCCAGTTACCTCTACCATTCTCGAGTTTAACAGTTTGAATAATAGTCTGTATGGTTGAGCCACCAGGTTTCACTATTCACTTATTAAACCGCCTACGCAACTCTTTACGCCCAGTCACTCCGGATAATGCTTGCACCCTACGTATGACCGCGGCTGCTGGCACGTAGTTAGCCGGTGCTTATTCATGAGTTACCGTCATATTCTTCACTCATAAAAGAAGTTTACAACCCGAAGGCCTTCATCCTTCACGCGGCGTTGCTCCATCAGGCTTTCGCCCATTGTGGAAGATTCCTCACTGCTGCCTCCCGTAGGAGTCTGGACCGTGTCTCAGTTCCAGTCTGGCTGATCATCCTCTCAGACCAGCTATGGATCGTCGGCTTGGTAGGCCATTACCCTACCAACAACCTAATCCAACGCAGGCTTCTCCCAAAGCGGATAAATCCTTTAATCCGAAGACCATATGCGGTATTAGCTACCCTTTCGGGCAGTTATCCCTCACTTTGGGGCAAATTCCTACGCGTTACTCAGCCGTTCGCCGCTCGCCGGCATTCTGCACTATCAGTTCGAAGTCACCCTAGACACTCATTTTCTTTCGAAATGATGCGGCTGATTTCCTTTGGAAATCCCCGCGTCCAGGCTTCAAGTTGATAGTGCAGAACCCGCTGCCGCTCGACTTGCATGTGTTAGGCACGCCGCCAGCATTCATCCTGAGCCAGGATCAAACTCTCCGTTAAAAATCTACTTTGTATCAAAGTAGTAAGGCTCTACAAAAATATAAACTGACGATGATATTGCACAATCAAATTGTTAAAGATCATAGTCGGGTTTGTGTACCGCTTTCGCTTCACCTAACAAATTAGCGTGATTGTCGCTTGGCTCGCACTCCAGCAACCAGACTGATACTCATCTTACCTGATATTAGTGGTCAGGTCAAGGGTTATTAGCAATTATCTTGTAGCGAAAATTACAACAAATGTTACAATCGCGCCCACGGCCGCCCCAGCAAGCATTTCTGGCAGTGTATGGCCATGTGCCACCCTAATCGTCGACAGCTTTGGATAATCTTTTCGCACCACTCTATTGAGCAAGTCACCTTGCTGTCCAGAGGAAAATCGCACCATCACCGCATCATATAATACGATTGCCGCGAACCACGCAGCCAGGCCAAACAGCGGACTTCCCCACCCCTGGTAGTAGCCGATGGTCAGCGCAAGCGACACTACCGTTGCACTGTGAGCACTCGGCATACCGCCCGAAAACAATACCGGCGAACGAGGGTTCGACTGCGTAACTCGACGATTACGGCCAAACAGCCGGGCCAGATGCTTTGATGACTGCGCTACAAACCACGCGATGCCCGGTATCAGGATGTATTGCATCGGCACTTGGCTAGTCCTCCTCGTCTGGACGTTTCTCCATTAGGCCAATCGACGACACCGCGTCACCATCACTCAACCGCATAATCGTCACACCCTGGGTTGTTCGACCGAGCAACTTGATGTCACTCAAGCCCAGACGAATTGTTTGACCATTTTGCGACACCAACAATGCTTCGTTCATCGTCGGATCAATCGTCTGTACTGAAATAATTGGGCCCGTCTTTGCTGTCACAATCGCCGCTTTAATACCCACTCCGCCACGCTTATGGCTCGGGAAGTTCGTCACCTTTGTACGCTTGCCAAAGCCTTTTTCGCTAATAACTAGCAGTGTCTGGTCGTCACTCGTCACAATATCCATACCAACAACACAATCATTTGGGCGCAGGCGCACGCCGCGCACACCACGAGCCGCTCGACCCATCGGCCGGGCATCCTGTTCGTTGAAACGAATCGCCTGGCCAGCTGATGTTGAAATAATTACATCACTTTTGCCATCTGTTTTCTTGATCCAGCGCAGCTCGTCACCATCATCTAACTTAATGGCAATAAGCCCGTTCGTCCGGATATTGGCGTAGTCGCCAAGCGGAGTCTTTTTCACCGTACCATGCTTAGTCGCCATAAATAGGTAGCCCTGGTCACTAGCGTTCTTCTCGTGTTTAATGATAGCAGTGATCTTCTCTTCTGGCTGCAGCTGGAGCAGGTTCACCGCCGCCACACCTTTGGCACTGAGACTGGCAGCTGGTACTTCATACGCTTTCAGACGGAAAATCCGACCTCGATTCGTAAAGAACAACAAATAGTCATGGGTATTTGCTGGCACCACCTGGTCAATAATATCCTCCTCTTTGGTGGTCATGCCGCGCTTACCCTTGCCGCCACGGTTTTGCTTGCGATAGTCACTGAGCAGGGTCCGCTTGATGTAATTCTCGCCGGTTAGCAAAATGACCGCTTCCTCATCTGGAATTAGCTCCTCATCAGAGAACTTACCCAGTTCGTGGTTGATAATTTTACTACGCCGCTCGTCGCCATACTTTTCCTTCATCTCTAGGAGCTCAGTTTTGATGATGTTCAAAATCTCTTGCTCATCGGCCAGGATGGCCTCTAGTCTTGCAATCAGCTTCAGGAGCTCACGAAGCTCATTCTCGATCGCTTCACGTTCAAGCCCAGTCAGGCGTCGCAACTGCATCGCCAGGATAGCTTTTGCCTGAATCTCGCTCAGTCCGAACTTAGCGCGCAGGTTCTTCTCTGCCTCATCCTGAGTTTTTGAAGCACGAATTGTCTTGATCACCTCGTCGATATGATCTAGCGCAATCTTGTAGCCCTCTAGGATATGCGCCCGTGCCTTGGCCTTTTTCAGTTCAAATTCTGTACGACGACGCACTACAGATTGACGGTGCTTGATAAACTCGCTCAAGATATCATGCAAGCCTAAAATCCGTGGCTGCATGGTATTGACCAGTGCCAGCATGTTGTAATTAAAACTCGTCTGTAAAGCTGTTAATTTATACAGCTGATTCAATACCTTTTTTGGATAGGCATCCTTTTTCAGCTCAATGACAATGCGGACCTTACCTCGAGAACTTTCATCACGCAGGTCAGCCAGCATCACTCGTTTTTCTTTATGAAGCTCACCGATTTTTTCGATTAGTGTTGCTTTATTTACACCATATGGTATCTCCGTAACAACAATCTGGTGTCGGCCTCGTTTTGTCTCCTGAATCTCCGCCACTGCCCGCATCATTACACTACCGCGACCAGTCGCATATGCCTGACGCATTGGCGCGCCACCGTAGACAATCGCGCCTGTCGGAAAATCTGGACCCTTGACGTGTTTGAGCAAGTCATCCACTGTTGCTTCAGGATTATCAATTAATTCAATCGTCGCATCTACCAACTCACCTAGGTTGTGTGTCGGGATGCTGGTTGCCATACCGACAGCAATACCAATCTGGCCGTTTAATAGCAAGTTCGGCAACTTTGCCGGCAGCACAATCGGCTCACGCTCTGAACCATCAAAATTATCCTTAAAATCAACCGTTTCCTTCTCAATATCAGTTAGTAATTCTTCAGCTGGCTTATCGAGTCGCGCCTCGGTATAACGGTGGGCGGCCGGTGGATCTCCGTCCATTGAACCAAAGTTTCCCTGACCTTGCACCAAGGTATAGCGCATCGCCCAATCTTGCGCCAAACGAACCATTGAATCATAAATCGCTGAGTCACCGTGCGGGTGATATTTACCCATCACATCACCGATGATACGCGCTGACTTGACGAACTTTGCAGTACTACGATTGCCGTTTTGGTTCATTGAATACAAAATACGGCGATGTACGGGCTTTAGACCATCGCGCACATCCGGTAATGCCCGATCAACAATGACACTCATTGAATAGCGAAAGAAATTATCCTGCATCACATGCTCGAGCCGACGTCGCTCCAAGCCTGTTGGCGTCTCGGTTACCATGTCTGGCGTCGCCTCAATTGACTCGTGGTCACTGGTTGGTTGCATCTGTTTGTCCTGATCACTCATGATTAAATATCCAAATCCTCCAAGTTAGCATTTTTTGCCCAACTTTGAATAAAGTTTTTGCGCAAACTCACATCATCGCCCATCAACCGCGTAAAGATCGCATCTGCTTCCTCGGCGTCTTCCACACTGACCTGAATCAGTACACGGTTCTCTGGATTCATCGTCGTCTCCCACAGCTGGTCGGCGTCCATCTCACCAAGACCCTTAAACCGAGAGATTGTTACGCCAGCCTGCTTGGTGACGTCTTGTTCATCGTCGATTGTTGTACCACGATTCTTCTTATCGGCAATCAGGCTCGCCAATACTTTGTCTTTTTCATCCTCATCATACGCATAAATCTTCTTCTGCCCACGGTTGATTGAGTATAGTGGTGGTTTGGCAAGATACACGTAGCCACCCTCAACCACCTCCTTCATATAGCGGAATAGGAAGGTCAGAAGCAACGTCGCGATGTGACTACCGTCAACATCGGCATCGGTCATGATGATAATTTTGTGATAGCGCAAGCCATTGATGTCAAACTGATCGCCAATCCCAGCACCAAAGGCCTGGATCATTGCCACAATTTCCTTGTTAGCAAACATCTTATCAAGCCGCGCTCGCTCAGTGTTCAACACCTTACCACGGAGCGGCAAAATTGCCTGAGTCTTACTGTCGCGGCCTTCTTTAGCTGAACCGGCCGCCGAGTTACCCTCAACGATATAAATTTCACTATCGCTCGGACTTTTGCTCGAGCAATCCCATAACTTACCTGGTAGCCCCATACCATCAAGTGCACCCTTACGGATCACATTGTCGCGGGCTGCTCGTGCCGCTTTGCGGGCTCGTGCCGCCAAAGTCGCCTTACCGACAATTTTCTTAGCAATACTCGGATTTTCCTCGAGGTAATACGCAAAATACTCGTTCATCACCTGCTCGACATAGCGACGCATTTCTGGATTACCGAGCTTATTTTTGGTCTGACCTTCAAACTGTGGATCAGGCAATTTAACCAAGATAATCGCCGTCAAGCCCTCGCGAATGTCGTCACCAGTCAGGTTATCTTCCTTTTCCTTCAATAAGCCATTCTTACGCGCATAGTCGTTGATGACCCTGGTTAGCGCTGAACGAAAACCAACTAGGTGCGTACCGCCATCTGGTGTCAGCACATTGTTGGCGAACGGCTTCACCGTCTCAATGTAGGTATCGTTATATTGCACGGCAATTTCCACCATGCAATCTTCAACCTGCTTCTCAACATAAAAGACATCGTTTGATAAAACATCTTTGCCAATGTTGAGGTGTCTCACGTAGCTCTGAATACCACCCTCAAAGTAAAATGACTGTCGCTCACCTGTTCGATTGTCAATAACTGAGGTGTGCACGCCTTTGGTGAGGTATGCCTGATGGCGCAAATAACTAACCACCCACTTGTAGTCAAATTCCACTGTCTCCTTAAAAATCGTTGGATCTGGGTAGAATGTTATGCGCGTCCCGGTTGGCCGATCAGTTTTACCAACCTTCTTCAGTGGTTCAACGATACCACCAGTCGCAAACACCACACGGTACAGCTGCCCGTCTCGCACCACTTCAGCGATCATTTTGGTTGAAAGCGCGTTTACCACGCTTGAGCCTACGCCGTGGAGTCCAGATGACACTTTGTAGCCACCGCCGCCAAACTTACCGCCAGCATGTAGCACGGTCAGCACTGTTTCTAGAGTAGACAAACCAGTTTTTGGATGTTTATCAACTGGAATACCGCGCCCATCATCGGTCACCTGCACACCACCGTCTTCTAGCAGCACCACCTCTACTCTCGTCGCATGGCCCGCGATTGCCTCGTCGATTGAGTTATCAGCGATCTCCTTGATCAAATGGTGAATACCATCATATCCCGTGCTACCAATGTACATTCCCGGCCGCTTACGCACCGGTTCGAGACCCTCCAAAACCTGGATTTGCGAGCCATCGTAGGCTTGCTTATCTGTTTGTTTAGCCATGCTTCCCTCACTATTTCTGATTTGTCAGCTATTTACAACTCCCCCATTATACCGCAAAAAAAGTGTTCACTCAAGCTATTTGCGTAAAAGCGATCGCTGTGCTATAGTGGAGACGGAATTTTTACGAAAACATAAAACTAATGGAAAATAAGGAACGGCATGTTTAAGAAAATCGTCTCCCACCTCGCGTTTAGCCCAAGCCTCATCCAAGAGCTCGGCTTTTACGCGAAACGCCTCCACAAAGAGGAAATCACTCGCAAAACCGGTCTCATTCTGACCGCCCTAGCGCTCATCGTGCAGTCATTTGCCGTTTTCCAACCACCTGAATCTGCCAATGCCGCCAATGCTTCAGACCTCGTTTATGGCGGTATTCATACGAAATCACAGCTACTCGCCGCGTGGGACAATAACTCGCAAAATTATCGTGACATGCTGCAGCACGCTGGCATCACACGCGAGAACTTGGCGAGTGCTCGCGACTCTGAGATCAGTACTCGCAGCAGCGGCCGCGATAATGGCTGGCAGTCATGGAGCCGAGTTTCACGCTTCGGCCTTCAGCGCGGAGAAGTCCAGTTTCAGGTTGGTAGCTTAATGCTGTATTCACGACCAATGGCTGAATTTGACACCGGGCGCAACCGCAGCGGCTCAGGCTCATGGTATAAATCATTCGTCGGCACGACTAGCGAGGGCAAACCGTTTGCTATCATGAAGGCCTGCGCTAACATCATGCTCAAAGAGTTGCCAAAACAAAAACCGAAACCAACCGCCGCTTGTAAATTACTTGAGCGACCCGTCGTCACCGACCGTACCAAAGTCTCGATGACAGCGTATGGTGATGTCCAAAACGGTGCAACGATCGCTGGCTATACCTTCATCATTAAAAACTCAGCCGGCACAGAGGTGCTCCGCAAACGTGTCAATACCACCGCTACGAGTTCGTCATTACAGCACACACTCGACAAGGACGGCACGTATACCGTGTCCGTTATTGTCCACACCAGCCTCGGTGACCAGACGAACAGTGCCTGTGCTTCAACCTTTACGATCAGTCCAAAACCACGCTGTCCACTTAACCCAAGTCTGCCGATAGACCATCCCGACTGCCAGCCGTGTCCAGGCGACGCCACAATTTGGGTCAAAGACACAACCTGTAAAGCCCAGGTTACCCGCACCAAGGCGGCACATAACCTGACCTCTGGCGGCGATGCCACCAAGAAAAAAGCCAACGCCAGCGACCGCATTGAGTATAAGCTAACCGCTAAGAACGAAGGCAAAGCTCCAGCAACAGTCGATCTGAAGGACGAGCTATCCGATGTACTAGAATATGCCGATATCTATGATAATGGTGGTGGCACCTTTGATAAGGAAAAGCGCACCCTTTCTTGGCCACGAGTCACCCTCAAACCAGGCGAACAAAAGGTTATGACCTACGTCGTCCAGCTCAAGGGTCAACTTTCGGCTAAACCACGCGGCACCAGCGACCCGTCATCGTATGACTGCCGTATGACAAACGTCTTTGGTACCAGTGTCGAAATTGTTGTTAACTGTCCAACGCCAAAGGTCGTCGAGCAGACCGTCGCTACCCTGCCGCGAACCGGCCCTGGAGAAAACATGTTATTCGCCGGTATCATTGCAGCTGTTGTCACCTTCTTCTATTGCCGCTCGCGACAACTGAGTAAAGAGGTCCGCATCATTCGCCGTGATATTACGGCGGGAACGTTATAACATAGGGAGGGTAATACAATGTCAGAAAAACTGCACAGAGCTAATCCAGAGCTAACAAAGAATGCTGGCGAACTTGAGCAGTCAGCCAGCGAAGTAGAACGATCAGCGGCTGAACAACTGGAGCGGCGGGCTGAACAAGTTGCCGAACGACAACATGAAAAGCTCGACGATGCTCGTCACGAAGCATTAGAGCAAGCCGAGGCAAGCCAAACCGCTGAAACGGAGAAGCCAGTAGTCTCAGAGGCACCTCGCCAGATCACCAAAGCCGACCGTACCGACAGCTACCGGAAAACCATGAAAAAAATGCAGAGCGAATTATCGCCAGCTTCACGCACCTTTAGCAAGGTCATCCACAACCCAGCCGTTGAAAAAGCCAGTGAAGCTATCGGCAGCACCGTCGCACGCCCGAACCTCATTATTGCTGGCGCACTTGGCGCAATTTCCTCAGTCATCGTCTACTTTATCGCCCGCCACTACGGCTACGTTCTCTCTGGATCAGAAACGATCATTCTCTTTGGTTGTGGTTGGGTTATCGGCGCCATTATTGAGTACGCTCGCGTTGGCTTCCTCAATAAAAGATAGCCTGGCCCACGCCTAGCGTAGCTTGATCGATATCTCGCCATTATCGTTATTATCACCGCGCAGGTCGAGGCGGTTTTGCGACTCTGCCTGCTGCAGTTCTGTCGCCATCCTATCGGCAATTGATAGCGGTGCGACCTGCGCAGCCACATCCGAACCAGCCACTGTCGGCGCAGGCGCCGGATGCTGATCTGGTGATCGTAAACTATCATGAGGCGCACTCGCTGGCTGCCCCAATGGCCCGTTCGGCGAAGCACCAACTCCCTGCGACATCTGGCCAGCCATCTGGGCGGGCATAGCGACACCTTGTGGCACAGCGCCTTGCCCAATCTGTGGCGGTCGCATAGAAGCCAACGGTGGTTGCGCACCCGCCACGCCTGAGGTCGGCGACGCTAGTCGCGACGTAGCTGGACGGCCTGACTGTGGAGCTAGCGGTGATGGCACGCCCAATCGAGACTGCCCCGCACCCGGAGCAGCAGCGCCCACAGCCCCTGGCTTGCCACCACCAAGTTGTTGACGTTTTGACAACCACTCGTCCAGGAAAGACGAACCGCTCTTTGCAGTCGGCCGATTGAGCGATGGGCCAGTCGACGAAGTCGCTGGCTTTTTATTGCGACCAAGCCGCTCAAATATTTCCTTCTCAACCACCGCGCGTGGTTTGCCGTACTTTGCTGCCGATAGTCGCACCAACGCATCGCGGAGCTGATTGTTAACCTGCCCCATCGGTGGCACCCAGTTCATACTAAACGGCGTCGACGGTACATTATTGATCATCACCGAAGCGATCGACTGGAAATTTGGTAGCTTTGATAAGTCATCAATGTCAAACACTGGCTGAAACTTCTTGACCATCAATTCCGCGTCAGTAATACCAATACGCCCCGAGATAACCGTACCAATGTTACCAATAATAGCCTCACGAATCTTCTCCGTTAGCTGCGTCATGAACTGGTTACCCATGATCAGGCTCAGCTTATATTTTCGCGCCTCAGACAAAATTGATTCAAAACTATCAGTCGCAAAGTTCTGCACCTCGTCAACATATAGTGAAAAGTCTTCACGCTGCTCTTCCGGGATATCAGCCCGCGACATAGCCGCCGCCTGGAACTTCATGATAAAGATAATTCCTAGTAGCTTGGCATTGAGTTCACCAAGCTTACCCTTCGACAGATTAACTAACAAAATCTTTTTATTATCCATAATCTCACGGATGTTAAACCCTGACTTCGTCTGGCCGATGATATTACGCATCGAATCATTAGAGATAAATGGGCCAAACTTCGAGACCACCCACGATATCACCTCACCGGCCTCATTTGATCGCTGTGAGGCCGGGAACTCCTTTGTCCAGAAATCAATCACCTGCGGATCAGTGACGTACTTCAGCTTGCTCTTCACAAATTCTGGGTCAATGAGACACTTTGGCACATCAATAAATGTTCCACCAGCTGGATCCGCCATTAACAGCAGCGCACAGTTACGGAAAATATGCTCAAGCCGTGGCCCCACAATACCGGTATGCCCCGGATCGTACAGCCCATACAGCATGTTAATCGCTTCCTGCACCAGAAAGTCCTTTTGATCCGGACTATCGAATTCAAACATGTTGAGGCCAATCGGATTTTCCATATCGGCAGGGTTGAAATAGATAATATCCTCCACCCGCTCTTTCGGCACCTTCCCCATGAGCGACTCGACCAAATCACCGTGCGGATCGATCAGCGCAAATCCTCGGCCGTCCATCATGTCTTGATACGCCATATTTTCCTGCAATACCGACTTACCAACACCAGTCTGACCGATGATGTAAACGTGGCGACGGCGATCCTTCGTACCGATACGAATTGGCTTTTTCGTACCACGAAATTCATTGTAACCAATCAATAATCCTTCATCCAAAACGTCAGTCGGCCCATCAACCTGCTTGGACATCTGCCGCTTAACCTGTGAGGTTGGAATAGCAGTTGCGCTTGGTAAATGGAATAAGGTTGCCATCTCAACACTATTAAGGATATTACTGCGAATATGCTGTGGGAAAAACCGCATAATATACGCCGTGGTCATTTCCTCAATATTATTTGTCAGCGAAAAGCGAAAACCGTTATTGCGCGGCGAGTCAAACATCGCAAACGCAGCGATAATATTTTTAAGCAGCACCTGTGAGCGAGCAGCAGTGTTTGATGAAATTACCACCCGCACCAATACCTCATACGCCGGATAACGCGTCTTCTCGCTAATAGCATCAACCTCTGCCTGCTCTAGTGACGATAGCTGTTTATCCTCAGGCTTGATCTCACCTTCTTTTTCTTTTGCCGACTGTGGTGGTTTCCACAACGCCTCAAAAATGTCCCCGACCATCGAGATGTCAACGCCCGCCACCTTCGTTGATTTCTTGCCCTTGTTCTTCTTCATTTTCTCAACATGCTCTTCTGAGGCACGCGACCAACCCTCCCGCGCCGGCCGAACCAAGAACTGCAAACCGATACCATCGTCTTTTGTCGCCGCCGACATGGCATTCAGTAGCGCCCGCGACGCGTCTCGCTTTGACTCTTGGTAGGTTGCGATAGGATAGACGAACGACTTACGGAGCGAGAATTCGCCACCAATTGTCCCGCTCATCTTGCCAATTTTACTAAACACATTCGTATCAGCCACTTCTTCCAACCGCGCCGCCGGATAAGCTGCCGCGATCGCTTGGCGAATTACATCGACCAACACCGTCGGTACCACGGCATAATAATGCACCAAACCGCCACGCGCAATAATCTCAAACGATAAATGGCGCTGTCCGTAGAGTCGACTCTTAAATCCTTTCGTTGCCGTACTTGATATAATGTTATACATCACCTGCGCCTGGCTCAGAATCTCTTCCGTTAGATCACGCTGGTCACGGCTCGACCCGTCAATATCCTCGCTTGATGGCGGCAAATGAATGAGCAGTGGCACCATTTTTAGCCCACGCTCATAATTTTTTGCTTCACGTAGCATCTTGCGATACTGCAGCGTGACAATCGTCACACCGATCGCCAACACTACGACGACGATAAAACCAGTAATTAACGGCCCGCTATCCATATTCCTATCCGTTTGATTGGCCCATCTCCCTGTTGTATCTCTTTTTGAGATAATCGGCCTGCAACTGCGCAATTACCCGCGCTCGCTCGTACGGATCATCCCTTGTCAAAGTAATAATCCGCTTCAATTTGTCAACCCACTCCTTCTCAATCAAATCATCATCACCAGCTATCAGCGGCGTATCGTCAGTTGACGTCGTCGATGCAGGAGCCTGTACCGCTGGAGGCGCTGGCGCTGGAATAGTCGGTAGTGCTGTTGCTGGCATCGGTGAGTTCGCCACATTTACCGCTGGGCGTTCGGCGGAGCGTTTCTCAGTCTCTACCTGATTTACATCGTCATCCAGCCGAAGCTCGCCGCTTGAAGCGGGCGGTAAACTCTCAACCGGTGGACGCACCTGAGGCAACTCTGGATTCATACCTATATTGTACCACGTTACCAGTAGAGTTCCTACGCCCTAAAATCGTTTGTGTACATAAAAACAACCAAGGCCCAAAAAAAGTGTCAGAAGCAAGATATCCCATGCCGTAACGCCGCCAATTGATTGCATACCAAGTAAGATAACCGGTATAAGCCCGATAATACTCGCATAATAATATAATTTCAACGGCGTTACCGAGGCCAAGCCACGATACATATTATGTTGAACAACACGCATCGCTATACGCTTCACCGCAACCATCACTAAATAGCAGCACGACGCAGTTGCTATATACAGACATACGAAAAACGCTAGGATACCCAACGGACCAACGCTCATTGGCGTCACCGTGTGCACCAATACGACATCTGCCGTCGCAGCCAGCGCCGCGACCATAGCAACATACCGACACTTCATACTCACACTATATCATAGACTAAGGGAGCCCAGGCGACGAACCATTATATGGTCAGGTGAACCATCCGCCGCACTCAATAACTATTAGGGCGCGGTCACCTGTTCAAAATCCGCCGCTCAGGGCAACTGACCGCTCCGAATTTCGGAGCATGTCCTTGCGCAACGTTCCTCTTCCTGCACATCCAGTAGTCTCATTGTTAATCACCTAACAAGGATTAACTGGATGCGCAGTGGTACTTATACGCGCGCTCAACGCGTTACATTGCAACTATTAACTACAGGTTAACAATCACAAGTTCGGCGGAGCATCGGCAACACTATGGCGGAATAATCTTTTGTTATTCTGGCTTCATACTGCTGCCGACTATACGCCAAACGATATGCGTTACTGTGAATTCGGTCACGTAAATTGTTAATGTTGTTATTGTTATTGTTATTTATTATTGTACTGATTTTTGCTTTTTATTCTCTTAAAAGCTTGTACTAATACTATCATGCATACGCTTATCGGTCAATACTTCACATAAAAAATATGTTGTATTTATAACTTTTTTGTAACAATCTTTACATATTTTCATCTGTTATGTTCTATGAGATGTTTTATACACAACATTGTAATATAAACATATGCTTACTATACCGCCCGCTAATCCATAGTTCTTGTATAGCCACTCCATACGACATCATAAATCTGACAAATAATCTAGCAATTAATGCGGCTCGCTGAACGTTTCCACAAATAAAACACCAAAACAACCAAGCCCTTAGCGTATCCCGTTTCGCCATCTCGCAGGTAAAACACCGGCCGTGCGGGGCACCGACCAGGAACCATCAGGGTTCAACCGTCTCGTCCAGCAACAACCTATATTTTCATCAAACCACTTCACTGACCCTCTAAATTATGTGGTATTTTTTACCTAGATTTTTTCTCAAAGATTATTGACATAACCATTTTTATCATTTACTATAGGGGTAGCTTCTGAATAAAAAAGTTATACACAACTTGTCGGGAGCCAAAAATAAACAGCACACGTAAAACTCCACTTTTTGAAAACAACCACTACTCGCAGGTGGTTGTTTTCATTTCATAGCAACACACGCAGCCACATTATCACCTGTTTTACGATAAAAAATCGACCTCTTTAGGTCGATATATAACTGTCTGGTGGAGCTGCCGGGTACTGCCCCCGGGTCCAACTGGTATCATGATATCCGTCTACGAGCATAGGTTCTTTTAATTTATTTTATAACGTTGCTCGGCTTAAAAACGAACCAAAAAACCAAGCTTCGTTACGCGGAGAAAGTCCCACATGTCCGCCGCTTCCGAACATGCAGCCAGCAACATATATATGACACCCTAGGCTTTGCCTGTTGCCGCAAAGCAAGGACGGTCGCTTAAATTAAGCAGCGACTGGCGCAGCAGCCATCGGAGTGAAAACACTCTTCAGGCTAGCAAATGCACCTGCAAGTTTAGACTTTGCAACTAAAACATACGTTACGCGTATCGTCGGCTCGCAGAATATCTTGATAAAGTCCAATTGTCGAAAGCTACTATATCAGCCCCATCAATCTGCCTTGAATTATAGCAACCTTCCCTTTTCAAGTCTAGCTATCTATGCTTTACTAGGTATATGGTTAGCAAGGTAGTTTCAGCGACGCCATATGGCTTTCACGGTCAGCTTATTGAAATTGAAGGCGACATATCACGAGGACTACCTGGACTACAAATCGTCGGACTTGGCAACAAAGCAATCGATGAATCGCGTGATCGCGTTCGCAGCGCCATCAAGAACTCGCTACTTGATTTTCCAAAAGGTAAAATTACCATCAATCTCGCCCCGGCGGAACTACCAAAAGACGGTACGCAATTCGACCTACCAATAGCCCTCGCAATTCTCTGTCTCGGCAAACAACTTCCTCAAACCGCCCTAGAGGGAGCGCTATTTGCTGGTGAATTGGCACTCGATGGTAGTCTTCGCCCCATTCGCTCGGCCATTACTATTGCCGAAACCGCCAAGCAGCACGGTATCTCGACGGTATACCTACCAGCTTCCAACAGCGAACAAGCCTTGCTTATTTCTGATATTACCGTAATCCCCGTCAATAATCTGACCGAATTATTTCTCCGCCTCAAACAAGAAAAACTCATCCAACCCGCAGTAAAAACAAAGCAGCAATATCGCCAAAAGAAACGCGGCATCATCATTGATGACATCCGCGGACAAGAGCAGGCCAAGCGAGCTGTCGCCATTGCCGTCGCGGGTAGGCACAATATTTTGCTGTCCGGACCACCGGGATCCGGCAAGACCATGCTAGCACGCGCACTCAATTCACTCCTGCCGCCGCTATCTGACGTTGAGATTATCGAAATAACGAAACTCCACAATCTTGACGGCAATCAAGTTAGTCATGATATCGTTACCGACCGACCATTTCGCACACCACACCACACCGCAAGCCGCATATCAATGATTGGTGGTGGCGCAAAGGCCACGCCCGGCGAAATTAGCCTCGCGCACCACGGCACACTTTTCTTAGACGAATTATTAGAATATCCACGAACGACATTAGAATCGCTTCGTCAGCCGCTTGAGGATAAGCAGATCACAATTTCCCGCGCCCAAGGTAAATACTACTACCCCGCCAATTTTATGTTAGTTGCCACGATGAACCCTTGTCCATGTGGTTATCTGGGCGATCCAGAAAAAAGTTGCCATTGCTCATCGACCCAAATCCTGAACTATCAGAAACGATTATCCGGCCCGCTCCTTGATCGTATTGATCTAACAATCAATGTTTCCCGCGTCGCACATGAAGATTTGTTGTCCCGTAAGTCATCGTCGGATTCACAACAAAAACAGTTTGAAACTATGATTAAGGTAGCTCGTACACTACAAACTAACAGATACGGTAATGGTAATAAATACAACGCTGATATAGATGGCAGTAGTGTTGATAAAATAACTGCCCTAACGACTGAGGCCAAGCAATTTCTCCTTACAGCCGCCAAAAAGCTTGACCTAAGCGCTCGTGGCTATTTCAAAGTTATCAAGGTTGCTCGCACTATCGCTGATCTTGAGTCATCACTAGAAATAACCATTCCTCATGTCGCCGAAAGCCTACAATACCGACAGATTATCCCGACCTAGTGCTTGAAATCGACCCCTATACCTGATACAATGACTGATGAAATTAATCTAAAATTGCTTCAAAAGGAGAGCTAGGAGATTAATAAATCAATTCGTATTAACGGAGCGATCCGTGCTCGGGAACTGCGCGTTGTTGGTTCTGACGGTGAACAGCTGGGGATAATGCCCCTGCGCGACGCCCTTCAAGCGGCGGAGGATGCGGGACTTGATCTCGTTGAAATATCACCAAATGCCAATCCACCAGTCGCCAAGATTATTGACTGGGGCAAGTTCCAATATCAGAAGATCAAAGACCAGCAGCGCAACAAGCGCGCGGCAAAAGTCGGCGATCTCAAGCAAATGCGCTTTGGCCTGAAGATTGGCGCTGGCGATCTCGAAGTCAAGCTGCGCAAAATACGAGATTTTCTCGCCAATGGACACAAGGTCCGTATCCAAGTCGTCTATAAGGGTCGCGAGATGGCGCATAAAGAAATCGGTTACGAATTGATCCAAAAAATCACTGATCAGCTTGAGGAAGAGGCAATTCTAGAACAAAAACCTCAGATGGCTGGTCGCAATCTGAGTGTGGTAATAAGGAGTAAATAATGCCAAAACTAAAGACCCACAAAGGTACCGCAAAGCGCATTAAGTTAACGAGCTCTGGCAAGTTAACTCGTCAACGTGCATTTGGCGGTCACTTCTTAGCCAAGAAGTCAAAAAGCCGTAAGCGGGCGATTAATACAACAGCGAAAGTAACAGGCTCGATGGCAAAGAATGCCCGACGGGCAATGGGAGTTTAATCTATGAGGGTAAAACGAGGCGTCCCTGGACACGCAAAGCACAAGAAAATTCTGAAAGCCGCTAAAGGCATGCAGCACAATCGAACTCGTAGCTTTCGCTTAGCGAAGCAGGGGGTAATTAGAGCTCTGCAATATGCCTATCGTGATCGACGCAATAAAAAACGAGACCTCCGCAGCCTGTGGATTACCCGGATTAACGCAGCCGCTCGCCAAGAGGGCACGACGTACGGCAGGCTCATGGCTGCTCTCAAGGCAAAGAATATTGAGCTTGACCGAAAAGTGTTGGCAGAGTTAGCCGTTAACGAACCTACGGCCTTTACCGCAATTGTTAAAGCAGCACTATAAGAAAGCGACTTCAGCAAACTAAAACCTTCTCCGCTGAGAGAAGGTTTTAGTTTACAGCCTACCGATAAGCCGGGTTCTGTCGCGAGCGATCATCTATCTAGTTTACCTGTTGCCAGATAAATCAAGCGGTTATCGGCCTACGAGCGGACAACTCATTTGTAGACCTCCTTGCAGTCGACAGGGTTTACCTCTCCTCTGTGTCACCACCGAGGACTGTAAGCTCTTACCTTACTCGTTTCACCTTTTCCTTTGTGTCTATCGCCACAAAGGTAGTTTTGTTTCTGTGGCACTTTCCCTAGGGTTGCCCCCGGTCGCCGTTAGCGACTGTCGGTGTCCTTTACTGCCCGGACTTTCCTCTTGGCTTCACCGCCAAGCGATCGCTTAATAGGCTGCCCTATTATTATACATCATAAAAGCCCCAAGCAGTGCAAGCGCGTGATATTCCCCCGCATAAATGCAAGGTGGGTATCCGCAACCAGTCACCACGATGACTGACCATTAGGACTCCCTATCATATGATGTTAGGAAAATCATATGCGCCCGCCTACCTGAGGCTATCTCTATTATACACCAAAAATCATGCAAAAGAATTGGATAATACCGTTCGTAGCGAACGTCATAATTCGCCCAATTGCCGCCTGTCCGATCATAATGATAATGAACACCACCATTACCCCGTAGCGCTCAATCCACTCCATGCCACGGCGCACACTCTCTGGAGCGAGCGCATACAGCACTCGCGATCCATCGAGTGGTGGCAGCGGCAACATATTAAACACGAAAAAGCCTAAATTAACCAACACGACGAGGCTAGTAATTTGCCCCGCTAACGTATTTTGAATCAGCCCACCGCTGGTGATAACGCCGCTGACAGCACCCATGCCAAACGCTAAAAACGCTAAAAACAAATTAGTCAGTGGCCCAGCAAGCGCTACGAACGCTGCACCCCATTCACCGTGTCGCACGCGTTGAGGATTAAATGGCACCGGTCGAGCACCACCAAAAATTGGCAGCCCTAGCATAGCCAGTAATAATGGCAGCAAAAGCGTCATGAATGGATCAATATGCTTCAGCGGGTTTAACGTCAGCCGCCCCTCCGCCTTGGCCGTATCATCTCCGAGAAAATAGCCCATAAACGCATGCATCGCCTCGTGTAGCGTCATTGAGACGAGAATGACCACCAAGACCATACCTAAATATGCCAAATCCATAATTACCATTATAACACCTTGACTAATTATAGAAATACCGCTACAATACGATAGATTGTTTAGTTAATATAAAGCGAGGTTGGAAATGGCATCACGATGCGAACTAACCGGCAAGGGCAAGCAACACGGTCACAACGTTAGCTTTTCCCTTCGCCGCACCAAGCGCACTTTTAAGCCAAACCTACAGAAGAAAACTCTTGTAGTAGATGGTCAAAAAGTCACGTTGGTTCTGAGTACTCAAGCAATTCGTACTCTTAAAAAGAAAGGGCTGTTACGCCCAGTGCAGACAAAAACCGCCTAAGCTCAACCCCCTCCTGACAAGGAGGGGTTTATTAGTGCAACGTATCGACTGGCCTAGCTCCGCGCGACAGTAATGATTGATAGTTGCTCAGGCAGAGATACCGCCCCCTTCACCTTCCACTTTGGCCCAGCGTCAATAGCCTCCACGCCCATTTCGCTAACAAATACCGACAGGTCGTCTTGCGGCACTTCGTAGTGTAGCGCGCCATCAGCATAATGCACCGGGATAACTACTTTCGGCTCCAGCTGGCGTACCATATGAGCCGCAGATGTCGCGTCAAGCGTGTAACCACCACCGCCAACCGGTATCACAACAACATCAACGACACCAATCTCCTCTAGCTGAGACTCTGACAATTTTGGGGCAACGTTACCTATAACCACAACACGCACACCGCCAATTGTTAAACGGTAAATCGTTGATTTTTTAACATCAGTTTCCGTATCAATGTGTCGCCAGGCTGCCACCCCTTTCAGAGATACGTCGCCGACCTCGTATTCACCCGGACCGCTGAAGAGTAACCGTGGTGTTACATTACTTGCGGCAAATCTATCCTCTGACAATATCTCAACATCCTGCCCCCCGAGATTATCCTTAAGACCAACCAGCGATAACGCTGGATCAAACGCGATTTTTACCATTTTCGTTGTAAAAATAACATTATTTGCACCTTTGTATTCTACTTCAAACATATACGTCTCCTTATCCTAGTATGCTCTCTGCGTCTACCACAACCGAGTGCTTACTATTCATTATTTCCATCACAAACTTATCTCTAACGCTCAGACGATAGTAAAAATCATCATAGCTCATTACAGCATAATTCAGCTCTCTCCCCTCGGCTTTTTCAATTTTCTTAATGGCGACACCAACTCTCGACTCCGATAGTCGACCAACTAACAGTATATCAACCCGACTCGTCGATCCACGCACTAACGCACCGGCAACTATAGCGATCTTCAGCCCGGACAGCCGAGCAATATCGCCCACCCACGGTATACTGTTCTTTTTGTTATGGTCGGTTTGCCCACTCGGTCGCTCATCAGCAAAAATCATCTTTAGTGGCGTGAAGTATGCATACTGCTGATTCGCAGCGTAATACAATTTATTGTCATAATTATTCGAAACAATGACTCCGACTCTGAGCATATTTGATAGTTCACGCCGTACCGAGTTAATTTGCTCGCCGATCAATCGCGTAATCTCTCTAACATAAAACGATTTTTCAGGGTTCGCTAAAAACAGGTGTAGTAACTTCACCCTCGTTTTTGAGCCGAACAGCGCATCAATCATGTATTAAAAATTGTACCATAAATTTTACGCCCGAGCCAAAAGTTGTGACAAATAGTGTTCAGCAGAGTCAAGCGTCGCCCACATGATAAACGGGTTACGCCGCAACCACGTCATCTGTCGCTTCGCCAACCGCCAATCAGCTATAACAAATTGCCGCTTTAATTCATTTTCGGTAATATTTCTATTCAAAAACTCTCGGACCAACGGATAGACATTACCCGTCATAGCCTCATTATCCCAGCCATATTTTCGGGCTAACAACATTGCTTCACTCACAACATTATTTAAAAATAATTGTTCAGACCTGAGCACAATTCTTGTTCGCAATATTTCCTTATTCGTTGCTATACCTACAGCGATACTATTATCTCTAATCATAAATTCATATCTGTTATTTTTATTTTTTTGTTCAATAGCACGTATAAGATAGCGCTTATTCTTGTTATTCTCTGGTAATTTTCTGTTGTATTTATAACAATAATATTGTAGTTCGACTACTGTCCTTTTTTCTAGCTCATGCCGTAAACTAGGATCAGGAGGAGCTCCAAATTGAAAATTAAAAATTACTGCATCGATATAGAGACCCGTGCCGCCGACAAGAAATGGTAAACACCCCCGAGAGCGAATTTCACTTATTTTTTGCAGAGCATACTCCTTAAACTGTGCGGCGCTAAATGTCTCGCCCGGGCTGACCAAATCAAGGCCCCAATGGGGCACGGCTTCTCGCTCAGCCATAGTTGGCTTTGCCGTACCAATATCCATGTCTCGATATATTGTTCTGCTATCGGCACAAATTATTTCGCCATTATATTGTTTTGCCAGACGAATCGCTAGTGAGGTCTTACCACTAGCAGTCGGCCCCGCGATAACAACTAGGGGTAATTTTGCTTTTATAGTTTCGGCCGCCATCGTCGTTCCTCAAAATCAATTATCCGCCACCTTTCATCGCAATAAATACCATCTTGTTCAAGTAGCTGCCTTTGCACACCTTGCCCACCCGGAAAACCTACCGCCAAGCCACCTTTCGCGTTCACTAGGCGATGCCACGGCAAATTCTCTGGGCCACCATGCGCTATCCCGCCCACAATTCGTGCTGCGTGCGGGTGTCCAGACAGTGCTGCCAAGTCACCGTACGTCGTCACCTTGTCGTCAGGTAGCTGCGCCATGAGAATATAGATCCGGTCTCGCAAGCTAGCTATTGGCAATTCACTCAATTTCCACCTCCACTTCTGACCACGAATGGCATCGCACCACTCTATCCGGCAAACTATCTGCTCTATTCCAAGTATAATCACCAAATAAGATGGCATTACGACCAGTCTCGGAAACAGCTAAACAGTGTTTCAACTGATTATCAATTAAAACATCAGCATTAATTTGCGTGATTAACTCTGTTTTTGTCAGTTTATGAGAGTCCTCGTGCACCGTATCCCATAGGCCAGAGAAGTAGACCGCAGAACTGGCGAAAACCCCTGGAAAATGCTCCTCGATCCAAAGCAGTGTATCGCTTTGCACCTGCAAGCGACGCGAAGTAGCCACCATGAGATGATGCACCTGCGACATGTTTCTAAGCACCTCCTCCGCCCCCCTATATGAGCATATCCCTTTATCGCACCAGAGTCGTGAAAGACATGAGCACGCCGTTCTGCCTCCTCGCTATCAACATGCCACATTTCTGACCAATGTTCGCTATAGTCATCAACCCTCAATCGTGTGCCCCACCGTTCATTACTAAATGCCACGAACCCGATTGCATTTTCTGCTAAAACATCGTCAATATCAATTGCAATTCTTAGCCTACGCACAAGATTACAGTCCCCGTATATATTCAGCTAGCTGTTCAAGCGGAATTTGCTCTTCACCCGCATGCGTCCTGATACTTACGACACGTGCTATCTGATCCTTTGGCCCAACAATAATCTGTATTGGTATTTTTACAACAGTCGCCTCACGAATCTTTTTCCCAAGGGATTCATTACGACTATCTATTGTAAATCTTACATCGTTGTATTTTATTGGTTTCATTAAGGTCACCTCTGATAAAATCGATGTAATTTCATCAACGTAGTCTGAGACAGTGTCATTAATCGTTAGAATACGTACTTGTTCTGGCGCCGCCCAAAACGGGAACCAACCACCCGTGTGTTCAATGAAGACACTCAAGAATCGTTCAATCGACCCGAGCAGCGCACAGTGAATCATTACGGGTGTTGTAAAATTACCATCATTCTCTGTATACTCCAAGCCGAACCGTTGCGGCTGCACGAAGTCCAGTTGCACCGTCGCGACTTGGTGCTCACGGCCAATAGCGTCAGTCGCCATAAAGTCAATTTTTGGTCCGTAAAAAGCAGCCTCACCTTCCTGCTCGAAATAGTCCAAGCCAACTTTTTCAACTGCTGATTTCAACTGATTTTGTGCAGAAGCCCACAATTCACGTTCGCCCAAATATGCATCAGAATCATCACGATAACTGAGTCGAACCCGCAGTTTCATATCAATAGTACCGTACAATTCCTGGGCAGCAGACAATAAATTATTGATTTCTTGTTCAATTTGGTCTGGGCGACAAAAGACATGGCTGTCATCCTGGGTCAGCGAGCGCACACGATTCAGGCCGCCAAGCTCACCGGTTTTCTCGTCACGATAATCAGTGGTTGTCTCTAAATAGCGCACCGGCATATCGCGGTAGCTACGAGGTTGTGAAGCAAAAATCTGCGTATGGTGCGGGCAGTTCATCGGCTTTAACGCCATTTCATCACTGGTTTCCTGGCTTTTAACCAGAAACAGTTCTTCGCCAAATTTAGCCCAGTGACCCGACGTTTCATACAGGTCCTTTTTAGTAATATGCGGCGTCCAGACTTTTTCAAAACCAAACCTCTGACGCAGCTGATTTGAGTATTGGGCCACGATATCGCGCAAGACAGTTCCACGAGGTGTAAATAATGGCAAACCGACACCCACTAATGGTGAGGTCGTATATAGATCAAGTTCTCTGCCTAACTTTCGATGATCACGTTGTTTGGCCAGCTCTAATTTCTCCAAATATTCATCCAGCTCTTCCTGCGTGGCAAAAGCCACACCGTATAGTCGCTGCATCTGAGGATTCTTTTCATTGCCTCGCCAGTAGGCACCTGCAACCCGCATCAGCTTAAACGCACCAACCTCGCTGGTATTTGCAACATGCGGTCCACGACACAGATCCTTAAACGACCCGTTGGTATAAAACGAAACTTCATCGAGCGCGCTATCACCTTCGGCAATTGTACCCATTTCTGCAGCGTCCAGATCTTTTGCTACCGTTGTCCCGGCACGTTTTAGGTCATTAAGAAGTTCTTCTTTATATGGCTGATGGCTATCTTTGGCCCATTGAATTGCTTCATCAATTGGGCATTTTGTGCACACAAAGTCTTGCTTTTCGGCAATGATTCGTCGCATTACCTTTTCAATTTTATTAAACTGCTGCTCACTGATCTTCGTTTCACCAAGATCAATATCGTAATAAAACCCATGTTCAATAACCGGACCAACTCCAAACTTGGCGTCTGGCCATACCCGCTGCACAGCCGCCGCCATAATATGCGCCAGGCTGTGTCGCATTGCATAGAGTTTATCTTCGCTCATAAAACCTCCTTTAAGTGATTATAAAAGCACGCCCAACGCGTATAGCGTGCGTGCCTCGGTCCTGGGGACGAGCCAGGAGGTTCCACCTTGGCGATGACTCTTGCTCCGGCTGGTTTCGTGCGCCGCAACCGCTTTCACGTTGCTCGAGAGGTGGTTAGTCTCTGTCCTTGCTATTCTCACCGTATCATAGTTAAAAGTTCCGGGCAACCCTTACGACGCATGGACTAGGTAGCGGATCCGTAATACTACACCAAGAACGACATGACGGCCAACCCCTACGCTCTCCGCAAGAGGTAATTGCATTCACCACTAATTCCTGCTATTATTGACAATAGTCGGGCGATTAGCTCATTTGGCTAGAGCGCTTCATTGACGTTGAAGAGGTGAGAGGTTCGAATCCTCTATTGCCCACCATTATTGCATACAACCCTCGCAGTGCGGAGGGTTTTTAGTTTTTTCTATTTTACACATTTTTATATACTTTTCCACTAGTATTTTTTATAGCGATATGTCAATATATTGATATGATTTGTATAAATTGTTTTCACGATAAAACTACTACAAAAAAACTCCCGCAAGCACACGAAACACCCCAGCGTCTGGCGGCGACGGGCCTGTCCAGAATGTGGCGCAGTCTTTACGACATACGAACAGGCTACGCTAGACGGGCGCATGGTGCTAACACACGACGGGTCAACCACCCCTTTCAATTTAGGAAAGCTCATCATAAGCATTAGCCGTAGCTTTCAACATAATAAGCATGCTGCAGCACATGATAGCTACTTCCTTGCACAAACTGTGCAGCAACAGATTATCAAGCAAGGTAAGCCGCTATCTACGCAAATCATCACTCAAATAACACACATGATTCTCCAACGCTACGATCCAATAGCGGCACTCCAGTATGCCGCTCAGCACCGCCTCATCACTTCTCGACGACGCGGCGGGAGGTCTTCGACCGTTTACGTGCAGCCGCCCTCTGGCGAGCGTTAATCGCCGCTGTGGCTTTTTCGGTGACGTCAAACTTATCGAGATATCGCCCGACTAACAGGCGAGTCTGCGCGGCAAACGCCGCAGCAGAGCTATAGACAATAGACGTCACTGGCATCAGCACCCACTGTAAAAGCATCCAGACACTTCGACGTCGCGTGTAGCGAACTGGACGCGGTGGTAAAATCTTGAAAGCACTAAAAATCGCTATCGCCATACCAATCAACGCAATTTGCTGCAGCGTACTCACCGTATCAGGCAATTGATGCGCGGCGACACTACGAGCTGCTTCGGCATTAACAATAAGCGGCACCCAGCCACCAAAAGCAACTAGAACCGAATTGCAGGCTAACGTCACATTTCCATCAAGTAGCCGCACAAACCGTGAGAAACCAGCCCAAAATGGTACATTACGCTGCTTAGTAAAGACCCGTTCACCAACATACGCAACATCAGATGCCCCATACGCCCAACGACGAAACTGGATAAACTGCGCTTTGAGCGTTTTTATATACGTAGCTGACAATACCGCGTCTTGATAAATTGGTACATGGAGCGGCACGACCCCGTAGTTACCACCAAAATAGAAGTAGCTGCGCCAATACTGGTGGCCGTCTTCGACGATCGTTCGAACACTCCAGAAGTCCATCTCAACGAGCGCATCCATCGGCTGAGCATGTGAAGCAAAATTACGTAGCGAATGAGGGCGCATTGAGCTAATAATATTCCAGAATGAGTTACCCGTCGCGACCACACGCATCGGCGCCGGCACGTCCCAGATGTTACTAGTGAATAGGCAGACTGGTTGATACGAGTAGTGCTTACGATCCTCGCGGACGATATATTCGTATGTCAGGTAGTCAAAGTAGGTTTCATGTGGCTTATTATCACAGTCCATCGTCGTGACAATAACATTACCGTACGGAATATGCTGCTCCTTGAGCCACCCCTTCAGCCAGCGCCCGGCATGTGTAATATTGCCACCCTTGCCGATCACCTCATTCGGAATGTCTTTTGGATGCTTGACGATATGAAAGGCGTGAAAATACTTGCCATAGCGTTTTTGCAGTGTCTTGGCGGTCGTGTCGATATCCTTACCGCCTCGCTCTTCATACGCAAATACCATAATCATACGCTTTTTATCATACGTAGTAGCGATTACTGCTTGAATGGCTGGTTCGATTACCTCAATGCTCTCATTATAGGCTGGCATGATGACTGCATTATAAATTTCAGATGGTTTCGGGAAAAACCCTGGCTGTGCAGAAGCAATGAGACGTAAGTTTTCTTTGTGCTCTGCAAAGCCGACCTCCTTCTGTCGCTGGTCACGAATACGTGCATATACCGCCTGCGGATCTTCGAGATCTTCAAGACGCGCATGCCAATTGATCAGACACGCCTTATCCATCCTGGCACGGCCAGCGACCATATGATAGGTAATGCCAACCACGCGCACCATCATCGACAGGATGATAATAAGCAGATAGAGTGACGCAAGCAGTGGACTAAAAATCGACAATATGACAAGAAGAATAATTGCACCATAGCTCAACAGACCCGGCAGAATCTCTAGAAATCGATAGAGCGGCTTTCGTTTACCAAGTGGTATTTCTATATCCATAATTCTACACCACCGACGCGATTACGATTATTGAGTAAGCAAACAGTGCTAGTATAACTGATATAGCGATTGTGAGCCAAAGAAGTGCCAGTGCTAAGTCTCGACGCTGTACCACAGCAAGCTTAGCGCTCAATATGATGTGCCCAACCGTAATCATAAGCTGCAACACGCCATACGTCCAAAGCGAATACCAGTGACCACGATAAAGCCCCGTCACACTAAATGCACTATGCTGAACAATAACTTGGGTTTCTTTAGGCTTGATAGTAACAGCAAAGGAGATAATAATTATTGACGCTAGTAAGATATTAACAATAACAAGACCAAGTAGCCAGCGGTCTTTCATTATCTGTCGTAATGTGTTTGTAATATGGTTCTTCATGCTGTTCTGGAGCCGCTGACCGGATTCGAACCGGTGACCTACGCTTTACGAAAGCGCCGCTCTACCAACTGAGCTACAGCGGCATGTCTCCCCAAGAATTATAGCAGATGAGTGAGGCTTTCGCAAAGATGATGACGAGCAGGCCGGAGGCTATTTCTACTCACCAGACTTTTGTTCGGCTGGCTGATCAAGATGAACGTAATAGGTAACTTTCTTGTCATTGATCAACTTATCAAAATTAGCTTTAAATGTCGTCAATGGAATCTTGAGGTATGAGTAGGTGATTGAACCGTTATCCCGTGAGCGTGGCTGAACAAAGTAGTAGCCATCGCCACCGAGCGGCTTAATAACCCCAGAAATCGTACCATCTGCAGTTTTAATCGCCGCCTCGGTCAAGCCACCGTCTTTGTTGGTCTTCGGAACAACAGTCTCTGGCATTACTTGTACTCGTTCGCCTAACGCCGCCGCGACATCGGTCAACGATTTACCGGCCTTGAGCTGTGCTTCAACTTCCTTAACAAGGTTGGCCGCCGCTTTGTCAACAACAAACGACACTTCCCAGCGCAGCAGCGATGCCCTGATACCATCACGCGCCTCATCAAGCGACCAGCCAATCATATCTTTTACCGCCGAACGGTAGGCTTCTTTTGACAGGCCGGCATCCTTTTGCTGGCGGTCCATCTCTTCATCAACTTTTCGATCATCAACTGATATACCCCTTTCTCTCGCTAGCTTACGCACATATGCGTCCTGCACCGCCTGGTTCATGGCCCGCTGCCGCTGAAAAGCAACTTTATCACCCGCCTGATCTTGACCCTGAGTCTTAAGCACCGCCATATTACCGCGGTTATATAGTAAATAATCACTATAGCGCACAAATTCCCCTTCAACTGAACCGGCCGGTAGCGGCAAAATTTTGGTAATACGATATGCTAAATCGCTTGTGTCCTTCCAGACATAGAGTTGCAGATATAATAGGACAATCACCGTCACGAGTCCAGCAATACTAATAAATACCGTGTTCCAGACTAGTTTATGTTTGGAGTATTGTATCGGGTATTTGTGTTTGCGCCCACCAGCCAGCACCTTTTCGCGATGCTCCGCGACCGTGTCATTGGTAATCCGTGACGGCAGTGAGCGTTTGTCCTTTTTCTTAACCTTCGTTGTCTTCTTTAGCATGATCACTCCTTTCAGCAGCGAGGTCCACCGCATCTTGCAGCTTATTATAAATCTCATCTGGGTGCTCGACATTTTTAATGACAAGGTCCCCGACAAACGTCTGAATAACTATTGTACCAAATTTGAACATTTCGCCCGTAAAACCAGGCACAACGTAGCTGATATTCTGGACTTTCGCTAGTTTAAGTTCAATTACATCCTTACCAAAAAAACCATGCTGCGTTATCTGGCGAAGTCGCTGGTTCGTTACAATGTAATATGTGTAGAACCACATTAAAAAATGATAGCTGAACAGAACGAGCCCAAAGATGAAGCTACCGAGAAATACCCATAAAAGATTGAGATTATCCTGCCAAATAAGATATGGTAGCGCGCCAATCGTCATCGGAACGAGCAGTAAGTAAAAACCCTTGCGCATGGCAATAATATGTCGACGAAACACGAACAACAGCTCCTCGCCATCGCGCTGACCATCAAATGCTTTGGTTGATTTGGCTTTCTTCGTCATAATGCTTTGGTACCCCGGGCAGGAGTCGAACCTACAACCTTATCCTTAGGACGGATCTGCTCTATCCAGTTGAGCTACCGAGGCGCACATAAAAACCACCCGTGTTAATTATAACACGGGTGGTCGTCGGTCGCGACAATGCTACCGAGTAAACTTCTCGTTTAACGTCGCATAATCCATCAACTCTTCGGGTTTAAACCAGTGGGCGACTTCTTGCGTTGCCTCGTCAGGATCACCCGATGCGTGAATCAAATTCGGCACACCCTTCTGGCACTCGTTGGCGTAGCCAAAGCTAACATGCGAATAGTCACCACGAATCGTACCCATATCGGCAGACTTTGGCTCGGTTGGGCCAACAATTTTACGCACCACGGCAACCGCTTCAACTCCTTCAAGAACCATAGCGATAACCGGCCCGTCCATCATCATATCAAGCGTCATGTCAAAAATTTCTTCACCACGACGGGTCACCATCTTGCCAATCGTTTCGTAGTGCGCAAAGTAATGCTCACGACCCGGAGCTACCATCTTGACACCGATAATCTTGAGACCAACACGCTCAAACCGCTGCAAGATTTCGCCGACGATCCCCCGCTGTACTGCATCAGGCTTGAACACAATCAGTGTTCGTTCAATGCCACACATGTTCTTCTCTTTTGATTCGGTCATACGCCTCCTTCGTGTATTATTTTCTTCATCATAACAAAAACTAGCCATTTGATAAACGGTATAGATGTTGTTAAAATTAAATCATGTATCTTTCTGAAGCATTAGCAGATTTCCTGGAGCACCTAGAAGTTGAGGGCGGACGCAGCCCTCGCACCATTGAGAACTACAAATTATACCTTGAACGCTTCATTGATTTTGCTGGTGATATTGATGTTGCAAAAATAACATCAGAGACAATTCGTAAATATCGCCTCTGGTTAAACCGTTATAAAAATAGCAACACCGGTGAAGAATTGTTGTTAATCACACAAAACTATCACTTGATCGCCCTGCGTGGATTATTGACGTATTTATCACAACGAGACATCTCATCACTGGCAGCCGACAAGATTACCCTACCAAAAACCGTTCGCAAACAAGTCACATTTCTTCACTACGACGAGGTGGTACGACTAATTGAGCAGATCCCGCTGGACAATGAACCGGGCCTTCGCGACCGAGCAATCATTGAGCTTTTGTTTTCGAGCGGACTGCGCGTGTCGGAGCTTGTTAACTTGAATCGTGACCACATCAATCTCGCTCGACGCGAGTTTATGGTACGCGGCAAGGGCCAGAAAGACCGGCCGGTATTCGTTTCAATGTCCGCTGCCGAGCACGTCAAAAACTACCTTGATGCGCGAAGTGACAGCTTGCCGGCTCTATTCATCAGCTATAGCAGGCGCCTAACAAAACCATCAGTTTCTGGCGATTATCGTCGGCTGGGTGCTCGCTCAATCCAGCGAATGGTGTCGCACTACGCCCGACTTGCTGGCATCACCAAGCACGTTAGCCCGCACACTATGCGTCATAGCTTTGCCACCGACCTTCTGATGAATGGAGCGGACCTACGGGCGGTACAATCGATGCTCGGTCATAGCAATATCGCCACGACCCAGATTTACACACACGTCACCGACCAGCACCTCAAAGACGTCCACGAGCGCTTTCACAGTGATACGAGATAGACCCCTAAGACACTACGGCCGACAGCTACCCGGCGTTACACTACCCTCAGTCACCGAAAAGTCTTTACAGAGGCTATTCTCAAGATCGATAGCATTTTCAGGATACGGGAAATCGTCACCTATCTGCAGGCGCGCCTCAACCCGCCGAAACACATTACTAGCACGACCAGTCGCATCAACCGCTGGCTGAACACCATCAAACTTGACCGGTTCTGCGCCATTATATAGGGCAATTCGTACGTGTGACATGCGATATAGCGGCGTCAGACGCAAGAATGAATTAACACTGGCGGCAGCCGTAACAGGCGATACATCAATTGTGGCTCGGCACGAATAGCCACTATTCGCAAAATCTGGAGAACAGCTCACCGGTGTCGGAGCATTGTTAAACTGCCCACCACCGCCCGCTCGTGGTAGATTAATTGCCGATACACCTCCGTTCGTCGGCCCGGGGACACTCAGCGTCCGTGGATAGAGGAACATCGTCGCAACGCGAGAGCTATCGAGACTAGCAAGGTCGAATGTATCGCCTGGAAAAATCATCTGAGTGCGTAGTAGCGCGGGTGCGGGACGAGACGGCGACTCATCCCAGTCACCGTACGCTGGCAGCGAGGTTGACGCCGAGGCAGCATTTTTTACTCGCCCAGCGGCCACATTGCCATTCGCATCCTCTTTAGTAAACCACTCGAGGACAATTTTATTAAATTCAGCTTTGGCTTTCAGTGGTACGAGACGAGATGATCCTTCGGGTATGCTAACCAGGAAATCTTCCGTATCCATCGTAATATTGACACAGGTATAGGCTTGGTTGAACTCTTTACCGTCCCCTGAGCGACGCGACTGAATCAGTGTCTCGTTAGCGGCCACATTGCCAGCGACACCTGCGCGTGCGACTACTTTGCAATCATTAGGCAATCGTAACTGCTCGCAAGCCTTACCGCCGTTATCTCCTTTTTGACAGGCACGCACGACTCGCTTGGCGTCTTCAACACCGGACAGGGCCGCATCGTACGCACTTTGTGACAGCTCATTATTCAGGGCCTGTCGCTGATCAACCATTATGAGCCGCATGAAGCCGAGCATCAAAACCGTTAGTAGCAGTGTCGCAAAGATCACTGCAAATAACGACACTGCACCTAATTGATTATTTCTCGCTATTTTATCCATTTGTCCTCACAATCATCTCAAAGCTATTTATTGCGCAAAAGTCGAGATTCTCACTGTTATCCGCCGGCGGCTTACAGGTACCGTTAGCTGTATTGACCGCCTCAAGCTGACTGGTTCCAAGGACAAATTCCAAACGATACAGACTGTCTGCCCCGCTATCACCCGCCACTCGCGCTGCCTTCATTTGATGAATTGCCAGCACCACATCATTCGACCCGGCTGGCTTGAGAAGATGCGTCACTTTATCCGTCGCGACCGTTGACATATACGCCCCCGTTGTTTCATTTTTTTGGCACAGCATGCCATCTGGGTCAATCACTCGAGCAAAATTAATCGGACGACCAGAATGCGGCCCGCCAACTTCGGTAATAATACCCGCACCGGCCTTCACTTCTCCAGAGACAACCTTTGGCACATTCCAGACATATGAATAGTCACCGAGGCAGAGTCGGCCGCTCCGATCAGCACCACCCGCCTGCACCATGACAACGGCCAAATTAGCATTACCACTTATCTTGCCAGCATTAGCCTGCAAAAAGTCGCGCCGCAAGCTATCGCTAATTTCGCGGCCGGACTGATTGATACTTTTGAGCGTGAGGCCTCGATTATACAGCTTGCCGGCCTGGATTGCTATCGTAGCAATCGCCAGTAGCAACACCGACACAAATGCCATCGCCAGCATCAGTTCAACCAAGGTAAATCCATATTGTCTATACCGCCGTGTCATACATCCTCACAATCGTCCCCGTGGTCATCGGCCGGTCAGTCCCCACACTCATCCAGCAGGCCTGAATATACGCATCATAAGCGCGGCCGCCTTCAACACGCACCAGCTGAATTGAAATGCCCTGAGAAATTGGATTCCGGGCAGTTGAAATCTTGGCATATGTCGGCGATAATTCATACTTATTAGTAATCAACTGAAAGGTATTTTTGCTGGGCGCTAGGGCAAATCCCCCACTCGGCATTGCCTCTGGACATCGATTAACATTCAGTAGCGAATTAGCGTGGTCAATAGTCCGACCTTTCATTGCGCCCCAGAGGGTAGCAAATGAGCTACCGGCCTGAGACGACTTGTCGTGAATGTAGCGCAGCATTTCTGCTTGACTATCAATCTGTTGCCGCACAAGCGTCAACTCTAATGATCGCTGCGCCATAGCAATACCGCTATTCATAAGTGCCATGATACCAATCGCCAACATGCTAAACATCGCTACCGCCATCACCACTTCAATGATCGTGTCGCCCCGCGCGCTATGCTGTCGCTTCATTATCGCACCCCTTTGTCGCATGACCAACCGTCACTGCCTCGCTCGAGCCGGCCTTTGCTCCCAAAAAGACTGACAGCCTCTGGCCAACTGACCAGCCAGTATCATAGATACAAAACTCTCGCTGCCGCAGCTGTAAATCAGCCGTATACATACCGCCATTCGGCTGCATATTGCGAATAAAATTATTAATATTAGCTGGTGAATACGGTGCATCATTCGTGCGTACGATAACCTGCCCGCTATCTGGGTCGCGGTATATTAATAAAGCTAATTCTCTACCAATGGTATTGGTTGCCGTGAGCGAGCGTACCTGTGCGCCCCAGCCAACCGTATAGGTATTTGCCTCACTCTCACTATAGCTATACGTCCACACTCCCGAGCGTTTCAGGGCGTACAGCGGATAGGCGGTAAATGAACGTGCCTCGGAATTCGTCGACTTGATATAACGACCAACGACAACGCAATTCGACTGGCCCCGAGCCCCATCGTTTGTTGCACCCTTAACAGGACACGTGTCGCGATCGCCCCGATCATTCTCGATACTAATCACTCGGCTATACTGATCACGAATAAAACCGGCGAACGATTGAACAGCGTCATGATACTGCTGTTGACGCAGCGCAGCGCTCACGCCAGCTAACAAGCCAACGGTCAATAGGCCGGTGATCGCCAAGAACAACACCACTTCAACGATTGTAAACCCGGATTGCCACCGCTTCATATGCTCATTATTATAGCATAAGCACTATCAAATCACGATAAGCCAATCCACGATCCTCACGCCGAAAAACCACGAAATAAGAAAGCCAACGATTAGTAGCGGCCCAAATGGGATTCGCGCTCCACGCTGCACTGTACCCCGAAGCATCCCCGGTAGTACCAGTAGCGTGCCGAGTAAATTCGCTAAAAACAGCGCGAGAAATGCTAGCCGCCAATCCATTAAAAAGAGGGCGAGGCCGAGTGTCAGCTTGACATCACCGAACCCTATCCAGCGACCACTCGACACGACGTAGAGCAATGCGTACATGCCACTGAGGATAACAACCGCCGCTATCAACCCCAGCACTCCGCCCGGCAGCTGGCCAGTTGCTACGTGAATCCCAGCAAATAGCGCCCCCAACATCACGAACGGCCAATTCGCCACGTCCGGAAGCAAAAACCACCGCTTGTCATACACGAACAGGAACGCTAGATACGATAGCCCCATCAACATAATCGCAACCTTCGTTATCACTAGTGGCGCCGTAAACGTCATCATGCCATGCCACGTCACTGCCATAAACAACCCGGCCATCGCCACTTCGAGCCCCAGTTCCATCCAGCCAATCGGTGCCTGGCAGTACCGACAGCGACCTCTAGCAGCCAGCCAGCTCACCACCGGCAACAAATCATACCAGCATAGCTCGTGCCCGCAGGAAAGACACTGCGATCGATCGTCCTTGAGAGGCTTAAGCAGCGGCTTCAGGCGGCGGAGCTCCAGCGTATCAACTGGTTCGCCGGCCTGCTTGTCTTCAACGAGCTGCCGAGCACGGACTCGCCACACCTGAGCACCGATAAAACTTCCCGCCACCGCGCCAAGGATCGCCACGCCCACCAGTATTGCCACTATCATCATACTGTTAATGGTAACAAGAAATTATGAAAAAAGCAGCCCCCTGATAGCAGGAGGCTGCCAACAACGTGTCGTCTCTGGTTAGTTTTGGTTGTCTTTACAAAACGCACCGCTTCCTTCCAACTGCACCTTGACGGCGAACGAGCGCGGCGAACCACTTTTGGCAACAATATTTTCGCCATCACATTGAGCGCTCGTGGCATATACCATCTTCTCGGTCGTTGCCGAACCCTGTTGGGCGACGCCAGTTACCACGCTGTAATTGTTGCCTGTCTGCGGGTCCTTGAATTCACCGTTGCCACGCTTCATATACGAATCGAGGAAGCTATTAATCGACCCCGTATCGGTTTTCGGGATACTTCCTTTGTTGTTCGTCGCGTAACTATTCACCTGCGAGACGAACCGAGTCACGTCACTGCGTCGTTGTGTGTCGCGCTGGCTGCGCTGCAGGGCCGGCCATGCCAAGAATACCATCAAGAATATCAGCCCAGCGATTGCCAGCACCAACACGACCTCGATGATTGTGAATCCTTTATTTGCTTTTTGCTGAGCCATGAAGTTGCCCACCTTTCTGTGACTTAACTTTCTCTTGCTATTATACTGTACTGCTTATGGATTGTCTAGAGGCTAATGTCTCCGACCAGATTATAAATTGGAAAGATTATCGCACCCACCATCACGCCGGCCACGACCGCCAAGACCACCATCAGCACTGGTTCAATGGTCGTCGTGATCGCCTTGATCTCTTCATCCAGCTCATCTTCGTAAATCTGCGCGCACTTGCCCATCATCTCGTCGATTTTACCCGACTGTTCGCCAATCTTGATCATCTGCGGCACCATCGGCAAGATATAATCCTCATTTTTTAAGGACACCGACAGCGCCTTGCCACCCTTCACCTTCTCGCTAGCATGCTCAATGCCTTGACGGATAACTGAATTATTGACCGCCCGAGCGGTAATACGCAGCATGTCCAACATCGCCACCCCGCTATTAAGGAGCGTTTGACCGGTACGAGTAAAACGAGCCATGTACAGCTTGCGGAACATGGCGTCAAACACTGGTATGTTCAGCTTGAACGTATCTTTAGCGCGAATACCAGCCTCGGTTTTGAGATACTGCTGAAAGAAATATAAACCGATGCCAAGTAAAATCACCAACGCCCACCAAAACTGCGCCAAAAAACCAGCGACGCTGACCATGGCCTTCGTTGTAAACGGTAGCTCTTTATGTAAGCTACCATACAGTCCTTCGACCTGCGGCACTACCATCACGAGCATGAATACCACCACCGCGATGATCACTAACAGCACAATCGCCGGATAGACCATGGCGCCACGCACTTTGCTAAGCATCGCTGTATCTTTTTCTTGTTGTGACGCGATGCGCTTAAGCGCTTCATCCAACGTTCCTGATACCTCACCGGCCGCCACCAATGCTACATACACATTGTCAAATACTTCTGGATGCTTCTCGAACGCACTTGATAATTGCCGACCGCCTTCGATATCGGAAATTATCTCCTGAATGATACTCTGCATCCGCTTGTTTTGCGTCTGCTCCAGTACCGTATGCATGCTCTGCGCCAGCGGCAACCCCGCACCAATCAACGTCGCTAGTTGCCGCGTAAAGACGATCTTGTCCTTGGACGATATTTTATTTGACAATCGCTGAAAGAAGCCCTCACGCTCATCCTGCAGCTCAATTTTCAGCGGCACGAAACCCTGAGCGCTCAGCAATTTCGCCGCGGCGACCTCGCTCTCAGCCTGCACAACCGACTTGGTAATCTTTTGCGTGGCTGAATCCCTGGCCTCATAGTAATATTTTTTCATGCGCTATCCCCTGATAAGCCGCTCAAACTCCGCTAGATCGACCGCAAACTCACGAGCACTATCATAGGTAATCGTACCGTTTTGTACCAGATTTACCAGCGTCCGATCCATGGTCTGCATACCCTGATCAGCACCCGTCTGAATGACGGCATCCAGCTGATGGCTCTTGCCTTCGCGAATAATGTTACGCACCGCTGGATTAGCAATCATGATCTCGGCCGCCACCACCCGACCGCCACCGATAGACGGCACCAGCCGCTGCGAACAAATTGCCATCAGGATGTTTGATAGCTGCGCCCGGATTTGCGGCTGTTGATGCGGCGGGAAGACGTCGATCATACGGTCAATCGACTGCGCCGCCGAGTTGGTGTGTAGCGTCGCAAACACCAAGTGCCCGGTCTCGGCAATGGTAATCGCCGCCGAGATTGTCTCGAGGTCGCGCATCTCACCGATCAGCACCACGTCTGGGTCTTGGCGCAGGCTCGAGCGCAGCGCCGCTGAGAACGAATAGGTGTCATAATGAACCTCACGCTGCACCACCACTGATTTTTTTGACTTGTGCGTGAACTCAATCGGGTCTTCGATAGTAATGATGTGCTGCGACTTTTCGGCGTTAATTTTGTCGACCAGCGCCGCCAGCGTCGTCGATTTACCAGAACCAGTCGGCCCCGTCACCAACACCAAACCGCGTGGGAAATCGGCAAATGTATTGACAATTGGCGGCATGCCCAGCTCCTGCGCAGTCTTGATCTCGTTTGGAATTAAGCGCAGCGCCGCTGCCAAATTACCCCTCTCATGAAAGGCATTCACCCGGAATCGTCCCAGTGTACCGAACGCAAACGAAAAGTCAAACTCCTTATCTTTGAGCAAAATTTGCCGCTGATCCTCATCAAGAATCTGAAATACCAGCCGCTCCACGGTTGCCTCATCAAGCGGCTGCGTGCCCGTTGCTGCGACCAACGTTCCGTCAATACGCAGCATCGGTGGCAGGCCCACTTGAATGTGAAGGTCTGAGGCCCGCTTTTTAACCACCTCTTCGAGTAAAATTTCGATGCGTAATTCTTGATTGTTCATAATCGTCCCCCTTTTCTTTTATGCTGTATCGGCTGCTACCCGATTTACTTCTTCTAATGTTGTCACGCCACTGAGCGCCTTGAGATAACCATCTTGACGCATCGTTATCATGCCTTGCTGAATGGCGAGCCGCTGAATCTCGGCGCTCGTTGCCCGCTTGACGATCAGGTTTTGAACCTCCTCAGTGACGTCCATCACCTCGTACAAACCACATCGTCCTGAGTAACCTTGCGGCGTCTGCGGCATATCGCGGCCCCTGACTAAAGTATAAGCGGCTTGACCAGATAATGGCAAGGCCTTGTAGCCCAAATCCTGCGAAACGGTCGGTATATCAGCCTGGGTTTTCGGCAGGAGGTGACCGACCGTTGACTGAATAGTCTCCGTTTCAAGTGGTGACGATTGATATGAGTCATATTTTGGTGCCACCCGCCTGACTAACCGCTGACCAATGATGGTGTTCACGGTACTAGCGATCAAAAACGGTTCAATCCCCATATCCAGCAACCGCGGTAGCACACCCGCTGCCGAATTAGTGTGCAGCGTCGAAAATACTAAATGTCCGGTCAATGCCGCTTGCACCGCCAAGTTCGCTGTCTCGGTATCGCGGATCTCACCGACCATCACCACGTCGGGATCCTGCCGGAGGATTGACCGTAAGCCCGATGCAAACGTCAGTCCAACATCAGCATGCACCTGGATCTGATTAACGCCGTCAATCTTGTACTCCACCGGATCCTCCAGCGTCACAATATTGATCGAGTCGTCCTTAATTTCCTTGATCAGCGCATATAGACTAGTCGACTTACCTGAGCCGGTCGGCCCAGACGTCAAAATCATTCCGCTCGGCCGCTTGATGCCTTTTTGGATAGCCCTCAGTGCCCGCCCAGCATACCCCATATCAGTCAGATCAAACGAGTTACCTGTCTTATCAAGCAGACGAATCACCACCTGCTCTCCCCATACCACCGGCGAAATCGCAATACGCAGGTCAACGTCCTTGCCAGCCACATTGACTGCAAACTGGCCATCCTGCGGAATTCGATGCTCATCAATTTTGAGATTTGATAGAATTTTAATGCGGCTAACCAGCGCTGGTTCGATACTTTTTGGTAGCTGCATAATTTCCCGCAACACGCCATCAACACGGCAGCGAATTTTCAACGCCTTTTCTAACGGCTCAATGTGCACGTCCGAGGCATGGCTCTTTACTGCATACTCTAGGATTGTACTAAGCGCCCGCGAGATCGGCGAATCTTGAACGATCGTCACAATGTTCTGCGACGACTCATCCAGTGCTTCGCGCTGCGAGTCTTCCGCTGCCTCATTGACCGATGATAAGTCTGTTCTGTACTGGCCAAGGACATGACGGATGCTTTCTTCGGAGGCCATAAATACCTTGAGCGGTCGCTGGATACGATTTGCTAGGTAATCAACCGCCTGGACATTATTAGCATCAATCATCGCCACCGCCAAGCGCCCCTGCACCTCGGCCAGCGGTACCGCCATAAATCGCTCGGCAACATCCTCCGGCAGCAGGTTCAAGATGTGCTGCTCAATCACGCTGCTTGCGAGATTAACATACGGCACACCAGACAATTGCGCCACCGCATGCACCAATAATTCATTCTCCAAAAGGTGCTCCTCGGTCAACAGCGACAGTAACGGCTTACCCAACTCGCTGGCACGCTTTTGCGCCTCCTTAACAACCGACCGCTCAATCAAGCCCTCGCTCGTCAGCAAGCCAATCAATTTTCCCTGCATATCATCCGTCAGTAGCGCCATATCACCTCCGCGCTAACTACCAGTCGCTTTACCAACAATTGCTTCCACCGTTGGGTTAATAGCATCGCGATGAAACACTGCCTTATCCGGCTGCTCAATATCTGGACTAATTTTTGATATCGTCTGTACTTCTACACCCGATGATGGTACGCGCAAGAACGGAATACTACTGGCAACGAAATATGCCACTACAACGCCGAGACTGGCTATCAACACAATCATTGCTATATCGCTCTTCTTCATGGCTTGATCACCTTCTTTCCTAATCCAACTTTTTGCGCCGGCTCAAAATAAGCCTTGCCAGAGATATCCATCGTCATCTTGCCGTCCTCGCTGGCCTGCATCTCGATCTCGGTAATATTGATAACCCGAATTGATTTTTCAAAGCGCGTCAATAGCTCCTTGAGGCTCGATGACGTGCCGCTCACTGTCATGGTAAAACTCACCGCCGAGCGACCATCACCAGCGTCCTCTTGCTCCGCACCCGACTCATTAGCCGTATAGTGGACCGAGATACTTTCTAGTGACAGACCGGCGATGCCATTAACGAACTTCTTCTGGATGGATGCACCAAGCGCATCGGCATTCGCACTAGCCGGCAGTGCATCAAGAATCGTCTGCAATGGACTACTACTATCCTTTAACTTCACTGAGTTAAGCGCCTCATTCGCCTCTAGTGAACGCACATTATCTTTGAGCGACTCGGCCGCCTTTTTATTATTCTCCAGTGTGTTGATGGTGTCTTGCTTCGCAAGGACAACTGCGCCATGAAACAAAATCTGCCGCACGAGGAAGAACGACACCACAATCGCTACCCCGCTAACAAATGCCGCACCCGCCACGAACAGAAACATGGTTTTCTTTGATGAATCAATCTGCTGGCGCTTACGGATGGCAACGTCTTTATTTTCAGGCATTAGTTTTTCTCCTTATTTGAAGCGTCTTTTGGCTTCTTGGCAAATAGGCTCTCTGGTACCCCCAGCCGCGAATCAGTCACATCAACTTTACCGTTTGGCGTCGCAATCACCACTGAGCCACTCGTTTTCGAAAACAATTCTGCCGGATAGGTAAACGTGAACGAGAAGCGCAACACCTTCTTACCGTTGGCATCTTCACCAAAGCTGGCCTCACCCGCCTGCAAATTCTCAGCCAGCGGCTGTTTAACCTCTTGCCCATTTTGTGTTGTCTGCACAGTCGTATTAGTAATCGTCTTCTTAAATATCTCCAGCGCAATATAGCCATTCTCAGCTGATCCCTCAATAGTAATTGTCCGTGACTCTGGCTTGAGTTTTAGCGTCGCAATTTTAATACTATTTGGCGCCACCGGATTGACCGCCGTCATCACGTCAAATAGCCGCGAATCGGCCTGACGCTCACTTGATAGTTTGTTAATTGTCGCCAGCTGATGCTGAATGGTCACTAACTTATCGAGATCTTCAATCGACGTCAGCTCGCGCGTCTTACTCTTAATTGTTCCATCATGCAGCGCCTCCAAGGCTATCTGACCACCAAAGATTAAGCCGAGAGCAACCGCCACTCCGACCGCGATCATGCTGACGGTTATCGACATCGCTGTCACGGTGTTGCGCATCATTTTTGCCCGAAGCAGCTCGCGCTTGACATCGGGAATCAAGTTAATCTCAATCACGACCCACTCCTCCGCTGCGCTAGACCAACAACCGTCGCAAACTCCGAGGCAATTGGTGCTAATTTTTGCTGATCGGCCTGCCCAAGACTAACATGCTGCCACGGATCAGCCGTAGTCGCCGGTATACCAGTCTTGTTAGTAATATAATTATCCATCATCGGTATCGCCGCGCCAAAGCCCGATAGTAGAATTCCTGACACGGAAATACTCGGATAGCGCGTCTGAAAGAACTTAATTGATTTGGTCAGCTCGGTCGCAAAGTTATCCAGCACGCCGTCAATCGCCCTGAGGACTTGCCCTTCAAGCCGGTCAGGCGCCAGACCAAACTTGATAATAAACTGGCGAGCCTGATCATCCTGCACGTTGAGATTTTGCACCGCCGCTCGCACCAACGTCTGCAATCCGCTCGGCACCGTGCGCACTAACCGCGGCATATCGCCATAAATGACCGCCAAATCGGTCGAGTGTTCGCCCATATCTAGTACTAACTTTGCGGTCGCTCCATCAGTCGGCGCTAATGCCCGAAGCATCGCGATCGGATCCGGCTCCTCAGCAACCACATTAAAGCCAAGACCTTCGATGAACTCAAGCCGCTCCTCGACATAGCTAATCGCTGCACTCGTCAATAACACCTCATACTGGCCTTGCTCGCGCAAACTGTCACCGAGCAGCGCCCAATCAACCTTGGCATCCTCAATCGCCATAGGAATGTACTGATCGACCTGGTATTTCATGGTCGCCTTTAGCTCTTGGTCTGACACTTTTGGCACATCAATAATCGCCGTAAAGGTCTTGCTCGACGGTAGTCCAATCGCTACATTTTGCGTCTTGATACCGCTCTGTCCGACAGCAGTCATGATCACTTCACCAAGCTTACGCTGCGCCTCTGGCGAATCACTACCCGTAACCTTCGGGTCAACAGGTGCATAACCATAGTGCAGCAGATTCCATCCGTTGCTCGTTCGTGCCAACTGAACGACACGCACCGCATTCGTCCCGATGTCTAATCCGAAAAAGTCGCCCAGCCCTTTAGCTAATTTCATACTATTCTATTATACATAAGCATATCGAAATGTAAAACCCTTAAAATCGTGGCGGTAGCTCTTTTAGATGCATCGTTTTGATAGCCCCCGATTCTTTCGACCGCTCATTTCCCCACAAATATGCATCAGCACGCAAATTCAATATTTCCGCTGGCTCGCCCGGATTATTGCCAGAGGTATCGCCACCCTTGGTAAAGGTACGACGCAAAAAGAGGTGCTTCGCGATAATCGGACCGTTGATCCGCAGCTGTTTTTCACACGTTTTCGCATCCAGCCCCGACAGCCACTGACGACTATCACGAACTATGGTATCACAGGTATTGATTGTACCATTCTTGGCCACCAGCCAAGCATCAAGCTGCGTGACATTCGGCTCAATGATAATATGCCGAGCGCTGATAATCAACTGCGGCAGATCCCGAGCCGCCGAATAGTTACCGCCCTCCTGCTTTACGTCACCCTTGATAGTCACCACGCCGCCCGATTTGATAACAATTTGCCGGCCACGCTTAATTTCTCCACCGGTAATCGTCAGGTTGCCAGCCTGATACACACCACCGGCCACGTCACTCATAGACACCGCCCCGGATAAATTTCCCGTGTTCGTAAAATAGGCATCAGGTGTGCGTACGGTCGGCATCTTGTCGCGAAAATTACCAAACGGGATGTTAGTGTTCTGAAACGTCAGATCATTATATTGCCGTGCCTCAATCGCCCCCGTTCGCCCTGTCGGCGTAGACGATAGTCCTGCTCCCGAAGAGGAAATAATTTGTCCAGGTGCACTAATGGCATATTCCGCCCACGATCCGTACAGCCGCGGCTCCCCCGGTACCGGCTGCCACCCCTTTGGCGCATACACACCGAGCAGCCACCGAGCAGCCGCATTAGCATTGGCGAGGCTAGTTGGAGCAATCGCATCTTGCACCTCTAGAGCAATCACATTATCACCAGCCCGTAAATAATCCGCGATGATTCTCTTCATCTCGACACCAGATGACGCTTTCGGATTGGCAAAGACTGGCTTACCATTAATGTACACCGCAGCATAATCATCAACCGCCAAACGCAAGTATAGTCCTGATCGTCCGTCGTTCAACAAATCCAGCTGACGAATCTCTTCGAGCTGCTGGCTCGTCAGCCGGAATTTCTGCCGAAATAGCGTTACGCCAGACGACTTCACGTAATTTTCACCATTGGTATCAGTTTGCGGCGCATTGTGACGCCGGGTCAGTGTCTCTTTCAACTTTGTCTCGTCCTTACAACGCGCACCCCAGAGCGGCTTCGACTGGCCGCCTTGATCATATAACGGCTGCCGAAACGCTCCATCAGTTGCCCACGTAGATGTTCCTGACTCTTTGATGACCCCGCCGCATTCGGCAAACTCAGCCGCCCCAGCCGCGCCTGATCGCTGGGCAGGTATACCAAACGGCACTTTCGTCGTGGCATTAGCATCCGTCGCCCAGCCACCATACGCTCGTGGATTAACATATGCTCCGCCCGCTAGACCACCGCTATTGGCCGCTACCACGTCGTCAAACCAACTCGGTGCTGGCGTTGCCGAAGATGTGCTATTTTCACCGTCCGGTGCCGTCCATGTTGACACCGATCCGCTACACTTATCCTGACCGACTGTCCGATTACCAGACATCGGTGATGGCATCATCGTAAACCCACCATAATTAAATGTCCCGCCAACACCATCGACCACTGTCGTGGCATTTGCGTTCACACGACAGTCAGATCCACCATCCCCGGCCGTTGGCCAACTACTAATCCGTTCTGGCGTCCCGCCGATCTGCTCTCTCTCGCCAACCGGATATTTCTCCCACGGCATGTGATACGACGTGGCTGGGTCATAACTACTGCCGCCCGGTGGCGTTGTCGTACTTGCTGCTAGCACCGCCCTCTCGACGTGAGTTACGTCAGGTGCTACTTGCGCCGTTACGCTGATATAATGACGCCAGATATACACTCCAAGGCTTCCGAATACCACTAGCCCAACGGCACCGACTCCGATCCACCACCTTTGGGTTTTTAACTGCAGCGCCATCTATCGCCTCACCCTCGTCAGTGATGTCCTGACTTCCGCATTATTATTACCCGCACTACCGTCTATCCCGACACCAACTCGCACATCCGCCCCCCAGAACTGAACTTTTGGCCGTCCAGCGACTCTTGCACAATCTACCGCATAGCGAAACGTACTGGTATTCACATGTTGGTTATATGTACTCACAATAGTCATATAGCACAACTGGTCACCAGTCGTCATTGTCACTCCACTCAAATTATCCTTGCCAAGCGGAATTTCCAGCCCACCTCGCTGGATAATTGTTCCCGCGCCATTACGTGCCAAATTATTTGATGTGCAATCTGCCACCTGCAAACCCGGTCGACTATTTTTAATCGTGTTCTTGGCGATATAACAATCCCAATCGCCCACTAAATTACCCGGCGAACGTCTATCATACGGCACAACAGCTCCCTCACCGCCCGGCACGGTATAATTTCCACCGCCCCTTAACACAAACCGCACCACAGCATAATTTGCCCGATTTGACCGTGTCGATCCTGTATGATTAATCCGCGCGGTCACGCCACTCACCTCAATCGTTCCTTCATTAATATAATCTGGCGCCTGCACCTCCGGCCGCAACTCATAATCATACGGCACCGATGCACAGGCATTCGATGAGACCCCCCAGCCATCAGTATTCCACGCACCCGGCAGCCATAAAATCTTTTGACACACTGTTTTACCGACATCATCCTGCGTCACGATCCCCTCAGCCCCAAAGACATTATTATATGGCTTAACGTCGCTCGGCTCATAAAACGTATTCCACGGGCTAGCACTACGCGTATACGGCGACGCCCACGCATGATGCGTTGTCGTACCATTAACATCCTGATTAATACCTATGCGCTTTAGAGTATAGGGAGGAATTGTATATGAAGAATTATTTCTCAAGTAATGAAAAAATCGTACACGCTGTCCTGGTGCAGCAGTCGTGTTTTGCACTAAACTGCCACCATTGATTGACACTCGCGATTGCCCTTCAACAGTCCATTGGTTTGGCGCCTGCTCACGCTTAATCCACACCTCGACATCTTGTGTCGCACAAGCACCGCTACCGCCTGGACTACTATAGAAACAGCGCCGCACCTGCAAAATGATACGGCCGGAACTTCCTGGCGCAACTACACCAGATATGTCAATTCCATTTACTCGAATGCTGCTACCGCCATCAACCCAGTGGTACGCGCCTGATGGATGCGTCCCCCGATCAAGCGTACCGCCAGACAGTAATGTCCGACCATTCTGACTAACCGTTACATTTGTCGCCCAAACCCGTGCTCGCGACTGACCGTTGCCGTTCACCGACCCCCTCAAGTCAAGTGATAATGACGTCGCATTCCAGCTAACGGTGTTAATAACATCATTCGTATACGACGTCCCAGGCGACGACATCCACATCGCACCGCACCGCGTTCCACCGCCCTTACAGATATATTGCACCGCAAACCGTTCACCATCATTGCGTGCATTAATACACATCAAACGTCGTCGACCGCTCAAACCGCTACAGTCCACCGCCTCTGCTCTATCCGCACCAATAATCGCCAACGTCGATGCGACAATCACAAGTGCCAGCATATAGCCAATAATGAGCCGCAGTCCGACCCTAGCCCTGACCCGGTGTACCATCCTTATTCCCCGCACCCGCATCAGCCTTACCGATCTCGACCAGTGCTTTTACCGTATCCTGATTAATACCCAGTCGATAAAACGGCTCGACCGCCTGGCGCATCTTCATTGAGTTGATCAACCCTTGATGAATCTGATCAATCCGCTGGCGATCATTCCGTAGTGATGCATCGTGAAGCACAACATAGTGACACACCGTATCGTCACCCGGGCCGCCACGCTCTGAAATCTTCTTCACCAGCCCCTCAAGCGCTGTCGGACCATACCCATTCGGTGCAGCGATAATTGATTGATATTCTTTTATCATATCCTCGCCACATATCATCTTAGCGGTTGGCGCGATATCTTGGCTCGGCTCTTTTAATCCAACATGCAATCGCCCCATCACCATCATGATAACGGCGACTATCGCCCCGACACTCAACACGATACCCACTATCATAAATATTCGCGAGACAATAACCTTATTCATACTGCTTATTCTAATACATATTATATACTGAGGCAAGTTTGTATAATTTGTTATAATACACGATATGAGTCTATCAATCGGAATCGTCGGCCTGCCAAATGTCGGTAAGTCGACCATATTTAATGCACTTACTAACAATAATATTCTAGCGGCTAATTACCCGTTTACCACCATTGAACCGAATACTGGCATCGTACCGGTTCCCGATGAGCGGCTCGATGTACTCGCAAAACTGTATGATACGCAAAAAATTATCCCCGCGACCGTAACGTTCGTCGACATCGCTGGATTGGTAGCTGGCGCCTCAAAAGGAGAAGGGCTTGGCAATAAATTCCTGCACAATATTCGCGAATGCGACGCCATTATCCACATCGTTCGCGCCTTTGAAAACTCAGATATATTACGACACGACAATACCCCGATTAACCCTCAAGCCGACATTGATATCATCAATACCGAACTTATCCTTGCCGACATCCAAACCATAGAACATCGTCTGCCTCGTCTCCAAAAAGAAGCCAAAGCCAAGCCGGAGGCACGACAGGTCGCTACACACCTTGAAACACTCCTGACATCACTTAATTCAGGTACGCCGATAGCATCCATAGAAAATATCAAATATGAGATAATTAATGATCTTCATTTACTCACTGCCAAGCCAATTATTTATACATTTAATGTTGACGAGGCGGGGCTCGGCGACCATGCCCTGCAGGAAAAGCTTACCAAACTCGTCGCGCCAGCCCGAGTATTATTTATTTGTGCCAAGCTTGAAGAAGAGCTCAGAGAATTATCAAATAATGACGCATTGGAACTGCTTGATAGCTACGGAGCTTCCGAAACTGGATTGTCGCAGCTTATCCATGCCGCGTACGACACACTTGGTCTACAGAGCTATCTCACGGCAGGTCAGAAGGAAGTTAGAGCATGGACAATACATAAAGGCTGGACGGCGCCACAGGCTGCTGGCGTCATCCACTCAGACTTTGAGCGCGGATTCATCGCTGCACAAGTCATTAGCTACCACGACCTTGTTGCCGCAGGTTCAGAAGCTAAGGCCCGTGAAGCGGGTAAAATACGTACTGAGGGTAAAAATTACATCATGCAACCTAACGATGTCGTCGAATTTCGGTTCAATGTCTAACCTTATTGTATAGTATACTACGTTGCCATAAATACAACGATGCTATTTTTACTACAGTTATTACCTCTGTTATTTTTTCAGTTGTAGCTTATAGAAGCGCTCAACGTTACCCTTACTGCCAGCGACGGTGCTATCCTTTTTATCAAGAACTACAAAATACTGTTTTGCCCATTGCTCAAAATCGGTCAGGATCTTTCGTCGTATAGCAGCATTTTTTACAACACCCTTTTGTACCAAATGACGCCCTGCCTCAAACTGCGGTTTTACCATTGCTACAAGCACCGTCGCACTGCCCATCAGCCGTTTTGCAACGTGTGGTAGAATGTCGCGCAGACTAATAAATGACACGTCTCCCACGATAATGTCTGGTGGACAATCAAGCTCAAAGTCACGAATGTCTGTCTTTTCGTGTAATATTATACGCCGATCGTCACGCAGTCGATGATGCAACTGATTCGTGCCCACATCAACAGCATACACGCGTCGGGCGCCATGACGCAGCGCAAAATCAGTAAATCCACCAGTACTCGACCCTATGTCCAGCACTGTTTTCCCCTGAAAGTCCAACCGAAAACTATCCGCCACACTCGCTAGTTTGAGGCCTGCACGCGAAACGTACCGCTCACGAGTCAGCAATGTAATGTCTGCTGTATCATTAACGAAACATCCGGGACGCGTCGCCACCCTACCATTGACCATGACTTGCCCTAAGCCTATCCAATTCTCTGCTTCTGAACGCGATTCAACCAACCCACGTTCTAGTATCATTTTATCTAATCGCTGCTTCATGTCACTTCTCATTGTAGCCTGAATACATATTTTTCTCAATCACTAGTGACCTATTGTGATAGTAGAACTGCTGTTATAAATACATCAATAATTATTCTTACTTTTACCTATAGGCCGATCTTCGCTATCGTTAATTCTACGTTAACTAAAATACAACGTTGTATACTACACACCAGTGTAATTTATACATCAATAGTTATATTTACCTCTGTAGTGGCCAAGGATACTCTCACCATTATCGCAAATAGACCCATAATTTTCATGAAAACAGTTGTCGTATGTATCACCAAAAACACCCCACCAGCTATACATATATTACGTTGTATTTTTAGCATCAATACCTAAACTCTTGCTCCACTCTTTATCGTTATTTGATGTATTAACAACAACAAAAAGCATCGCCCGAACACCCTGGGCGACGCTTCCGACAAGAAGACCCCTTTGTTATTTTTTGCGCTCTCGATATTCACCCGTCGCTGTGTCAACACTGACAATATCGCCCTGTTTAATGAATGCTGGTACCTTAATAATAAGGCCCGTCTCAAGCGTTGCATCCTTAAGTACGCTTGAGGTTGTATCGCCCTTTACGACATCTTCAGTATATGTAACTTCGAGATAGAGATTTTTTGGTAATTCAACATTAATCACTCGCCCATCAAACACCTGGAGATTCAGCTCACAACCCTCTTTCAAATAATCTTTCGCCTCATCTACCACATCATTAGACAATTCAAATTGTTCAAAATTTTCTGGATCCATGAAGCAGAACATATCTCCGTCATGATATAAATATTGAACAGTCTTGCTAGCCACTTCAGCTGGCTCAATTTTGTCTTGACCCTTAAAGGTCTTCGGGATGACACTTCCATCCAGTAAGTTTTTCAATTTAACGTTCACAATAGAACCTCCACGCCCCATAACCTTCTGTCCATATTCAATGACGCGATATGGCTTACCGTCAATCTGACAAACCGTACCCTTTTTAAGATCTGTCGGCTGATACATATTGTTTTTCCTTTCCTATAACTATTAAGCTACCGTACCTAATTCTAACATTCTTTCGGACGGTAGAGTATTTCTCGCTGACTGAACATATTTTTTACTCAAATACCCCACGGTGGTCTTAGTAACATCATAATACTATCTTGTATCAAAAATAAAAATACGCTGTACAGCCGCCCACAAACAACAGTGGCCCGTGCCTTACCCTGCACAGACCACTCGACTCTCTTTCTTATCTATAAATACGTTCGGGGGCTAGAGAGTTCCCTCAATGTATACTTTTATTGCCCTTGCGATACAAACGGCAGCAATGCTAAGTGCCGAGCACGCTTGATTGCCACTGCCAAGCTACGCTGCTGCTTGACACTGAGACCCGTCTTCGCTATCGGCTCAATTTGACCATACGCATTAACATAGCGCATTAATGTTTTAACATCCTTATAGTCAAAAACCGTTGGGGTGTCCTTCTTTAATCGTTTTGCCATTTTGTTCTCCTTTAGAACGGTATCTCGCTAAGATCGATCGGCTTATCGTCAATATCCGCTACGGTCTCAGCCTGCTTAGTATTAGTATTACGTGGTGCGGTTGTATTCGCGCTATCGCCGCTCGGAGCGTCAAGGAATGTTACATCGGTCGCCGTCACTTCAATACGCGAGCGGCGCTTGCCGGTTTCTTTATCATCCCAGCTGTCCTGTCGCAACCGACCCTGCACCAACACGCGGCGGCCCTTTGACAGGTACTGCATCACCAGTTCGCCCAATTTTTCCCACGCGGTAACGTCGAAGAAATCAGCTTGATCATCCTGTCCGGCACGATCAACCGCGATACTAAAGCTAACAACTGTCCGACCTGATGGCGTTGTCCGCTGCTCTGGATCGCGCGTTAACCGCCCTAGTAAAATAACTTGGTTGATACTTCGTGCCATGATGACCCTCCTTTTTTATTATGTATCGCGTCGAATATTAGGCTTCTTTATCAGCCGCCTCGGTAGCGACCTTAGCTTCGCGCTCTTTCTGCTCAGCAAGCGCTCGACGTGTCTTCTCGTCGGTCTTAACCAACAAATAACGAAGCACCTCGTCGGTGATATTCAGAACATTTGATATCTTGAGCGGCGCACTGCTTGGCAACTTCACCTCAAAGTAAACATACACCGCAAAGTCTTCACGACGAATTGCATAGGCTAGCTTTTTCTTGCCCCAATTGTCTTCTTTAGTAATTTCGCCACCATTGGTAGTGACAAGCGACCGGACCTTGTCTAGGGCCGTATCCAAATTTGCTTCCAAATCTGGGTGAATAAGAACAGTCAGTTCGTATTCGTTCATGTTTCCTCCTTTGGAATCCATTACGGATGGTTATGTTATCGCACATAACCTTAGGTTATTATTCCTCCGTATTATACGGTAATCTAATGCAAAAGTCCAGTGATGCACCCCGCCAGACCATGCTACAATAGGGTCCATGCGTATCGCCATTCAAGGACAAGCTGGGTCATTTCACGAACAAGCGGCAAAACAATGGTATGGATCTGACATCACCATTGTTCCGTGCATGACCTTTGGCGATGTCTTTCAAACCTATGCTCGCAGTAAGGCCGACGCCGTTGTCGTGGCAGTGGAAAATACCATTTACGGCACCATCAACGAAACTTACCGTCACATTGAATCCTGCAGTGCTCCCATCGTCGGGGAAGTAACACTTACCATTCAACAAACACTCATCACCAATCTGGGCACAAAACTTGAAGACATTACCGCTGTCTATTCACATCCTGTCGCCTTGTCACAATGTCAGCGTTTTCTCCAAGAACGCCTACCGCAAGCTGCACAAATTGAATATTTTGATACCGCTGGCGCTGTCGAATTCATCAAGCAACAGGGTTCACCACACCTGGCAGCCATCGCCGGTGAAACCGCTGCCCAACTATACAATATGCCAATTCTCAGGCGGCACATCCAAGACGGTCAGGACAACATCACTCGTTTCCTCGTCCTTGATCCAACCGCCACAGTGACTAACGCTAATCGAGCAACGCTTGTGGTGACCACTGCCCATCAACCAGGCAGCCTCCTTGAAATACTCCGCACATTCGCCGATCAGTCCATTAACCTCACCAGCCTCCAGTCCCAACCCATCATCGGCCAACCATGGAACTACAAATTCTTCATGACCGTTGACGCTGCCGGCCCGTCATTGCATCACGCCATCAATAAAATTACCTCAACTGGTCACAAAGTAACATTACTCGGTGAATATCTGGCGGCACGTTAGTTTACTGAGAAGGCAAGATATCGGATATATCACCATCGGTCGCGAGCCGATCAAATAGGCTTTTTGCCGCATCATATACCTTAGCACTCTCCACGGCCCGACCATTAATCTCTCCCTTAGCCGGTACCGCCGCTATGCTCCATAATCTGGTCTCGATGGCGAGACAGACTTTGGTGAAACGATTGTAATTTCCTTAGTCTCCGACCAACCATCAGCAGTCTGTCTGTGCGACCATTCCACTTTCGTCGGTAACACGCCTTCTAGAGCCGGCAGTAGTGCTTCTGGAGATTCGATATGCTGATGTGCCATAGGTTCTGGAGACAAAAAATCCAACCGCCACGTTATCCGATCCGTCTGTCTACTCTTTGCGCCGACCTCAATTATATCAGTGGTAACTTCTACTGCGATCTCACTTCCACCAAACCTTTTGTCGCCTTGAGCAACATCAACCGATACCACGTGTCCCTTATCATCTGTAATTGTTATTGACTGCTGTTTAGGCCTATTGTGATCATCATAATAATCTTGGCGAACGAGTCGAGCAGCATTACTATCAACCGACTTCCCTGCAGCAGTAAGAACTCGTCCAGCAACATCGCGCGCAGACTGGACTATATTGGGATCCTTTAAAAAGCCCTCTGCTTCTTGACGGCCTTCGGTCTCCGGCAGGGTAAAGGTGATTTCTTCCGCTCTTGAATTATCATTGGACTCTTTGGATGTTCCACCATCGGTATTTTCTACTGATGGTGCGGGCGGAACATCGTGTGACCGACCAAGACTATACCCAAGTATGCCCGATACGGCTAACGTGACCGCGGCAACCCCAGCACAAGAGGCTTTCTTAACTTGTCGCCTCTACTATCAGGAGATAATTCTCCATTATTTCTACAACTTATGTGCGCCATGTAGCCATCCTTCCACATACAAATCAATTTCTCACTTAGAATATTATAACCTATAAAAATAATTATGTCAAGCTAGCTATTGCCCTAGCTCGTCGACACTTGAAACCAAAACATCACGAGCTTTTGAGCCGTTCGCTGGACCGACAATGCCACGCTCTTCCATCTCTTCAATCAGTCGCGCTGCCTTGCCGTAGCCAATCCGTAGCCGTCGCTGCAGATAGCTAGTAGAGGCCTTGCCACCCTCGATCACCACTCGCACCGCGTCCATAAATGCTTCGTCTTCACCACCACCGCCGCTAAAGTCAACTGCCAGGCCGCCCTTGCCATTTAGTTGTACTGGCTGCGCCACCACCTCATCATTGTACTGCGGCGCCGACTGCATCCGCAGGTGATCAGTAATTTTATTGACCTCGTCATCGGTCACCCACGCGCCCTGGATACGTTTTGGCTTACTCATGCTCGGCGTATACAGCAGCATATCACCCTGACCAAGCAGCTTCTCAGCACCAATTTGATCAAGAATGGTCCGCGAGTCAACCTGCGACGCCACGGTAAAGCCGATACGCGCCGGTACATTCGCCTTGATCAATCCGGTAATTACGTCAACACTTGGCCGCTGCGTTGCCAAGACCAGGTGGATGCCCACCGCCCGCGCTTTCTGCGCCAAGCGAACGATCAGCGCCTCGACGTCGCGTGCCGCCACCATCATCAAATCGGCTAGCTCATCAATTACAATAACGATGTACGGCATCGCCCCGTCTTCGTGCTGTTGAATATTGCCATCGGCGTCCGCTACCGGGATTTTTTTAGCTCGCGTAGCTAGCCGTTGATTATACCCTTTAATATCGCGGATCTTCTCCGCCGCCAGTAATTTATAGCGCCGCTCCATCTCATTGACCGCCCATTTCAAGGCCGAAATAGTCTTTTCTGGCTCAGTAATCACCGGGGTCAGCAAATGTGGAATGTCTTCATACGGCGCCATTTCCACCTGCTTTGGGTCAACCAAAATCAACTTCATATCGCTCGGGCTGTTGCGATATAGCAAACTGGTCAGTAGGGTATTAATCATCACCGACTTACCAGAACCAGTCTGTCCAGCGATCAACATATGTGGCATTTTGTTGAGCTCACCGACCACTGCTTCACCAGAGATGTCCTTACCAATCGCAAAGCTCAGCGGCTCGCGAGCATTCTTCCACTGCTTAGAATCCAACACGCCATACAGCCGCACATCAGCGGCCCGGCGGTTCGGCACCTCAATACCAACGGCTTTCTGTCCAGGAATTGGCGCTTCAATCCGCAGGCTCTGCGCCGCCAAATTCAAAGCAATATTCGTCTCCAGCGCCGTGATGCGTGTCAACTTCACACCACTCGGCGGTCGCAAGGTATACTGCGTCACTTTCGGCCCAATATTTGCGTCTTCCATCTCCACATCAATATTGAACTCTGCCAGGGTATCGTGAATAATCTGTGCGTTTTGCCGAATATCACCAGCGTCAGCTGGACTTTGCTTTTTCTCTAGCAGATCAAGGCTCGGCGCCTGCCAGTTCGGGTCGTGTGCCGCCACTAGTGCTGCTTGCTCCTCAGCTGCCTTATCCCGCGCCACGCTACCGCGCAGACTACTCAGCGGTGACGTCCTTCTATCTTTTGGTGTGACGGGATCAACGGTCGGGACGCCAGCATTCAACTTGATGTCGCTCGATGATTTGGCGCTGGCCGCATCCTCGCGAGCCGCCTTCTTCATCACCGCCGCATTGTTATCCTCCTCGGAGTGGTCGCGCTTGAGCGCCTCGGCGATTTTCTTGATCACCATAAACGGCGACGTCTGAGTAATAAATAGCGCCGTGATGATGATGAGGACCACATATATCAAAGCAGCGATGCCCGGGTCGACCATGGCGCTCATCGCCCGATTGGCCGTATCACCGATAAATCCACCAGCATTTGGGCGGGTTGGTGTCTTTAATAATCCAAACAAACCAGACAACCACACCACCTCGAGGATGGCTGCTAATTTCATCGCCAGCGGCAACCGATTATTCTCCGCCCGGAAAATCTCCACAGCAATATATATCAGCAAAATCGGCAGCCCATACATCGCGTAACCAAGCATGCTCAGAGTCGCCTTATGTAGCCACTCCAGCACCGGGCCACCAACACCAAACCACGCCACCATCAGAAGAAGCGACAACACAACGAGCAGTACCGCGCCGACTTGCGCCCAAAAGCCGCTCGGCACATCATGCTTTGGAGCTGTGGAAACTGATTTCTTGCGGGTAGATTTTCGTTTTTTTGGCATACCTGTTTTTATTATATCACTTTACCGACATCCACATTGTAGCATATTTTACAACAAATAGCAAGCGTGAGCTAGTACGCACGCACTCGACCGACCTCCCGAGCCTTGGTGTCATTCGCCTCGGTGTCTGGCACCTGGCGGCGCGGGAAGCGGCGGCGCGGCATAGTTGGCAGAGTCATTTTCGGTTCCGTCGCTGAAGCGGTGGCAGGTTTTCTGCTACGCACCGGTGTCTTTACAGTAGAAGCATTCGAAGCAGTAGTCGATTTTACCGTTTTCAAACCGCCGACTTCGTTAATTACCGGAATAACAATCGGCGTCCGGCGCGTCTGGTCGTACAAAATATGTGTAACTTCGTCCTTGATTTCCTTTTTCACCACGTCAAGGTCGTACTTACCAGCAAAACTGCGCGCTGCCTTCTGTTTCAAATACTGACGAATCATATTCATCAATTCCTCGGAATCACGCAGATAGATGAAACCGCGGGAAATAATGTCTGGGCTGGTCAGTAACCGACCGGTGCCGCGTTGCACCGTCAATACCACCACGAACATTCCCTCTTGAGACATATGAATGCGGTCTTTCAGTACCACCTCGGATACAATAGCACCCGTATCATCATACATCACGCCGCCAACTTGAATTCGACCGGCTTTCTTGGCTTGGCGTTCAATATCAATTTCAATAATGTCACCAGCGTCACACACAAAGATATTCTTCCTCGGAATACCACACTCTTTCTCTGCCAGCCGCGCATTGTGCACCAGCATGTGGAATTCACCGTGAATTGGCATATAGTATGTTGGGTTCAAGGCATTAATCAGCTTAATGTGATCGTCGTAGTAACCATGACCCGACAAGTGCAGCGGCCCGATCCCCGTCAAGTGCGTCTTGCCATTCTGAATCACATCAGAGCCCTCGCGCATTAAGCCATCGACTGTTCGCACCACGTTTTTCTCATTGCCCGGAATCGGATTAGAGCTAAACACCACCACGTCAGAGCCTTTGATCTTCATGTATTTATGCGCGCCAGTCGCCATACGGCTTAGCACGGCATTAAACTCACCCTGCGAGCCAGTACAAACCACGGTAATCTGGCTATCCGGCAGCTTGATGATATCTTCCATCTTCATGACGGTATTTTTCGGGATCTTAATGGTTCCTGAGCGCAGCGCCACTTCCAAGTTCTGAATCATCGAAAATCCGGCAAACGCCACCTTACGCCCATGCTTATGCGCTTCTTCCAAAATTAATTGCAAACGGTGTACCTGTGATGAGAAACAACTTAAAATCACTCGACTATTACTAAATTTATCCATCACCTGACCAATGGAATATTGAATATCAAACTCAGTGTGGGTATGTGTACCGGCCGATTCACAGTTGGTCGATTCGTTCATGAACATCAACACGCCTTCTTTGGACGCCACTTCAGTCATCCGTTTGAGGTCGAACTTCTGACCATCAACCGGACTTTCCTCAAATCGCCAGTCACCAGAGTCAATCACCACGCCCAGCGGCGTCCGAATCACCACCGCCGTTGAATCTGGAATCGAGTGATTCACCCGCACCAATTCTACCGAAAAGTGCTTCGACACCTGAACAACTTCGTGGCTCAATGGGTCCATCACCCGAAAGTCCGGCTGGAAATCAGTATCCGCGTCAGCCAGCGACTTATCTAGCATGCCGATGGTAAATTTCGATGCATAGACCGGTGCTGGAATCCGGTGGATAAAGTGCCGGAATGAACCAATGTGATCAAGGTGCCCGTGGGTGAACACATGCGCCTTGATCTTATGCTTATTTTCTTCTAGCCACGTGATATCTGGCGTGATGTAATTAATACCTGGATAATCGCTCCCCGGAAACAGGAAACCCATGTCCACAATGATAATCTCATCGTCATACTCAATGGCGTTCATGTTTTTACCGATACCCATTTCGCCGACACCGCCGATTGGGATAATCCTCAACTTCGGTTTGCCGCCGCGAGTGCGTTTTGGCTGCATTTTGGCGCTAAATTGCTCGCCGCCATAGCCGTTGTAAACTGATTTGTTGACCGGAATATCGATCACGTGCTGCGACGCCCTGAGATTAACGTTCTCACTCGTGCGCCGCTGCGCCCGAAACACCTCACCCTTGCGAGTAGTAGTGCTATTCATCACCGCTGTGTTACTTTTTTTTGTAGCTGGTCGTTTTGACTGATCATCGCCCTTCGGCGTCGCAAGTCGTCTCTGGCCCATGCGTATTGTTCTCCTTTTATAAAAATAAATACCTTGCAAAATTAGAATGACAGGCGATAGACATGGGGGCAACGTACGACAAATCTATCCCCTAACAATTGCGTTCATTATAGCACGGGGTGCCAGCTCTTGTCAAAAATAGCTCAGGCGCTCGCCTGGACGGCCAATTGCGCCGCCCGCACAAAATCGTCAATTAACGTCTGCCGCAACGCCCCGTTATATAGCGCCGCTGCCGGATGATACAGCGGAATCACCAAGAACTTCAAACCGTTGAACTGTGCCCAGCGCGGATTGCCATGATCACGCGAGATCGCCAAGTCAGGAATAAATGCCATGCCGCTATGCCGACCCAGTGTGATGACTACCTTTGGTTGAATAATTTGCAATTGGCGCATCAAATACGGCCAAAAAGCGCGCTTCTCCTCCGGCAGCGGGTCACGATTGTTTGGCGGCCGATATTTAACGATATTGGTGATATAGACATCTTGACGACGTAACTGGGCTGCGGCTAACATCTCGTCAAGAAATGTACCAGCTGCCCCAACGAATGGTTTGCCCTGAAGATCTTCGTTTTTTCCTGGCGCTTCACCGATAAATACAATGTCTGCGTCAGCCCGACCATCACCTATCACCAGCTGCGTCGCCTGCAGCGCCAAGTCATGACAAATATCACCAGCGATAATCTCTGCCGCCAAAACCTCCAGTTGCGCTGCCTCATCCATATTTCTATTATACAAAACACCTCGTCACTATGCGAGGTGTTTTGCTTGATGCTGAGGCGAAAATTACTTTTCAGCTTTTTCTTTCACTAAGTTGATGAATTCTCGCTCGTGTTTCTGTAGGTTTGACTCTTGAATCTTTTTAGCAAAGCCGGCCAGTGGATTTGAGCTACCCGACGGTAGACGCGGTACCCGAGTAGTGTAGTCTTTATTAGCGCGTGCCACGAAGTAATCACCCAGCAACTTGTAATACTCTTTCATTTGCTTGCCAAAGTCCTGTGCTTCTTTCTGTTCTGATTTGGCAACGTTATCGAGCAGCTTATAGCAGTCGCTCATCTTTTCATCGTAGAGCTTCTTTACTTCGTCTCCTGACTTACCGACATAGCCGAAGAAGCTTGGTGTGCACTTCTTAGAAAAGTCCTTCATATCTCCTATCAGACTGGCAATGGCAAGCAAATTCGGGCGTACTTTTTCGTAGGCAGTCTTGTATTCACCGAAAGATTTTTTGGTCTCCTCGTTGCGCATAATCTTTGATGCATCAAGTTTTTTCATCATTGTATCAGCACGCTCCACCGCCTCTTCAATCAGCTTCTTTGCGTTATCAGCATTCGACGACTTGAGTGCCGAGTTGAGGCTGTTGCCGTCAAACTCTTTCATGGCCTTAGCAGCTTCTTGGTAATCAGCCTTTGATGGCCCACCAAGGAATATAACTGCCAACACGATACCAACGACAATGACTATCAAACCAATTGAGCCACCGATGATACCCCATAGCGCACCCTTGCTCAAGCCCTTTTTGGGCTGCATTGGCACACCCTGCTGCAGCGGCTGCTGCGATTGTGGAGCCGATGGTACTGGCTGTGGTACTACTGGAGCAGCCTGCTCATTTGCTGCTGGCGGTGTTGCTGTCGGTTGTGGTACGTTTTTATTATTCTTATCGTCCATAATCCCCCTCAATTAGTCTTATATTCTCCTATTGTAGCGTACTTTGCTAAAAAGCAAAAGTTACAACCCGATCATCGTCAAGTTAATCTTACCGCGCTCATCAATACCAGTGATTTTCACGCGAACGGTTTGTCCTTCCTTGACCACATCAGTCACCTTAGCCACGCGATGATCGGCCAGCTTCGAGATATGCACCATCCCGTCAACTCCCGGCAGAATATTCACGAAGGCTCCGAAATCTTTGATACTGACCACCTTGCCCTCATAGATTTTGCCAACTTCCGGCTCCTCAACCAGGCTCTTGATCCAATTGAGAGCTTTCTCGATCGATTCGCCATTCGGGCTGGCGATGGTGATCAAGCCGTCTTCCTTAATATCAACCTCGGCGCCAGTCTCGCTGGTGATCTTGTTAATCACCTCGCCGCCCTTGCCAATGACCGCGCCGATTTTATCTGGGTCAATTTTTAGCTTTTCAATCCGCGGCGCGTATGGGCTGAGTGCTTCGCGCGGCGCTGGCAAAATACTTAGCATATGGTCAAGGATAAATGCCCGGCCAGCCTTACTCTGCTCAATCGCTTGGCGCAGCACTGCCACCGGCAAACCATGCACCTTCATATCCATCTGCAGCGCCGTGATGCCCTTGGCTGTACCAGTCACCTTGAAGTCCATGTCACCGGCAAAGTCCTCGGCATCGGCAATATCGCTCAATACGTACGGTATATCACCGTCCATCATCAGACCCATGGCGATACCGCTAACTGGTGCCGAGAGAGGCACGCCAGCATCCATCAACGCCAGACAGCTCGAACAGGTCGCTGCCATCGACGTCGAACCGTTCTGGCTCATAATTTCGGTAACGCTGCGAATGGCGTACGGGAAGTCTTCTTCGCTCGGCAACACCGGCGTCAAGGCTCGCTCCGCCAAGTAGCCGTGGCCAATCTCGCGGCGGCCCGGGCTACCCATCCGCTTAACCTCACCAACCGTATAACCTGGCGCATTGTAATGATGCATGTAGCGCCGTTCGCCGTCGTTGACCTCCATGGTATCAACCAGCTGCGCGTAACTCAGCGGTGCCAAGGTCACGATATTCATGCCCTGCGTCACCCCGCGAGTAAACAAGCTCGAACCGTGCGCTCGCGGCAGCAAGCCAACCTCTGAGCTGAGCGGGCGGATTTCCGTCAAGGCACGGCCATCTGGGCGCTTCCCTTCCTCAACGATACCGCGGCGCACATCTTTGTGTAGCGCCAATGTGAACGCCTCATCATAATCATTGCGAACTTCACTATATTCTTCTTCGTCTATGCCAAGTTTTTTGGCCATCGCTTCATGAAATTCAGCGCAAATATTGCTAATCATTTCGTTGCGCTCCGGATATGGTCGGCGAATTTTCTCGCCCAGCTTGCCATCAACCCACGCATCAGCCGTCTGCTGAATTGCTTCATCAGGTAAAACTAATTCATATTCTTGTGCGGCTGGCGCCACTTTGGCTGCCAACTCTCGCTGCACCTGAATCGCTGGCTGCATCATCTGGTGCGCCCACACCATCGCATCGACGATCACCTCTTCTGACACCTCCCGAGCGCCGGCCTCCACCATGGTGATACCACTCTCGATACCAGCCACCACCAGATCCAAATCAGATTGCTCACGCTCCTCCGGCGTCAAAAAGGCCTTAAACTCGCCGTTCACACGACCCACCCGCAGGCCCGCCACCGGCCCGTCAAACGGCGTGCCGGTCAGCATCAAGGCACTCGACGCTGCAATCATCGCCACCACGTCCGGGCGGAAATCCGGATCCATGCTTAAGACTGTCGCCACTACTTGCACTTCTTGGCGGTAGCCCTTTGGAAACAGCGGCCGAATCGGACGGTCGATCAACCGGCCGATCAGCACCGCCTCGTCGCTCGGCCGACCCTCGCGCTTAATAAACCGCGAGCCAGAAATTTTACCCGCCGCATAAAACCGCTCTTCATAATCAATCGACAGCGGGAAATAATCTAGCTGCACCGGCCGGCTGCCCACCTGAGCACTGCCCAAAACCACCGTATCGCCGTAACGCACCAGCACACTACCGGTCGTCCGGAAGCCGACCCGGTTGACCTCCAGCGTCAACGGCCGCCCGCATAATTCCGTCGTAACCGAAAAAATCTCCTTACCACTTGGATTAATAATTGCCATAGATCCTCTCTTTCTCGCAAAGACAGTAACAGGTGTATGCATGCTGGTTTACTATCAACACACCACACATCCATCACCGTCTGCGGGTTATATTCGCACTTTCTATTATATCACAGGGCCGCATACTTTATAGGAAGCCGGCCCGACCAAACGCATCCCGAACCGCAGCGAGCTGCTCACTTACTCGGTCCAAAACCTTTGGCGTTGGTAACAACACCTCCGGTGAGCTACCGCCAGCCGCACCAATGACTTGTTGTATCACATTAAAACTCTCCATTCCCGGCAGCATAGCAGTCCACTCATACGGCTGCTCACTAGTTGGCGCTGTCGGTTGCCTCTGAGATACTGGCACAAAGGATAGCATCAGCTCTTCCGGATCAATTTCATACAGTATATCCCGAAAGGCACGTTCTGTCGGTAACCCTCGCCTCGATACTCCCCAAACCGCCATCAGCTCAGCAATCTTAGCTTCGGGCTTACCTGCCAACAATTCAAACGCGACGGCTACGCGCACCCTACTATCATCACCCAAATCCGAAGAGACTCCCGTGCCTATCACTGCTCGCTCAGAATGACCGGCCTTACGAAGTAGCGCACCCCCCGTCATAAAACCACGCCTACCTCCGTCTCGAGAGACAGATACCGACGTGGGCGGTGGCAATATCGGCGGTATCTCACTCGTAAACACGGGCGCCTCCTCAATACATTGCCGAAACATATCACGGGCTTGGCCATATATCTCATACGCCCAATCAAGATCAAGCTTTGAAGCATTCGTCTCTACCGATAGTATCCGTTGACTTTCATCGCCACAGTTCATAAGTAACCCACCAGCTATAGCCGCCGCTGTCCCAACCGCACCACATAATAGACCGCGCCGACTTATTGGACTCTTTTTTTCCGATTGTTCATGACTCGTCATATGAAGCTCCTACAGACATAAATAAGCATGTGCGCTCGGACACCCAGCCCCAGCAGCATCTTGTTGAGTAACCGTATGTAGTGCCAGCACATAGAGCATAAACATTGCCTCCTTAAGATCGGTAAGGTGCTCTTCACCAGCTGCTGACTCCAGGGTAGCAAGTTTGTGGCTATCAATATTGGTATCCTCAAATAACATCCCAAACAACTGCTGAACCGATGTGAGGAGTTCTCCTCCTGTTTCTTTAAGCAGTTTTCGCGGCGGTTTATTTAGGACCGTTGGCCCCAATAAGTCATCCTCAAACATTTTATCCGGAAAGAAGTACTGCCAAAAATTATTAACAAATTTACTCGGCAGTTTTTCAGACGTATCAGAGCCGTCTTGCGACGGATTTGCTCGCGACGGATCCATGCCGTTTTTCCAAAAATCATCTGCATTCGTAAACCTTGGGCTATGGTCATCAGCGCTCGGCTCTTCCAACTTCTCAAGATGCAGCGGGCCATCACTTAATCGTCCCCCGTCCGGACTAAGCTGCTTCTTAACAGCAGCCACAACTTCACCAATCTTTGTCGCTTGTTCAGCCGCATCTGGCGGTAATTTATCAGCCCGCGGTGCGTATTCGTTCATACTCTGTAATTTAGCATAAAAACTATAAAAAGTCAATTTAATACCCCTAAATAGATCAACTCACTCCGGTAAGGCAACAACCCATACTGCCAGAAAAACCCGCTCATGCTACAATATAACAAGTGAAGCAGATACCCCACGCCAAAAACCGCCGCCGATGGCTCGGTATGAGTCTGGCCATCCTCATGCTCGCTGGTGGCGGCTACACACTCATCACGGCGCTTAGTCCATTCTTTCGCGCCCAGCTCATTAACCCAACGCGCAACCAAACCACCCAGCTTCTCGCCGCTACGCCAGAAACCAACATCACCGAGAATCGTCTCTACATCCCCAAAATTGACATTAACGTGCCGTACGCTACTGGCGGCGCCGAAATTATGGAGCGGGGTGCCTGGTGGCGCCAACCAGAGAATGGCGATCCAGTTGATGGCGGTAATTTTGTCTTGTCGGCCCACCGATTTATCATGGGCCTGACACCGCAGCAAACCATCCAAAAATCACCATTCTACAACATTGATAAGTTGCGCACTGGTGATGAAATAATCATTGATTACCGCGGCAAGCGCTATACCTATGTCATATCCCGGCTATTTGACGTCAAGCCGGATGCCGTTCACATCGAAAGCCGAACCAACAAACCACAGCTTACCCTCTATTCATGCACCCTCGGCGGCGCGGCTGACGGCCGGACGGTTTTTGTAGCTACGCCACGTTAAATCAAAATACCCACCTCGTGATATATCAAGGTGGATATCCGTACAACTACCCGGCGCGACTATTTACGCAGACCCAGGGCAGCCACAACCGCTTTATAACTCTCAAAATCAGTTCGCTCCAGGTATCTGAGCAGGCGCTTACGCTTGCCAACCATCTGGATTAAGCCACGACGTGCCATGAAGTCGTGCTTATTCGCCTTCAGGTGCTTGGTGACCTCTTTGATACGAGCCGTCAAGATCGACACCTGCGCCTGCGGGCTGCCAACGTCGTCCTTGCTGACCTGAGTCAAAGCAATTGCTTTCGCTTTATCGTCTTTGCTAATCATAGCCTCGTCATTATACCAATGCTACGCTAAAAACGCAAATCAACCGCATTTACTAAAAGGTCTGCACGTAGTTATAGGCTGGTCTACCCGTAGTCGGCACAGCTGCACCCGGAATGTTGCAGGTCGCCTTGACCGCGTTAACTTGAGCCGACTCCTGCGGCTTGGCAGAATTAAGGGCCGCAAATACCGCAATACCTGTTATCTTACCAGAGGTATCTTTGCACGGATACCAGACAAAAATATCATCCGGACCAGACGCGTTCTTGCTGCTGACGCCCTCGCGATACCCCGGCTGGATATACTGCGGCACAAGCGAGTCAACACTATTCGCACTATTGAACGTCCCCTGTCCTGACGGCAGCGTTCGTCTCTGCGTTTCATATACCTGCAGCGCGTCCCCGGCGATCTTGACGATGGAACGAATCTTAGTATCAGTAGCATCCTGGTGCACGCCTGAATATGACACAATACCGATGGTCGCCAAAATCGCGATCACGACCATCACAATTAATAACTCAACGATTGTAAAACCTGTCTGCCTACCCATAATTTGATAATAGCACTTCAAGACAAAATCCCAAAATCCGCTAATGGTTTTGCCTGGGCAACGTCATATTCAGCGATAGCCTGGCGGCGCAGCTGGTGACAATAGGCCCCCGTTCCCAGTTTTTGACCAATGTCAACCGCTAGGCTCCGAATGTACGTACCGCTCGAAACATGCGCTCGAATCACCAGGCGAGGATACGCATAGGTGACAAGCTCCAAGGCATAGATCGACACGGTGCGCTCCGGCATATCGACTAGCTGACCCTGACGCGCCAGCTGATAGGCCCGGCGGCCATTGATCTTGATGGCGCTAAACACTGGCGGTCGTTGTTTGATTTCACCCACCAATGTACCGAGTACCGCTTCAACCTCACTGCGAGATGGCTGCCGCGTCGACACGCGAGTCAGTTCACCCTCAGGATCACCAGTCGTCGATACCTCGCCAAGCATGATTTCTGCTTCATACCACTTATCGAGCTTGGTAAAGGTATCGGCCTCGCGACACTTCTTGCCCGTCACAATAATCATCAGTCCCGTAGCAAACGGATCGAGCGTACCAGTATGGCCAACTTTCACTTTCTTGCCCGCCGCCTGGCTGAGCACTCGCCGCAGCCGCGCTACCACGCCGAAACTGGTCATGCCAGCCGGCTTATCAATGAGCAACACCTCGTCCATGGGCTATTTTTGCCCCGGGATCTGGAACTGGGACGGATTAAAGGTGCGCGGCTGTGTAGAGGCGGACGGTGCTGAAGGCGATGTGTTCAACGCTGGTAGCCCCCCGTCTGCAGCACCGACCGGAGCTGGTGGCAGCGGTGGCAAACCTGATCCTGAGAAGTCAGAGAAATCAGGCAGCGGTGGCAGGCCATGCATTACATTAGACTCAATATCAGCGAGCGTAGCCGGAGCAGACGACACTGTCGGTAGCGGCGAAGATGAAACTACCGGAGCGGGCGAAGCCGCAGATTCAAGCGGCGGTGCAGCAGCCAGCGCCTCGGTAATTGCCGCGCGGGCGTCGCGCTCAGAATCTGGTAGCGATGGCAGCGAGGTAGATTGAGTCTGCTTGTCAGCCAGCGCCTGCGTCTCCTCTTTTAGCGCGGCAATGACCGCTTCGTCTTTATTGGTGGTCGCAAACGGGTCAACGCTCGGCGGTTCATCAGACTTCCCCATGGCGGCATTCAACGGCGATTCGCCGAGGGCCGGCCGCGACGCACCGACGTAGGTGCCGTGATGCAAGATAGTCTTGTTTTGATCAGTGTCAAGATCGCGGCGCTTATCCTCAGCCGCCCGCTCCGTCGTTGCGTTCAACGTTCCACCTAGTAGTGGCGTGGCCGTTTCTGGCTCAGCCGACACCGACGCACTGATTGGTTGCGATGTCGATGGCGCACTGCTCCGTCCGCTCGTCACTGACGCCGCTCGAAGGCGATCAAGCTGCGCCGTAGCCACACGAGCCGCTGCATCCTGCTCTTCGGCCCGAGTCTGCTTGGCCACATCATCAAGGCTACCCCGCCGCTCATGGCTGATTGACAACGCGCCATCATCTCTTTTTGACTCAGCCGGCTTTGAGCGTTTTCCCCGCTCGACCTTAAAATTAGCACCATCCTGGCCGTCATTATCGTGCATCTCATCATCAGCTGCATCGGCCGCTTGCTTTGATTGCTCTAGCTCTGAGTGCTCCTCGGCTTTAATCGCCTGCCCCTCGGCCAACTTAGTAGCAATCAATTGCTGGTTCGCGCCAACCGCCATCAGCTCTGCCGCCAACGTCATCACCCGCGACGAGGTTAGGTTATTACTGAACCGCTCCGTCGCCGCCACAACACCGGTCAGCAGTGCTGTTGCGATCTGCTCATCCATGGTCACTTTCGGTGTTCGTAACTCATCAATCAGGTCAACCAGCATCTCGCTCACGCCTGATGCCTTATCATCATGCCAATCAACCGTCCCGAGACTACTCCTCACCATACCAGCAGTCACCGTCGACACCACCGCATCATGCAAAATCTTGCCATGGGCCGTCAGCGCCTTGTCGAGATGATCCTGACTCTCAACATTAAGCGCAAGCACCAGTTCAATGTTATAATCGCCCTGCGAAAACTCTAGATCAGCCTCGGTAATTGTCGCCCGGTACGGCGTGATAAAAATCTTCACCGCATCATCAACCACCTTGTAGCGCAGATGGTCGGCTTTTTCCTTATCAAGCGCGATGATAAAATCACGCAGGCTGTCCGCCGTGGCCTCAAACGTCTCATCCGGCTCGAGGAACGAAATCGCCGGCGGGACTTTGCCACTAAAAACAGCCGTGGCGTGCTTGCCCAGTTTATTGAGGAAAATTGTCAGCCCCAACGCTGCCGATAGCTCGTCCACCGATGGATCAGCGCTTACCGTCACCAAGATATTAGTCACATCTTTGATGCTCTGAATGATCTGCTGCTTTTGTGACTGGCTCGCCATTGTTGTGTCCCTGTTTATTTTTGTTTATACCGTTGAGTCACATTATACATAAGCATTTCAGGAAAGTCAATAGATTATCGTCAATGCGAGCCACTCTTTACTTTTATTGGGTTTTTCTGTATAATCCATCCTTGATTAGCGAAACAAATTTATAGAGGTAAAGGAAATCTATGCCAATCATCAAATCCGCCATCAAACGGGCAAAACAAACCCTAAAACGCCGCGAGCGCAATATCGGTATCAAGCGCGACATCAAGTCAGCTGTCAAGGCCTTCATGGCCGAGCCAAGCGCCACAACACTGGCCACTGCTCACAGTGAGCTTGACACCGCTGTTAAGAAGAACTTGCTGAAGAAAAACACTGCCGCTCGGCGCAAGAGTGCCCTCTCAGCTATCGCCAAAAAAGCCGGCGTTAAGCTTGAAGCGACCAAAAAGCCAGCAGCCAAAGCCCCAGCAAAGACGGCGGCAAAAACCACGGCGAAATCAACCACCGCAAAAAAACCAGCTGCCAAAGAAGCTAAATAGCCATTCAGTTTGCATCAATAATTACTCCCGTCGACTGGCGGGAGTAATTTACAATTTGTGAGCCCTAGTACCGAGAAAGTCTAGTGCTTGTTCGCGGGCCAAGATCCTCCTTTATTCTATGGAACAAGTCATCCATATTAACTCGCTCCAACAGAACCCCTTGTGGCAAGCCCTTATCTACCTCGAGCGTTGTTATCATCCGAGTTACGAGCTGTGGGTAATAATTGTCCGTCTCACAAAAAACTCCACGAATCACATGCTCTTTTTTCCCTATAACCAGCTTTACCGCATCATAAAGACTTTCATCAGCAATTCTCAGTGTTTGCTCCTGTAGCTCATCAATGTCAGACACTCGCCCTGAGTTAAGTCGCATTTGTTGATATATCTGACTCTGCGGAGAGTCTGGGTGATAAACATAATTAAAATGAACGGATGCCACGGCCATTTTGTCAAAAAATTCCTTAGGAAGCCCGTTTCCCATCATACTTTCATACAAATACTGAGTTTTATAACCGTCACCACGTGGACCTCTTGAGCCAATTGGCGGTGCAGCCCTTCCCTCTGCCCATGTATCATAGTTATCCTTGATCTCCCCGGCAATCTCATGCAATTCTTCGGGTCTTGTTTCATTTAACCTTATATCTATATCTGCTGCTAATGAGCTCAGGTGTTTGTCAGATAGTTGCATACGTTTAGTCTCCTCAAATATCTGAACGAGATGAGGACACTCTTCACCAACATACTTTGCCATCTCGGCGATCACTAACGCAGGCTCATTGTCAATAGCTTCTCGGCTAATCTCTGTTTCTTTTCTAGCCATTTTCTCCTCGAGTCCCAGCTCCATCCATTGCTTTTGCCGTTCGTCTAAAGACTGTTGTTTATCAGACCCCTGCGTATCAAGCTCCGTATCTTTGAAGACCATGGCTAATTCCTTTTTACCTTTCTAGTAAACTAATAGTAGTTTGCGTTGTACTATACCATACTTATTTTGTCAAGTGTATAAACAGCTTATATTGACTTAGTGATCTCTTCTAATCACACCAGCCAGCGCTACCTCAACCAACAACCACGGCGACACGCGGGTTGTCTTCATATGTTCATCAGCCTGCGCCAAGGCAGAATTAATTACCGCAAGTTGCGCCGGTTTCATCCGCGCTGCATACGGTGCTACCTTTCGCAGTGCATACGGATGGGCCGCAAAATCACGAGCCACCACCCCCGTGTCACCGCCAGATAGCACCAGCGCGTTCAGCTGCACCAATTGTGAAACTAACAGCCCCAGCGTCTGGTACGCCCCATCATCACCACTCTCTGCCTCGAGATAGGCAATGATTGCGCGCACTTTTCCCCGGTCGCCATCCAGCATTGCCGCAAACAACTCAAACGCACTTTCAGCCGGAGCCAGCGGCACCAGTGCATCGATTAGCTCATCATTCAATTCACCGGCCAACGCCAACTGCTGCAACACCAGATCAAGTCGCAGTTGATCAAACCCCAGCCGATCGATCAACGTTGTTGCCTGTGCCGCTGTCAACACTGCCCCATGCACCTTGGCTCGCTCAATACACCACGCACTTAGCTGCGGCTTTTGACGTTCAGTGAAATGAGCGCATTTCCTTACCTCGGCATGGCTTTGCAGCCACTTATACGTCTTTGTGCGCTTGTCGAGTTTTGTCTCCACAAGGACAACCGTGGTCGCCGCGCCGCTGAGTAGCTCCGGCAAATCACGCCACAGGGTCACATTCTGACTCGCATCAGTAATGACCACCGCCTGCTCTAGCGTGAACAGGCTCTGCCCCATCACTACCTCAGAGATCCCAGCCGCCGTCAGTTCTTCACCATCGCACCGCACTACCTCCATATCACCAACCAGCGCCGCAAGCGCCGCCCGTTTCTCAAACTCGTTGTCGCCATAAAAGAGATATATCACGACTTAATTATACCAAATACCCCCTTAAGCCATGCCTTTCGGTATACTGACTTATTCTTCCGCGTTATTCGGCTTTTGCATAATCTCTTTATATGCAGCTATCAACGTAGTTATTTGCTCATTAGATAAACCATTACGCTGCAATTTCTCTATGCAGTATGCGTATTCCCCGCCACTAGCCTGATCAGTCATCTCTTTCATAGCAAGGCCAGCAATATCATACGCTACCAATGCTGTTTGCACCGCAGAAAGCCCACCGCCAGTTTCCATAAATATGCGGTCATAAAACTCACGAGATTTCTCATATGGATCGCCTGTTTTATTAGCAGCAGCCTGAGCATCCATTACCCGCTCCACCTGTTCTGGTGAAACATCCTCACCACCAAGTGCTTCATTGAGAAAACCAAACCAAGGCGAGCGGGACGTCTCATCAAGCACCAGCAGATGGTCTGCGATCATGTCTGTTTTATCGGTGCCATCCATCACGCGTTGAGAACCCTGCTCAGGTGACGCACACATTATCACAAATATTTCACCCGCAATACGCTTTGCAAGGTAAACCCGTAGCTGAAAATCAATCGCCGCAGCCAGTGCTAACTTATCACCTCGACACTCATCAAGAGCTGAAATATCTAGCTTGCTAAAATCACCGTTTTCTACATCTTGTCGGTAGACCTCAAAGACAGCATCCTCTCTTTTGGACGACTCTTCATCACTCAATCCCAGCTGATAAATTGTGTTCACGCCATGCCTAATCAACATGTCGTTAATCTGTGAATAACGTCAGAAATACGCTCTGATTTCTCTACGAGGGCCGCCAGTTCAGCATCCACGTCATCTGGATCGCCCAATATCTCCGAGCACTCCCAATCCGACTCTTTACCAAATTGACCATTGCGTGGTGGTTGATCTATTCCTGCCATATTCCTGTAGCATACACTATAAACCACTATTTGTCAAATATCGGTGGCTTCTGGCACACCGGACAAATATGTGTGCCGCGGCCGCCAACTTTTAGCTTGATAATTTCTTGGTCGGGGTGGCGATGGCAAGCCTGGCCTTCGCGGCGAAACACACGAGCAAATGTCAGATAATTGCCTTTCTGGCCCTCAGCATCAACATAATTTTTATCCGTCGAGCCGCCCTGGTCAATACTGAGCTGCAAGATGCGCCGCAACTCATTAAATAATGTATTCAACTGCTGATCATTAACCTTTTTTACCCGCGTTTGCGGATGAATCTGTGCTGCCCACAGCGCCTCGTCCGCATAAATATTACCAACGCCTGCGATCACCGTCTGGTCAAGAAAAGCCGGCTTGATCATCGAATTCTGGCGGCGGCGAATCCGCTGGATGAAATCCTCGGCGCGTGTATTGGGATCAAGCGGCTCCGGCCCAACTTTTTGCATGAACGGCAGGTTTTTCACTTCGTCAGTCGGCAGCAATTTTACCCAGCCAAACTTGCGCTGATCATTAAAAAACAGCCGCGACCCGTCCACAAAATCAATCTGCACCCGCGTCGACCGATCCGGCAGCTCGCCGATTAAGCTATCGTTCGGATGGCCGCCAGCGAAGTCGTCGATCTCGCGAGCGGTATCCGCAGAAAAATTGTGGGCAACTTTACGTGGGCCCCGAGATTTTTTTGGGGATACCCGAGCGCCATGGCGAGAGCGTTGGCGAAACACCAACTGCCCCGTCATCTTCAAATGCACCACCAGCGAATAGCGCGTATCCAAATCAATCATCAGCACCTTTGCCCGCCGCCGCACCGCCGTCACGCGCGCGCCATACAAAAATTGTTCGACATCAGCCGGCGCATTCGGAAAACTCTTCGGCGAGTCAAACACTGCCACTCGCGCCACCACTCGGCCCGGCAGTAACTCTGCCAACCCGCGGCGAACCGTCTCGACTTCGGGAAGTTCCGGCATAAGACGCTCCTAAAACTTGAACAGCGTATCCCGCTGGTACAGCCCGATAGAGGTGGCCATTTTGCTACCGTCAGGGATTTGCTTGATAAACATATCGACGATTTCCTCGACATTAGCAACGGCTGATCCCTTGGAGCCGCCACAATCTGACGTCCATAGTGCCTTGATCGCTGTTCCATTCATCAACAATTCAAATTTATACACCTTGCCCGTCGCACAAATACCGCGCAGGTCATTCTGCTCATCGCTCAGTTGCCGGCCCTCCATCATCTTGCGCTTATCCAGTGCGTACACCAATTCTTCATAAGCCTTGGCGTTATTATTCAGCTGCTTGGTGTTCAGCTGCTTCTCGACATAGCCTTCATACGTCGTCATCACCCGCGACGACGGCGCAATAGTTATTTGATACGAACGGAATTTCTCATTAGCGACAATCGGGCCACGCACTGTCAGTCTGACCGCTCGGCTCTCGTCGGTTTGTAGCAAGTCGCTTTTTTTCTGCTCGGTCGTCTCCTGCTGCTGTTTTTGCTCGTCGCCACCAAATATCGACCGGCTGATACTGATAATCGCGACGATTGTCACGATGGTGATGATAATGACTAGTAAAATCGGCACAAACCGAGAAAAGGAATTAAAAGAATTATACGTACGCCTCATGGGTTGATTATACCATATTCTGTCAGTTTTGCACTCACCGCCCCGGCTACACCTCGTCCCAGTGCAACCCCACGCCGACATCAACTTTTAGCGCAATCGGTAGTTCCGGACAAATGCCTTCCATTTCTCTGCGCATGATTTCGCCGACTTGCTCGGCGTCTTCCGGCGCGCATTCCACCAAAATCGAATCATGAACCTGCAGAACCGGCTCGGCCAGCCCAGCCAACTTGTCCTCCAGCCGAATCATCGCCAGCTTCATCAAATCCGCTTCCGTTCCCTGAATCGGCATGTTCATCGCCGCCCGCTCCGCCGCTGAACGCACCATAAAGTTGCTCGACTTAACGTCGGGCGTTGGTCGGCGCCGACCAAAATAGGTCTCGACAAAACCTCGTTCACGCGCTTGAACTAAAATTGTGTCCAAATACTGGCGGATTGGCTGGCGTACCGCAAAATAGTGTTCAATAAACTGTTTCGCCTCAGTAAAGGTCATGCCGGTAGCTGCCGCCAAGCCGTGCGGACTCATGCCGTACAGCACACCAAAGTTGATCACCTTGGCCGCGCGCCGCTGCAATTTTGTCACCTCAGCCATTGGCACGCCGTAGGTCTCGGCCGCCGTCTTGGTATGAATATCCACGTCGCTATTAAAATCATCAATCAGCTGCTCATCACCCGCCAACACCGCCGCCAGCCGCAGCTCAAATTGTGAATAATCCACACCAACAAACACCTTGCCCTGACTGGGCACAAACGCCTGACGAATCTTCCGGCCCAGTTCTGTGCGCACCGGAATATTCTGTAGGTTGGGATTGGTACTACTCAACCGCCCGGTGCTGGTGACGTCTTGATTAAAGGTGGTGTGAATCCGACCGTCCTCGGCCACCAATTTCGGCAGCGCTTCAATGTAGGTACTGATCAATTTAGTCAGCTCCCGATACCGCTCAATCAGCTCAATGATCGGGTGTCGCCCGCGCAGCTTATCCAGCTCTTTCTGCCCCGTCGAATAGCCGGTTTTACCTTTTTTGATACCGGTCGTCGGCAGCTGAAGTTTGGTAAATAACACCTCAGACAGCTGTGCCGGGCTGGCGGCATTGAATTCACGCCCAGCCATCGTATACATTTGTTGTTCAAGCTGGCTCACCTCCGCCCTCAGCTCCTCACCCATCTGTTCAAGGAGCGCCGTGTCCAGCTTCATGCCGCGCTTTTCCATCTGAAACAGCGGCCAAATCACTGGAAAATCAAACTCGTGAAGCACCCTGGCAATCTGCTGATGCGTCGCCATATAATCCTGCTGCTGGCGGTAAATCTGACGAAGCCGCGCCAACTGCCGCAACGCGGAATTATCCTCAGAAAAATCGCCCGCCAGCGCCGCTAAACGACGGTCGCGCCTCAGTGGATCAATCAAAAACGCCGCCTGCCCAATATCCCAGACCTCGTGAAACCGCACCGTCACACCGTGAGCGTCCAGCGCATGATACAGCTCCTTGACATCCGCCGCGATCACCACGCCCTGCGCCAACAGCTGCCAAACCGACCAGCCAATTTCACTAACCTTCGCTCGCCACGCCACGTCAGGCTTGGAATTAATATAGACTATGTCCGGCTCCGATGGATCAATATAGATAATATTTTCTGTCTCAAACAGTGGCTCAGTCGGCAGATTTTCGACGCGCGGCAATTCCAACTCCGCCGTCTCCACTGCCTCATCCGCCGCCTGCATTGTCTTTGGCAGCCGCCCAATCAGCGAATGAAACTCCAATTTCCGCAAAATCTCCGCCACCCGCGCAAAGTCGCAGTCGTTAACATCCGCCACCTCCCAATCCAGCTCCACTGGCGCATCCGTCCACAGCTCCGCCACTTGCTTGGTCAAATATGCCGACTCGCGACCATTTTCCAGCTTTGTCCGTAGAGCGCCTGTTTGCTCATCTACATGCGCATACACGCCGTCCAGCGTGTCATACGCTTGCAATAATTTCACTGCTGTCTTTTCACCAACGCCCGGCACGCCCGGCAAATTGTCGCTGGAATCGCCCTTCAGCGCCTTCAAATCCAAAAACTGATCCGTCCGAATGCCATATTTTTGTTCAAAATATTCCGCGGTAAATTCCTCGATATTCCTCAGGCCATTTTTCATGGCGTAGACTTTGGTGAGGGGCGACACCAATTGCAGCGCATCCAAATCCGACGTCAGCAGACAGGTTTGCACGCCGCGCGCTTCCGCTTGCCTGGCAAACGCACCCATGATATCGTCCGCCTCATAGTCATCCAACTCATACAGCGGCCAGCCAAAGGCATCCAAAAGTTCCATCAAAATCGGAATTTGCTGATAAAAATCATCGGGCGCTGGCTTGCGACCCGCCTTGTACTCTGGGTATAATTCCCGCCGCTTACGGATGTTAGTGCCGCGCTTGTCCCACGCCACCGCCACATAATCCGGCTCCAATTTCTTGATCAGCTCAATTGCCAAACTCACAAATCCATACACGCCGCCAGTCGGCGTACCGTCCGCCGTACTGAGACCTGGCATGGCATAATACCCTCGGTAAAACACTGATTTTCCGTCGATGACCGCCAAACGCTTCATATACTCAGTATAGCAAATTTGCTATACTAACAACATGACACAACCACATGCAAACATTATCGCCCTCGTCGGTCTGGCTGGTAGCGGCAAAAGTTCGGCGGTCGAATATTTCACCAAAAAGGGTATTCCGAAAATCTATTTTGGCGGCATCATCTACAAGGCCATGGAAGAAGCTGGCATTGAACCAACGTGGGACAATCAGCAAAAATTCCGCGAGGAAATTCGCCGACGCGAAGGCAAAGATTTCGTGGTCAAGCGCGTCGTTAAATCCGCACATGACTTGATTGACGCTGGCCAAAAACTGATCGTCCTGGACGGCTTGTATACCTGGAGTGAATATAAAATTCTCAAGCACGAATTCCCTGGCCAAATGTCCGTCATCGCCGTTGTCACGCCAAAACACCTGCGTTATCAACGTATGGCCAAACGCCCTGAGCGACCGATGCAACCACGCGAAGTTGACCAACGCGATTGGTCGGAAATTGAAAACCTGGAAAAAGGCGGACCAATTGCCATCGCCGATTATTTTGTGATGAACGACCACGGACTGGACGAGCTATACGCGCAGTTAGAAGCCGTCACTCACCACGAACATTTTTGTAAGGCGCCTGAGCAGTGCTGAGTCACAACGCATCAAAAAGGCCAGACATATCCGCCTGGCCTTTTTATTATCGCCCGTCAATCTAGCTCAAATACTCATATAACTTTTTAGCGTCTTTGTGCTTCCGTAGCTTCGCCAAAGCCTTCGCTTCAATCTGGCGAATTCGTTCGCGCGTCACAGCAAATTGCTGGCCGACTTCCTCGAGCGTATGGCTTTTGCCGCCATTGTCCAGCCCAAACCGCATGCGCACAATCTTTTGCTCGCGATCAGACAGACTCGACAGCACCTCAGCCACCTTTTCCTTCAGCAGCTGATTGGTCGCTGATTCTTCTGGCGAAATCGTATCTTCATCCTCGATGAAATCACCCAACACTGAATCTTCCTCATCACCATCACGCCCAATGCCAGCATCCAAACTCGACGTCTCTTGCCGAATTTTATTGATATATTCAATCTTTTCTGGCTCCATGTCCATTTCCTTGGACAATTCTTCCATCGTCGGCTCGCGGTTCAGCTCCTGGGTAAGCCGTCGCTGCGTCCGCACCAGCTTGTTAATCGTCTCGATCATGTGCACGGGAATGCGAATCGTCCGCGCCTGATCAGCGATCGCCCGGGTAATCGCCTGGCGAATCCACCACGTCGCGTAGGTCGAAAACTTAAAGCCCTTGTCCGGATCAAACTTCTCCACGGCGCGCAGCAAGCCAGTATTGCCCTCCTGGATCAAGTCCAGAAAATCCAACCCACGGCCCGAATACCGCTTGGCAATCGACACCACCAAACGCATGTTCGCCTCAGCCATCTTGTCCTTAGCCTTCTTATCGCCCTCGATGATTCGCCGCGCCAGCTCCATTTCCTCATCCGAACTTAACAGCGGTATCTTACCGATCTCACGCAAATACAACCGCACCGAATCGTCCGAAATATCATCCAGATACTGGCCAGCGTTCAACGCCTCGAGATCTTCTATCTCCTCGTCATCATGTACCGCCGTCAAATCTGGCTCGAGTGGATCGTCATTGGTCGGGGTGTATTGCTGGTCGTTGTTCACGCATTCTCCTTAATCAGTGCGTTCAGCTGCTGCCGCAAGGTGCGCGCCCGCGCCTCATCGCTGAGCTCCTCAGCCTCACGCAAATTGTCTAATAATTGTTGTTTTTTTGTGTCGCGGTGTTTACGTATCAATTGCTTTACCAAACGCGCCATTTCACTGTCCAGAGCCTCCGGCTCCCAGTCCATGTAGCGGCGTTCACTTTTTAACTGTACTATTTTCACATACTGCTCAAATTTTTGCAAGGGACAGGGTAATTTTTCTACGTCAAGTAGCGGCTCAGCCTGCAGCGACGTCACCACTGCTCGAGCTGGCTCGTCCAAGCTTGCCGCCTCGAGCGCCCCAACCCAGCGCCGCGTCGACGGCTGACTAAGCGCTAGACCGACGATGATGTCCGCTAATTCGTCACGAGGTTTACTTGGAGTCGCCTTTTCAATCTTTGGTTTTTTGAGCTGAGCGGGCGGCGTTGATCTCTCAGCGCCAAGCTTTGCCCGCAAGGCCGCGAGACTAGCGCCAGTTTCTTTAGAAATCACCGCCAAATAATGCTCTTGCTCCACTGGATCTTTTAAGCCGCGCACAATTCTCAGCGCGGTTGTTGAAAATCGCCGCTTGCCTTCGGCCGTCGCCAAATCTTCCATCCCGGCATGCCGAGCAATTACCCAATCCACCGCCGGCTGCGCCCGCTCAACCGCCAGCTGCCATAATGCCGCATCCTTTTGGATCAATTCGTCTGGATCTTTCACACCATCCGGCAAGCTCACCACCTCTAATTCCACACCAATTTCTTGCGCCAAATTGATCGCCCGCTCTGTTGCGCTCACGCCCGCCTGGTCGCCATCAAACGCCACACGAATCCGCCCCGCCAGCCGGCTCAGCGCCTTCAGATGCTGTAGGGTCATCGCCGTACCTGCCGTCGCCACCACGTTTTTGACGCCAGCTTGGTGGCTGCTAACTACGTCCAAATTCCCCTCGACGATCACCGCCGCGTCACTTTTACGAATCGCCTCTTTCGCCTGATACAGCCCAAAAATGTGGCGCGATTTATCAAATAGCAGTGTCTGCGGCGTGTTCAGATACTTTGGCGCCCTGGGGTCATCACGAATAATTCGCCCTGTAAAGCCGACCACCTCGCCACTGCTATCGCTCAAGGCCACCATCATCCGCCCCCGAAACAAGTCGCCGCCAAACCGATTAACCAGCCCCGCATCAGCCAGTTCCCGGCGCGAAAATCCCCGCTTCTCCAGCGCTTTCGTCAGCGCATCGCCCTGATCTGGCGCATAACCGATGATAAAATCGCCGATCGTCTGCCGATTCAGCCGCCGTTTTTTCACCGCGTATTCTCGTGCTGCCGAATTTTTCACCAAATTTTGCTGATAGAAATTCGCGGCCAATTTCAGCGCCTCCCCTGCCCGCGCCCGCCGCTTGGCCGTGCGCCCATCACCACCAGAAAACAAACTCAAATCCACGCCTGCCTTGCGCGCCAAATGTTCCAACGCCTGCCGGAAATCCATCCCCTCCACCAGCATCACGAACGTAAAAATATCGCCTCCCTTGCCCGAAGAAAAATCATGCCAAATCTGCTTTTCTGGACTGACCATAAAACTCGGCGTCCGCTCATCAGTGAATGGACTCAGTCCCTTCAAATTACGACCCGCCCGCTTCAGCTGAACATATTCGCCGATCACGTCCTCGATATTTAGCCGCGCCCGCACTTCTTCCTTGGCATCTTGCATGGTTTTTATTATATCACTCTTTACCTCTGTTGTTGTTTATGCTTTAATGGGTATATGCAGCCACACGATGACTATGACGTGCCAACCGGTATTGATTATCTCAATCAGATTTCTGCACCACCAGCGCCGCAGGGCTTTGATAAAAAGTCAAAAATTATCTTGCTCGTTCTCGGCATCATTGGACTACTCGGCCTGGCCTTTATCATCAACGCCACCCAAAACGCCTCCCGCGGCCCTTCATTAAATAACCTCATTGCTCGTCTACAAAAACTCCAAACCGTCTCCGAGAAATTTACTTCCCGCCTCAAATCCAGCCAGCTCCAAGACGCTAATAGCTCGCTCACAGCCGTACTCACCACTGCCAATAAGTCCATCGAGACGCCGGCCGCCGCCCAGAACATCGACGTCAAAAAAGACCTCAAAAACATCACCGCGCTCGACCCACCGACAAAACTCGAGGAAAAATTTGAGGAGGCCTATCTCAATGCCGACCTCGACAACACCTATGCCTACACCATGAATACCGAACTGGCTGATACGCTCTTGATGATGAATCGTATCAAAGAGGGTTCGCGCAGCAAAAGCACAATTGACTTTCTTGAGAAAACCATTTCCGACCTCACCAACGTACGCAAGCAGCTCATGGCGATCACCGGTGATTCGGACAAGTCATAACCACGCACGATGCGGCACAAGTCGGTCGGAGCAGCACTATTTCTCCCGGCACTCAGTTTATGCTGTTTTACTCACTCCGCCACCAGCTGATAACTTAGCCGCACCAAATCAAAAATTTCTTCATCACTCAATTGCCCCGAGCAAATGATGGTATTCCAATGCTTCTTATTCAGATGATACCCCGGCAGCACCGTCTCGTACTTCTCGCGGAGATTCTCAGCCAGTAGTGGGTCGCACTTCAGACTAACCCTGAGCGGCTTCGAGCCCTCAGCCACCAGGGCTACCATCTTCCCTGCGCCGTCATTATTCTTACCAAACTTATACACCGCAACATCCTCGCCAAACGGATAATCCAGCCACACACCGGGCAAACTCAGGATAAACTCTTCAAATTGTTTATGGGTCATGCTCTCAGTATACAATCACAATGTCTTGAGAGCAATTTTCTCAGCCATGCCCCGCGTCGCGCCAAATCGGCTCGCAGCATTTACCGCCACGGCCGCCATACCACGAAGCGCCGCTCGTGTTCGCGCCCTGAGAACATCTCGCCCAGTCAAGCCCTTTTGTTGATCCCGCTCTGATTGCCGAGCCAATCGAATTGCCCGGCCCGCCAGCGCCAAGCCTCGCTGCTTGTCACCCACTAGACTTTCAACCATACCCCAGCGGGATGCCATATTTATCTCGTACTGGTCAGCGTCCTCTTCTTTAGAAAGCTGGTTTACTTTTGCCATGTCCTGCTCGGCCTGCCGCGTCATGAGCCGCGCCTTGTCCGCCAACGCTTCATCCCGACCCTCCGCTAACAGATACGCCTTTAAAGCAAACACACCAACATACGATGCCGTGGCTGACCGCTCGCGTAGCGTCTCAATCCCGGGGTCATTGTTAGTTGCTATATCATGGATGTCATATGCCTGATCGATATAGTTAAGCGCCGCGTCAGTTCGGCCCAAACGATCACTTACGGCGGCCATATTGCGGTACACCTCCCCTAGTAGTGACTCGTTACCCTCACCATGCAGCTCCTCCATTATCAGCGCTTTCTCGCCAAGCCGCACAGCCTCATCAAAATGACCGCGCGAAATCTCATTCGTTAGCCCGGTCATATATTGCTGTAACTCAGAACTTACTGCATGCATTTTCCAACTCCTTTTCTCAGGAGATTATCAGATAAGTACACTCTTGTCAAATAACTCAGCAGCCGTGAATATGCCGACTGGTAAACCTAGCTTTTCACCTTCTTCAAATAATATTGTAATTCTTGAATACTACCGCGGATGTCCTCCAGCGCTCGATGATCCTCTGGCTTAGCGAACTTTTTGCCGTATTTGCCCTCAAACACCACTTTCCAGGCACTGACATCTAGCATCCGGTAGTGGAGGCGTTTCGAAAATTTCTTGAACCAATGGTCGATAAAGCGCCGGTCTTGATGAATTGAATTGCCCGCCAATAAAATTGGTGCATCATCAAAATACTCATCCAGAAATGCCAAGATATCGCGCTCGAGCTGCGCCTTGGTTGTCTTGGTGGCTTTGTTTTGCGCCATCAACTGCTCACGCGCAGCCGCACCATCGCCATACCAAAATGATTTATTCTTATCAAATCGTGCTTGCATTTTCTTGCTACACCAGTGCGCTGCACCCTCAAAATGAGCAATTTCCGTAAACCCCCAGTCGGTCACAATCATCGCCACCTCAATCGGAAAATCCTCCACCGGATCTAGCCCGGTCATTTCCATATCCAGCCATAAAATTCGTTGTGGCTTGAATTTCGCTTTCATGTTTCTATTTTACCACTTCCTTGCAGCATGCTACACTAAAGTTATGGCAAAACGTATCCTTCTCAAATTATCCGGCGAGCAGCTCCAGGGCGAGTTCGCCAGCGGCTTCGATCCTAAGCGGGCTCGTTGGATCGCCGAACAAATCAAACCGGCCTTGAGCAGCGGCGCCGAAGTCGTCATCATGGTCGGCGGCGGCAATTACGTCCGCGGCAACCAAATCATGGGGCATGGCATCCAGCCTGTCTCAGCCCACAATATCGGCATGCTCTCTACTCTAATGAACGCCATCGCTCTAGCCGATGTATTCAACGACGCTGACCTACCGACCCGCGCCCTGTCCACCGTCGAGATTAATCAATTCATCGACCAATACACCTTCCGCCGCGCCCTTAGTCATATCAAGAAGGGCCGCATCGTCATCGTTGCCTGCGGCACTGGCCGGCCCTTCCTGACTACCGACACCGCCGCTCTCAACCTCGCCCTCGAGATGCAGTGCGACGTTGTGATCAAAACGACGAAAGTCGACGGTGTATACGACAAAGACCCAGCTAAATTCCCTGACGCCGTTAAATTTGACCATCTTAACTACGACCAAATCCTCACCAATCCTGACATCACTGTTATGGACAAGGCCGCCATTGGACTGGCCGCCGAGGAGAACAAACCGGTCATCATCTGCGACCTGCTCACCGACGGCAACATCGCCCGGGCCGCTCGCGGCGAGACGGTCGGCACACTAATTTCCTAGCCCACTAAGCACCATACTCTCGCGCTAGGAGCGGTACGCCTTGTTCTAGCATAAACCGTTTCATATAAAAATCCGCCGTCATTTATCCGGCGGATCTGTTTTTAAGGCCCAATTAGTCTTTTTTCTTGTCTAATTTATCCAGCTTCAAGAAGTGAATAATCGCATACACCACAAAGGCCACCGCCAACAAAGTGATGAGCGAGCTAACAAACGCGCCGTACAGAAACTCACCCTTACGACCGGCAATTTCAACAGAGAATGATGCCGCCTGCAGACCTTCCTGCGAGCCGACAATCAACTGCACCAGCGGGTCGATGAACGCCGTCACTAATTTCTTGACGGTATCGCCAGCCGCTGTACCGATTGCCAGACCGACAGCCAGGCCAACCACACCCTGCTCGCGAATAAACGTCATGAAACCACCGCCATGACCTTTGACTGCTGCTGCCTTTTCTTTCAGTGCCGCCACGCTTGGTTTTTTCACAATTGATTTCTTAGTAGTCGTCTGTTTAGTAGTCGCCTTCTTGGCTACTTTTTTCTCTGCCATAAAAACTCCTTTATGTTAAGTAGTACCTTGATTGTAGCATAAAACTTTACAAATTATCTAAAAGTTTTATGGCTGCAGCAAGCTTGCCGTTGCGCAGGCTATTTGGCGGTTTCGCCTCATATAGTGCAATGGCTTCTTGGGCAAGTCTCTTGTCGCCCTTCTGTTTGGCAATTTTTCGCATGACATCTGGCAAAAATAGCTTATTTTTCGATTTGTCGTCTGGAACCAAGCTCTCGTCCACCATAGTCGCCAAATCAATTGCTTCGTCATATTTTCCCGCCGATATTAGCCGACGGCACAACTCATCAACTTCTTTCAGGCCATTTCGCGAATCAACATCAAGATATATCCCTGATAATTCTGACAGCTCTTCACTTGCTGCTTCAATGTCGCCCGACCCCGCTCGTCGGGCAGCATTATACTGCTGAATCAACAACATACGCCCCGGTACTGAGGGTAATGTTAAGAACTGTAATATCCGATTTCGGGGCTTATATTCGTGAGATTGTGCCGCATCAATAGCATCAAATGACAGCCATGGCCTTGAGCTCATAAACTTTTGCCTATCAATCGACGGCGGTAGTCGTTTCAAGAGTTCCTCTGAAAAAAACGCATTCACTGCCCGCAACTCACCCATCGCCAACTGGTCAAGCGGGTTGGGCGCACCGCTGCCAATTACGCCAGTCATATCACAGCACAACTCCTCCGTCGCTACATCCAGCAAAAAAGCTCGCTCACTGCTCCGATCAAATAGTGTCACCATGGCGTGCTGATTCGCATAACTGACAAAATGCTCAATGCCGAGCTGCTCCAGACATTCTGAGGCAATAATGACATGGCCAAAACAGTTTGTAGCCTCACGATTGGCAACTTCAACTGCATTGAGTAGCGGTGAATCAGCCGAAGTCGGAGCAAAATCCACCGTTTGTCGCACCACCTGTGCTATATTAACTGCCGCCTTCGTTGCAGCATCATACGTCTGCGGAGACTGTTCATACACCACACGAATCAACTTCAGCTGCTGCGAGTCTAATAAAAGTTCACGTCGTAGTCCTGGCTCAGCCTTAACTAATTGCCGTTTAGGCGTCATCAAATTAGCAGAAAGATGCTCTTCCATCTCTGCTGTATCATACAATATTTACTAATATTTTACAATTTATCAGGGGCAACGATACCAAGAATGGTGAGTCCCGCCTTCAAAATATCCGCGTACACTGCCACCAAACCGACGCGGTGCGCTTCTTTATCGCTGCCGACAACTTGGTTTTTCTCGTAGTAGCGGTTGAATTCTTGCGCCAGCTCAAACAGGTAGGCGCAGACATGATGCGGCTCCAAACTTTCGGTAGCGCGGTTAACCGCCTCGGCGTATTCACTCATTTTCCTGACTAACAGCCGATCTTCGTCGAACAATTCTGTCGGAAATGCAACTGCTTGCTCAGATTTTGCCAAAATTCCTCGCGCCCGAGCGTGTGCATATTGCAGGTAGCTACCAGTGTTACCCGTCAAACTAACCGCGTCGTTAATGTCAAACACTACGTCGCTACCGATTTTTACCTTCAGGAATTGATAGCGCAACGCGCCCGCCACTACTTCGTCGGTCGGCTCGCCGCCAGCTTGCTTGATGGCTTTTTTGAACTCGTTAAACAACCAATCAATGGTAATCACCTCGCCAGTACGCGAACTCATTTTACCAGTCGTTAGTTTAACTAGTCCAGTCGCATAATTAAATAATTTACCTTTCAGCTCTAGGATTGCGAGTTCACTAGCAGCGATCACCCCGCGGAAATACGCCGCCTGCTCTTCGCCATTGACGGTAACTGACAAATCTAAGTTCGGATAATCCTGATGTTTCAACTGAATCAGCCCCATGTCGTGTGCGCCATACAGCCCGTTGCCGTGCGAACCGATAAACACATTATCAAACGCACCATACTGGCTACCCTTGAAGATATATGCGCCATCCGACTTGGTAAAGATCTCTGGGGTTTTTTCTTTGATCAAGGCCTTGCCTGGTACTTCAGTCTCGCTCTCGACATAACGCCGCTCAATTGGCACATTTCCCAGCCGCGCCACATTGGCGTCAATTTCATCAAAGCTCCAGGCCTTACAAATCTCGTACACCTGCTTGTACAGCGGATCGTCCAACACAAACGATTGCTTGGCCAGCTCATCAATTTTCACCCGTGCCTCTGGTGATTCCTTGGCTGCCCGCGCCCCTTCAACGTACATACGGCTCATAAACTCGTTGCGCTTATCAGCCGGAATAGCGTTTAATTTGCTGACATCGCCGTCAATTTCGCGAAGAATCGCCCACATACTCTTGCCGACATGCGTACCGACATCACCGTGGTAACTGACCCGGTGTACCGCCGCGCCGTCCACCGCCAGTAAGTTCGCCATGGTGTCTGCCAAAATCGCATTCAAAGCGTGACCAATGTGCATGGCTTTGAACGGATTCGGGCAGTTGGTCTCAATAACGACCGTTTGACCTGAACGATTGGTGGCTGGTCGCACTTTCAACGACTCAAGCACCGCTTGATCGCTCAATTTCACATTGATAAAGCCTGGCCCAGCCACACTGACCTCGCTAAACTCCTGGCGGCCACGCAGCTCTTTGGCAATCGCCTCGGCAATCTCGCGCGGACTTTTGCCCAGTGGTTTCGCCAACTGCAGCGCCACATTCGTCGCAAAATCACCAAATTTTGGATCAGGGCGCGTCAACTGCACCGATACATCCTGATCAAAAAGTTGCTTCACCGCCTGAGAAATAATCTGCTCCATACCTTTCAGTATAGCAGACAACAAGCAGTTTTACTCTTGACTCATTTCTTCCAGCTGCAGCAGCGTCACCGAGCTCGGACTCGAGCCCTTGACATGACGCAAAACATACCCAAGCGCCGAGGCATCGTCATGACTTAACGTCGTCCCATCAAGCGGATCATGTGTTTCAATTGTTTCTTCAGCCATTTTTATTCCTTTTTATGTTAGGTACTATCTGGCCGTATGTTAGCATAAGTTTTTTACTTTGTCAAGCTGGCTCGAATCAGCCCGTCAAATAGTGGATGCGGGCGGAACGGGCGCGACTTAAATTCAGGATGAGCTTGCGTGGCCACGAAATACCGATGATGCGGCGCTTCGATAAATTCCACCAGCTGACCGTTCGGCGACGTGCCAGAAATCACCAGGCCGCCCCTCTCAATCGCTTGAACAAAATCTTGATTCACTTCGTAGCGATGGCGATGCCGCTCAATTACCTCTGTTTTACCATAAATTTTAGCAACAAGCGAACCAGATTTCAGCACCGCCGGATAATCGCCGAGGCGCATCGTGCCGCCAGTCGACTGCTTGCCCTGCTGGCCGTCCATAATGTACACCACATTCGCGCCAGGCTCAGCGCCAAACTCTTCGCTGTTAGCATTCGCTACGCCGCCCAAACGCGCCGCCGCAATGACCGCCGCCTGCAAACCCAGGCAAATTCCTAGATACGGCTTGTTGTTTTTTATACAATATTCAGCTGCTTTAATCTTCCCCTCCACGCCGCGCGTGCCAAAACCGCCCGGCACCACGATAGCGTCAACGCTGGCAAAATCAGCTTCACTGGCTGTCTCAGCGTTAATCCACTTGATAGAAATCTCGCTTTTGTTCGCCCAAGCGGCAGACTTTAGCGCCTCGGTCACTGATAAGTAGGTATCAGAATTATCAATGTATTTAGCCACCAAGCCGACGGTTACCCGCTTGGCATACTCAGTAGTATCACGCTGAGCTAGACGTTTCCATCGCTGTAAATTTGGCTCCACTGAATTGTCGGTAAATTCGCCCAATAACTTGCCCAGATCGCGATACACCGTCAATGGCACTTCATACACGGTGTCAACATTTGGCATCATAATGATTCCCTCGCGGCGTACGCCAGACGAAATAGCAATTTTTTCGCCGATACTGCGCGGCGGCTTGTCATGACCCTCAGTCCGCACCGCCACCACATCCGGCATAATTCCAAAACCGCGAAGATCCGCCAGCGCATTCTGAGCCGGCTTAGTCTTATATTCATGCGATGCCTCCAAAAATGGTACATATACCACATGCACGAATAGGCAATTCTCCCGCCCCACATCCAGCGCAAAACCGCGGATCGCCTCGATAAAGCTCAGGCCCTCGTAGTCGCCGACTGTACCGCCAATTTCCACGATATGAACGTCGCCTTCGGCCGCCTCGCGGATAGCTGCCTTGATAGAATTAGTCAAATGCGGCACCATCTGTACCGTCTGGCCGCCAAACTTACCAGCCCGCTCATCGGCGATCAAATCGCGCAGCAATCGGCCTGACAGCGTGGTGTTTTTCCGCGTCAATTCTAAATCCAAAAATCGCTCATAATGTCCCAAATCCAAATCGGTCTCGGCGCCGTCTCTGGTCACAAAGCACTCGCCGTGCTCTTTGGGATTTAGCAGCCCAGCATCAACATTCAGATATGGATCGCACTTTTGGGCCGACACGGCGATGCCCTTGGCCTGCAGCACTGCACCGATACTCGCCGCCGTGATGCCCTTGCCAACGCCTGACAGCACGCCACCAGTAACAAAAATATACTTCTTCGTCATCACTTCTCCAACTTATCAAAAGAGGCGTCGAATTGACACCTCTGTTGTTTTATTCACAACCATCACAGACCGTCAAGCTTGCGGGGTCGAGCGGCGCCGCAATACCACCAGATTTTTTTGCCTGGTCATCAGCTGCCTGCTGCACTGCTTTCATCGCCGCATCAATAGCACTCAGCTTTTCTTCCAGAGACATGTCATCAGTAATAATTTGGGCTGCATTCATTCTTATTTTCCCCTATATTTAGTATAGCCTTATGGTTATTGTACGCTAGTGATAGCGCTTACGCAATAAAATGCGGCCAATTTTCCGTTGTGGTTTTTTCATCAAGCTGGCCAATCGGCATAGCGTAAAACTGCGGCCTGTCAACTTGGGGCATAAAGTTACTGAGCTTCTTGGCGTACGCCTTCTGAGCAGCTGCCAACTCCGCTTCATCAACGATTTCCCGGACAGTTGTTGTCAAGAATACCGCGTTTTTCTGCTCATCCCAAACCACAAACTCTGCCTTGCCGGTACGAAAGGCATTGTGCGCGTGACGTGATGTTGGATCTGACACCCAAATAATCATGTCATCCAGCCGCGCAAAATGCAGCGCCGTTACCAGCGGTGTGCGGTCACGATTGACCGTCGCAAGCGCCCCTACCTCTACCGTATCTAAAATCTTTATTGCTAATTTGTTCATCGTGACACCCTCATCAACCTTATTTCGTGGTATTTACTTCATAGCTAGTATTAGTACTCTCAAAGAAATTAACCAATTCCAACGTGTCATTTGCCGTAGCCATCCATTTGGCTGGGTTGGCTACGTTGTACTCCGGCTCAAATCCAAGTTCAACCAAGCGGCGGTCAGTCATATGCATGACGTACTGATTGACATAATCAGCGTTTAAGCCGAGGATTCCCTTTGGCAGCATATCCTTGTTGTACTCTTTCTCCAGCTCAACTGCCTGCAAAATCAAATTGCGAATTTCCTCGGCAAACTCCTGGGTTTGCAGTTCTGGATTTTCATCCAAAATGGTCAGTAACAAATTGATGCCAAAGGTCAAATGCAAGTTCTCATCCTTGGTGATCCAGTCCAGCAACGTACCGACATTACGCAATAAGTTACGCTGACGGAAGCTCATGCCGACCATAAAGCCCGAGTAGAACCAAATGCCCTCCAGCACAATGTTATAGGCCACCAGCGAGCGGACAAAGTCTTTTTTGCCCTCCAATGTATAGATGTCGAGGTTTGGATCCAGCATGACATCGAGGTGCTTGTTCTGGAAGTCTGCCTTGTCTGCCAGCGATTTTTTACCAAAGCCCGCCGCGTAAATCTCCTCGCGATCAAACGGAAACGTCTCGATAATATATTCAAAGGTCATGAAGTGATTAGCCTCTTCCCACATCTGTTTTGACAGATAGAGCTGCGCTTCAGCAGCGTTGACGTACGGGTAAATGCCAAACGCCAGCGACTTGTTGATCAGTAGCTCGTTTGGATTGAGATAACTAATAACAGTTTTTAGTGCGTGCTTTTCCTCGTCCGATAATTTTTCAAAATCCGCCAAATCCTGCACCAACTGGACCTCGTTAGGGAACCAGGTGTTAGCCACTGCTTGGTTGTATAGGTCGTATGCCCACGGGTAGCGGATTGGGTGCAGTGATAAACCGTCGCGTAGTCCTGAACCTAAAATACCCATTAATATTTCCCTCCTTTTATTTATTAACCTTGGCAAACCCAAACCCGCGCGTTTTAGCACCAGTTCGAATCTTCTGTTCTGCTAATTTTTCCACCGACACCGTGGTCTGCTCTGATTGATGACGCGGCTTAACATGCAAGTAGTAGGTGGTTTTTAGGCCACGTCGCCAGGCTTCAGAATAAATTTCCACATATTCATCAATATCACGAGTCTCAAGATACATATTGCGGCTAATCGCCTGATCCACCCACTTCTGCGCCCGCGCTGCCGCCTCGATAAAGGCGTAGGGGCTAAGCTGGAAGCTAGTCTTGTAGACATCGCGCAGCTTTTGCGGAATGGCGTCGATGTGCTGAATATCACCCTGTGCTGCAAATATTTCATCCTTCAGACGATCCCACAAATTCAGCTCTTTCAAGTCACGAACCAGATTATGATTTACCTCCAAAAACTTACCATTTAAGGTCGAGCGGCTAAAAATCTGCGCAAACTGCGGATCAATCCCCGGCGTTGTACCCGCCACGTGACCGATGTTAGCGGTCGGGGCGATAGCCATCAGCGTCGCATTACGCATACCTTTTTTCACTTTTTTGCGCAAACTATCCCAGTCCAGGCGCGTTTTGCGATCAATCTTTACCTTTAGCTTGCGATCATCAGACAATGCATCCAATGTATCAACTGGCAGCAGCCCCTTGCTCCAGCCGCTACCGTTATATGTCGGATAACTACCGAGCTTGGCCGCTAAATCCGCTGACTGGTCGATAGCGTGGTAGCTGATAAACTCGGTCAATTGGTCGATCAGCTCATAGGCTTCGTTCGATTCATAGCAATAACCGAGTTTTTCCAATACGTCCGAAAAACCCATGACCCCTAGGCCAATCGCCCGCGTCTGATGATTCGAGTTCATAGCTTCTGGAATTGGAGTTTTGGTAATATCCACCAAATTGTCCAATTGCCGAATTGCTGCCCGTGAAGCCTCTTGCAAACGATCCCAATCCCACGTCTTATCCTCACGCAAAAACGCCGACAAATTGATACTAATCAAGTTACAGGTGGCAATATTATCCTTGTCTTGAGGTAAGGTAATTTCTGTACAGAGATTGCTCAGATGAATTGTACCGGTGTTATTATTCAGTGCCCGCACATTAATGGTGTCTTTCCAGGTTAGCCATGGATGGCTAGTGGCCTGCAGGCTAGTCAAAATCTGCTTGAATTGCTGGCGAGCCGACATCTTTTCAAAGACCCGCAGTTTGCCAGCCTCCGCTAATTTGACATACTCTTTATAGCGCGCCGAAAACTCCTCACCGTATAACTCTGGCAAATCTGGCGTTTCTGCTGGATCGAACAGATACCAATCTTGGTCTTTTTGCACCCGCTTCATAAATTCATCAGAGATAAATACCGCGGTGTTGGCAAAGCGCGTCCGCATGTACGGGTCGCCAGAATTGGAGCGCAAATCAATAAATTGCCCAAAATTAAGGTGCCAGTTCTCCATATAAATGGCGGCTGCACCGGCTTTCTTGCCCTTACGGCTAACCGCGAACAGCGCCGTATCGATCATCTTCATGAAAGGAATCGGGCCAGTTGATTCGGTGTTAGTGGTCTTAACTGGACTGCCGGCCGCCCGCAACTTAGTAAAACCGATGCCGATGCCGCCAGTGCCCTTGGCGATAAACATCGTATCGCGCACACTCTTGGCAATTGATTCCATATCATCGTCGACATTCAGCAAGAAACAGTTACTGAGCTGCGGGAAGGAGCCGCCAGCATTGACCCGCGTCGAGCCGCCTGGCAGGTACTCCAATTGGCTCATGTGTTCATAAAATTCAATCGCGGCCGCAGTCGGGTCTGGCTCATTATAGCTAAGCCCCATAGCGATACGCATATGAGTAAATTGCGGAGTTTCCAGCGGGTCGCCGCTTTGTTTGCGCAAGGCGTAGCGGTTTTTATTGGTCATTACACCGAGGTATTTACTGAGATCGTCGCGTTCTGGCCGTAATGCTTCGCCCAATTTTTTCAAATCAAACCGACCGTCACTCATCCGCTCATCAAGCAAACCATCTTTGACCGCCGCTTTAACAAACTTCGGAAACTCCCGCGTGTGCAATTTCTTTAATTCGTCGGCCATCTCATAATCGCCCAAAATACTCTTATAGATAGTCTTTAGTAGCAAGCGAGCTGCGATTTTATCATAATCTGGATCATCCTTGACATTCTGTAGTGTCGTCTGGATGACGGCCTGGTCGAGCTGCTCGGTGGTAATCCCGTCAAATAGCGTCAGCTGCAGCTCGGTCGCTACCTGCACCACCTTAGAAACCTGATCTGGCAACCCATCGCAAGCCTTCAAAATCGTCGCGTTAATTTTATTGGCATCAAACGGCTCTTTCGTCCCGTCGCGCTTGATGACGTTGATTTGTTGCATGTACCCTCCTTAATTTGCCCTGCTAAAAATCAGCCGCCAGTACCCCATCTGGTGGCTCATTTGGATAATTTGCCTTTTTGTTTATTTATGGGTTCGCTACATATATAGCGTACAACACTAACTATAGCCGCTACATATAGTGTTTTTCAAGACATTTGGTAAATTTTACAACCTATTTTTGCTATAATCAGATATGGTATGAAATTTGCCTCAATGCGCGACGCCACTTATTTTTTGGACAAGTTAATCGCCCATCCGCCCGAAAAGCATGATCGGCTGGCGTATGTAGCGCATATTCTGGAAATTCTTGGTAGTCCGCAAAGTCAAATTCCCGCCATCCACATCGCCGGCACCTCCGGCAAGGGTTCAACTGCTTATTATGCTACCAGTTTACTGAACCGGGCTGGTCATACTACTGGCACGTTAGTATCGCCGCATATCGCCAGCGTCGCCGAGCGCTCGCTAATCAACGGACAGCCGCTGCCTGAACAAGAATATTTGCATTACTTCCAAAAGTTCACCGACTTCTACGAGGCGAACAAACTGCACTTGTCATATTTTGAATTTTTGACGATTTTTAGTTTTTGGCTATTTAAGAAAATCGATGTTGATTATATCATAATTGAGGTTGGGATTGGCGGTCGGCTAGATACAACCAACGTGATTTTCCGTTCGCCAACTGTACGCGTCATCACTGATATCGGACTAGACCATACGAAATTATTAGGCAATACTCTGACAGAAATCGCCCAAGAAAAAGCTGGCATTATCCATCAAAGCGATTCAGTCGTGATGAACCGACAAGCTTCTGACGTTGAAGTAGTTGTTCAGAAGCAAACAGATGCACAGAACGCACAATTATCAATTGCTTCGCCAATTATTGACGATTTTCTGAAAATACTGCCGGATTTTCAGCAGCGGAATTGGACATTGGCGTACCGCGCCGTTGAAAAACGGCTGGCACTAGATAAAAAGCCGTTCCTACCAAAAGAAGTTCTGGAAAAATCCGTGTATATCACTATTCCCGGACGGTTAGAGAGGCGCAATGTTGATGGAGTTAACATCATATTTGATGTTGCGCATAATCCCCAGAAAATCCGCGCCCTGGTTGATTCATTACGAAAATTGTATCCGGATAAAAAGCCTATCTTCGTAGTAGCATTCGGGCAAAATAAGCAGTCATCAATAGCAGAATCGCTTGCTATAATTGACAACCTGGCGCAACTAACCTACGCCACCACATTTAGCACCAATTACGGCAAAAATCACCGCAACATGCCGCCGGAAATTATCCGCCATGTCATGAAATCTGCAGTCGAGATTGAACATAATACAGACAAGGCTCTCGCGAAAGCTATCAAGAAGGCCCGGCAACTCGATACGTACGTCGTTGTTACCGGGTCGTTTTATTTGGTGAGTGAATTTGCGGCAAGGTAGATCATTATAATGTTCGGAAGAATTTAACAAAAATATCTTCTAGCTTTTCCTGCTGAGCCACGCCGCTTGCCATAAATTGTTTGGCACCAGGCGTTGCGTTTACCTCTATTACGCCGTATTCGCTATCTGATTGCGTAATATCCTTACACGCCAAATCAACCCCACATATTCGTAAATCAAAGATTCTTGCCACCCTGACAGCTAGATCTCGCCACCGTTGATGCATAACTTCACCGACATCAACTGGCGTTCCTCCTGCTGATAAATTTGATATATCCATCAAACGAACATCTGTGCCTTTCGGTATAATATCGGTCATAGACAGACCCATTTTCCCCAATTTATTCATAATTATAGGTAGCTGCCTTTCAAAATGTATATCTCTACCAGAATCTACCAAGGTCTTATGTTTCAAATCAATTAGCTGTTCTAAATTACTTACTCCATCACCCTTAACAGAAAAAGGTCGTCTCTCATAGGCATTAACTACCTCATCATCAAAAACCAATATGCGATAGTCAGGCATTTTTAATTCTTCTTCAATGACAGCTACTTTAACGCGCTCCTCGTTATACTGGTTAAGAAGCTTATCAAGTTCTTCAGCGGTTTCAACTCTAGCTACACCAACTCCTTGAGAACCTCTGCTAGGTTTAATATAGACAGGAAATCCTAAAGATTCATCAATATAGCCAAGGGCTTCTTTTGTGTCACGCATAGAGTGATTAAACTGCTGACGGTCTGATTGACGCAGCATATCCGCCCACCAAGGTAAAAGAAATTCAGAACCTCTTGCACAATCTATGCCATTTTCTCTAAGCAAAAACTTTGTATACCCCTTATCATTAGCTAATTGCTCTGCGCTTCCTGAATTAAACCCAGGATCATGTCCATATAAAACTCTGTGTTCTCCAGAATTATACTTAATTGACGCCACATACCCATATTCAGGTTCGATAATAATATCTTTTATCTCTGGTAGCTTACCAGCATTATATGCGCCTATCAAAATATTGATTAAGTACGTATAATGTTCTCTTGTTTCTATACGCTTTTCTGTATGATGTTCGTATATTTCCATAATGCCCTCTCAAATATCTCTTGGCGGAAGGACGGGGATTCGAACCCCGGAGGCCCCGTGAAGAGCCTACACACTTTCCAGGCGTGCCAGTTCAACCACTCCTGCATCCTTCCATGATGCATATTATAACAGAAAGTCCGCTAGCGGTTGCAACCAAGGCGGCTTTTTGTCTATAATGAAAAGCAATGATGAACGATCCTTCAACGCGAATTAAACTTACTAATGTAACCAAACGATTTGGCTTTGGTGACGCCGAGCAGGTGGCGCTGGACAATGTCAATCTCGAGGTCAAAAAGGGCGAGTTTATCGCCATCGTCGGCCCGTCTGGCTGCGGCAAGACTACTCTGCTCAACATCCTCGGGCTGCTCGACCACCCCTCAGAGGGCGAGTATTACCTCGACAATAAACCAGTCGAGGATCTGACGGCGACCCACCACGCCACGATTCGTTCGCGCGATATTGGCTTTATTTTTCAGCATTTCAATCTCATTCCACGCCTGACGGTGATTGATAACGTTGCTCTGCCGCTCACTTATAAGGGCATTAGCAAGACCAAGCGCCTCCAAGAAGCCAGCCGAATTTTGCGCAACTTCCATCTGGGCGAGCGCGAATATTATCTGCCGCATCAATTATCCGGTGGTCAAGTTCAGCGTGTAGCGATCGCCCGAGCACTAGTCAATAGTCCATCAATCATCCTGGCCGACGAGCCGACCGGTAACCTCGACTCCAAGTCCAGCCACATCATCATGGAGGAGCTGTCCGATATTCATCGACGAGGCAACACGATTATCATGGTGACGCACAATCCAGAGCTGCTGTCCTATGCCAGCCGGGTGATTTCTATGCTCGATGGGCGCATTGATACTGATACGCACCATATCAAGAAGATCTTTAAGCAAAAGCTGGGCGGTGATGACCAACCAGCAACCCCAGTGAGTTCAACGCCGACACACACCGCAACCACTAAAGCCGAGAAAGAGGAAAAGGCCGAACCAGCAAAAACCGCTCCCGAGAAACCGACAACCAAAGAAGCAGCCACAGCCACCACCCCTGACAAACCTGCTAGCCCAGTGAAATCCCCGGATGACCTCCCGCCAAAGCGACCGCTTGGCGCCACCTTGGCCAAAATAACCACAAAGACTGTTAAAGCCGACAGCAGCCATGGTAAAAAATCAGTAGATTCTGATGCCGCAAAAACAGCTGCTCCATCGACCGAAAAGAAACCCACCCCTAAGTCCGATAAAGCCGACGACGCAAAAACTGATGCCGCCAAATCAACCAAGAAACCAGTCAAAAAAGAACGGAAAGCCACGAAAAAGTCATGACAATGCTCCTCAATAATCACTTCGAGAACGCTACTGAATCACTCAAGTCAAATAAAGTCCGCACCTACCTATCAATTTTTGGCATCATGGTCGGCATCGCCAGCATTACTATTATCCTGTCATTACTGACCGGCACGAGCCGCCTCTTTGGCGATCAGTCTGCCAAGATCTCTGATACCACCGCGCTAATTCGGTCTGGTAGCGAGGCACGGCCAGATTCATTACTATCACTCAACTCCGGACACGCCGCCCAGATGGTGAACACCCTGACCGAACAGGACGCCCGAGAAATTGCCAAGGCGACCAACAACAGCGCCGCACCGCTGGCAACGTTTCACACTAACGTATCGACACCGGACGGTAAGACGAAGCTGGAGCACATCACTGTTACCGGTAGCTCGGGCGAACTGGCGAAACTCGCTGGTCTCAAGTTGCGCGAAGGACAATTCATTGACGAGGCCAACGGCGTCGTGATCGGTAAGCAGCTGTCAATTGACCTATTCGGCACCGAAAAATCCCTCGGCAGCGTCCTCAAGCTTCGCGGCGAGACACTGACAGTCGTCGGCGTCCTCGACGAGCCGGAAACTGCGCCTAGTTACCTCGGTGTTGATTTTAATCGCTCCATCATCCTACCGCTAGCCGTCAGCAAAAAGTTCACCCAAAACACCGCCCAGATCCAGCAAATCCTCATCACTGCCGACAACGGCACGGCGTTGCAAACCAAAATTGATGCAGCCAAAAAAGTCCTCGCCCAGCAGCATCAGGGCGATACCGACTACCACACCTTGGTCGGCCAAGCCATCACCGCACCGAATTCCCACCTGGTGAACGCGCTCTCGACAGCCATGGCAGTCATCGCCGGCATCTCGCTATTGGTCGGCGGTATCGGCATCACCAACATCATGCTAGTTTCGGTCGCTGAACGTCAGCGCGAAGTCGGTATCCGCAAAGCCGTCGGCGCCACCAACCGCACCATCGTCGCCCAATTCCTCATCGAATCAGCCATCATCGGTCTATTTGGCGGCATTCTCGGCTACGTTATTGGCCTCGGCGCGTCGTTCCTCCTCGGTATGTACCTACCGTTCACCCCGGTTCTCGAATGGCAAGCAGCCGCCCTGACTATCGGCGGAGCGCTGATCATCGGCATGCTCTTTGGCATCTATCCAGCCAGCCGCGCTGCCGGTAAAGACCCGATCGAGAGCTTGCGCCACTAATAAGTCTGCCTGATTCTAAATAAAAGCGACGCCCCGCTCCCCGGGCGCCACTTTTTTATTCTCCGGCCCAAATGAGCCTACGACAATTCTCTCTTTAGCTGCTCCACCAGCGCCACTGGCTCTGGATTGACACCGTTGAGAATACCCGCATAAATACTGACAATCTCACCCAGCGCCAGACCCCATAGTAGCTGCTCAAGCAGCGTCTCGCCCTGTAGCTCGACTACTTCGGCCTTCGGGCGCATACCCGACAGCAACCGATCGGTCAGCTCCATCCGCTCCCGGATTCGTGGACGCTCAAGGCTGCTCCGAAAATCCACGACCTTATATGGCTTATCGACCGGATGTGATGACCAGCCGATAAACTCATTGTGGCTGAACTCCGGATATTGATTCCAAAACGCCACATTTTTCGCTGACTCATTAAAGCTAATCTTCCACTTATACGCCAGCGGCCATGTCAACTCGCCCGCATAAAACACCTGAGTCGAGCCAATCAGTTTGAGCGCCAGTTGCTTGGCATAATTATCCGCCGTCGGCACCTCCTCAGCCCACTGGCTCAGCTGATCCTTCAGCCACGTACCACTAGCTGCCACTGCTTGGTACAGACTATCGTCAATCACCTCAAACTGACTGAGCAGCTTTAGCAACCCGCGCAAATGATAAATCGTTGACATCCGCGGCTGACCGCCCGACGGAACGCGCACCCGCGGCAGATTATCTGCCTCGGCCGCCGCAAACAATTTTCCGCCCGTCGCCATCACCGCCAACTGACAGCCGCGCTGACGAGCCTGCTGATAGCAACTCATCGTCTCCTCGGTGTTTCCCGAGTGGCTGATAGCAATAACTAGTGTTTTTTCATTCACAAAATTCGGCAACTGATAACCCTTTGTCACTTCAAGTGGCACCGTGACCCGATCCGCCGTCAGCACCTTGACCATATCCGCTGCCAGCGCCGAGCCGCCCATACCCGCCAGCACCACATCAGCCACCTCACCGGGACTCGCCGGTGACTCCACCTCGACCACAAAGTCCGTCTGCATCGTTACCGCCACCGCACTCGTTCGTGTACTACCCGGATCGCGCTGCGCTAAAAGATTTTTATCGTCAAGCATCTTGAAATTCCTCCTTTTCCTGTGTTACAGTATAGCATAGAAAGCAAGCATAATCGTAATGTGAAAAGAGGTGGGGTATGACAATTCAAGACAGCGGACAAGTCAACAGCGATCAAGATCTAGCTAGCGTGCTGGCGGGCGTCTCTGGTGGCAGTGATGACAATCTACGGTTTGAAGAGACTGGTGCACAGAGCGCCGACACAACAGGCCGCCCGGCCAAGCCGCAAACCACCACACCGCCCAGTACAGCCGCACCAGCACCACGGCCAACCACCGACAGCACTAGCCGGTCATATACCACCCCGACCGATATGTCGCTTGATGATATCAAGCAAAATGCTCTCAGCGAGCTTCGGCCACTAGTTGGCAAGCTCAACGTCTCGCCCGAGGAAAAGTTCGACACTTACCTCCTGCTACTGCGCTCGACTGACGACACCTCGCTAATCGCCCCAGCACACGAAGCTGCCATCGCCATCCCCGACGAGACTCGCAAAGCGCAGGCGCTGCTTGATATTATCAAGGAAATTGATTTCTTGTCGCAAAGCTGAGACTCATCATTCGTGTATAATTTGCTAATTTATTAGTTTTATTGTAAAATTCAGACATGTCTTTAGTTGCATCGGAGCGTAGCGACAGGTATCGTCCTGTTTCTGAAACATCAAGCGTCAGTCCAGAAACTGTGCGGGATGTCGCGGCAAAACTCCAGCTCTATGAAGAAACACTCCATGGCCTCCTCAACCAGCAATCCCCAGACCAATTATCAGGCCTGTATGACATGCCAAGTTACGACGCCCCCTTTGTTCGTGACATGCTCGGGCTGCGCGGCGGTGGCGTCAAAGATTTTTCAGATATTGCTAAAACCTCCGCTGATCATACAGCCATCCGCAATGCAGCTCTCAAGCTGGGCTTTCTTCACAAAGAACTTGACAAAAAGCTAGAACATAGTGGTAGACAACTCGATGTTGCTCTACCCCGCGACATGCAGCCTATCGGTGATGTATCTGCAATCATTGTACCAGGTGGAGCTGGTGCCACTAATGGTATCCGCCTACTCGGTGCCCTCACGGCGATACAAGAAGGTAAAATCAACACCTCAGAAATTATCCTCACCACCTGTGACCGTCCAACCACTGAAGCAGAGCGCGAGCGAGCCGAAGCACAGAGTTTTAAAAGCGATACAACTGAATTTGAACTATGTCTTGGCGCTGCAGCATCCCTTTTGGGGGACATTTCTTGGGAAGAAAGCACACTCCCAACTCCATACGAAAGTAATGATTTGACCAAAGTACGTCAGGGGTGGGCGAGAATATCAACGCTACACGGCATGCAAATTATCAGTCTCAGCGTCTTGTCGGCTCCAATTGACAGCAACCGTACCATGCCCGATGGCAGTAAGCCGCGTCGTGCCAATACCCAAGAAACCTTTAGGGCTGCCTTTCCTCTACTCGACGAGGGCAGCAAGGTGGCAATCGTCTCGCACGATACTTGGATACCGTATCAGGAACTAGCGGGACTGGATACCTTTCTGCTCGAAAACAACACGGATGTCGTTGCATTTGGTCCACAAAAAACCGATCGCCTCGCAGGTGGTGCTATACAGCAGCCCGAGCAAGTCATCGATGAAATTGTCAAAGTATACGCCTATTACGTCAATCTTTTAGTCAAGGCCGAGACCCGTATCGAGAACCAGCGCCGTATACGACAGTACGCCGAAACCGCCATCCCAGACATGACCGAACTACGCGACGCCAAAATGCGTATCGGCTATCGCGATATTCCATTTGCAGTGAGCAGCGGCTTACTTCATGAACTACGTCAAGAACCGTTGGTTGACCTAGTCAGCCATGGTATTGCCGGCCAATCTTATTATTCTCGGCGCAATGCTACGACCGGCGCAAGCATTGCTGGCGTCAACAAATCAATCTACGTCCGAGAATCGGTTGCGAGAAAACTGGCGGACATTAACACCTTTCTCCAAAGCCCCGAAGTTACCAAATTTTTTGGTAGTGCCGTGGAGGTATATGTTGAGGAGGGGCTACGCTCCACTGACATGCAGTCATCACTATATCACCAACTCATACCAAATAGCATTCGACGCAGCAAACCTAATCTCCAAGAAGAGGATATCTACAAACGGCGCGACGAGATCATAGCCAAACCTTCGACTACCGATAATCCATCACCGCACGCAACAGGCGGAGCGATTGACATCCGCCTGCGCGCCAAACCGAGCCCCTGGACACCAGACTTTGTAGCAGACAGCTTTATTGACATGGGTCATGTAGACGGTGACACCGGGCAGCGCAATAATCCTGATTATTTTGAGCAAGCAACGCCACTGGCGGACGAGGATATAACCGCTCAGCGAAATCGTCGCTTTCTGTATAATCTGCTGACCGCCTATGGGTTTACGGTCAATCCCCATGAATGGTGGCACTTCGACTACGGCAACCAGCTGTGGGTATTTGTGCGGAATTATCAGCTGGGTGAAAAAGCCATGCAGGCGCTATTTGGGGCTGCCAAATAGCAGAGATAAAGACATCCTCATTTACACACTAAAACTCCCCGCCGTTTCCAGCGAGGAGTTCCCTTCTTAACGATGTACCTGGAGCCGCTACATCATCCCCATACCCGGCATGCCACCAGGCGCAGCTGGAGCTTCTGGCTCTGGTACGTCGACGACCAGTGCGCCCATGGTTGCTGCGGTTGAGGCGATAGATACCGCGTTCTGCACCGCTTCCTTGGTGACGCGCGCTGGGTCGATAACGCCAGCTTTTTTAACGTCCACCAGGCCTGCTTCCGGATCCATGACATTAACGCCACAGCCAGCCTTGCCCGCCTCGACTTGCGCCAGCAGCGCGTCGGCGTTCAAGCCAGCATTACGCATAATCTGTAGGAATGGCTGCTTTAAGGCATCCTTTAGAATCTGCCGACCAGCCGCGATGCTATCTGCACCGCTCACTTTCAGTCCACCAGCCAAATTCACCAAGGTCACACCACCACCAGCGACGATGCCCTCGGCCAAGGCTGCCTTGGTCGCTGCCACGGCGTCATCCACGCGGAATTTCTTTTCGTCAATTTCTGTCTCGGTCGCGCCGCCGACTTTGATAACGGCCACCTTGCCAGATAGCGCCGCTGCTCGCTTGTCGAATTGTTCTTTTTCGTATTCGCTAGAAGCGTTGTCAGATAGTGCCTTAATCTGAGCGATCTGCTCCTTCACGGCTGACGGCTTGCCCGCGCCCTCAACGATGGTGGTTTCATCTTTGCCGACAATCACCTTGCGTGCCGAACCCAAGACCTCCAGGCCAGCATTCTCAAACGTCAACCCATGGTCTTCAGAAATCACCGTTGCGCCGGTCAGCACCGCGATGTCGCGCAAAATCTCCTTACGGCGGTCGCCAAAGCTTGGCGCCTTGACCGCCACGGTGTTAAACACACCCTTCAATTTGTTGAGTACCAAAATACTCAGCGCTTCACCCTCAACTTCATCAGCGATCAGCACTACATCCTTCTTACCACTTTGTGCCAATTTCTCCAGCATCGGCAAGAATTCTTGCACGCTAGAAATTTTCTTATCGGTGATCAAAATCGCTGGCTTTTCATAAACCGCCTCTTGCCGACCAGTGTCGGTGACAAAGAACGGACTAACCCAGCCCTTATCCAAACTAAAGCCTTCAACAACCTCAGCCTCCAACTCCAAACCTTGGCCAGCCTCAACCGTTACCACGCCGTCTTTGCCAACCTTCTCGATGACACCAGCGATCAATTTACCAATTTCCGCGTCGCCCGCCGAAATGGTTGCCACTTCTGCCACGCGGTCAGATTTACCTTCAATTGGCTCAGCTAATTTGTTCAGCTCTTTGACGATTTCCGCGCCAGCCTGCTCGATGCCTTTTCGCAGCTCCATCGGGTTGTGGCCCGCTGCGATCAGCCGGTTAGCTTCCTTCAAAATCGAATAGGTTAGCACCGTCACGGTCGTGGTACCGTCACCAGCCTGCTTGTTCAGGTTCTTGGCCGCCTGCTTGATCAGATCAGCACCAACCTTGTAACCTAGCGTCTCGTCGTCTTGCTCACCCAGTTCAATGCCTTCCGCCACTGTTACGCCGTCGTGCGTCACCGTCGGCCCGCCAAAACCCTTGGCAATCACCACATTGCGACCCTTTGGCCCGTAGGTTACCTTAACGGCATTATATAGCGCCTCGGCACCGCCCAATACGCGAGCGCGTGCATCATCATCGTAAAAAACTTTTTTTGCCATACTAAAAACTCCCCTTTTCTCAAACAACCGTTGCTAAAATATCTTCCTCGCGGACGATCAAATATTCCGTACCGTCAATTTTCAAGTCCGTGGTCGAATATTCCTTATACACAATCTTATCGCCCACGTTGACATGCTTGACGTCGCCGCCAACTGCTTTAACCTCAGCCACCACTGGCTTCTCCTTGGCGTTGTCCGGTAAATAAATCCCGCTAGCCGTCTGCGTCTTCGCCTCCTCGCGCACCGCTACCACGCGGTCGCCGAGAGGCTTGATAGGTGTATCCATATCATCCTCCATTTCGTTAACAATACACCCATTGTACCGCACCAAATTAGCACTCGTCAAGTGTGAGTGCTAGAAATTGAACTCCATAGCCGCCTCACCTGGTTCCTCCAGGTTCGCCAGTTCTTCATTAACATGCAGTTTTAATTGATCATTCTCATCTTTTTCAAGCCTCCCCCAGCCACAAACTGCTTTCTCTGTCCCGACCGTAACATCTCCAGTCGCTCGAATAGAGGACTCATCAAAACCCGTTGAATCAAGCACCATGGTTGCATTTAGCATAATTGTCTCAGCACTACCGTCCTGTTCGTGTCGCCGCGCAGCCAACTCATTACCATCAGAGTTAGGAGTCACAACCAACCAAAGTGCAACCGCGCCTAACTTACCAGGTATCTCAGTGCTACGCTTGAGCGCTTCTATATATTGTTGTCTCAGAAATACTTCCGGGTCCAAGTCTGGGTCAGGGGTGATAATATCATATGAACGTATAGTCATCTTCAGTATTATAAACTATTCTGATATATTAAGCAACATTATGCCCAGCTTGCTGAATTACTACATCCATAACGGAGCGGTAATAGTCTTGTTTGTTTCTAAGCTGCCAATTCTCCAAAATGAGCTTGTCACCAAAATCACGACCAGTAAACCCAGACCATACCGCCATGTACTCAGCATCTCCATGTTCTCTAGCAATTTTATTTGCTTGATTAGCGGTAGCTTGACTTGATTTAATATCAATCCCAACCTCAACACCCTTATAAGTCACGACAATATCTATACCGCCCAGTTCTTCCTCATCGTTTGCACCCCTGATGCCGTGCACTTCTTGCATTGAACTTAGGACGCTCTCTGCTGCAATTTCCTGCCTCATACCAACGAGGGTTATTCGTGCTGCATTTTCTGCATATCGAACAACCTCCTCACCCTCGCCCATCATTAAAACAATGTTATTAACAAAATTAATCAACTGCTGCATCCCTGAACATTGCTCCGCGTCGATTATCTTACGAAGAGCATGGTTAAATGCTATTATTGGACCAAGTAATTTCTTTTTCTCAGGACGCTTCATTGTGTCGCCATGCTGATCAAGCTGTCGCTGCGCTAACAGCCAATTTGGTATCGCTGCTACGAGCGCTAATTGGCGAGTTTGATCGCTCTCGTATTTGTGGGTTTGCCCCACTCGCTCCGATACGGCTTTTGCAGCCATAATAGCAACTGCTCTCCCGCGCAGTGCACTAGGCAAACTTTCGATGAGGTGTACACCCCACTCTTCGGCATTACTCTCTTGTACTAGCTGTTGCTCAGCCCCTTGAGACTTCACTCCATCGACTATTTCTTGGTATTCTGGTGTTTTTGTGACAGCATACAATAGGTCGTCCACCCGACCCCAACGGGGTGGTGCCAATCTTCGTGCTGGTGTCCGTTCATGATTAAGCATAACTAGCATGAATATTAGCATAAACTTGATAAAAAATCAAGTTCCTGATTCACTACCCATATTCAAAAGATGCTATACTATACTCATGAGACTCTTCAAAACCCTCATCTCGCGCATTCTCGCCCGCTCTGTCACTACATTCTTCCTGCATAATCCACACATCAAGCTCGTTGCCGTCGTCGGCAGCGTCGGCAAAACCACTACCAAATCAACCCTCGTCAGCGTCCTAAACTCCAGTTATAAAGTCCGCACCAACCGCGGCAACTTCAACGCCGAGTTTAGCGCGCCGCTGGAAATTCTCGGTGTTGACTCACCGCAGAACCCCCGCTCGGTATGGAATTGGTTGTCGGTCTTGGGCCGAGCCCGCCAGGCCGCCCGCCGCCAGCATAATATCGACGTTGTTGTCCAAGAATTCGGCATTGATCACCCCGGCGAAATGGCCGCGTTCGGCCGCTATATTCGCCCTGACATTACCATTGTCACCGCCATCGCGCCTGAGCATATGGAGTTTTTCGGCTCACTAGAAACCGTCGCCCGCGAGGAATTCGCGCTCGCTGAATATAGCGAAAAAGTGATCTACAACCGCGATGACATTCGCCCCGAATTCGTGGACTTCGCCGATTGCGGCCAAATCATTTCCTATGGCACTGAGCCAGGCGCCGACTACCAGATGGCTATCGGTAAATTTACCAGCGGCAAGGGCTTTCGGTGCCAGCTCATCCACGCCGACCAAACCTCACGTCCATTCATCATCCCTGTGGTCGGCGTGCATCAACTCCGCGTTGCCGGCGGCGCAGCGGCGGTGGCGTTAGAGCTTGGACTTGACATTGAATGTGTGATGACCATGCTCGAGAATTTCACACCAGTCAGCGGCCGCATGAATATTCTGCCTGGCATCAACGATGCGACCATCATCGACGACTCATATAATGCCAGCCCCCTCGCCGTAAAGTCTGCCCTGACGACACTTTACCAGCTACCCGCCAAAACCAAGATCGCCGTCCTTGGCGACATGAACGAGCTGGGCCAGACCGCAGCCGATGAACACGCTGCCATCGGCGCGCTGTGTGACCCGAAACAGCTTGACCACGTCATCACCGTTGGCCGCTTGGCCGAGCAATTCCTCGCTCCAGCCGCTCGCCAAAACGGTTGCACCGTCACCTCGTTCGCCAAGGCCACCGAGGCTGCCAAGCTCCTCGCTCGCCTGGCCAACAAAGACACCACCTTCCTATTCAAAGGCTCCCAGGGCGGCATCTACCTCGAGGAAGCCATCAAGCCACTCCTCAAAGACCCCGCGGATAGCCAGAAACTCGTCCGCCAATCAGACGCGTGGCTCGAAAAGAAACGGCGATTTTTTGAAAGTGACCATTGATGAGTGAAAATGCTACATCAAAAAAATCAATTGCCACCCGCATTATACGTTGGTCTATCTACGGCCTGACGATCCTCGTTTTTGTGCTTGCAACTGCCCATAGTGACCACCTACACAAGCTCAACTCCGACCAATTTGGCCCGCCCGACTATTATTATGATTACTATCTGCACGACTCAATGTGGTTCATTGTCGCCATGCTTATCACCCTGCTGATGATAGGGATAACGGACCGGTCAATCACCGCCCGCTGTCAGAACCTGTGCAATCGATGGCCACTTGTCATAACAGGCATCCTGTTTTACCTCGCAATACTGATACTGCTCCTCGACATGACGATCGGCGGGTGGGGTATTCCTGGGCGTTGCGGTAGCGGATTTTCCATAGGTAATTGCTTTCTGGCTGATGGATTGGGAGAGTTTGTATACCTATTCTGCGCACCACCACTTTTCATCTGCGGCACAATTCTTATGACTATCAATCGCCGCACCAAGTACCGCGAAAGTCGTAAAAAATCACTGCGATAGCTTATAGAGGAACGCCAGCCAGAACAACGCCGCTACCGCGAGGCTACTGAACGCACAGAGTTTATATACACCCCGCAGCCACACCACCATCCACACTCCCGCCGCCGACAACAGCATCGGCAGCGCCATTGCTGCTATCTCAGTAACATGATATTCACGAATCCACCACGTATCCCACCTCGTCACAATAAAGAGCAGCATGCACAAAGCTATCGGTGCGACTACCAGTAAAATCACGACCGTATCGCTTAAATATGGCTTGTCCGTCGTCGCTACATTATCCTTCATAACCTACCCCTCATGATAAATCGGTTGTGTTAGTTAATCAACCTATCACCGCGACTAAGTAGCCGCCAAATCATTGCATCTAAATTTATTTCTCACAACTCACCTCTTTCGGTAGTCTATTTATTTTATTAATCCCGTGGTTTGTAACCGTTTAATCCGAGCTTTAGTGCTGGTGATAGGTGGTCTTCTGGTTTTAGGGCATAGCACTTTTCGTTTATGTCTTTTACCAAAACTATAGGCATGCCTTTTGAAATATTATTACCTTTATCATCTTCTTCATCTTCGTTAAGCTCTGGTTTACCATTGCGGGCTGTATAGAGAATTGGGTCGGTAATTTCAGGGTCGCAGGCGTCGTCGATGCCATCAAGGTCTTCGTCTTTTCCTGAAGCTTTCAAAAAGGCTCCGCAGGGTTGATTTTTATCTGGTGTACCGTTTTCGTCGATATCCTGAGACTCGTAGACCATAGCCACATATTCTCCTCTTTTTCTCACCGCTAAAAACGTATATCACTATGTAAATCCCAACCAATCCAATAAGTTAAGATTGCGACAAAAATAAGAACAATAAACACCCAGATAAGTCGTTGCCACCATTTTTTAAGTAGGAAGACATTTATAAGCGAGCACAAAATTACTACTCCTGCTATAATCTTATAGAGCATAGAGGTTTGGTCACTTATTAGATTCGCTACCATCCAGCTATATAACCAGAATACGACTAGAAGTCCGGTGAACGTTTGAATATACAGACCAGCAACCCGTCTTTTTTTACTGATAGATTTTTTATTTATTAACTTACCAGATATATTATCATTAACTATTTCTTTATTCTTCACAATTAACCCCCTTCGGTAGTTTATTTAATTTATCAATACCTAGTTCAAAATTGAAACCTTAAGTTACCGAGCTCATGTATAAGAAATAACAAAATCACAATAAGCAACCCAGTAACAGCAGCCCATATCCATCGAGTTCTATTTTTTACAATAATCGCCAAACAAGCAGAGCCCATAAATAATACTACTGAACCAGCTGTCATGCTCTTGATGAGAATATCTGACATAGAATCAGAAATATATACTCCGCTATATCCGTAAACAAGGCAGCCACACAGCACTATCGCCAGTATAGCAAAGAAAATCTGAGCGACTGTCACGGTCCCGACTTTTGATGTATTGTCTTTATTCTTCACAATTAGCCCCGTCAAACTCCATCAACGATTCACTCTGAACAGCTGAATACTTGTCAATATTATAGCGACGATACCAACTATGAGTCCGGTTTTTGCCCAATTAGAAAGCCCCTCAAAACCGCCCCCAAACAAGGATGTTTGCAGTAGAAACAAAAATGACACGGGGACAAATAGCCATAAAATAGCCGCCAGATGTGAAAGTGGAAAATTCTTTCTTCTATTCGCAGAAGTAAACAATAATAACAGACTAATCACGGCGGCAATACATTCTATAATCAGCCCTATCTGATATGTATCACCTCGCACCACGAGTAACGGCATGGTAGCCATAACGGCCGTCAATAATATATTCTGCGTTATCTTTTTATTCTTTTTCACAACCACCCCCCTTCGGTAGCTTGTTTAGTTTTATTAATCTTCATAGAGTGATTAGCCATGCACTACTTCACAGTCCCCCTGCGAATGGCTGTGAAAACCAAAAATAATGAAAACATCCTTCTGCCAGTGCAAATGTGCATACGATGAGCAGCACCACGGCAATGGAGCGTAGACTTTTTATAAAAATTACCGTGAGCAGGTTTATAGCTATACCGATCACACTTGCCCACACAAGAATGATCCCTAACAGTGAGTTAACTTGCCTCGGATTCATGTCTAGATTCGGTATTCCCGCGAATAGGCAAAATGCCATTATTACCAACAAACACGTATATGCTATCAAGGCGTATTTTACAATCTTATTTTTCTTCACAGCCCGCCTTGTTGAACATAACACATTTTACTTTCCAAGCTCACTAGAACCGTATCTCTTTTACAGCCTCGGACAAAAAATATCCAAAAACGAGTAATAAGCTGGCGACGATACTGGGCACACAACAAAATTTATAACCCCCAGAAGCTCTCACTAAAATGACAATGCCCGCTATCATAAATATAGCACTCAAAGCCAGCAACGAGCATTGTGCAACAAATATACTGACACCATCAGCCAATAGCGGACCGATTATGTAGTATTCTAGCAACAATATTAACATTGGGACAATAATTGATAATCCCACAATTATTTTCTTATTCTTCACGGATCAACCCCATTTCCAATTAACTGCTAGATAATAATGAAAACCACCAACCAAGCCAAACACGATACACAACATTAGCAGGACAATAGCCAGGGTCCTCAATGTTCTAAGCCTTATTGCAATAATCACATTTATGATAACCCCGGCCACACCCAACCACCATATAGTCGCTCCCAGCAACATCCTGTCGTGTCTTGAAGCTGTATCAAGGTTTGGTATGCCTAGAAACTGGCACAATCCTAAAACCGACAGTATACCAGTATACAGTATGATTGAGTACTTTATGGCTTTCTTATTCTTCACAACTCACCCCCTTCGGTAGTGTATTTAGTTTTATTAATCCTCGTAGCTTGTAGTCTTTTACTCCTGGTTTGAGTGCTGGTGATAGATGGTCTTCTGGTTTTAGGGCGTAGCATTTTTCGCTTACGTCTTTGGCGAGGATAATCGGCGTTCCTTTTTTGATATCACCGTCAGCTTCTTTCATAACGACCAGTTTATTGAATGCAAGTCCGCGTGTCTCTTCGCTTAAAGTATGCCCAACCAGCGCATCAGTGTTGTTCTGGTTTTTTGACTTGTCAACGTAATCGTTTGTGACACCAGTCAGATTAGCTGCTCGCGTATTGCGAAAGAGATAAATCCGATCCTCATCCTCGCCAAGCGACGATTTACCGTTGCGAGCAGTGTAGAGGATAGGGTCGGTGACTTCGGGGTCACAGGCGTCGTCGATGCCGTCAAGGTCTTCGTCTTTATTAGCAGCTTGAGCGAAAGCCCCGCAGGGTTGAAGTTTGTCCGGCGTACCATTTTCATCAATATCCTCGGGGTTTGGACCTTTAATGAGAATGGTTTGGTACAGTTCCTGCTTCTTGCCATCTGGAGCCTCGCCAGACACCACCAGCGTGTGATATCCAGCGGGCAAATCCTCAGGCAGCGCCACAGATCCATTAATTTCACCATTCTTATCAGCTTCAATCTCGCCCAAATCTCTTGGCTCAGAGTAAATCTTTACGTATACCTTTTTCCAGGGCTTGTACGGGCGTCTGGATGTTTTGATCTCTATATATTTTTCTTGAACTTTTGTTGCTGTCCCGTTGGATAGTTTATAATAAGTAAACTTTATGTCTTCCTGTTCATTAGCAACGTTAAAATAGGGAGGTGCTGGTATATTATCCTTCGTCGCAGAGTTGTCAGGACAAGTTGTCGCGTCATTTTTACAGATTTTATAGTCTGCAGGATTAACGCCACCTAGCTCTTTCCTAAAAGCACGAGCAATATCGGCGTGGCCTTTGGCGTTTGGATGGAAGCTTTCTTGAAACTCTACCCAAGGAAGTCGAAGATCTGGAATTCTACTAACAATCATCTCATTCAGCAAGAGTGGGTTAACGTGTCTGTCACCGTTACCACAAAGCCAGTGATCTCCAAAAGCGTTTTCTATATCAACATATTTGACACCAGCTGCTTTCGCAGCCTGTTTAATAGTGTTATTAAGGTAAGTTACAGAATTTGTAATCATCTCACGCTCCCTTGCGTCTAAAAAGAGAAGACCGCGCCCAAAACATGGCGCATCTGGAGCGCCATTTACGAATTGTGGATATCCAAATACGTAAATTTTTGCTTTATTACCGGAAGCTTTCCTGAGTTCTTCATACAAAGTTTTTAGTCTGTCGAATTGATTTACAATGTCACTCTTCAATTTGTTGCGCCACTCTATCTTTGCCCAGGTGCACGTATTGGGGAACGGAACGCAGCTGAATAATTTCCCTCCAAAATCCACATCATTCCCGCCCGCCGTCAGCGTGATCACCTTTGGTTGGTATTTCTTCACGAACTCGATTTGCTTGACGCGCCCTGGAATCATCTCGTTGAGCGCCATCTTCTGCAACACTCCTTTGTTGTCATAACCGTGCAGCCGCCCGAGCGGGCTGTCCTGCCCTTCATAGCCACCCGAGTTGTCCCAATTCATGTCATACACCGTCGCCCCACTACACGCAACCGACGCCCACGCCGCCGACGGGCCGCTACCCAGCCCCATCCAGTTCGCCAGCTTGTACGGATACGAACGCGTGCTGACATGGCACTTTTCCCTTGGCGCACCCTTCGCCTTATCTTCTTTCACATCCGTCCACTGGCGATAATACTTCCGGCCAGTCGCTGGATTTTTATCAGTGTCGCCTTCGCCGCTGGAGAAGGAGTCGCCGAGGGCGAGATACTTGATATTGCGTCGATCGCCAGGAATCGGCTTACCCTTGTAACCGTCTGGATATTCGACGTCAAAGGTTGAGGTGAAGATTTTCATATTATTGCCACCGCTCAACGGTATATACGACTCGTTAAACCGAGCAGTAGGTATATAGCCGTTTAGATAATTTCCCTGCAAAAACTCAACTTCACAACCGCCACGTCCCCAGAGCGGTCCAGTGCTACCTGCGATCATACCGTACAACTTTGCACTGCTGCCCCACTTATGTGTAATGGTAGCAATTCTGTACGGAGCATCACCGTAAAACTTAATATGAAAGTCATTTCTATTTTCCGACCAAAATACCGTTATGAAATAGGGGTTTACTGTTTTACCATTAACCGTAGTTTGTTCATAAGCAACAGCATACGCTCCTGTCGCCATCGCCCGTTCGAGACTTGCCATATAACTTTTATGATACTTATGGTTGTCAGGAATATTGGGATACTTAAACGCTGTAAACCAACTGTTAGAATAGTCTGATGGTGCACAAAATTTCTTGTGATAATTTATGTAATTTATTAATTTTTTTACTGTTATTTTGTCTGTAAAATCATCATATTGAGACGAGTCTGGCCACCATCCGATCGCTGAGCGATTGTCCGGAAACTTGGGGCCTGCATAGCCACTTGGATAGTTAACAGGAAACGTAGACGTGAAGAGTTTTTTATTTGATCCTACAGATATATTCATATCAGATACAAAAGCCTGCGAATGTTTATATCCCCACAAGTATTCAGGGGCACAATTACTACCATTACCACCTCCTAAAATCAACTTAGGGCTGGCAACGGTAGCGACATAGAGCTTTGACCGATCACCTTCTTTTTTTGTAAGATAAATTCCACTTATTTGATGATTTTTATAAAAACGATACGTATAGTCGTCTTTGCCGTCCTCTGTCCAAAAAACTTTTATGAAATATGGGTTTGACGTGTCGTTATGCTTGTTATTCTGCTCATAAACAATCGCGTACGCACCCTTTGGCGACGACATAGCGCGCTCTAAACTTTCTACCGCTGCCTGATGATCTTTGGGGTCGCCTTGATAGTATCTCTTTTGCTTAAAGGCAAACAGCCATTTCTTCGCGTAATCGTCATCAGGACTTCCACAGGTTTTACCTGAATAATTATCAATGTGATGAATCAGTGTTTTCGTTGAAACCTTGTTGATAATATCATCATACTCAGAAGCCGCTCCAGCCGTCGCCGGCACCGCGATGCACACCGCCAACGTAGCCCCAATAACACTAATAATACGTTTCCACATAAGCGCCCCCTCCGTTATGCTTATGTCAAGATTGTACCAGACCGCTCTGCGTGCAACAATAGACCAACCCCTCGCCTACTCAAGCCGTCGCCGCAGCGCGATGATGTCCATCCGCGCTAATTCCTCGGCGGGTAGCTGCCGCATATATTCAATTACCCGCGCCGCCAGCGCCGGATCGGGACAATCGGGCCTCGTTGATGGCTGCCGACCAGCCTGCAGTGCCGCCAGCGCTGTTCGCATCTGCCGCCAAAAGGTATAATAATCAAGCTTGATCTTAACCTGATGGCCACCAGCATCTTCAATTACAAAACCCTCAATCCACTCGCCCTGCCACTGATACGCCATGCCTTGAAGCTGATCAAACCACGCCGCAAACTCGCCCCACGATGAAAACTCCGCCGCCAGACGCTTGCTGTCCGCCCCGATCTCGCGCGCAAATCGCTCCCGCTCCTGCCGGTCGACCGCCTCGTATGCAACCTGCCGCTTGACGATATCGAGCAGTACCAACTTGTTCGATTCATAGGCGATAATATGTGGGTCAAATCGCGGCAACACCACCTCAAACAACAGGCACGCATTATGACTGCGCAGATAATCAGTGACGTATGGCAGTTTGTCTCGAAATTGCTCCAAAAACTCTCGCCGAAAGGCTGCCGCATAGTCACCCTCGGTCGTCGACTTTGACGCGATCACCAGCCCACCCGCCGCCGAATCATACCCGACCAACCCCAAAAAGCCATTCTCCTTCACCCACGCCCGCACCGGAAAGACCATCGTCTGCTCCAGCGCCGCTAGTTCAGTATCGCGTCGCTCACCAATGTTAAAAAACTTATCATAGGCCCGAATCACGATTTCGTTTGTCAGCGTATTGAGAAATAGTCCGCGCGCCCGCATCGTTTGCGTCGTCCATGCCTGGCGATAAAATGCCTCGGGCTTGAAATTAAACGAGCTGATGTCGCCCGGCAGAATTGATTCACGAATGTAGCGATTCTGTCGCAGCTGGCTTAGGAACGCTGCGTTTTCCGGATACAGCCGCGCTGCTGCTCGTTGGTTTTGAATAGCGATCGGCATCATGCCGTTCTCGTCCAGCCGCACCGTTCGCAGCTCGCCGCCAAACTCAACCTTTCCCTCCAAATTGTAGCAACGTTCGTTGTACCGCGTGGGGTAATTTTGCCTATTGCGATGTCCGTGAACCTGAAACGTCGCGTCGTCAGTCTGTGCCATAAATGCATCGTCCACCGCCCCAGCCTCGTCATAGGCCCCCACACCGTGGATCAGCTGGTTGGTCGCCACCAATGGTAGCTGCTCCGGCAATGTACTAAGCCCGCCATGTGTCACCAAGACTGTTTGGCCTCGAAACTGATACAAAATATATTGATCCATCCGCCGTAGCAGCCGCGCTACCTTGCGCTTATCGATGCCTGCTGCCTCCAGCTGTGGCTGCGTTTGTTCACTAAATACCCGCGCCGCAACCGGCTGGTCAGTCGCCCACTGCCAGAGATATAGCTCATGATTGCCCTCGACGAACCGCACGTTTGGTCGGTCAAGCAACTCGTCACAAACAAATCGCACCACCGCATCATTCTCCGTGCCGCGATCCAACAGGTCACCGACAAAAATATACAGTTCATCATCCCGAAGCGGATACCGCTCGAAATATTCCTTGAGTGGTGTATAGCACCCCTGCACATCGCCAATATGATGAATCGCCCGATACCTATCAACATTCTCCGGCTGATTAGTAAGTAGTTGATTCACCTCCTCAGCCGTCCGCACCACCGTCACCCATTTCGGCAGTGAACTTTGCTGCAGCCGCCGATGCATGCGTTCAAGCACACTACTTGGCACCACCTTATGGCTCGGCCGCTCCCTGTTACGCTCTTGACACACCGCCAGCGGCACATCAGCAAAATCAATCACCACCAGCCGGTAGCGATATTTCCGACACAGCTCGCCATACGTCTTGAAATAATTTGGCGTCGTGTGTGTTGCATCAACCACCGTCGTCTCACCCCGCGTCATCCGCTGCTCCAGCATCTCGTGTAGCAACCGCCACACCATTGCGTCTTGACGCGACGGCATAATCGTCTGTCCGTCAATCATCAGCTGCGGCGACGCCAGCATCAATCGTATCGTGTCCGGCGACAAGGTATAGGTATCAAGCCCCTGCTCCGCGAGAAACGTCGACTTACCAGAGCCGGGAATCCCTCTGGTTACCAATAGTAGCCGCATGCCTCACGCCGCCCGTTCCCGACCAACGATCTCGCGCACCACCTGGCCATCATTCCACGGCAGCCGCTGACCATTGACGATCCGATATTGCTCGTGGCCCATACCGGTGATCAGCACCATATCGCCCTTCTTGGCACAGCCAAGCGCTCGCTCAATCGCCTGGCGTCGGTCGGCAATTTCCGTCGTTTTCGCGTCGCCGCGACCGCGCTCAATTCCTTCCATCAACATTTGCCGGATTTGCTCTGGATCTTCGTTGTAGCTCTCCTCGTCAGTCAGGAAAATCCGATCTGCCCCACGTGCCGCAATCTCGCCCATAATCGGCCGCTTGCCCTGATCACGATCGCCACACGCCCCGAACACCAAGATCACCCGCTGCTTGGTGATGCCGCGGGCCGCCGCCAACAGTTTTTCCAGGGCATCCGGCGTATGAGCATAATCAACGATCACATCATAACCCAGTCCCTCGACCGCTCGCTCAAACCGCCCCGGCACGGCCTCGACATTAGCCACCCCCTCTTGGATATCCTCCAGCTTGACGCCTAATAGATACGCCAGCGTCGTCGCGGCCGTCATATTCATCACGTTGAACTCGCCCGGCAGATTCGTCGCCAACTCCAAGTGTGTCTGATGATCCAGCACGACGTCGGCCTCGGTGCCCTTGCGATACAACTTGACGTGGGTAATTTTTGCCTCAGCCTCCACGCTTCGGCCATACGTCATCTTTTGCTCGCTGGCGACAAACTGATTGAAATAGTCATACCACTCGTCGTCGCGATTGAGCACGATAAACCGTGGGTGCAGCTGAAACAGCTTGCCCTTGGCCGCCGCGTACTCTTCCATCGTCTTGTGATAATCCAGGTGATCCTGCGTCAAATTCGTCATCACCGCCGCCTCGATCGGCACGCCGTCCAGCTTGTGCTGATCCAGCGCATGACTCGTCACCTCTAGCACTACGTAGTCAACATTCGCCCGCTTGGCATCGCGGAAAAACCGCTGCATTCGCGCCGTACTTGCCACCGTAGCGTTGAGGTCGTTGAGTTTTCGCTTGCCCGCCACCTCGATCACCGCTGTGGTAAACATCGCGGTCGTGAAATGAGCTTCTTTCAAAATCTCATTGATATAGCATGATGTCGTCGTCTTGCCATTCGTCCCCGTCACCGCGATCACCCTGAGGTGCTTTGACGGATTGCCATACCGCGCGCTAACCAGCTTGACACGCAACCGCCGATACCCATTTTCTAACCGCCGCAGCATCCCGCCCGGCAGCACCTTCCTCACAAATTTCACCAATGTGGCTTTCATATCCCTATTTTACCACTTATATTTGCTATAATAAAAGCAAATGAGGATTTTGGGAATCGAGTCCAGCTGCGATGAAACAGCGGCGGCGGTCGTTGAAGACGGCGAACGCCTGCTTTCTAATGTCGTCAATTCCCAAATCGACATCCATGCCGAATACGGCGGCGTTATCCCAGAAATTGCCGCCCGCAGCCACCTAGAGGTTATTAACCCTGTCATCAAAAAAGCTCTGTCTGACGCTGATTGCACCTGGGACGATGTCGACGCCATCGCCGTCACCTACGCGCCCGGCCTGATCGGCTCGCTGCTCATCGGTACCCTCGCCGCCCGCACCCTCGCCATCATTCACAATAAACCACTCTACAAAATACATCACGTCGAGGCGCATGTGTATGCTAACTTTATTACAAAACAAGGATCTCGCCATATTATTGACAAGTCAAAAACTGTCGAGCCAACCTCAGCAGTCATCTTTAAGGAGGCTGTGACGGGCGCGTCAAGCCCCGTCAGCCGAACGCCACGGGCTGGCGAAGCCACCCGTAAAGAGTACTCCGATACAGACGTCCCTGCCTCTAGCCGGCAACTGGCAACCGTCTCCTCTGCGCCGAACGCATCCGGCAGCGCCGTCCGCAAAACCATCGGCACCGATGAGAGGTCGCCAGCTTGCCTTAGTCTTATCCTGCCACACCATCAACCCACCTTCCCTCTCCTCGCCCTCATCGTCTCTGGCGGCCACTCACAGCTGGTCCTGTTCCAAAATCACGGCGACTACCAGCTCATCGGCCAAACCCAGGACGACGCCGTTGGCGAGGCGTTCGACAAGGTCGCTAAAATCATTGGCTTGCCCTACCCTGGCGGCCCTGCCATCGCCAAAGCAGCCGAACTCGGCGATCCCCGCGCCTTTCACTTACCCATCGCTAAGCTTGCTGGTGAATACGATTTTTCCTTCTCCGGCCTCAAGACGGCCGTCCTGAGAGCTGTTCAGCGCGAGGTGGGCAAAGACTTCACTTTTCCATCGCACGAGCTCCCTGCCCTAATAACCGACGAATTGAGGCATAATATGGCAGCCAGTTTCCAGTACACCGCCGTTAAAACCTTGGTCGATAAGACTAAGAAAGTTTACGACAATTTCCAGCCTGCCTCCGTCGTCATCGCCGGTGGCGTCGCCGCCAATCAAGAATTACGCCGCCAACTGCGTGAGGCCTTGCCTATCGATATCGAATACGCGCCCATCCAGCTCTGCACCGACAACGCCGCCATGATCGCCGCGCTCGGTTATTTCCGCGCCCAAATCGACAAGCCCGCCGACCCGTACGACCTGGAAGTGCAACCAAGTTTATCAATGACAGCAATCTAACGTTGTGAGGATTACAACATGAACCAACATTTTTTACAATCAACCGCCTGGCAAGCCTTTCAAGAGTCGCTCGGGCGCACCACCTTTCGCGATAGCGGCCCGGACTGGGAATACTTGGCTATTTTAGAGCGCAGCACTGGCAATTCCCGCCTGTACTGTCCGTACGGTCCTACTGCCAATGACGAGCATTCGCTCGCAGCAGCCCTTGATTCCCTAGCTCAGCTTGGTAAAACACACCGCGTTACTTTCCTGCGCGTTGAGCCAACCAACCTCGACTTTACCGCCCATCTGCAAACTCACGGCTGGAAAAAGGTCACCTACCAAAAACTCCAGCCCGAGCACTCGCACGTCATCGACCTGACCCAGCCGCAAGACCAGCTGATCGCCCATATGGCACAGCCAGTTCGTAATGTGTACCGCAATTATCATAAAAAAGGCGTCTCTGTCCACCGCTCGACCGACCCGCATGACATTGATATCTTACTGAAATTCGTCCACCAAGTCGCCCGACAGCGCGGCATCACACCACACCCCGATAGTTATTTCCGCCAGCAAGCCGCCACCCTCTTCCCACTCGGCGCAGCCACACTGTACTACGCTGCGCTTGACGATCAGCCCATTGCCGCTGCCCTGTTTTACCACAGCAGCGACACGCTATATTACGCCCATGCTGGCGCCTCGTCAGACCCGGCTCACCGCAAACTCAACGCTGGCACTGCCCTGCTGGCTGAGGCGATCATTGACGCTCAGCAGCGCGGATTAACCACTGCCGATCTTTACGGCATTACCCCGGACGGCGCCGACAAAAACCATCCATGGACTGGCTTCACCAAGTTCAAACGCTCATTTGGCGGACGCGACGTTACTTTTGCCGGAGCTTGGGATTTACCATTGCAGCGCAGCCGCTACTGGCTGTACCGCGCCTATCAAACACTGCGTTAAAACGCCCCAGCCAGATATTATCCGCGATTTTACCGCCCCTTTTTCTGTGGTATAATTGGCTTGGTAATATAACCGCGTGGAGAGATCATTTACGCCTATTGTCTGAGTTTTCACGTGAAAAATCTTGACGGTAGCGATGCTCGCTTTTCACGTGAAAAGTAGGAATTATTCATGCAACTAGCCAAACAATACACCCCAAACGATTACGAACCAAACATTTACGCCATGTGGGAAACCAGCGGCGCATTAGAGCCGACCGGTGTCGGCAAACCGTACTCCATCGTCATGCCACCACCCAACGCCAATGGTAACTTGCACATTGGCCATGCCCTGGACATGAATTTGAAGGATATTATGATCCGCTATCACCGCATGAAGGGCGATGATGCGGTATTTATTCCTGGAGCAGATCATGCTGGCTTCGAGACCTGGGTGGTTTATGAAAAAGAGCTAGCCAAACAGGGAAAAAGCCGCTTCGACTTTTCACGTGAACAACTGTACGACCAGGTTTGGCAATTTGTTGAAGAAAAACGCGGCAACATGGAGTTGCAGCTGCGCGCTCTGGGCGTCAGCGCTTCTTGGCAGCATTTGACCTTTACGCTGGACGATAAAGTTATCGCCACCGTGTACGAGACTTTCAAAAAGCTGTGGGATGACGGGCTAGTTTACCGCGGTGAGCGAATCGTTAATTATTGCACCAACCACCAAACCAGCTTCGCCGACATTGAAGTTGAGCATAAAAACGAAAAAGGGAAGTTGTGGCAAATTGCTTACCCGACACTGGATAAAATCGGTGAAATCGTCATTGCCACCACGCGGCCGGAGACTATGCTGGGCGACGTGGCAGTGGCTGTCCACCCGGACGATGAGCGCTACAAACACCTCATCGGTACACGAATTTTACTACCAATCACCGACGAGGAAATCCCGATTATCGCCGACGAGCACGTCGATATGGACTATGGCACTGGCGCAGTGAAAATTACACCGGCACACGACCCGAACGACTTCGAGATGGCCCAGCGCCACCATCTGCCGCTCAAACAAATCATCAGCCAAGAAGGCAAGATGATCAACGTACCGCCGCAATTCCTAGGCCTGACGCCGGCAGAAGCCCGTACTCGCGTGTTGGCGGCTTTGGAGTCGCTAGAGCTGCGCCGCGGCGAGACAGACATCGAACATGCTGTCGGACACTGCTACAAATGCGGCAGCGTCATTGAGCCGATGGTTAAGGAGCAGTGGTTTATTAAAATGCAGCCACTAGCTCAGCCAGCCATTGAAGCCTTAGAGAGGGAAGAGATTACCTTTTATCCAGCCGCCAAACGCAAAGAACTCATCGCTTATCTCAAGCAATTGAAAGACTGGAATATTTCTCGGCAAATCCCGTGGGGCATCCCGATTCCAGCATTTGTCAATGAAAGCGACCCGCGCGATTGGATATTCAACATCCGCACTGACGAACGAAAGATAGTTGTAAATGGCACAACATATATCAGAGAAGAAGATACCTTTGACACTTGGTTCTCGTCTGGACAGTGGCCATACATAGTTACCGATTATCTAAACGGTGGGAACTAGCCAAATATTTCCCAACCAGCCTGATGGAAACTGGCATGGACATTATGCGGGCATGGGTGGCGCGTATGATTATGCTCAGTCTGTACCGTACTGGCAAACTGCCGTTCAAGGACGTTTACCTGCACGGTATGGTCAACGACGAGCACAATCAAAAAATGTCCAAATCCAAGGGCAATGTCATCAATCCAATGGAATTAGTCTCAGAATTTGGCTCAGACGCCACCCGCATGGGCATCATCGCTGGCCGCGCGCCAGCTCAGCATCAAGCCTTCAACAAGGGCGCGGTCATCGCTGCTCGTAATTTCTGTAATAAGCTGTGGAATATCGCTCGTTTCGTCGAGGCGCAAATTGGCGATGAGCACCAAATCGTTGACTTGGAGCCGCAGACGCCGGCCGACCACTGGATTATCCGCCAGCTGAACGACGCTGCCAATAACGTTGCCGTCCGCCTGGAGCAGTACCGCTTTTCTGAAGCCGCGGATACGGTCTATCACGCTATTTGGGATGATCTGGCTGATTGGTACATCGAATCGTCAAAAACCGCTATCAATCGCCCATTGCTGTCATGGGCGCTAGCGACCAGCCTGAAAATCGCTCATCCGTTCGCGCCATTTGTCACTGAGACGATTTGGCAGACGCTTAATTACACCGATGGCATTTTAATGCGCGACCACTGGCCAACCCCAGAAAAGTTTGATCCTATCGCCGCCGAGCAGTTTGAACAGCTGAAGACGCTGGTCGCGGAAGGCCGCTGGGTAATCGCCGAACTGCCGGGCAATAAGAAATACCGCTTGTTATACGGTAATGACAGCCTCATCGCCGATAATCAAGACACCATCAAACACCTCATGCGCCTGGAGTCAATTGCACACACCGATCAACCGCGAGGCCTTAGGTTGGCGGCGGCAAACAGGGAAGCGTGGTTGGATATTGACGAGGAGACACTCTATCAGCACCAGACCGATCTGGAAGTGCGGCTAAGTGAAGCGCGGCGAACCCTGTCAAGCCTCCAAGCACGGCTGGATAATCCAACTTATGTTGAAAAGGCGCCAGCCCATCTCGTCGAGGAAACTCGCCAGCAGCTGGCCGAGCAAGAAAAGCTCATCCAGCGCTTCATCGGCGAGCTCGAAGTCATCAGTTCACGCTAATCGGATCGACTATCAGTCGATGCCCATCAATGTCACCATCGCCACCACGACTGACAAGCTTGGTGTGTAGGTGTTTGCGATCAGCGCTGCGCGGCGTCGTCCGCGGATGAGTTTGTCCGTCCTTTAGCACCCCTGAAAAATCATGATGGTCAGAGTGAGTGTGCGGTGAGGAATGCGGCTTGCTGTGATGGTCGTCATCAACCTGGCGCGCATCACTCATGAGTTGCCAAGCAGAAACAATCGCTTTATCGATATTCGTATCGTGTAGAAACACGCCGAGGCTGGTCGACAGGCCCAGTGCCATCGTGGTAGTAGTAATAATGTGTGATAAATATTTCATATTCTTTTTATGTTTATCTCTATGGATCTGGCCATAGCAATGTTAGGATAATAGCATAAGGTTTTTAATTTGTCAATAATATTTCCTGATTTAGATGGTGCCGTCGGCCCAAAATTCTATTCGATACCCACTCCGCGTACTAAACAAAACAATAAAATAAGTCCCGGATAAACCGAGACGGGAGCGGCATAACTCTGGCGGAGGAGGGGAGATTCGAACTCCCGCTACAGGTCTCCCCGTACTAACGATTTAGCAAACCGTCCCCTTCAGCCACTTGGGTACTCCTCCATGAGCCAAAAATAGTGTATCATAGAAGCAATGGTCTGGCTAGCCCCGCGGCTAGCAGGCGGGCCGCAAAACTTGACAATAAACCTAAGAGAGAGGATAATAACGCGCATGAAGAGGTTTTTCGCAGGTATCGTTAGCATCATGCTGACCATCGGTGTCGGCACGGTAGTTTTGAGCACTCCGGTATTCGCACTCGGCGAGGGTGGTGTGACTCGCGGCATCAATGATGCGCGCGGTGACGGCGTACCAACCAACCTAACCAACGGTGATAGTTCGCTGGTGAGAAAGATTATCAACATCATGCTCTATTTCATTGGTATTCTTGCCGTAGTTATGTTAATCTTTGGCGGGTTTCGCTATGTTGTTTCCAGTGGCAACAAAGACGCCGTCACCTCGGCAAAGAACACCATTCTCTATGCCGTCATTGGTCTGCTCGTCGCCCTATTTGCTTACGCCATCATTCAATTTGTCCTCAATACCGTAATTGGTCTTGGCGGTAATTCTACCGACGTATAGCAGATCATACCGCTCGTGGTATACTAGACATATGAAAGAGCAGCCACACGCAACCGACACCGAAAACACCCAACAAGACGCGGCCCAGCCGATAACTGACTTATCGCAGCCCATCGCCTGGCAAGCTCCTGAGGGCGTGCAGGCCCACCGCACGACTGGCTGGTATATTGCTGTTGGTTTCGTAGTGCTTGCCCTGATGGCGCTGGCGATCTTTGTTTTTAATAGCTGGACATTCGCGATTTTGCTGCCGATTATGGCGGTGGCGCTCGTACTACTTCGATCCAAGCCATCAGTGATGGTCAATTACGCCATCAGCCCCAAGGGTGTTTACGTCGCCGACCGTTTGTATGATTTTAGTGAGTTTCGAGCCTTTGGGCTGAGTCAAGACGGCGATCAGCACTCGGCAATTTTACTGCCGGTCAAGCGGTTCTCACCGGCACTGACCATCTATTTTTCTGAGGCCGAGGGCGAGACCATCGTTGACATGCTGGGGGCACGACTGCCGATGCAAGAAATCGCGCCGGATGCGCTGGAGAAGCTCATTCGGATCATCAGGCTATAGCTTGCCCCGAGCTAACAGGTGTGCTAGAATACAAAAGTTCATTGCCACTGGCATTGAAAGTTCTTTATATTTTTGTTATAGCCAATCGGATTTCCGAAAGGCTGTATGCACCCGTAGCTCAGCTGGATAGAGCGTTGGCTTGCGGAGCCAAAGGTCGTACGTTCGAATCGTGCCGGGTGTACCATTTTTATTTGGAGAGGTGCAGGAGTGGTTGAACTGGCCGCTCTCGAAAAGCGGTATGGGGCAACCCATCGAGGGTTCGAATCCCTCTCTCTCCGCCAGAATCCAATCACGATAATAATTGGAAGGGTGACCGAGTGGTTGAAGGTACCGGTCTTGAAAACCGGCGTGCGCTAACACGTACCGAGGGTTCGAATCCCTCCCCTTCCGCCAGACACGACATCATGAGAGAAAGATTAGAAACATTGGCCAAACGGGGGGTCGCTACGATAGCGGCCCTCGCTTCATTAGCGCTATCAGCGTCCAGCCGCCCAAACATCTCGCCCGAGCAGGCCAGGCACACCTACGTCGTCGGCATGGGTGATTCGGTCGCCAGCGGGGCGGGGCTAGGGAATTACGACGACACAACAACAGAGTGCCAGCGCTCACCAGAAGCGTACGCGCGGCAACTCGAAGCGTTTGACATTCCTTCAGATAACATTACCCTCGTGGCCTGTCGTGGCACCGGACCAGAGCATATCTCTGACCAGCAGTTTGATGACCAGCCACCGCAAATCGACGCCCTTAGCCCCAAAACTGATATCGTCACACTGACACTTGGCGCCAATATGATTGACCTTAACGTGGTGTTCGACGCCTGCCTGCACGAACAGTGTGATACGCGCAGCGAGATGTATATCGATGTCTTTCGCCGACTGTACTCGGACGAATATCGTCAATCGCTCGAGCAAGCCTACCGCGCCATTCTTGAACATGCCCCCAACGCCCAGCTATACATCAACCTCTATACCACGCCCATCCAGCCACGCAACATCTGTCCAACGATTATCAATAACGACACCGATCACTTTGTCGCCAGCTTTATCGAGACGGTCAATCAAGCTATCCGCGACGTTGTGGCCAGTATGCATGAACCGCGGATCACCCTGGTCGAGCCGCCAAAGGACGTCGATACTTGCGCCACGTTTGGTCTTGGTGTGGTAGCCGCGGGTGACGACGTGGGCCATCCGACCGCCCATGTCCACCACCAAATCGCCAAAGCGACTGCCGAAGCTATCCTGCACAATAATAACACCCCACCGAAGACCCACACATGAAAATCACTATTCTCACCATCGGCAAGCGGCACGAGCCCTGGGTGGAACCAGGCATTAAGCGCTTTTTAGAGCGCCTCAGAGCGCCATTCGCCGCAGAAATGATCATCATCCCACATTCCGGCCAAATCGGCGACAGAGCGCGCCAGGATGAGTCAGAGCGCCTGATGTCTCGCCTCAAGCCGCACGACTTCGTCATCCTCCTCGACGAGCGCGGTCGCAACCTGAACTCGCCAGAACTATCGCGGCTCATTCTTGATCACACCGATCAGCACATCGTCATTATCATTGGCGGGGCCTATGGCGTTACCGAGACGCTTCACCGGCGAGCCGACATCGTTTGGTCGCTATCACGCCTGGTGTTTCCACACCAGTTGGTACGGCTCATGCTCGCCGAGCAGCTGTACCGCACCCAAGAGATCGCTCGGGGCGGTTCGTATCATCACGACTAGGATGTGGCGGCGTTTTTACAGTAGCCTTTTTATTGTTCCCCTGGCGAGCAATAATCCCCACGCGAATGTCCCGCGCACCAGCCGCTCGTAGCGTTTGGGCTGCCGCTGTAATCGTTGAGCCAGTGGTGAAAATATCATCCAAAATCAGATAGGGAACATCGGCCCGAGCACTGCGCATGCGGAAAAACTGCTGCGCCTGCTTTCGACGCTCAGCCGCCGAGCGAGCATAATGCTGCGTCACATTCGTCTGTCTGACCAAGGGTCGCTCGACCCTCAGTCCCCGCCGCCGGGCAAATTGCTGAGCGATCAGCAATATGTGATCATAGCCGCGCTTACGAATATTGGCAGGGGCAGTCGGCACCGGTACAACCACCGTCGAGGCGTCGTATTCTGGGAGCAATTCGTCTAGGATCCTAGCCAACACCCCACTGGCGGCACGCACGCGGTGAAACTTATAATCATCAATCAGCCGCGCCACCGCACCTCGCCGCCACAGCACGCAGTCGAGCGCCTCGTAGGGCAGGGCATGTCGCCGACACGCATTACCATTAGCGCACGGCTGTCCACAAATAACGCAGACTCGACAATGATGCTGCTTCTCCGCTTCAAGACACGACCGACACAAAAGCGAGCCAGTCGCATCGCAACCATAACAATAATGCGGCGCGATATATGATAATAACGTATCAATAGGCATTTTTCGCTTTTTCGCCTTTCACTCTTGATTATAGCGCACATAACCGTTATACTAATAGATGATATTGTCAATCAGCCTATAAAGGCGGAGGAAACATGGCACGCAGAAACGACGATTTGTTAATCGAAGATGAGCTAACCGCAGCTTTCTTGAATGATGATCTGGCTAATGACGCGCCGCAACCAGCCGCACCCGCAGCAGCACCGGCTACCGCAGCGCCCACTCCTGAGGATGACTGGGAGGATGAGGCCGATGATTTGATGGGGCAGCTAGCGGTCGATGTATTTGAATCAGAAACCGAACTTATTATCAAAGCCCGGACGGCTGGTGTTGATCGTAACGACCTAGACGTTAGTATCTCAGACGGCATCCTCACGATCAGCGGCACCCTATCAAGTGGTGATGAGACCGATGTCAAGAACTGGCATATCCAAGAATGCTACTGGGGCGAGTTTAGCCGCACCCTGGCGCTACCCGTCGCAGTCAACGAAGAAGGCGTCAAGGCCGAACTCAAAGACGGCGTGCTCACCATCACTTTTGAGAAAATTAAGCAAGAACGTGCCAAGAAAATCCAAGTCTTGTAGTCCTTCGCCACACCCATTAGTATCGTAGTCGTTGTATTTGGCGCCGCCGGACAACCAAAATAAAACACCCTCGCCATAAACGAGGGTGAATTTATTGTAGACAGGCACACGGTCTTATGAACTTACACCGCGCGACGTTGTGAGAACAAAATTAACGATCGCATAGGCAAAGATCGCCACCACCAGACCAATCACCGCGTACATGATGGTGTTTTTGGCAGTAGTCACCTTATTCGAGTCACCAGATGAAGTCGTGTAAAGGATACCGCCCCAGATCAACATAATCACTGACAAGATACCGACGAAGTAGAGAATACCGTTGACGATACCCTTGACCAGTTGCTGTGGATCATCGACCTTCTCGGCAACCCGGTCACCCTTTGAGTCACTGATACCCTTATCCAGGTTGTAGTCTGCATGAGCTACTGGGACCGTTGCAAATGCCAATGCCAGAGTGGCCACAACGCCGACAACAATGAGTTTTAACTTGTTCATTCTTTATTCCTCGTTTATTATTTGATATGGTTTCAGCTGTTATTCTATCATCATTTAGCTACTTAAACAAGCCAAAGACCCAGTTAACGATGGCATACGACATGACCACCACAACGATACCGATCACCGCGTACATGATGGTGTTTTTAGCAGTGGTCGCTTTCTGGCTATCGCCTGACGAGGTAATGTACTGAAAACCGCCCCAGATCACAACGATAACCGCCACCGCACCGACGAAGTAGAGAAAGATATTAACCACCTCGCCAATGGTTGTACCGATAGGCTTCGTGCTCATCTCCTGTGTTCGAGCTGCATCCAAACCGCTCTTAAATTGGGCCGACGCGGACGGCAGGGCGATCGGCATGACGACGGCCGCGACAGCAACCGCTAATGACAAGACGGCGGCTACGAGGGTTTTTCTATATCGTTTCATACATTTCTCCTTATTTTTCTTATATTTTGCCAAACACAAAGTCAACGATAGCATACGATAGAAGCGCGACGGCGACACCGATCACCGCGTACATAATAGTCGACTTGGCGGTTTTGACCTTGTTAGAGTCGCCGGCCGAAGTTACATACTGAAAGCCACCGATGATGATCATGATGACAGAGATGGCGCCGAGGATGAGCAAGATAGCATTGATGAGGTTCTTGAACAGTGGTTGCACCGTCGCGCCACGGTTTTTACAGACTTCACCACTGGAGCCCGAGCAGGCGCCGTAAATGTCGACGCTCTGGGCGGATACGCTTGATGCCACCACTAGTGGGGCAACGAGCGCCGCTATCACACCGATAATGACTACGAGTTTTTTCATATTGCCGATCCTTTCATGCCACTAATGACAAAGTTAGTTATGAGAAATGCGGAGAGAATGATAATGATGCCGATAACGGTACCGAGAATGGTGTTTTTCGCCTTGGTAAGTTTGTTAGTGTCGCCGCCCGAATTGGCGTAATTGATACCGGCCAGCACCAACATCAAAATCGCGATCGCCCCGGCAAAGAAATACACCGTATTGAGAATGTTACCCAGTGCATCCGCCGAAGCACTGTTCGTCGGAATGCCCAGCGAATCTGGCGACCCCAATACACCGGCTACGAATCGCATCATGACCGTGGCAACCCCAATCCGTCAGCCACGACATTCACCAGGGCCACTGAGGCGATAGCAATCACTAGGCCGATCGCCGCATTAATCACCGTCTTCATGCCATTGGCCATCTGTCCTGGTTCGCCATTGCTCGTCAAGTACAAAAAGCCACCATATATCACAAAGCCGACCGTCACAAAGCCCGCCAGCTGCAACAGATCCTCGACAACATTCAATATCGCCCGCCAGATAAAGCCGTTGAGCGTGGCGTAATTACCCGGGTCGTTTTGGGCGCGCTTATCGTTATTGTCGACGATCGCCTTGAGATTACAATCCGACTTGGTCAGCCCGTCGTACCACGGCTTGAGCGTCAAGATGTTGCCGCCACAGGCCGCGCTGGCCGGCGTTGCCTGAACCACCGACAACATCAGCGACCCTGCGATCATCAGCCCCAGCGCGATCACAATATGCTTCATCAGAACACCCCTCCCGGGATCAGGAAGTTAGTGATAGCCACAAAAAACGCGAATATGATGAGGCCGATGGCGGTGTTGACCCAGAGCTCTTTGGCCTTTTTGATATTGTCTGGGCTACCGCCAGACGCAGAGTAGAGAATACCGCCATATATCACCGTACCGACCGCCAAGATACCGATACCAGCAGTCATGATCTGGATAACCATTTTGATGATACCGAGAATAGCAGCATCACCAGTCGCACCGCTACAATTAATGATCGAGGTCTTTGCGCCGCCGCATTCAGTATCAGCGAACGCAGGCATACCAGACAGCACGACGCCGCAGATAATGGTTGCGAGAAAGATAGCGGTGATGAAAATATTTCTTTTTGTCATAACGGATCTCTTACCCTAAATTGTAAAATAGTGGCAGGAAAAATGCAAACGATTTCTTGAAAAAGCCATAAAAGTTTGCTATCATACGGAAAGTTATGCGCCCGTAGTGAAGTTGGCCTATCACGCCTCCCTGTCACGGAGGAGATCGCCGGTTCGAATCCGGTCGGGCGCGCCAGAATGAGAATGTTACTACCCGAGCAGCCCATCTTTGTAGAGCAAGGGCTGTTTTTATTTACTTTATTGCCGTTAGGGTATTGCTAAATTTACAGAATGTGTTACAATGATACTATTCAGAGTTTAACTTATCTACTCTGAGGTGGATTAAAACTACTCTATGACTGGCCACCGGCCAGAGAAAGGACTCCAAGCGTTATGGCACGTTCATGTGAAAGCTATGACCCAAGTAGTTCATTAGAAACAAAAGACTTATCTCGTCGCGGAGTGTTGGCCGGACTGGTTGGCGGAGCAGCTGGAGCAGCTATGCTGCTTGCCGGTTGTGGTAAAGGAGATCGAATAGCCGTTCCCCCAGATTACTCTACACAGAGCGCCTCACCATCAGAGTCACCATCCGCCTCACCATCACCGTCTGAGACTATTGATCCAAAAGACTTGGCTGAAAAAAGATATAAGCAGGTTAGAGAAAAGTATGCAAACATGACCCCCAAAGAGTTTGCTGGACTTACGAACGAAGGGCGCTTGTCACCGTGTAGGGAAGAACTTCTTCTTGCAGAGGCGTGGGGAATCATACATAACCCAAACAATAGTTTATATAATCCATCAACGGGGATTAAACCTGGTGAATTTTACGGAAAACCCGCATCACCAACAGATTCCCCCGAAGAAGTCGCGGGCAAGCTATTTCTTCCTGTGGTCGCGGCTTTTGATGTTGGCCCGTGGGACCCTAACTTTGCAAGATATGTAGCATCCGCGGCAATCTATGGCAATCCCGAGTTAAGAATATCCGTCCTGAACGATATGTTGCGCAATGGAAAGATACCAGGCCCAGAGTACGACGGCAAAAAGGCCATAGCGACGCTTCTAGCGGCTAAAGACGAGAAAGAAAAATTGGGCTACAAACATAAAGTGCCCGGCTCAAATATGTTTCCGATTCTTAAGCCAAGGTTTTGTAGTGCCAAACCCGTTGTGGATACAAAGACTGGCGAAGCACTACCAACAGAAGGGCTCCAGATTTTTACCGAAGCAGAAACCACCGGCACAATTCTTGGTATGGCCTGGAGGGTTGTAATAGACAATGGATTGTGGCGAATCGTTGATAACGAGGTTAGCGATCTTAAGTCTACTCTTGATTGATTAAGAGACATGGCCGCATCACCACAATAAATAACATTTCAAAAGAGAGGTCATTCGGGGCTTCTCTTTTGAAATTATAGCATAAGCATGATACTATACTACACATAATGCTTGCGCAAAAGAAAACCCCGCATAAACGTATTCGCCCCATTCTAATCGGACTTGCCGCACTATTAGTCGTTCCGATGCTCATGACGTTTTTTGCGCTGTCGCCGACCGCTAGTGCAGCTCGGGCGCGCCTTGATTATTCACCATACCTCACTCAAGTCAAACAGCGCTCTCTCGCGTTGGCTATGAGCAACTGTATTAGTCATCGTCAAGGATTTGATAGTGGACTCACCCCAGCAAGAATTGCCAGCGGTGATTGGGGCGGCAGCTTCACCACTATTACTACCGTCGGTCCAGTTGCCGACGGTGACGATGGGCAGTTTAGCTGTAAAGAACTAGTGTCCGCCACACGAGACACATTTGGCTACAGTTCTTTTACCGACATGTTCTGCGCGCTAAAGGGTGAGTGGCGAGATAACGCCGGCCTTGACTGTATTAGCAATATTACCAAGGGTGAGTACAGCGGTGGTAGGTGGAATATACCAAGGGACAGGGGCACGTACGCAATTCAGGTTCTTGAAAAAAAGGCTGGTAAAAGCCTAAAGTTCGACTCGGCATTGGTTAATTATTCCACGGCGATGGCGGCACTCTTGTCGGCCCAAAACGCTGGTTGTAAGGCCGAGTGGCGAGGATATGATAGCGGGGATGACGCCGCAAGTAATGACATAAAGGCCGATCAGCGCAATAAAAAAACAGCGGTTGCTTTAACTGACAGTACGGCAGCTTATGGATATTTTTATCTCCCGGATGCAGGTAAAAGGGTTCGTATGTTTCATGGAGCTGACTCGCCTTATGGTCCTTCTGGTGGTACAAAAACAGAGATGTCATGTGCGGAGATTGCACAGTGGGCATCAGACAACGCTGAAGCAGCCGCAAAATCAGCAAAAACCGAAGCCGCCGATAATACCCGCAAGGCCGTTTATGACGCTCTCCTAAAAAAATGTATCGAGAAAAACGGCGGAGGCGTCGGAGGGCCAGCGGAGCAAATATGTAAACAACAAGTTGACAGCTGGATGAACGCTTGTAAGGATAAGATGCCGTCGAATGGCAACGTGGCAAACTCTAGTGAATATGTTGATTGTCTGAAAAAACAATCAGGGTATTCTGAAGACGACATAAAAAGCTCTCTCTCTAATATAACCGCCGACACCCCATCCGGTCAAAGCGATAATGGTAATGACGACAGACCCGACTGCGCCGTTAAGGAACTCGGCTGGCTCGTCTGCCCGGTGATTAATTTTATGGCACGTATAGCAGACGCGGCTTTCGCCATGATCGCCGACAACTTCCTAAAGATTGAGCCGGGCCTTGCTTCTGGAGGTGAGGTACAGGCAGCCTGGGGGATCATGCGCAACATTGCCAATGGTGCGTTTATCATTATGTTCTTAGCAATCATCATCTCACAGCTCACTGGCTTTGGCATCTCAAACTACGGCATCAAAAAGATGCTGCCACGGCTCATCATCGCCGCAATCTTGGTGAACTTATCAATTTACATCTGTCAAATTGCCGTTGACTTATCTAATATCCTTGGCTACGGCCTACGAGCAGGTCTGGGTGGTATCGGTGACGGTATTAGTGCTGCTAATAGTGTCCTAAAGTCAGGACAAGGAGGCGAAACCTGGGGAGGCATAGCATTAACCGTCCTCGCTGGGGCTACGGCCGCAGTTCTCGCTCTTGCGGTTCTAATCGGAGCACTTGTTTCCGGACTGGTCGTAATGGTGACTATCGCCGCCCTGTTGATCGCCCGCAAGGCTCTCATCGTCATCCTTATCGTTATCTCACCGCTGGCTTTTGTTGCCTTCTTGCTACCAAACACCGAAAAATTCTTTAGTAAATGGCGCTCAACCTTTGTGGGGCTACTCATGGTCTTTCCAATCGTTGGGTTGCTATTCGGTGGTGGTATCTTGGCGGGATCAATTGTTAAAGCGGGAGCTACAGATGCTGATAATACGGTCATGCAAATCGTTGGTGAGCTGATCAAAGTTCTGCCGCTCATCGCCGTGTGGAGCGTTCTCAAAAAAGCCATTGATGTCGCTGGGGCGATCGGCCAGCACATCAACAACGCCGGTGGTCGCCTCGGTGGCCTCGGTGGCAGCGCCAAAAACTGGGCAAAAGATAGGTATGATAGTTCACGGCTTGGCGAGATGCAAAAATTCCGCAAGCAGCGACGACAGCGCCGCAAGGCCCTCATGCGGGCCGGGGCATGGGAGGGCACCGGAGCCCTAGATAGACTCTGGAGAAATCGAAAGTCTCGGCTTAGCAAAAGATTTAACGAGAGCGCTTTAGCAAATAACCGCTTCCTCGGAGGAGATTATGGTATTCGCAGTGCTGCCGAGGGTCAAGATGCCGTGGACGACGAAGAGCGCAAGACAGCAGAGCGTATGCTTGATTATCGGTACAACGGCGATGCAGCCGCTGCACTGAGGGGCGCCGGAGACAATGAGATACTTAAACACATTGCCTTTAAAAAATTAGAGTCAACTGGTAAGCACGGTGCCGAACAAATGTACGAGTATCTCCAGGGTGGTGGAACTATCAGCAACCGCCGCATGGCGGAAACCCTCACCAGAATGAAAGATGACCATGCCGGCCTGTTTGAAATGGGTAGAACGGCCATTGACCAAATGGAACAGAACGGGGCAACCTCGGTCAGCTTTAGCCAGCAACAAATGGCCGAACTGACCGCCAAGGGAGTCAGCGGATTAAGTGATGAAAAATTGGCGCGACAGACATCCAGTGCCATTAAGGTTGCTGGTGAAACTGAATTCACCAAAAGTGGCCAGAAAATGGTCGGTGTTTCCGCCGAGAGGGCAGCCTCAGTGCTTGACAATAAACGTATTAATACCTCGATATCGGGTAGTGCGCGCAAAGAGCTTGAAAATATACGAAACAGCGATAGAGTAGCCGAACCTCAGGAGCTACGAGTGCCACATGATATGAGTGGCGTAACAGCAGATGATGTCAAAAATGCGATTAATTCTACGGTAGAAATTAACAATATCACCGAGGCAGTCCCGTCAGACACCCCAACGGGGAGAACATTCGTTGCCGGAACGGGCAGAGGGCCAGCCCCACCGCAATCCCCGCCTTCAGCACCGCCAAATAATCAAAATAACCGCGATAATCGAAACAATAATCCACCTACCGCCAGCTAAAAACTATTGACTTTTCTCTGTAAAAATGCTACCATTGTCGGTAATGGAGTGGTTACGTTCACAAGGGCGATCGTCAATGCGATGGTTGCAGTGGTTTATATTGCTGGCGGTGGGCCTCCTAGTCAGTGTTTTTTTGAGTACGGTCGTAACCTCAGGCCAGGCGTTGGCGGCGGACGCGAAATGGGATAGTAGCAAAATATCCTACGACAACGAAACCTTTGAGCGAGTTTCCGACGTCGACAAACTAAAGGCCCTTAACTTAGGGCCTGACCAAGTGGTCTACATGTCCAAGAAAACTGTGACCAATAACCAAGACGTCCGCGTCATTCACTTTCCGTCAACAGGCGACCTCGGATCAATGACCTCGGTGTCCCTAACGACATTCACGTATACTGCGCCAAACACCTACACAAAGAAAGAATCGACCACACTATCAATTGACCCTCCGAGCCAAAACTCTGCGTCTTCGTGTGAAGTTGCTGGCGGCATCGGCTGGATCCTTTGTCCTGTTTCGGCGTGGTTAGCTAGCTCCATCGACTGGATGTTTGGGGTGCTTAAAAGCTTCCTCGTGGTGCCACCGCTTCAGACGGGTAATCAGACCAGTGGAATCTTTCTGGCTTGGAATATCGTTCGCAACATTGCCAACGGTATCTTTATCATTATGTTCATAGTCATTATTTATTCACAAGTTACTTCTATGGGCATCTCCAATTATGGCATCAAAAAGATGTTGCCTCGCTTAATTGTCGCGGCGGTACTAGTCAATTTGTCGTTCCACGTCTGCGCCATACTCCTCGACCTGTCAAACATCGCCGGAAGTGCACTCCAAGACATGTTCATGAATATTCGTAACACAGTCGCCACCCTGGGCGGATCTGCACCAGCATCTGAACCCATGACCTGGCAAGAGGTCACCTTCCAGATTTTGGGAGGTGCTGCCGGCGGTGCGGCACTGGCTGCGGGAATCGTCATGCGGGCCGAGCTGCTTCCTTTTATTGTGCCGCTTTTGTGCGGCATTGGACTCGTTATTCTTCTCGTTGTTATCATTATGGCCGCCCGTCAGGCGTTGATCGTTATTTTGATCATCATTTCACCGCTGGCTTTTGTGGCTTATTTGTTACCGGGTACGGAGAAGTGGTTTGATAAGTGGAAAGATGTCTTCTTGACGATGCTGATATTCTTCCCGGGGTTTGCGGCGGCCTTCGGTGGAGCGCAGCTCGCAGGCTCAGTCATTATGCAAAACGCCGCAGGACCGAACGGGGCAGTGATGTATATCCTCGGTATGGCGGTCCAGATCGCGCCACTCGCCCTAACACCGTTAATGATCAAGTTGGGCGGCGGACTCCTCGGCAAATTCACCGGCCTCGTTAATGATCGCAGCAAGGGCCTATTCGACCGATCTAAGAACTGGGCAAAAGAGCAAAGCGAGATTACGAAACACAAAAAACTCAACAAACGTCCAGACAGCAAATTTACCCCAACGGCATGGCGACGCAGGCTGGCACAGTCATCACAAAATCGTAAGGATAGGCTCAAAGAGTTGCAAGATCAATCTGATGTTATACGAAAGGGGACTGATTCCTATGCTAAGATTGATCAGTTCAGGCGCTCTGTTGGAGAAGATAAAAATATTGTCGAAGGGAAGCTGCAGTCGGCATGGAACGCACATCAAAGCACCAACCAGGCGGCTATCATTCAGGATTTCCAATCACGGTCCATTCGTCAGATGGTTGATGCTGAGAAACAGGTGCTCGACAATCGCTTTACGGCGCTTCAAACTGGACACGGAGAATTGCCAGAAAATGTTGCCGATAACACCGCAGTCCAAGAAGCCATACAACGAGCGCGCGATTCCCATCAAACTCTAGCGGTCCAGGGCCTACGCAAGAGCGGCATCGATCGTGTCCTCAACGATCAGTTCGCTCGTGCCATGCGTGATGATGATACCGGCGCAGCACTTCGATCAGCTGCTGGTGGTATCGAGGACGCTTACTATGCATCAATTCCAGGTATGAGTGATGATCTTGGGTCGCGACGCGCCGCCGCTGCTGCCGCTCAAACGGTGAGTGCCGCCTATGAAGAATCGGTCAAGAATGCCACCGCTATTCTCAACGGCAGCAACGTGAGCGATGCCGACACAGTAAGTCTCATCGGTGGCAATGCTGTTGGCAATATCCCAGCAACCGACGACATCAGGAATGCGGCCGGTCGCAAGATCGCAAGCAGTCGTGGTGCTAAACCGCTACTCGATATGCTCAGCAAGGTGCAGATGAACAATTTGACAGACGACCTCGCCCAAGAACTTGGTGTTGCATTGAAAAATAATAGTGCACGACCATGGTGGCTGGGTGGATCAGAGTGTGTTGATATACAAGCCAATGCCATCAAGGATACTGGTGACGCCTTCAAGGTGCGCAATATGATAAAGGCCTTTGAGAAGGGTAAGTTAAGTGCTGATAAGGCCCTGGCAAGCGATGCGGTATTCCTCGAGGATACACTTGATATGATGCAAAAGTACAATATTGCTGCACAGTTAACCCCTGAGGCAAAGAAAAAGCTTAACAAGAATATTACCACCCTCCTCACCCATCGAAACTACGCGGGGCGATATAGCGGTGAGCAAGAAGACGCCCTCAAAGGCATTCAAAATCTGCTATAATAGTACCCAATGGCTGTCTACAAAGTTCCCCAAGATGTGGAAGCTGAAGACAAGCTGCTCGGGCCGTTTAGTTTCAAGCAGTTTATTTTCTTGATCGTCGCGATCGGCATGATTGCGCTGGCGTGGGGACTGTTCTCGGTGCTGCCGCCACTGGCGATTATCCCGGTGCCGGTTGCACTGTTTTTCGGAGCATTAGCCTTGCCGCTGCGCAAGGATCAGCCGATGGAGGTGTACCTCGCAGCGGTTATTTCGTTCATCCTCAAGCCCAAGCAGCGACTGTGGCGAGCCGATGGCATTGAGCGAATGGTCGAGGTGATCGCCCCGCGGGTTGAGGAAAAGCAATACGGCAAGGGGTATGACCAGGCCGAGGTCAATCGCCGGCTGTCGTATCTGGCGACGCTGGTGGACACGCACGGTTGGTCGGTGCGCGGCGTCGATAATCCAAATAGCTCGGTGATGAACAGCTCAATGCAGGCGGATTGGTACAACGAGGCCCAAACCGCCCAAGACCCGCTCGACCCAAGCAGCAAGACAGCCCGCGCCTTTGAAACACTCATTGAGCGAGCCGACGAAAGACGCCATGATGAAATTGTCCAGCAAATGCAGCGGGCCCAAGCCACCCCGACTACCCAAGACAGCCGAGACGATCAAGCCCCCTCGCCGCAACCCTCGACCTTCAACCCCTATCCAACCATGCAGCAGTCTATTATCACACCCATCAGCGAGCAGACGACCGCGACGGCCCGCACCGACCAGGCATCGCCCCCTAGCACAGCACCCGTCTCGCCTGCTATAATGGACTTAGCGCGTAATCACAGCGATCTGTCGGTCGCCTCGCTCCAACGAGAGGCCGGTCGCATCCAAAAAGAACATGATAAGGAAGTCGTGATTTCGCTTCACTAGGTGGGATGTCTATGCAACCAGATCAGCAACAGCAACCATATCACTATCCACCAAATGCAGCCGCTGCACCACCGTTTGGTGCACCGTCAAATCCGCCAACTATGCCGGGGGTTATTGCCTCTGGGCCTGACTCAGTCTCCGCAGAACCAACCTCACCGTACGCTCAGTACCCTGATCAGTTCAGCCCGCTGCCACAGCAATTACCGCAGGCGCCAGCCCAGCCACAGCCGATGCCAAGCGCACAGCCGACAGCGCAACCAGCCCCCAACCCACCGTCCACACCCGAGGCCAACCAGCCACAGCAAACCCCGCAACAACCCGCCAAGCAGCCGACTGGCCAGGCAAAACCTCAACAAAAAGGCCCGACCAGCGCCCAGAATACGTTGCTATTTTCTGAGATGCGCGAGAACATGATCATCATGAATGACGGCAGCTTTCGGGCGATTGTTCAATGTCAGTCAATCAACTTCGATCTGATGAGTGGCCGCGAGCGCGAGGGAATTGAATTTAGCTACCAAAACTTCCTTAACTCGTTATATTTTCCGGTTCAAGTGCTCATTCGCTCACGGCGCGTTGACATCGGGCCGTATATTGACCGGCTGATTGACATTCGCCGCAACCAAGACAATATGCTCCTGAACGTGCTGATGGATGACTACATCAACTTCATCGATGTCCTCGCCCAAGAGGCCAATATTATGGACAAGGATTTTTATATCGTGGTGCCGTATTATCAGAGCGGCGACATGCAAGTTATCAAACAGCAGGCCAAGGGTCTGTTCGATAGCTTTTTTGGCGGCAAGAAAGACAATGTCGTCACCAAGATCGAGCAGACCGCCTACGAAAAGGCCAAGGATGAAATTAAGAACCGAGTTGACTCGGTAATGAGCGGGCTGTTTCAGATGGGCGTGAAGAGTTCGCAGCTTAACACCAAACAGCTGGGCGAATTATTCTATAGTTCATACAACCCTGATGTGGCACCGCAACAACCATTGAGCGTTGGCGCCGATGAGCTAGCAACGACCTATGTCCGCAAGGGGCAGGGCGAGTCGCCACGTGGGTATGGAGGAGCACGGCATGGCTAGGAAAAAGAAGCTAGACGCCATTGATATCGCCGCCCAACAGCGGGCTCGCGAGCAGGCCGAGGTTGAGCAGGCTTTTCTCACCGGTGTGAGAACCCTGCGTGACTTCATCGCCCCGAGCAGCCTCGAGCTCAAATCCGACCATTTCCGCCTTGGCTCAAAGTACGGCCGCACCATGTACGTCTACGGCTATCCGCGCGAGCTATACACCGGTTGGCTCAGTTCGGTGATCAACATCGACGAGGTGCTGGACATCAGCATGTTCATTTACCCGGTTGATACCCAGGTGGTGCTCAACAACTTACGCAAGAAAGTGACTCAGCTCGAGGCCAGCCTCAGTATCAATTCCGAGAAGGGCAAGGTGCGCGACCCAGCGATGGAAGCAGCATTGCAGGACGCCGAGGAACTACGCAATCAGTTACAGATCGGCTCGGAAAAGTTCTTCCGCTTTGGCCTTTACATTACGGTTTATGCCGACAGCATTGATGAACTCAACTTTATCCAGCACAAGATCGAGACAATTTTTGGCCAACAACTGGTATTCTCTAAGGTTGCCTCGGCCCAGCAGGAGCAGGGCCTCAACAGCACTATTCCACAGCTGACCGACCAGCTCCAGGTTCGCCGCAACATGAATACTGGCGCTATTTCTACCAGCTTTCCGTTCACCTCGGCCGATCTAACCGATGGCAAGGGTGTGCTATATGGTATTAATATGCATAATAACGGCTTGGTAATTTTTGATCGCTTTTCTCTCGAGAATGCCAACATGGTGGTGTTCGCTAAATCTGGTGCCGGTAAGTCGTTCACCGTCAAACTGGAGGCGCTGCGCAGCATGATGCTTGGTTCAGACATCGTGATCATCGACCCAGAAAACGAATACCAGAAGCTGTCCGACGCCGTTGGCGGTAGCTACATTCGACTCAGCCTCAACAGCGACACCCGCATCAATCCGTTTGATCTGCCGCGAGTAATTGATACCGATGAGGCGGACGATGCGCTGAGGGCGAATTTAGTGACGCTGCATGGCTTGCTGCGACAGATGTTGGGCGGCTCACAGACGACAGCGGGCGGACAGATTATCGCTGGACTGACGGCCGCCGAGGAGGCTGATATTGACCAAGCGCTGATCGACACCTATGCTCGCGTTGGCATCACCGCTGACCCGTTGACCCATCACTCGACGCCACCGACCATCGCCGATCTCTACGATACGCTGCTTCATATGGGTGGCACCGGGCCAAGCCTCGCTCAGCGGCTCCGCAAGTTTACCTCGGGTACGTTCGCTGGTATCTTTAGTCAGCAATCAAACATCGATATCAATAACACCATGGTGGTCTTTAATATCCGCGATCTCGAGGACGAGCTGCGGCCGATCGCCATGTATATTGTCCTCAATCACATTTGGAATATTACACGCACCGACCAAAAGCGGCGCATGCTCATCGTCGATGAGGCATGGCAGCTGATGCGCTACGACGACTCGGCCAACTTCCTGTTTTCTCTCGCCAAGCGCGCCCGCAAATACCAGCTCGGCCTCACGACTATCACCCAGGACGTCGAGGACTTTATGGGTAGCAAAATGGGCCGAGCCATCGTCGCCAACTCGTCGATGCAGCTATTGCTCAAGCAGTCAACCAGCGCCGTTGATGTCCTTTCCAGTGTCTTCAAACTAACCGAGGAAGAGCAAAAACGCCTCGCCAATTTCCCCGTGGGGCAGGGGTTGTTCTTTGCCGGACAAAACCACGTTCACATCCAGATTCAGGCCAGCGATACCGAATACGAACTCATCAACACCTCGCCGATCTCTCGACACCAACTACCATCAGAAACGCCGCTCGGCGGGTACGGGGCAGTGTAGTATAATTGGAGGCATATGGCAACAGCAACAAAACCGCCACGATTTGACACCACGACCGATCCCGATGCTGATGCGCGAGCAAATCCGTTTGAGCTACATGATGATTCATCGGAGCGACTGAATGCTGGTGAGCAAGCAGCGCTCGACCAGATAGAGGCCGGTCTACGAGATGATAGCCTTGATAATGACCAGTTCGGCTACCAGGCAGGCCGAAAAGATAGCACTGGCGAGGCTGCACAAAAAGTAGCAGATAGAGAGAGTAGTGCTGCAAACCAGAGTCTACCCGGCGGTTTTTATCAGCCGGGAGGCTCCAAGCGAAATAAGCCTAAAGGTCGAGGTGCCAAGCTCATTGCTCTTGCTAAAAAACGTGGCGGTATTGTTGGTCTGATGATAATGTTTGGTGTTGGCGGCGGTCTGCTGGCTTCGGTGTTTGGTCCGGCATCAATGCTCATCAACCTCATGGAAAACCTAACCCTTGGCAACGATTCTAGTTCAGTTGTCTCTGAACGGCGTCTCGCAAAAAACTTGGCGAATATGATAACAAAGCCTGGTGTCTGTAACAGTAAAAAGATGAAGTGCAAGGCCGGCACGATTTCGAACAAAGGCCTACGACGTCTCGCAAAGCACGGCGTTGTAGCGGCCGATGCTAAAGGCAATCCGCTTAATCTAAAAAGGCTTGGCTACCCCAGTGGTAACCCAGAAAAGTTCATCGTTGACGGTAAACATATCAAGGCCCAGGATCTGCCCGGTTTTTTAAGTGCCAAAGAAAACCGCGGTCTTGCCGCCAAAGTCCTTGGTCGATCCGGTGCGTTTAATATGCGATTTCGCGTTTGGTCAAGTAAATATCTCGCCAAAAAGTTCTTTAGTAAATTTAAGCGCATAAAGCGAAACGGGGGAGCGGCCACGTGGGCCGAAGAAAACAAAAAGAATAACCGACAAAATCAAGGCCCAACAGGTTCTGACGGTGAAAAAAAGAAGACCCCATCCGAAGAATATCGTGCTGACGATAAAGTAAACCAAGCAGACATCGAAGAGTCTGGCAACAAAGCCAAGGCGCATGCCGACAAAAAACTGAAGCGTGCGCGGCGTGCTGGCTCGGCCTATACCCTCGCAACAGGTGCCTGTATCGCTGGACATGTGCCCGACTTTATCGTTGGCGGTGTCGCTGGAGCGCAAATGGCGGCACTTATCCCACCGATAGCTAATATCGTTCTCTCACCAGGATCACAACAAAAGGCTTCGGGCCTTGATCCGCGCTTCGCAATGACTGCCGCCGGCATGGAATTCGTTGGTACAATGTTAACCTCTCGCCACAAAGGCAGTGACGGCAAAGCCGAGTCAGCCCTTGATTCACCACTCCTGCTCTCTGCCATGGGCGTCAATAAAAATAAAGTTCCGCTATCTGAGAAATTTGCACCCGGACTTAAAGTTCGTCGCCATCCAGCTATCCAAGCAATGTATCAATATAAGGACGCTACCAAAGGTGCCTGTAATGTTATCATGAGCGATCAGGCTATGTATTCTGCCATGGCCGTCGATGCAGCAGCGACAGCCCTAGCAGCGCCAACACTTATCGGCGGTATTGTCAAGGCAGTGGGTGATTTCGCAATCTCTCAGATTACCTCTGTCATTATAGGCGAAATAACCAAAGCGGCCACAAGTGCAGCTGTTCAGGCGATATTCAAAGCCATCGTTGGCGATAATGACATTGCAAATGCTAAGGGTAAAGAGTTTGGTGATATGCTCGGAACATCGGCTGGTGCATTTTTTGCAGCAGCAAACTCAGCAAAACATCTGCCGGTATTGTCTAAAAAAGGCCTCTCTAGTTTTAATCAAGTTCGTCTCGCTAACGAGCGACAACAACGTGAATACGATATCGCCTCACTCAGCCCATTCGACACCTCTAGTCGCCACACATTCCTCGGCAGCCTCACCTTTAACCTGCGTCAGATGATGCTCCAGTCTGGTAGTTACAATAATTCATTCGCATCAATCTTCTCTAATATCATCCGCCTCCCAGCAATGGCACTTTCATTTGGAGCCACCGCCAATGCGAGTGATAACTACTCGGCAAATTACTGTGGTTATGCCGAAGACTTTGGTTTAAAAACCGAGGTTAATGGCCGCGACGTTACCCCGGCAGTGAACTTTGCCGGCGCTGGGTGTACGGGCTTTACTAGACAGCAGGACGATATGGGTGTTGAGGAGGCGCGAGAGATCCTAGCGAAGGCTGGATGGATCGATGAAAGTGTTGATATCGAGAAAGAAGATGACATCGAAGCGTTAGTCAGTAAAGGATATATAAAAGACAATACACCGCTAAAATCGTTTATTGAGTCTTGCAGCGATGTTAGTTCAGCAGAATACTCAACCAATATGGCCGGCTGCATCCTTGATGAATCTAGTACCAGGCAAAGTACCGGCAAGCTCTCCAGTGGCGGTTATCGTCCTGTTGTCGAAGGTGAAAATGGCAAGACAAGTGCCGATACCGACTTTGGCTCAATTGACACCGCCGACAGCAGGACCCTCGCCGCCATCTCCGTCTTTTTAATGGATTATCAGATCCAAAACTCCATCAACGGTGAAGACGACGAAGAACTTGTCGGCAGCAACCAGTCTAATAACGCCTCAAACTCCCAAACCGGCGAAAATCTTGATCAAATTAAGATGTACTATCAGTCAGAAGAGCCATGGAAGAATAAAAAATACGGTATTGGTAATATTGGTGAGTGTGGCTGCGCACCAACCTCTATGGCCGCTATCATCTCGACTGTCGGCAATACAACCGTTGATCCAGAAAAAATGGCTGAGTTTTTCTATCAAAACGATGGCCAGAGGGGTAGCGGACGCTGTGGTTCGAATTGGATATGGGAAAGTAAGGCCCAGCTATTTAAGGATAAATTTGGCGTCACGATTAAGACAGTACAGCCAAGCGCCGAGAATGCCTCAAGAGGCCTGTCCGAGGGTGGCCTAGTTCTCATATCGGTTGGCGGGAAAACACCGTTTATCCAGGGTGGTCACATTATGTTTATTCGCGGAAAGACCGCTGACGGTAAGTTCCTCGTTGGCGACCCGAATAAGCGCTCCAACACCGAAAATAAAGCTGGTTTTGCGGCGAGCGAATTTCACTTTGGTGAAAAGGCAGATAAAGGTAAAAATGAAGAGGATGATGGCACAACAGGTATGTGGGTGATCACTGGACCGAAAAAAGTTGGAGGGCAGTCGTCGTGAGAGACTTCCTTTTAGCACACAAAACAGCAATTATTGCTACGTTATCATTTGTCACACTTTCCGCCTCAGTCGTTGTCGTCATTCTGCTGCTACCACCCACCAACCAATCGACCCCATCGCAATCGCCTAGTAACAACCAATCAGAGGGTAAACAGTACGAGGGACCAACCGGCGGCAGTGGCCAGCCAACAACACAGCAGTTGATCCTCAGCGGGTGGGATACGAAGAATAGCGCCAATAAAACACTGGCCGCATTCATCAATGATGACACCCAAAATTCACTCGTTGCAGCGATTCTTCGCCACTACGTAAGTAAACATGCGACCTCTGATACCCTTGTGTCTGGAGCGATCACTAATGTAGTTTTTGACGAAAAGGTAATATCATTCACCGTGACTGTTAACAACACCGCCGCGTATGTCGTGCAGTTTACTATCGCGGATAACGCCGTCACCATTCGAACCGCAAGTGGGGAGCCAGTAGCGTTATGATAGATAGCATGAATTATTACTCCCAGCAGCCACGTGACGATAGGCGATCGTTGATGATTATGGCCGGACTGTGCGTCGCGGCGATTGCGCTGATAATCGTCATTATTCTAGTTGTTATCCGCAACAACACTCCATTAAATCCAGGACCAACTAAAAATCTTATAATCCCAGAAAAAATATTGCGCGAATCAGCCTCCGCTGCTTTTACCAACCTGCGAGTTGCGACAACACCGCGACAAATATTTATCGAAAAAATTGACTTCGAAAATGAGTGGATCTTTCTGAAAGCAATTGCCGCCAATGTTGCGACCACCAATCCATCGCGCACATTATATGTCATATTAAAGAAAGATGATCGCGGCAATTTACAGCTCATCGCATACTCAACCGGCAGAGAGGCGTGGCGGACAACTGACGGTAACATACTACCGGATAACGCGAGAGAGCGAGCGAGGAAATTATGGAACGAAAATTAGTCTTGCAAAGGGTTGTTATCGTTATATCAATTATTTCGCTGCTTTTTGGGAGCTCACCGGTATTTGCCGAACTAAATACCGACCAACTGCGCGCGACATTTGAAGACAATAGTATCCTTTTTAGTAATAATTCTGAAGATACAAACTGTTCACCAAATGCCGCACAGCGGGCGGGCGATGCCGCAGGAGAGTTGGTCGGTGAAGATAATCTAAAGAAAGCATTTAATTATTTTATATCCAAAGGTGCACCAAAGTTTGTTGCAGCAGCAATCGTTGGTAATTTATATCAGGAGTCAAAAGGTAACCCAATTCTTCGTCAAAATAAAGGCTCCGAGCCAAATCCGCTCAAGGCCGGCGGTAAGTATCACCCGTGGAACCCGAGTAAACCGGCTGGTATGGGCGATGCCTGGGGAATCGCCCAATGGGACCCGGGCGTAGCCGTTCTTTATTGGCAACAGCAGGCTGGCGTCCAGGGTGATGTTACCAGCCTCGAGGTGCAACTAGCTATCGTCTGGTGGCAGCTCCAGAATCTTGCACCGACCTCACGTAAAAACGTTCTTGCCGAAATGACGGCCTCGGGCAACGTAAACGAGGCAACCTCTATTATGGTAAAGAAGTTTTTTGGTGCTGGTATCCCACGAACCGATATTCGCGCAGCTTATGCTAACAAAGCCATGAGCTGGGAGCCAGATCCTTCTATCGCAGCCGCAGCGGCTTCTGGTGCCGCTACTAACTGCAGTGATGATAGTGGAGGTGGAGGCGGCACTATCTCCGAAGGCGGCCTCAACGAAGAGCAGGCAAAGAAATTCATGATGAATTACGGCGAAAATAAGAACAATGAAAGCCAGAAGGCTATGGGTGGTTACCTGTGGAATAATTGTAATGGTGGCGGCTCGAATTGTGTGTCGTTCTCTGTATTCTTTTTAAACAAGTTCACTTCTACAAAAGGCGTCTATACACCCGGAAATGGAGAGGCGGTTGTGTCATACTTAAGGAGTAACAGGCGCGTGCCAACCGGCAAAACACCAAAGGTTGGAGCAATATTTAGCTGGAACGGTGGACGGTATGGACATACTGGTGTCGTCCTCGGCATTCACGGTGATACTGTTATCGTTGGCCAAGCAAGCTGTAGTGGTCCCGGTAAGGGGCGCGGTGATGGTACACAATCGGGTGGCGGATCTGGTTTCATCCGCGTAGGTAAGATCAACGAGACAAAGGCATGGCTCGGTCGCCTACCAGATGAGTTTGCCTACCCAGAAGTTGATATGTCGGCAGTAGCAAATTATGTTGGAGCAAGCACAGGTGGAGGTGGTGGCAATGTTGCACTATAATAAAAAACTAATTTTCATTATCTCGGGGTTTATCGGCATTGTTACTATCGCTACAATTGCCTATATACTGCTGCTGCGCAACCCCCTCGGTGGAGAGATGCACATTGAAAACCTCAGAACGTATACAAATGGTAAACCGACCGACACTAAAACCCTCGAAACAATCCGTCACGCATTATATACCGCTATCCGTAACAATTACACTGGCAATTTACCAGACAACTCCATCAAAGACATTCTTATCCGCGATGGGTCGTTCAAGCAGACTCGCGATCAAGCGAAAGACATCCACACCGTTAACTTCATTGTTGATATTAAAAGCCTACAGCAGTCGTATCTTGTCGAATATACGTGGTCACAAAAAACCAATCTTGACGAGGATGCCCAGTATCAATATGGCACAACCGTTTCATGCCTACCAACCGATCAGCTAATATACGGTTATTTTGGCTGTAATGATGACTTTTCACGAATGCGTGGACTACGAAGCCCGCATCTAGTTGTCAACTGGAGCGGCCAAAAGGATCAGTACGGCAATTCATTATCTGACCAACTAACCGGTAATGACACTGACTACATTGAGAAGCTAATCATGAGCGATTATTCTTATGACCACAAACTATCACGTATCGCTACACAAACAACGATAAAAGACATCGTACGTGATACATCATCAGGAAAAAATACGCTATCATTTACTGTTACTGTTGAGGATAAATTAGCCTACAATATCACTATTGATTACAATAATGATCGACGAATTGCCATTACTCAAGACGGTCGATCACTCAACTAACCTAGCGCTTCAACGGCATAACAATATGCATACAATCCGGCGTAGGGGTCTGCTCGCGGATAACGCATGGCGACAGTTTGCCGCTAAACGAGAAGGTGATAGTCTCGCCATCAGTGACGCCAAGCGACTCAATCAGATAGCGAGAATTAAGCGTAATTTCGCCGTCGCTTGACACCTCGGCACTAGCCTCAGAGGTATTCTCGCCGAGTTCCGAGGCGATTGAATGGATTGATAGTAGCGCTTGCTCGTGACTAGCCGTGAGAGTAATGCCGCCGCCCGACTCACGTGCAAATAAACTAGCAACCTTGGTAATACGCAGAAAATCAGCCTTCTTAATCGTTACCTCGGTCTCGGCAATTTTAGGAATTAATTGACGATAGTCGGGAAACTTGCCATCGATCAGCCGACTCACAATCTCTAGGTGATCCGTCCGAAACCCAACCTGCGTTTCATCAAAAAACAAACTTACATCACTCGTCTCGGTGTCGAGGCTCCGCAGCACTTCCTGCAATGTCGATGCTGGTACGATGGCTGTAATTTCGCCATCAAACTTCATCAGCCGCTTCTCCGCTAGCCGATAACCGTCCGTGGCCGCTAGATACAACTCACTATTATAGGTGTGCCAGTACACACCAGTTAACACCGCCCGCGTGGCATCACTAGACGTCGCGATAATGGTTTGCGAAACTGCTTTTTTTAGCTCATCGGCACTCATATCCAGTCGCACCGCTGTCTGCTCGTCCACTGTCGGTAGCTCCGGAAACTCGTCTGCTACGACGCCATTGATAACCGATGAGAACTTATCTGCGGTCAGGTGTAGATGCTCGTCCTTAACCTCCAATTCAACCGTGCTACTTGGCAGGCTGGCGACGAACTCGCTCACTAGTCGGGCTGGGATAGTTATCGAGCCGGGCTTCTCGACCTTGGCGCCAACATGCTGGGTAGAGGCGATCTCCAGATTCGTTGCCGCTACGACCAGCCGAGAACCATCGGTTCGTAATAAAATATTATTCAGTATCGCTAGTTCGTTACGACTAGCAGCGATGCGCCCAACGCTAGCGAGGGCTTTGGCGAGGTTTTCTTGGGTGACGGTGAGTTTCATATTCTTATTATAATCCCTTTCTTATTTTTATTCAGTAGTTAGTAATAATAGGTACTGTGGAAACTGGGTAAAGATTGTGTTCATATAGGGGTGGTAGTAGCATTGTGTCGGTGGAAAAGACGGTGGATTTGCTGGGTATGGTGTCGTGGATAAGACGCCGATTATCCACGTGATGCTGCTTGGCCCATTTGATAACAGCTAGATTAGTGGATAGTCGTTCACACGTTTGTCGCTGGTTATACGCACATTTTACCCAGGTTTTACACATAGAGCTTGTCTCGGATGTCGTTAATTTGTTCACGAATATTGACGCTGATGAGCATCTCCTTGCTAATTTTGTCAACCGAATGAATGGCGGTAGTGTGGTCTTTGCGGCCAAGCTCCTGGGCGATTTTTGGAAAGCTCATCTTGAGCTCGCTCCGCAGCAGGTACATGGCGATTTGGCGTGGCTGCATGATGTATTTATCGCGCCTTGGCGAACACACATCCTTGACCTCAACACCAAAGTGGCGAGCGGTTTTGTCAATAATTTGCTTGGCGGTGATATGTTGCGGGCGAGAACGCTTGATATTACCAAGTAATCCCTCGGCGGTTTCGGCATCGGGTGTGATGTTCTGCATCTCGGCGTAGGCGAGGAGTTGATTGAGCGCCCCTTCAAGTTCGCGAATATTAGTCTTGAAATTGGTGGCGAGATATTCGACAACGTCGGCGGATAATTCAATATTACTCAGGCCAGCCTTGGCAGTAACGATAGCGCAGCGAGTTTCATAATCAGGCATCTGCACGTCAATTGTCATACCCCACTCAAAGCGACTGCGCAGGCGGTCGGTCAGGGTAGGGATGCTTTTGGGCGGCTTGTCAGAGCTGATGATAATTTGCTTGTCGTTTTGGTGTAGGTCGTTAAAGGTGTGAAAGAACTCGTCCTGAGTTTTTTCCTTATTGGCGATAAACTGCATATCGTCAACGATCAGGACATCGACGTTACGATATTTATCGGAAAATCCTTTTTTCTTGAAGCGAATCGAGTCGAGAAATTCACTCACAAAGGTCTCGGTGGTGGTATATAGTACGCGGGCGGAGGGTTGGCGCTTAATAATCTCGTTACCAACGGCCTGCATTAAATGGGTCTTGCCAAGCCCCGAACCGCCATAGAGATAAAGCGGGTTATATTTGGTGCCAGGACTAGCGGCAATTGCTTGACAGGCGGCGTGCGCCAAGTCATTACTCGAGCCAACGATGAAGTTGTCAAAGGTATAGCGCGGGTTGAGGTTGGTTGCTGATTTTTTAGACTGCTTGATGATCGGTTGGGTGGCGGCCGCTGAATTTGGTTCATCACGGCTGAGGCGCTGCTTTCGAGCAGCTGTTTTTTTGGGTCGAAAATGAATCGTCGAGACCGCAAGGCCGCTTCGCTTCAAGCCGTCAGCGATGCGCTGATAGTAGCGTTTTTCCAGCTGTGTCAACACGAAGGGGTTGGGTGATAGGACGGCCACCTCATTAGCAGATATAATGTCAAGCTCGGTCGACTTAAACCAGGTCGAAAATGACGATGGCGGAATTGAAACCTCAATTTCACCCAGCACTCCCTGCCAAATAGCTTGACTATTCAC